>NZ_BAAAPY010000001.1:0-801008 GCF_039531385.1 Aeromicrobium halocynthiae | reverse complement strand
ACCGGCCAGCAGCGACCCGGTCGAGGAGGCCCCCTCACGCCGAGCGGTCCCCGCGGACTCCACCGCCGCGACGGCCGCCAGCTCGTGCGCGGCGACCCGGGCCTTCAACCGCGCCAGCGACCGGGCGCTCGAGCGCTGGTCGTCGGGGGAGAGGCGTGCGTAGTCGGAGGTGTCGATGGACGAGAGCAGGTCGTGCACGACGGTGAGCTTCTCGACCACCGAGGTGGTGGTGAGCTCCGACGGTGCGACGGCCATGGGATCGATCCTTCTATCGACGATGTGTTCCCATTCTAGAGCCGCTCGCCGACACCCACATCGCTCCTTGGCAGGATCTGTGGACGCTCTCGACCACGGGCGCCGACGTCCCTGCCTAGCCTGCCGACATGGCATCGGACGCCCTGGAGGTCGTGACGGCGTCAGGTCTGCGCCGAGTCGAGGGTCGCGGACCGGCGCAGCTCGAGTCGATCGTCGAGCTCGCTACTCGCGCCCTGACGACTCGCTCGCGCTGGCACCCCGGTGAGCTGGTCTCCTTCTGGTTCTTGGACGACGCCGAGAACTGGGAGCGGGTCGCCAGCTGGTCTCTCGACGGTCGGTGCGTGGCATGGGCTCGAGTCGGTCGATCCGGGCGATTGGACCTTCAGGTCGACGCGACGGCGCCCGAGGTCCTCGACGAGGTCCTGGAGTGGTTCGACCGCGCGCCCGGTGCCCGCCAGGTCGTCACGTGCTCAAACGTCGAGGAGTCGCTGCTCGCTGAGCTGCGACGTCGCGGGAAGCGAAGCGCCAGCGCGGGTCCGGTCTACGACCACCTCTGGTGCGATCTCGAGGCTGACGCTGCGGCACCCCTCCGTGCCCGACGGCGCATCAGTCGTCACCGCCGTGAGCCGAACCCAACCCGCCGCCAGCGCCGCGTTGCACCGCTCAGCGTTCGGGATCGTCGAGGACGGGCCGTCGTCAGGCTCGTTCGCCGCGATGGGGGCCGATCCTCGCTACCGCGGGGTGCTCGACGTCGCGACGGTGCTCACCGACCGGACGCTGGCCGGCACGTGCCACGCCTGGCTCGACGACGCCAGCGGGGTCGTCGCGCTCGAACCGGTCGCCACCGACCCCCGGCACCGACGTCTCGGTCACGCCCGCGCCGCGATCCACGCTGCGCTCTCGGCCGCTCGCGACGCCGGCGCCACTCGTGCTCGCGTCTGCGCTCGCGCGGACGAGGATCTATCAGCGGCAACCTTCTACGCCGGCGTCGGCTTCCGTCCGCGGGCGCGCACCGTCCACCTCGTCCGTTGATCCAGGTCCGCCCGCGCACTCCGTCTCCTACGCTCAGACCATGACCACCGTGCGCCGCGTCGACCTGCGCGACGAGGAGGACTTCGCGCGCTTCCACGACGCCTACGCGGCCTGCTACGACCGGCCGTTCGACCAGCCGTGGGGTGCGCCCGAGAAGCGGGTGAACCTCACCGACGACGACTACGGTCGGCACGTCCTGCTGGCGGCGGTCGTCGACGAGCAGACCGTCGGGGGCGGGTACGTCTCCCTGCCGACGCAGGACAACCTCGACTCCGCGTACGTCGAGGTGTTCGTGCGGTCCACGCACCGGCGACGCGGGGTCGGCACGGAGCTCCTCGACGCGCTCGCCGACGTCGCCCGACGCGAGGGCCGCACGCTCCTGCGGGCCGAGGCACTGTGGGGCGTCGACGAGTCCGGCGGCGCGGGTTCGTCCTTCGCCACGGCACGAGGCTTCGCCCCCGACATCCTCGACGCGATCCGGGAGCTCGCCCTACCGGTCGCCGAGGTGCCCGCCCCTGTGCTCCAGCCCGGCGACCGCCTCGTCGCGTGGCGCACCTGCCCCGAGCAGTGGATCGACCAGTACGCCCACCTGCGCCACGTGCTGCTGAGCGAGGCGCCCTCGGGTGAGGACGGACTGGAGAACGAGTTCTGGGACGCCGAGCGCGTGCGGCACGAGGAGCGGTCGTGGAACGACCAGGGTCGCATCGCGCAGACGGCGGCCGCGGTGGCCCCCGACGGTCGGCTCGTCGGCCACACGCAGCTGGTCTTCGCCGCCGACGGCGTCGAGGCCTACCAGTGGGACACCCTCGTGCTGCCCGAGCACCGGGGACGGGGACTCGGACTGGCGCTGAAGCGCCACGCCATGCGCGAGGCCGCGGACCTCCTGCGCGAACGTCGCCGCATCAGCACCTGGAACGCTGCCTCGAACACGCACATGATCGCCGTGAACGAGGCCCTCGGGTATCGGCAGACCGCCTGGGCGGCGGAGTACGTGCGCCGCCTCTGAGGCGAGCCGCACTCACGGCACCAGGTTCGGACCAGGAGGAGGACGACGATGACGACACCGGATCGGCGCTGGCCGCGCCGCGTCTACGGCGCGGGCACCGACCCCGACCCACGCTTCAGCCTCGCCAACGAGCGCACCTTCCTCGCGTGGGTCCGGACGTCCCTCGCTCTGCTCGCCGGTGCCGCGGCCGTCCACGTCGTCGACCTCGGGGTGCGCGACGTCGTCGCCGCGACCCTCTCGGTGCTGCTGGCCGTCGCAGCCCTCGGGTGCGTCGCCGGGGCCTGGAGCGGTTGGGTGAGGACCGAGCGGGCGATGCGCACCTCGGCTCCGCTGCCATCGAACGTCGCGGGGGCCGTCCTGGCCGTCGTCGTCGCGCTGGCCGCGGTGGCGATGCTGGTCATCGGCGCGCGCGGGTGAGCACGCCGTCGCCATTGGCCCCGGAACGGACGACGCTGGCGTGGCGGAGGACGGTCGCGACGCTCGTCGTCCTCGGCCTGCTGCTCGTCAGGGTCGCGCTGCTCCAGGGCGCACCGGTCGCCGTCGTCGCCGGCGTGGTGGCCGTCGTGGTGGCCCTCGCGGCCGTGGTCACGCCGGCTCCGGCCGCAGGACGACCGGCGGACGGACGGCGACCCGCCGGCGTGGGCGCCGGTGTCGGCGTGCTGGCGCTCGCCGTCGTCGCGCTCGCGCTCGAGCGGTGAGGGCGTCGAGCACCACTCGCGACACGTCCCCGGGGGTCGTTCCCGGGATGTGAGACGACGTCCGACGACGGGTCGACGGGAGCACCCTGGAGGCACCGCAGCACGAGAGGACCGATCCACGACCGCCACGCTCGAGAACCCCCACACGCCGACAGCGGAGAGGGCCACGGACCGACCTGCGACGCGCACGGCCTCCGCCTTCACCGTGACCCCGCTCGGCCAGCACGTCGGCGCGCGCATCGACGGCCTGCGCCTCCACGGGGGGGGGGGGGGGGGGGGGGGGGGGGGGCTCGACGCGGGCACGGTCGCGGCCGTGCGCTCCGCTCTGCTCCGCCACCGGGTCGTCTTCCTGCGCGGGCAGGACCACCTCGACGACACGACCCACCACGAGGTGGCCGAGCTGCTCGGCCCGACCACGACGCCGCACCCGACGGTGCAGGGTGACGGCCAGGTCCTCGTCATCGACTCCGAGCACGGCAAGGCCGACGCCTGGCACACCGACGTCACGTTCTGCGACCGGCCCCCGGCCTTGAGCCTGCTGCGGCCCGAGCAGCTCACCCCGTACGGCGGCACCACGGTCTGGGCGAGCACGGTCGCGGCGTACGAGACGCTGCACCCGGCGCTCCAGGCGATGGCCGACCGCCTGTGGGCGGTCCACACGAACCTCTACGACTACGCCGCGGAGGTCGACGAGCAACGCATCGGCGGCGTCGACGTCGCCCAGGAGGCCTACCGCGAGGAGTTCGGTTCGCAGGTCTTCGAGACCGAGCACCCGGTCGTGCACGTGCACCCCGAGACCGGGGAGCGGAGCCTGTTGATCGGCCAGTTCGTCAAGCGCATCGTGGGCCTGAGCAGTCGAGAGTCGGCCCAGGTCCAGGACCTGCTGCAGCGTGCCGTGACCCGACTGGAGAACGCGGTCCGCTGGGACTGGCAGCCGGGAGACCTCGCCATCTGGGACAACCGCGCCATGCAGCACTACGCCGTCGCCGACTACGGCGACCACGAGCGCCGCATGCGCCGGGTCACGGTCGCGGGCGACGTGCCGGTCAGCGTCGAGGGCAGGCGGTCGGTCGCCCGGATCGGCGACTCCAGCACCTACGCCGGTGCGTGAGCCCGCGCCCCTGCGACGCGACCATGGGCGGCGGCGCGCCCCCTCTACATCGTGCCCCTCTACATCTTGCGCAGCCGCACCCACTTGACTCCGTGGTCGGAGTCCTTGCGCAGCACCAGGTCGGCGCGGCCCCGGGTGGTCTGGATGTTCTCGCGCAGGTTGGGCCAGTTGATGGTGTCCCACAGCTCCTCGGCGCGGTCGCGTGCCTGCTCGTCGGAGTAGGAGCTGTAGCGGTGGAAGTAGGACGCGGGGTCGGCGAAGGCGGTGCGCCGCAACGTCAGGAAGCGCTCGACGTACCAGCGGCGGATGTCCTTGCTGGAGGCGTCGACGTAGACGGAGAAGTCGAAGAAGTCGCTGATCGCCAGACCGGGGCTGCCGTCACCGCGCAGCCGAGCCGGTGCGAGGACGTTGAGCCCTTCGACGATGACGATGTCGGGGGAGTGCAGGACGGTCGGCTCGTCGGTGACGTCGTAGGTCAGGTGCGAGTACCGCGGCGCCTCGACGACCTCCGCCCCCGACTTGACGTTCATGACGAAGCGCAGCAGACCCTTCCGGTCGTAGGACTCCGGAAAGCCCTTGCGGTCGAGGATGCCGCGACGTTCGAGCTCGGCGTTCGGCAGCAGGAACCCGTCGGTGGTGACGAGCTCGACGCTCGGGCGTTCCGGCGCGTTGGCCAGCAGCTCGCGGATGAGGCGCGCGGTCGTCGACTTGCCGACGGCCACCGAGCCGCCGATGCCGATGACGTAGGGCGTGCGCTTCGGCTGGGGGTTCCCGAGGAACTTCTCGGTCGCGCGGTACAGGCCGGCGGCGGCCCGGATCCGCATCGTGATGAGCTCGGTGAGCGGCAGGTAGACCTGACGCACCTCCTCGAGGTCGAGCTCCTCGCCGAGTCCGCGGACGCGGTCGATCTCCTCCTGGGACAGCGGCTGAGGAGCCTCGCCCGCGAGTGCGGCCCACGCCGAACGCTCGAGCTCGACGTACGGGGACAACTCTCGTGCCATGCGCTCCATCCTGCCGTGATGCCCGCTCGCGGCATCCGCAGGTCCCCGTCGCGCCGGGGAGGAGGCCGTCGCCGGCGGCGCTAGTAGGCTGGCGCGCATGTGTGGAATCGTCGGATACGTGGGTCATCGCTCCGCCCTGGACGTCGTCCTCGGCGGACTCAGGCGCCTGGAGTACCGCGGCTACGACTCCGGCGGCGTGGCCCTCGCCCACGACGGTCGGATCGCGTCGGCCAAGAAGGCCGGCAAGCTCACCAACCTCGACGCGGTGCTGGCCGAGACGGACCTGCCGGAGACGGGCAGCGGCATCGGGCACACCCGCTGGGCCACCCACGGTGCGCCGAACGACGTCAACGCCCACCCCCACCTCGACTCCGCCGAGCGCATCGCCGTGGTCCACAACGGGATCATCGAGAACTTCGCGGTGCTGCGCCAGGAGCTGGAGGCGGCCGGTCACGAGCTGCTGTCGGAGACCGACACCGAGGTCGTGGCGCACCTGCTGCACGACGAGCTGGAGCGGACACCCGACCTCTCCGAGGCAGTGCGGACGGTCTGCCGACGCCTCGAGGGCGCGTTCACGCTCGTCATCACCGACGCGAGCCAGCCCGACGTGGTCGTCGGTGCCCGCCGCAACTCCCCGCTCGTCGTCGGTCGGGGCGAGGGGGAGAACTTCCTCGGCTCCGATGTCGCCGCCTTCATCGAGTACACCCGCGAGGCGATCGAGCTCGGTCAGGACCAGGTCGTCACCATCAGCGCCGACGACGTCGTCGTCACCGACTTCGACGGCAACCACGCCGAGACCACCGCCTACCACGTCGACTGGGACGTCTCGGCCGCCGAGAAGGGCGGCTACGACTGGTTCATGCTCAAGGAGATCGCCGAGCAGCCCCAGGCGGTCGCTGACACCCTCCTCGGCCGGCACGCACCCGACGGTCGCCTCCGCCTGGACGAGATGCGCCTGTCCGACGACGAGCTGCGCACCGTCGACAAGATCATCGTCATCGCGTGCGGCACCTCCTACTACGCGGCGATGGTCGCCAAGTACGCGATCGAGCACTGGACGCGTGTGCCGTGCGAGGTCGAGCTGGCCTCGGAGTTCCGCTACCGCGACCCCATCCTCGACCGGTCGACCCTGGTGGTCACGATCAGCCAGTCGGGCGAGACGATGGACACCCTCATGGCGATCCGGTATGCCCGGCAGCAGCGGGCGCGGGTGCTCAGCATCTGCAACACGAACGGCTCGACGATCCCGCGCGAGTCCGATGCGGTCATCTACACGCACGCCGGACCCGAGGTGGCCGTCGCGTCGACGAAGGGGTTCCTGGCCCAGGTGGTCGCCTGCTACCTGCTGGGCTTGTACCTGGCCCAGGTCAAGGGCACCAAGTACGGCGACGAGATCGGCGCCATCATCGCGCAGCTGGAGGCGATCCCGGCCGGCATCCAGCGCATGCTCGACGACGCCGAGCAGGTCCGAGCGCTCGCAGCCGACCTCGCCGGCAGCCGTTCGATCCTCTTCCTCGGACGGCACGTGGGCTATCCCGTCGCGCTGGAGGGTGCGCTCAAGCTCAAGGAGCTCGCGTACATCCACGCCGAGGGATTCGCCGCGGGTGAGCTCAAGCACGGCCCCATCGCCGTGGTCGAGGAGGGCGTCCCGGTCTTCGTCGTCGTGCCGCCGAAGGCACGCGACCAGCTCCAGGAGAAGATCGTGAGCAACATCCAGGAGGTCCGTGCCCGCGGAGCGCGCACGATCGTGCTGGCCGAGGACGGCGACGACGACGTGGTGCCGTACGCCGACGAGCTCATCCGGTTGCCCAAGGTGCCGACGCTCCTGCAACCGCTGGTCGCGACCGTTCCGTTGCAGCTCTTCGCCTGCGAGCTGGCCGCGCAACTCGGCCACGACGTCGACCAGCCGCGCAACCTCGCCAAGTCCGTCACGGTGGAGTGAGGGCGATGAGCGCCCGGATCCACGGCATCGGGGTCGACGTCGTCGACCTGGCGCGCTTCGCCCGGACGCTCGAGCGCACCCCCGAGCTCGGATCGCGCCTGTTCACCGCGGCCGAGGCGGCGCTCTCGCTGGAGTCGCGTGCGGCGCGCTTCGCCGCCAAGGAGGCGTTCGTCAAGGCGCTGCGGACACCCGCCGGGATGTCGTGGCAGGACGTCGAGGTGGTCACGGACGCCGCGGGTGCGCCGTCCTTCCGCCTGCACGGCGCCGCCGAACGTCGCGTGGCCGAGCTCGCGGCGACGCTGCACCTCTCGCTCTCGCACGACACGAGCGTCGCCACGGCGTTCGTCGTGGCGGAGGTGCCGGCCTGATGCTGCGAGCCCATTCCGTCCAGGCCGTCCGGGACGCCGAGGCCGCGCTGATGGAGCGCACGGCCGACGGCGAGCTCATGCGACGTGCGGCCCGCGGTCTGGCCGATGCGCTCGACGACGTGCCCGCCGGGGAGCTGCTGCTCGTGCTCGTCGGCCCGGGCAACAACGGCGGCGACGCGTTGTTCGCCGCCGTGCACCTGCTGGACCGTGGTGTCCGGGTCGACCTCTGCCTGCTCGACCCCGACTCCGTCCACGCCGGAGGACTGGACGCGGCCACGACCGCCGGCGCCCGCGTCGTCGAGGCACCCGGCGGCCACCGGTGGGTCCTCGACGGGGTCCTCGGCATCGGCGCGCGTCCCGGCCTGCGCGACCGCGCGGCGCAGTGGGCGGAGTGGATCGACGAGCGCGGTCCCGTCGTCGTCTCCGTCGACGTCCCCTCCGGCGTCGGTGTCGACGACGGCACCGTCCCCGGACCGCACGTCGCCGCCGACCGCGTCGTCACGTTCGGCACGCACAAGGTGGCCTCCCTCGTCGACCCCGCCGCCTCGGTCGGAGGAGTCGGCCTGCCGCTGCTCGTGGACATCGGGCTCGCTCCACACCTGCCCGACCCGGTGGTCGAGGCAATCGAGGATGCCGACGGAACTACGTGGGCGGCCCGGCTGCACCCGCAGGCGCAGACGCACAAGTACGGACGCGGGGTCGTCGGCATCGCGGCGGGCTCGCAGCTGTACGCCGGCGCCGCGCACCTGTGCGTCGCCGGTGCGCAGGCCGGTCCGGTCGGCATGCTGCGCTTCGTCGGCTCCGAGGCACTCTCGGAGCGAGTCGTCGACCGTGCCCCCGAGGTGGTGGTGGGCCGGGGCCGCGTCCAGGCGTGGGTGGTCGGTCCTGGCGCAGGCGACGACGTGGGCGGACGACTCGCGGACGCGTGGGACGACGGTGTCCCGGTCGTCGTGGACGCGGGTGCGCTCGAGCACCTGCCCGCGACCGTCCCCTGCCCGGCGCTGCTCACCCCGCACGCCGGGGAGCTCGCGGCGATGCTCGACGTCGAGCGCGACGACGTCGAGGCGGCGCCGCTGGAGCACGCGCGCCGGGCCGCCGAGCGCTGGCAGGCCACGGTGCTGCTGAAGGGCCGACGCACCCTCGTCGTCGGACCGGACGGACCCGCCCGGGTGAACGTGTCCGGCACGCCCTGGCTGGCCACGGCGGGCGCCGGGGACGTCCTCGCCGGTCTCGCGGGGTCGCTGCTCGCGGCCGGTCTGGAGCCCCTCGACGCCGGCTCGCTCGCCGCCTTCTGGCACGGCCGCGCCGCGGAGGCCGCCAACCCGGGTGGGCCGATCGTCGCCTCGGACGTCGCCGCTGCGTTGCCGCGCACGATCGCGCGCTTCCTCGGAGGCGGATCGTGACCGTCCAGGCAGAGGCCGTCGTCGACCTCGACGCCTACCGGTCCAACGTCGCGGACCTCGCCGCCGCCGCACCCGGCGCCGCCTTCATGGCGGTCGTCAAGGCCGACGCGTACGGCCACGGGCTGGCGCCGGTCGCCCGCGCGGCGCGCGACGCCGGAGCCGACTGGCTGGGCGTCGCGACACCCGACGAGGCGCTCGCGCTGCGTGCCGCGGGCGACGTCGGCCCCGTGCTGTGCTGGTTGTCCGCCCCTGGGCGCGACTGGGCGCCCCTGGTCGAGGCGGGGGTCGAGGTCACGGCGTCCTCGGCGCAGCAGCTCGAGGAGATCGCCGGGTCGGTGCGAGGGAGGGCGCGCGTCCAGCTCAAGGTCGACACCGGACTCGCCCGCAACGGCGCGTTCGGGGCACAGTGGCCCGAGCTGCTCGCCGCGGCGGCCCGCGCGCAGGCCGCCGGTCGCGTCGAGGTCACCGGCGTGTGGTCGCACCTCGCCTGCGCCGACGAACCCGCCCACCCCGCCAACGACGCCCAGGAGCAGAGGTTCGCGCAAGCGGTCGAGGAGGTGCGTGCCGCCGGGCTCGACCCGGGCCTGCGCCACCTCGCCAACTCCGCCGCCCTGCTGACCCGTTCCTCGGTCCACCTCGACCTCGTGCGCGCCGGCATCGCCACCTACGGCATCGCCCCCGGTCCCGGCCTGGACCACGACGTCGACCTGCGCGCCGTGATGACGCTGCGCGGGCGCCTGGCGGGTGTCAAGGACGTCCCGGCCGGCACCGCGGTCTCCTACGGCCACACCTGGACGACCGAGCGCGACACCCGCCTCGGGCTCGTCCCCCTCGGCTACGCCGAGGGAATCCTCCGCGCCGCATCGGGCCGCGCGCAGGTGGCCGTCGCAGGACGTCGCGTCCCGCAGGTCGGACGCATCTGCATGGACCAGCTCGTCGTCGACCTCGGTGACCTCCCGGCCCGTCCGGGTGACGTCGTGACCCTCTTCGGGCCCGGCGACGAGGGCGAACCGGCCGCCGAGGACTGGGCCGACGCCGCCGGTACGATCGGCTACGAGGTCGTCACCCGGCTCGGCGGCCGCATCGAGCGCAGCTACCGAGGAGACTGATGGTCAGCCCCACCAAGCGCGCTGCCGTCGCGGCGTCCACGGCCGGAGCCTTCGTGGCCGCCGGCGCGACGGCGCGCCTGCTCAACACCCGCAAGCGTCGTCAGCGTCGCGAGCGGCGCGGCGAGGCCGTGGAGTTCGGGTCCGTGCGCGGCCCCGTGCACACCGTCACCGCGTCCGACGGCGTCCGGATCAACGTCGAGGTTGACGACGGCCCCTCCGACGCTCCCACGATCGTGTTCGTGCACGGCTGGGTGTGCACGCTCGACACGTGGCACTACCAGCGACTGGCGCTGCGCGGGCGGTACCGCATGGTGCTCATGGACCACCGCTCCCACGGGGGATCGGGCCGGGCGACGCCCGGCGGCTCCACCTTCGCGCAGCTCGCCGACGACCTCGCCCGCGTCATCACCGAGCTCGTCCCGTCGGGGCCGATCGTGCTCGTCGGGCACTCCATGGGCGGCATGACGATCCAGCAGCTGGCCGCCGACCGCCCCGAGCTGTTCGGCGACCGGGTCGTCGGGGTCGCCCTGGTGGCGACGAGCTCCGGGCGGCTCGTGCGGGGCAACCCGATGCTGCAGCGCCTCGCGCCGTTCATCCGGCTCGGCGGTCCGGCGCTGGACTGGGGGCGGTCCTTCAACAGCTACTCGGTCATCCGACGCTGGGCCGTGGGGCCGGACGCTGCGGAGCGGCACGTCGACATGACCGAGGAGATGATCCTGCGGGCGCCGACGCACGTCCTGCTCGACTTCTACCCGGCGTTCACCGAGCTCGACCTCCGGCAGGGCCTGACGACGCTCGGCGAGGCCCGCACGGTGGTGGTGTGCGGCACGAAGGACCTCCTGACGCCGATCAAGCACAGCGAGCGGCTCGCCGAGGCCATCCCCGGCGCCGACCTCGTGCGCGTCGACGGTGCCGGTCACATGGTGATGCTGGAGGCGAACGTCGAGGTGACCCGGGTGATCACCGAGCTCGTGGAGTCGGTCGCGTGAGGGCGCTCGACGTCATCGACGCCGGTCCCGAGCACGCCGCGGCGATCGTCGACATCATCCGACGGTCCTTCGGCGCGCGCCCGACGCTCGACCCGCCCTCCACGGCGATGGACGAGACCGAGGAGTCGATCGCGGAGGTCCTGGCCGGCCCCGGCGGGCTGCTGGTCGAACGCCGAGGCCTGCCCATGGGGGCGCTGTTGTTCGACGAGTCCCGGCCCGACAAGCTCGGTCTGCGCCGCGTGGCGGTCGATCCCGACATCCAGGCCCGCGGCGTCGCCTCCGCCATGGTCGGCGTGGCCGAGGACACCGCGGAGGAGCGCGGCAAGGACGGCATCTGGCTGCACGTGCGCGAGGAGCTCCCCGACACCATCCGGTTCTGGCGGCACCGCAAGTACCACCCGGTCAGCCAGGACGGTCCCCTCATCGAGTTCGGCAAGACGCTGTGGCTGGCGCGTGAGGTGCCCACGCCCGACGCGATGCACGAGCTGGCCTCGCGTGTGGCCGAGCTGGTCCGCCCGGGGGACCTGCTCGTGCTCTCCGGTGACCTCGGCGCCGGCAAGACGACCTTCACGCAGGGCCTCGGGCGCGCCATGGGCGTCGAGGGCCCGATCACGTCGCCGACCTTCGTCCTCGCCCGCACCCACCCCTCGCCCGACGACGGTCCCGGGCTCGTGCACGTCGACGCCTACCGGCTCGGCGGCCCGGAGGAGATCGACGACCTCGACCTCGACGCCTCCGCCGAGGAGTCGGTCACGGTCGTCGAGTGGGGTGCCGGCCTCGCCGAGCAGCTCAGCGACAGCTGGTTGTCGGTCGCGATCGAGGTCCGCGAGGCCCGTCCGATCGACCCGCTCGGCACCAAGGCCGACGGCACCCACGGCACGACGCCGCAGGAAGCGCACGAGGACGTCGAGCCCCGCGTGGTCACCGTCAAGCCGCACGGCCCCCGATGGGTCGACGTCCCGCTGCGCTCCACGCTGCTGTCCTGAGACGCGCGCCCCAGCCCGGCTGCCTTCGGTCACGCGCCCGCGACGCCTGGGTGAGGTCGGCCTAAACTCAGAGCGTGCTGCTCCTCGCCCTCGACACCGCCGGCCCGGTCGTCAGTGTTGCCGTCCACGACGGCGCGTCCGTCCTCGGCTCCGCCACGGGAGAGGGCGCGATGGCGCACGGCGAGCTGCTCGCCCCGGCCATCGGCCGTGCCCTCGAGCAGGCCGGTGCCGCGCCGGGCGACCTCACCGACGTCGCCGTCGGCGTCGGTCCCGGTCCGTTCACCGGGCTCCGCGTCGGTGTCGTGACGGCCCTCAGCCTCGCGCAGACCCTCGGACTGACGACGCACGGTGTCTGCTCGCTCGACGTCGTGGAAGCGGGTCGGACGGGGGAGTACCTCGTCGCGATCGACGCCCGGCGACGAGAGGTGTACTGGGCACGGTACGTCGACGACCGACGCGTCGACGGACCGCACGTCGACCGCCCCGCCGAGCTCGCGACGCGTCACCCGGGCGTGCCCGTGGTCGGTCGTGGCGCCCTCCTGCACGCCGACCACCTCCGCGCCGCCGAGGGCTCGGACACCCGCCTCGACCCGTCGGCGGAGCTGCTCGCCGACGCCGTCGTCGGGCGTCGGGTCGAGGTCCTGCCGCTGGAGCCGCTCTACCTGCGTCGACCGGACGCCACGCCGGCCTGGTGACGGACGTGCGCCCCGCGACGACCGCGGACGCTGCCGGCATCGCCGCGCTGGAGGCCCTCGCCTTCGGGCCCGAGGCGTGGTCGCAGGAGCTCGTCCTCGTCGAGGTCACCGCTCCTCTGCGGCACGCTCTCGTGGTGGGCGACGAGCCGCTCGGATGGGCGAGCGTCCAGGTGGTGGGTGACGTCGCCGACCTCACACGGGTCGCGGTGCGTCCCGACGCACGTCGCCGAGGACTGGCACGCCGGCTCCTCGCGGACGCGTGGAGCGTCGCCGAGGAGGCCGGCTCGGACCGGATGCTGCTCGAGGTCGGCGCGTCGAACGACGCCGCGATCGGGCTCTACGCCGCTGCCGGCTTCGTCGAGATCGACCGACGTCACGGCTACTACGCCGGCGGCGGCACCGCGATCGTGATGGAGCGGCGTCGCGACGGAGGGACCTCGTGAGCGGCGTCATGGAGGAGATCACCTCGTGGCCGTGGGGATGGGCGTGGCTGACGCTGTTCGTCATCGTGCTGCTGCGCGCCGGCGCCACCTACGGCATCGGTCGCGCCGTGGCCGCGGGGACCATCCGCCGCCGTGAACCCGGCCCGCGGCTGCAGCGGGCGGTCGAGCGGGTCGAGCGGTGGGGTCCACCGGTGGTCACGGCGAGCTTCCTGACGATCGGCGCTCAGACCGCCGTCAACGCCGCCGCCGGCCTCGTCGGCATGACGGTCCCTCGCTACCTCCTGGGCCTCGTGCCGGGTGCGGCCCTGTGGGCCACCATCTGGAGCACGGTCGGTGCCGGCCTGTTCGTCGCCGCTACGCGTGCCGGGGCCGGGCAGGACGAGGCCGTGCTCGTCGCGGCGCTCGTCGTGGTGCTGGTGCTCACCGTCGGCGTGGTTGCACATCGGACGCGGCGTGACAGGCTGGCGACATGACTGATGCGCCCATCGAGCCCGACGACACCGCCCGCGACCACTCCGAGGACCTCGACCAGCTGCAGCCCGAGGACACCCTGGTCGATCGTGGCGTCGAGGACGTCCTCGACGAGGGGTACTCCCCGCCCGAGAACTGGGGTCCGGGGGAGGGCTTCGGCACGACGGCGGCCGAGGTGGCCGAGGGTGAGACCCTCGACCAGAGGATCAGCCAGGAGGTCCCCGACCTCGATCCTTACGCCGACGAGTACGCTCCGGCACCGGTCGGCGACGAGGTCGGCGACGACCGCTCCGGTCGTCTCGTGGCCCCGGACGAGGGCATCGCCGAGGACACGGAGAAGGCGCTCGTCGGTGACGACGTCGGCATCGACGGTGCCGGCGCGAGTGCCGAGGAGGCTGCGGTGCGCATCCGCGAGGACCGTCCTGACGACCTCGCCGCCGGCGCCCCCGACGACCTCTGAGGTCCGACGACCTCTGAGGTCCGACGACGGTGCCTCGGGAGCACTGCGCAATCCGTGAACACCTCTGGTGCACACCTGTCCACTAGGATGGCCTGATGCGTGACATCACCTACCCGGTCGTCATCGTCACCGCCAAGACGCTCTTCAAGGCGCTCGGCATGCGGTTCCAGACCTCGGGGACGGAGCACATCCCGACCACCGGCGGCGCGATCCTGGCCGCCAACCACATCGGGTACGTCGATTTCGTCTTCGACGGGCTCGCCGCGCAGCCCAGCAACCGCCTCGTGCGCTTCATGGCCAAGAAGGAGGCCTTCGACCACGCCGTCGGTGGTCCGCTGATGCGCTCCTTCCACCACATCGAGGTCGACCGCGACGCCGGAGAGTCCTCCTACCGCAAGGCCGTGGAGTACGCGCGGTCGGGAGAGATCGTCGGCATCTTCCCCGAGGCGACGATCAGCCGGTCCTTCGAGATCAAGGACCTCAAGACCGGGGCCGTCCGCATGGCCGCCGAGGCCGGTGTCCCGCTGATCCCGATGGTCACGTGGGGCACCCAGCTGCTGAAGACCAAGGACCACGAGTCCGACCTCTGGGGGCGCGGCAAGACCATCGCCCTGCACGTCGGCGCCCCGCTCGACGTGACCGGCGAGGACCCCGTCGCCGAGACCGCCCGGCTGCGCGACGCGATGTCGACGCTGCTGGACAGGGCCATCACCGAGTACCCGCTCTCGCCCGAGGGGCAGTGGTGGGCCCCGGCGCGGTACGGCGGCCTCGCCCCGACGCCCGAGGAGGCGGCACGGCTGGACGCCGAGGAGAAGGCGGCGAAGGCAGCCCGCCGGGCGGCCCGCCAGGCCGAGAGGGACGCGTCGTGAGGGCGCTCGTCGGCACGACGCTGCTCGCCGAGGCCGACCAGGACGAGCTGGTCCGCATCGAGGGCAACGGGTACTTCCCGCCGTCGAGCCTGGTCGAGGCGCTGTTCACGCCCAGCGCCACGGCCTACCACTGCCCGTGGAAGGGCGATGCGCAGTACTGGGACGTCGGGCAGGGTGACGACGTCCTGGCCGATGGCGCGTGGTCCTACCCGCACCCGATCGAGTCGTCCTTCGATCGTGTGGGTCAGGACTACAGCGGGTACGTCGCGTTCGACCGGCGGGTCACGATCGAGCAGTAGCAGGTGGCGGCCGACCAGTGGTCGTCCTGCACAATGAGGGCGTGAGCGAACCCGTCGTCCTCGGCATCGAGACCTCCTGCGACGAGACCGGCGTGGGCATCGTCCGGGGGACCGAGATGCTCGCGCACGCGGTCGCCTCGAGCGTCGACGAGCACGTCCGGTTCGGTGGCGTGGTGCCCGAGGTGGCCAGCAGGGCGCACCTGGAGGCGATGGTGCCGACCCTGGAGCTCGCCTACGAGCAGGCCGGCATCGACGTCCGTGACGTCGATGCCATCGCCGTCACCAACGGCCCGGGGCTCACCGGGGCGCTCCTGGTGGGCGTCGCCGCTGCCAAGGCGCTCGCCGTGGCGCACGACAAGCCGCTCTACGGCCTCAACCACCTCGTCTCCCACGTCGCGGTGGACCAGCTGCAGCACGGCCGGCTCGACCGCCGCGTCGCCGCGCTGCTCGTCAGCGGTGGCCACACCGAGATCCTGCTCGTCGACGACATCACCAGCGACGTCACGATGCTCGGGTCGACGATCGACGACGCCGCGGGGGAGGCGTTCGACAAGGTCGCCCGGCTGCTCGGGCTGCCGTACCCGGGTGGCCCGCACATCGACCGCGTGGCCCGTGAGGGCGACGGCTCGGCGATCGCCTTCCCGCGCGGGCTCACGGCCGCGAAGGACGCGCAGCGCTACCGGTACGACTTCTCCTTCTCCGGCCTGAAGAGCGCCGTCTCGCGCCACGTCCAGCGCGAGCAGGCGGCGGGCAGGTCGATCGACGTGGCGGACGTCGCGGCCTCGTTCCAGGACGCGGTGGTCGACGTCCTCACGCGCAAGACGATCCAGGCCTGCCGCGACCACGACGTCGACACCCTCGTCGTCGGCGGTGGCGTGGCGGCCAACGGTCGGCTCCGCGAGATGGTGCAGCAGCGGGCGGACGCCGCGGGGATCGAGGTGCGCATCCCGCGACCGTCCCTGTGCACCGACAACGGTGCGATGGTCGCCGCGCTCGGCGCGGAGGTGGTGCGCCGCGGCATCGGCTCGTCCTCGCTCGACCTCGGAGCCGTCTCGAGCCGGCCCGTCTCCGACATCGTCGCCTGAGCACGCGCGCGGCTTCCGCCCGTCGGCTCCGGGGAGAGGGTCCGAAGGCCGGTGACGTGCATCACATGGCCACGTACACTGCGGCCATGGGGCGAAGCGACGACTTCGCAGTCCCTCCGGGTGCGGACCCGGACCGGCTGACGAGACACCTGCACCGGGCGCACGACGACTTCGTGTCCTCCGGGAGGGCCGACCCCTCCGTGCGCAGCCTGGTGCTCGAGTCGTGGCGCCGCAGCCTCGACGGCGGGCTGGACCCCGAGCTCGACCTCCCGCGTGTGAACCTCGACGACGACGAGCTCGCCGAGATCCGCAGCTGGCACCCGTTGGCCGCGGGCATGCCGGTCATCCGGCGACTGCTCGTCGAGAGCGCGGGGGAGGCCGGGTTGCTCGTCGCGGTCAGCGATGCCGCGGGACAGCTGCTGTGGGTCGAGGGTTCGCACGGCCTTCGCTCGCGTGCCGAGGGCATGCACTTCGTCGAGGGCGCCGACTGGAGCGAGCGCAGCGCCGGCACGAACGCCCCGGGCACGGCTCTCGCCCTCGACCGTCCGGTGCAGTTCCTCGGCCCCGAGCACCTCGCGCGTCCCGTGACGCCGTGGAGCTGCTCGGCGGCACCGATCCACGACCCCGACACCGGGGCGATCCTCGGAGTCCTCGACCTCACCGGGGGTCCGGAGGTCGCCACCAACCAGAGCCTGTCCCTCGTCCGGGCGACGGTGGCTGCCGTCGAGGCCGAGCTGCGCATCCTGCGACTCGACCACGAGCGCAGCCCGGTGCGCAGCGGCGGGTGGTCGATGCCCCGCCTCGACGTGCTCGGCAGCCACGGTGCCACCCTGCGGTCCGGGCCCACCACGAGCCGCCTCAGCCTGCGCCACAGCGAGCTGCTGCTCCTGCTCGCCCTGTCCGGCGACGGACTCACCACCGCCGAGCTCGCGCTGGGGTTGAGTGAGGAGGAGCAGGCGGCGGTCACGATCCGCGCCGAGGTCTCCCGCCTGCGGCAGGTGCTCGGGCCGATCGAGCTGCGGTCCCGGCCCTACCGGCTCGCCCAGCCGATCCGCACCGACGTCAGTGACGTCCTGGAGGAGATCGCAGCCGGTCGCCTCCGCCGTGCCGTGGCCGCGTACTGCGGACCGGTGCTTCCGGCGTCGACCGCCCCCGGTGTGGAGGACCTGCGCGACGCGGTCCACCGACGCTTGCGCTCGGCGCTGCTGGCCAGCGACGACGTCGACGCCCTGCTGTCCTTCGCCGACACCCCGCACGGGCGCGACGACCTCGACGTCTGGCTCCGTGTGCTCGAGGTGCTGCCGAGCAGCTCTCCACGACACGCCGAGGTGGTCGGGCAGGTCGACCGGCTGGACGCCGAGCTGTCGCTCTGAGGGTCGACGAGCCCGGTCGCGACGTTGCCAACGTCGTTGCAACGTGGCCGTGACTAGCGTCACACGCACGCGGTCGCCCGTCAGACCGCTCGTCCACCTGTCATGAAGGAGCACCCCGTGAGCGTCTACGCCCAGCCCGGAACCGAGGGTTCCGTCGTCACCTACAAGTCCCGCTACGACCACTGGATCGGCGGCGAGTACGTCGCCCCGTCCTCCGGTGAGTACTTCGAGAACGTCTCGCCGGTCAACGGCAAGGTGTTCACCGAGATCGCCCGCGGCAACGCCGAGGACATCGAGAAGGCGCTCGACGCCGCGCACGCCGCCGCTCCGGCCTGGGGCAAGACCTCGGTCGCCGAGCGCGCGAACATCCTCAACAAGATCGCCGACCGCATCGAGGAGAACCTCGAGATGCTCGCTGTCGGCGAGACGTGGGACAACGGCAAGCCGGTCCGCGAGACGATGGCCGCCGACCTCCCGCTCGCGGTCGACCACTTCCGGTACTTCGCCGGCGCGATCCGTGCGCAGGAGGGTCACCTGTCGCAGATCGACGACGACACCGTGGCCTACCACTTCCACGAGCCGCTCGGCGTCGTCGGCCAGATCATCCCCTGGAACTTCCCCCTGCTGATGGCGACCTGGAAGCTGGCGCCTGCGCTCGCGGCCGGCAACGCCGTCGTGCTGAAGCCCGCCGAGCAGACGCCGGCGTCGATCATGCTCCTGATGGAGCTCGTCGCCGACCTCCTGCCCCCGGGCGTGCTCAACGTCGTCAACGGCTTCGGCGCCGAGGCCGGTGCCCCGCTGGCCTCGAGCAACCGCATCCGCAAGATCGCCTTCACCGGTGAGACCACGACCGGCCGCCTCATCATGCAGATGGCCAGCCAGAACCTCATCCCCGTCACGCTGGAGCTCGGCGGCAAGAGCCCGAACATCTTCTTCGAGGACGTCGCCAGCACCGACGACGCGTTCTACGACAAGGCGCTCGAGGGCTTCACGATGTTCGCGCTCAACCAGGGCGAGGTCTGCACCTGCCCGAGCCGCGCGTTGATCCAGAACTCGATCCTCGAGCAGTTCCTGCCGGCGGCGACCGAGCGCACGAAGGCGGTCAAGCAGGGCAACCCCCTCGACACCGACACGATGATCGGCGCCCAGGCCAGCAACGACCAGCTCGAGAAGATCCTGAGCTACTTCGAGATCGGCGTGCAGGAGGGCGCCCGCATCATCACCGGTGGTGAGCGTGTCGACCTCGGTGGCGACCTCTCGGGCGGCTACTACGTCGCGCCGACGATCTTCCAGGGTCACAACAAGATGCGGATCTTCCAGGAGGAGATCTTCGGCCCGGTCGTCTCGGTCACCGGGTTCGACGACTACGACGACGCGATGAGCATCGCCAACGACACGCTCTACGGACTCGGAGCCGGCGTCTGGTCGCGCGACACGAACACCGCCTACCGGGCCGGCCGCGACATCCAGGCCGGACGCGTGTGGACGAACTGCTACCACGCCTACCCGGCCCACGCGGCCTTCGGCGGGTACAAGTCGTCGGGCATCGGGCGGGAGAACCACTCGATGATGCTCGACCACTACCAGCAGACGAAGAACCTGCTCGTCTCGTACTCGCAGAACGCGCAGGGCTTCTTCTGATGGAGGGCCCCCCGTCGGCCACCGCGGGTGGGACGTCCCCGGCGGACGACCCGGTCCGGCGCGTGGACGTCACCCCGGAGGCTGCGGACCTGCTCCGCAGCCTCCGGGCGTCCCACGGCCAGCCCTTGATGTTCCACCAGTCCGGCGGGTGCTGCGACGGGTCCGCCCCCATGTGCTACACCCGGGGGTTCTTCATCGTCGGTCCGTCCGACGTCCACCTGGGTGACCTCGACATCGGTGCCAGCGACGTCGATCCCGAGGGCATCGTGCCGGTGCACATCTCCCGAGAGCAGTTCGCCTACTGGTCGCACACCCACATCACGATCGACGTCGTACCCGGCCGAGGCGCCGGCTTCTCGATCGAGGGGCCGACGGGTCACCGGTTCATCATCCGTTCCCGGGTCTTCACCGAGGCGGAGATGGAGCAGCTCGCGGCGGCCGGCGGAGCGTAGGCCCTGGGGCGTGTGGCCTCCGCGACGCTCCGGCGGAGGAGATGTAAAACACTGTTACGCTCGCGGGCACCGTGACTCCGGGTTAGTTTCGGGGTCCAGCCACGTGAGGAGCGACATGGGTGACATCGGGTTCAAGCTGAAGGTCCTGCGGCGGATCGGCATCATCCAACCCACGTCCCCGGCTCGCGGCCTGAAGGCGGCCAAGGCGCTGCGCACGTGGGGGCCCGGCTTCCCGTCCGGCGTGGCCGCCACCGCGGCTCGCTTCCCGCAGCAGACCGCGATCCACGACGACGCCGGCGACATCACGTGGGGCGAGCTCAAGGCCGACATCGACCGATACACCCAGGCCCTGAAGGACCGAGGCGTCGGTCCTGGCGTCTCCGTCGCGGTGCTGCAGCGCAACCACCGCTACCTGGTGATGACGCTCGTCGCCGTCATGCAGGCCGGCGGCCGCTTGCTGCTGCTGAACACGATGGCCAGCTCCTCCCAGCTGACCGAGCTCACCAAGCGCGAGGGGGCGGAGCTCGCCGTCATCGACTCGGAGTTCCTCGAGGTCGCCAAGAACATCCCTCGCGAGTCGATCGTGCTCGCCTGGGCCGACGACGACGCCCCGGACGACCTCCCGACGGTGGCCTCGATCAGCGCGGACATGCCGTCCGACCCCCACGACAAGCCCGAGAAGTCGGGCCAGATCATCATCTTCACCTCCGGCACGACCGGCCTGCCCAAGGGCGCGCGCCGCGAGGAGCCCAAGGACCTCAAGCCGCTGCTGGCCTACTTCGGCGCCATCCCGTACCGCGGCAACTCCACCGTCGTGCTGGCCGCGCCGTTGTTCCACTCGTGGGGCCTGATCAACTTCGGGTTCGGGTTGTCGACGGCACCGACGTACGTCCTGCGCCGCAAGTTCAGCCCCGAGCAGGTCCTGAAGGACATCGAGACCTATCGCGCGCGCGTCCTCGTCGTGGTGCCGCTCATGATCCAACGCCTCGTCGACGCCTCGAGCGAGGCGATCGAGAAGCGCGACGTCTCCAGCCTGGAGATCACCGCGTCGAGCGGGTCGGCGCTCGCCGGCGACCTCGCGAACCACTTCATGGACCTCTTCACCGACTCGGTCTACAACTTCTACGGCGCCACGGAGACCGGCTGGGTGACCATCGCCAGCCCCGAGGACCTGCGCGCCGCCCCTGGGACGGCCGGGCGCCCGCCGTGGCGCACCACCGTCAAGATCCTCGACGAGAACGGCAAGGAGCTCCCGCAGGGCGAGACCGGCGTCATCCACGTCGGCAACGACATGCCCTTCGGCGGGTACACCGACGGCAACTCCAAGTCCTTCGCCGACGGGCTCATGCACACCGGCGACCTCGGCTACTTCGACGAGGACGGTCGGCTCTTCGTCGCCGGTCGTGACGACGACATGATCATCTCCGGTGGCGAGAACGTCTTCCCGCGCGAGCTCGAGGACGCCCTCATCGAGCACCCGGCCATCTCCGACGTCGTGGTCACGGGCGTGGACGACCCCGACTGGGGCCAGGCGCTCGCGGCGTACGTCGTCGTCAAGGACGGCCAGGAGATCGACGCCGACGGCGTGATCGCGCACGCCAGGGAGCACGTGGCGCGCTTCGCCGTCCCGCGCAAGGTGACGTTCCTCGACGAGCTGCCGCGCAACCCCACGGGCAAGGTCATGAAGCGCGAGCTCCCGGACCCGGCCTGAGCGACTCCTCTGGTCCGCTGTGGCAGGCTGACCACGTGAGGACGACGGTCGAGGACCACGCGCGGACGCGGCCGGACGGCGCAGGCACGTGAGGGTCGTCGACCGCATCGACCGGTTCCAGCGCGACCACCCGGTCATCGGCTTCCCGATCGCGGTGATCTACAAGTACTTCGACGACCAGGGACCCTACCTCGGCGCGATCATCGCCTACTACGGCTTCATCGCCATCTTCCCGGTCCTGCTGATCTCGACGTCGATCCTCGGATTCTTCCTCGACGGTGATCCCGGTCTGCGTGACCGACTGCTCGACACCGCGCTCGCGCAGTTCCCGATCGTGGGCGACCAGCTCGGTCGCCCGGAGGGGCTGCAGGGCAGCACGAGCGCCGTCGTGATCGGTTCGCTCGTCGCGCTCTACGGCGCCACGGGACTCGGGCAGGCGAGCCAGAACGCCGCCAACGTCGCCTGGGCCGTGCCGCGCAACAGTCGCGCCAACCCGTTTCTCATGCGGCTGCGCAGCCTGATCTTCCTGGCCATCGCGGGTCTGGGGATCCTCGCCCTGGCCGTCGCGAGCTCGGTGCTCGCCAACATCACCATCTTCCCGACCCAGGACGCCGTCTGGGTCCAGCGCGGCATCCAGGTCGTGCTCTTCGTGTTCACCGTCGGGATCTTCGTCGGCCTGTTCCGCCTGGTGAGCCTCGGTCGGGCCGGCATCCGTGCGGTGCTTCCGGGTGCCGTCGTCTCGGCGGTCGGCTGGCAGCTCCTGCAGGTCCTCGGCGGCATCTACGTCTCCGCGATCATCACCCGCACCAGCCAGATGAACCAGACCTTCGCGCTGGTCCTCGGTCTGGTGGCCTTCCTCTTCCTCGCCGCGCTCGTGGCGGTGATCGGGCTCGAGGTCAACGTCGTGCTGCGGCGTCGTCTCTACCCGCGCGCGCTCCTGACCCCGTTCACCGACAACGTCGACCTCACCCGCGCGGACAAGAAGGCCTACACGATGTACGCCAAGGCGCAGCGTCACAAGGGCTTCCAGCACATCGAGGCGCGCTTCGACGAGGACTGGCAGACCATCGAGCAGCCCGCGGTCGGTGAGTCGGTGGAGCCGCCTCGACGCGTGGAGGACCCGGCGGCGCACTAGGCTGTGGGACGTCGCGGCCGTGCTGCGACGACCGGACTCCTGCGACAGAAGGACACGCTCATGCCCACGGGCAAGGTGAAGTGGTACGACGCCGAGAAGGGCTTCGGCTTCCTCTCCTCCGACGAGGGAGGCGACGTCCACGTGCGCGCTGATGCGTTGCCTGAGGGCGTCGAGACCTTGAAGTCCGGCACGCGGGTCGAGTTCGGGATCGCGCAGGGGCGACGTGGCGACCAGGCGCTGCAGGTGCGCGTGCTCGAGCGCGCCGGCACGGCGCGGCCCGCCGCGCCGACCAAGCGCAAGAAGCCCGAGGAGATGGTGACGATCGTCGAGGACCTCATCCGCGTCCTCGACGGTCTCGGGGAGGGCTACCGGCACGGTCGCCACCCCGATCGCAAGGCGGCCCGGCCGGTGGCGCAGCTCCTGCGCGGTCTGGCCTCGGAGCTTGACAGCTGAGGGGCTCGACGGCTGAGGGGCTCGACGGCTGAGGGCCGACTCCTGAGGGCTCGCAGGTCGGGTGGTGACGCCGTGACCACCGGTGGCGTACGTTGACGGTTGAACCGTCAACCGTCCGATGCCGAGGGCCACGCCATGAACACCTACACGATCGCGGACATCGAGTCGCGCCTCGTCCCGAGCGAGCGCATGCCCGTGCTCTTCGTCGGTCACGGCACGCCGATGCACGCCATCAGCGACAACGACATCACGCGCACGTGGGTCCGTGAGGGAGAGCGGCTCCCGCGGGCACAGGCGATCGTCGTGGTCAGCGCGCACTGGCAGACCCCGGGGTCGACTCGCATCACCGACGCGCCCCGCAACCGCGTCATCCATGACTTCTGGGGGTTCCCCGACGAGCTGTTCGCCGTCGACTACCCGACCGAGGGCGATCCGCGCGTCGCTCGCATCCTCGGGCGCGCCCTCGCCGCGTACGAGGCCGCCCTGGACGACCAGTGGGGCCTGGACCACGGTACCTGGAGCGTGCTGCGCTTCCTCGACCCCGCCCCGACGGTCCCTGTGCTGCAGGTCAGCCTGGACCTCTCGATGCCGCTGCCGGCGCAGTACGAGATGTTCACCCGGCTGCGGTCCCTTCGGCGGCGCGGCGTGCTGTTCATCGGCAGCGGCAACATCGTCCATGCGCTCGGCCGCGTTCGCTGGGAGGGTGGAGCGCCGTGGGACTGGGCCGAGCAGTTCGACGCCGACACCGCCGACGCGCTGCGCGAGCGGCGGGTCGATGCCCTGGTCGACCCCTTCGGCACGTGGGCCGAGGCCCGGATCGCGGTCCCGACCGACGACCACTACCGTCCGATGCTCGCCTCGCTCGCCCTGCTCGAGCCGACCGAGGACGTCCGGTTCTTCAACGAGACCATCGACCTCGGCGCGATCGGCATGCGCAGCTTCGTCTCCGCCTGACCTCAGCTCCCGCGCGTGCGGTGCGCGTCGCGGATGACGTAGGCGAACCACGCGGTGAGCACCACTGCGACGGCGATCATGGCCACCGTGAGGTCGACGTCGGCGGTGAACAGGCCGATGCCGACGAGCCCGCCGATCACCCAGGACAGCTGCAGGAGGGTCTCCGACCGTCCGAACATGCTCGTGCGCACCTCCTCTCGCACGTCGCGCTGGATGAGGGCGTCCAGGCTGAGCTTGCCCAACGACTGGCAGAGGCCTGCCGTCAGTCCGAGGAGGGACGCGACCGGCCAGACGAAGAACAGTGCGGCCACGACGAGCACCGCGACGTCGAGCGCCAGGACCGCGAGCACGACCCGGTGCGGGCTCCGTGACTTGGTCACGTTGCCGATGACCACGCCGAGGGTGTTGCCGACGCCGGCGGCACCGATCACCAGTGCCATCAGGACCGTCGCGTTCCCGGTCCAGCCGAGGCTGTCCGGCGGCTCACGGAGCGTGAAGGCCATGAAGATGGTGAGGAAGCCGGTGATGAGCCGCAGCCCGGCGTTGCTGCGCAGGGCGTCGACCACGTGCCGCGTGATGGAGATCCCGCGACGTCGCCCGCCCATCTCGGCGAGGTCGACCTGCTCCTCGCCGTCGCTGGAGTCGACGCGCGGGGGCAGCAGGATCGCGAGGATCGTGCCGATCACGAACAGCACGAAGGCGTACCGCAGCGCCCAGGGGGCGCCGATGGTGGCGGCGCCGACCGCCAGCGGGGCGGAGATCGCCGCGGCGGCGGTGCCGGTCAGCGAGATGCGGGAGTTCGCCTTCACCAGGGTGAACGCCGGCGGCAGCAGGCGCGGGACGGTGGCCGCTCGAGTGACGCCGTACGCCTTCGAGGCCACGAGGCAGCCGAGGGCGGCGAGGTAGAAGGCCGGCGACTCGTCGACGACCGCACCCGCGAGCACCCAGCAGCAGAACGCACGGATCGCCAGCGTGCTGCCGATCGCCCACCGACGACCGCGGCGGAACCGGTCGAGGAAGGGTCCGATCAGTGGGGCGACGATGGCGAACGGCAGCATCGTCAGCAGCAGGAACAGGGCCACCTGGCCGGCGGCCTGCTCGGTCGGGACCGTGAAGAACAGGGTGCCGGCCAGTGAGACGGCGATGGCCGCGTCGCCGGCGGTGTTGAACGCGTGCAGCTCGAGCAGTCGCGACAGGCCGCTCTCTCCTGCACCGCCGGAGTGGGTGAAGCGACGCGCTCCGTTCACGGCCCCGACACCGCCTCGCGCGACGAGCCGACCGGTGCCGAGGGAGATGCGCTTGGCGGTCCCGGCCGAGCGCGCCACCACGGACCCGCGGCGCCCGCCGCCCGTCGGCGGATCGACCTCGGACCCGCGCTGCGCGTCGTCGGGGGCAGTGGGGACCGAAGGCCCGTCTCCGCGCAGCCGGTCCCACCCGTCCTGGCCGGGCGGATCGTCGTCGTCGGCCATGGGCTCATCCTGCCCCACCCCCGGCCCGGCGGCCGGTCACGACATGGGCGAGGATGGGGGCATGTCCAGTGACGCCGTTCTCGCCGATGCCGTCGACGCCGCGCGCGCGGCGCTCGAGGACGTCGTGGAGCCTGCCGACGTCGGTGAGCACCTGCGCGCCGTGCCCGAGGGCGAAGGGCTCCTGACGCACCTGTTCGTCTGCACGCAGCCCGGCTACCGCGGGTGGACCTGGGCGGTCAGCCTGTCGCGAGCGCCGCAGGACGACGCCCCCGTGACGGTCAACGACGTCGTCCTGCTGCCCGGTGACGACGCCGTCGTCGCGCCGCCGTGGACGCCGTACCGGGAGCGCATCCAGCCCGGCGACCTCAGCCCGGGCGACATCCTCCCGCCCGAGGAGGACGACGCCCGGCTGGTGCCGGCCTGGTCGGCGGGGGACCACCTCGAGACGCTCGACCGGTACTTCGCCCGTGAGGTCGGTCTGGGTCGCGAGTGGGTCCTGTCCTTGGAGGGCCGCGACCTGGCGGCGCAGCGCTGGCAGGACGGTGACCAGGGTCCGGACACGCCACTGGCCAAGCAGGCCCCCGGCCGGTGCGACTCGTGCGGCTTCCTCGTGAGCCTCGCCGGGCGCCTGGCCGACCGCTTCGGCGTGTGTGCGAACGGCTCGGCCAACGACGACGGGCGCGTCGTCGCCCTCGACCACGGTTGCGGCGCCCACTCCGGGGCGCGGCTGAGCCGCTCGGCCGGGCCGCAGAAG
The DNA here is from genome assembly GCF_039531385.1 of Aeromicrobium halocynthiae. Classification (NCBI taxonomy): domain Bacteria; kingdom Bacillati; phylum Actinomycetota; class Actinomycetes; order Propionibacteriales; family Nocardioidaceae; genus Aeromicrobium; species Aeromicrobium halocynthiae. The sequence continues at coordinate 774,844 of NZ_BAAAPY010000001.1, read as the reverse complement.
CTGCCCGAACCCACGCTCGACACCGTCACGGTCGACGACGTCGACGATCTCTGAGCCGTCCCCGCGAGGCCGGCGCGACGTGAGGCGTCCGGAGCAGCGGTGCGAGGGGGCGCAGGCCCATGGTTGCAAGATGCCATTGATGGGGTCGACGTCGGCTCGCGCAGCGCCCCTCCTGGTCCACGAGGCCGAACCGGCCGACGGACCGCCGGCCTGAGTCAGCGCGCCCGACGGCGACCGGGCTGGTGGGCGAGGGCGTTGCGGCGCCGACGGCAGTACTCGATGCCGATGAGGCCCAGGCCCAGGCCGGCCAGCGAGGCCCAGACCCACCAGGTCCGCCCCTGCTGCTCGAGCGTCCCGAGGAAGGGCAGGAGGGCGACGGTGGCGACGCCCCACAGGATCGTGCCGATCGTCATCGTGCGGACGCCGTCGAGGTCCATGGGCTCGACGGCCGCGACGCGGTGCGTCGTGCGACCGATCTCGAACTCCTCGACGTCGGGACGGCCCAGCTCGTGGCGGCGCGCGGCGCGCTCGAGCCGCGCCCGTTCCCGGTGCCCGAGCTTGCGCTCGATCGTCTCCGGGCCGTCACCGGCGCGCACGACCATCTCGTCCTCGTCCACGCGCCCAGACTACCGGTCGGTACGGCCGGCGGGCAGGCGTCGTGGGCGGCTGGGAGGATGGCTCCGATGAATCCCCGTCGTCGCCGCCTCCTGATCCCCGGACTCCTCGTGGTGCTCCTGGTGGTCGTGGCCGTCGTGTCGTTCTCGCGCGGGGCGTGGGCCGTCGAGGCCGTCCCCGACGTCGAGCCCCTCGGCGTCGTCGACGACGCGCGCATCACCGAGTCCAGCGGGCTCGCGCTCAGCACCGACGACCCCGACCTCGCCTACACGGTCAACGACTCCGGCAACACCGACGCCGTCTACGCCGTCGAGCTCTCCAGCGGTGCGATCGTCGGGGTCACCACCATCAGCGGCACCGACTGGGTCGACACCGAGGCGCTCGCCCTGCACGACGGCACCCTGTGGGTGGCCGACGTCGGCGACAACGCCGGGGTGCGCGACGAGGTCACGCTGTACTCGCTCGACGAGCCCGGTCGCGGCGACTCGACGGTCGCGCCGCGACGTCACCGGCTCCAGCACCCCGGCGGTCCGGTCGACGTCGAGTCCCTCGCTGTCGACCCCACGTCGGGTCGCATGCTCCTGGTCACCAAGCAGCTGCTCGAGGGGTCGTTGCTCGCGCTGGCTCCCGATCCTCCGGTCGAGGAGGTCACGACCCTCGACGAGGTCGGCATCTCGACGCTCTCGCTGGCCACCGACGCGGCCTGGACGCCCGACGGCCGCCATCTCGTGGTGCGCAACTACGGCGAGGCCCAGGTCCTCGACCCCGACTCCGGGGACGTGGTGACGACGTTCGCCCTGCCCGAGCAGGAGCAGGGCGAGACCCTCGCCGTGGCTGCCGACGGCGGCTCGATCGTCATCGGCACCGAGGGTCGCCCCGCCCCGCTGCTGCGCGTCGCCCTCGACCTGCCGGAGCAGCAGCCGGGTCGTGGGGCGCTCGAGAACACCTCGGCGACCGAGCCCACCCCCGGAATCCCCGACGAGGAGATCGGCCGCCGCTGGCTGACGCCGGTGCTCTCCCTCGTGGCTCTCGGGGTGCTGGCCCTCGTCACGGTGTGGATGGAGCGCTCGCCCCGACGTCGCACCAAGCGTCGCCGCCGTTGAGTCGCCGAGCCGGCGGCGACAGACGTGACGGGCCGTTCACCATCGCAGGCTCGGCCTCTGGCATGCTCTCGCCATGGCCAGCACCGCACCCACCGCAGGATCGGCACCCGCGATCGACCGCTTCTTCCGCATCTCCGAGAGGGGTTCGTCGGTGGGCAGGGAGGTGCGAGGCGGCGTCGTCACCTTCTTGACGATGGCCTACATCATCGTGCTGAACCCGATCATCCTGTCCGGCGTCGCCGACGCCGACGGCAACTACCTCGGTGGCGGGTCGGAACCGGGCTCGGGGTTCGCGACCATCGCCGCCTGCACGGCCCTCGTCGCCGGCATCCTCTGCCTCCTGATGGGTGCCGTGGCGAACTTCCCCCTCGCGATGGCCGCCGGCCTCGGGCTCAACGCGTTCGTCGCCTACTCGGTCGCCACCCAGATGACATGGGCCGACGCCATGGGGCTCGTGGTGCTGGAGGGGATCATCATCCTCGTCCTGGTGCTGACCGGCTTCCGCAAGGCCGTCTTCGACGCCGTCCCGCGTGAGCTCAAGACCGCCATCGCGGTGGGCATCGGCCTGTTCATCACCCTCATCGGTCTCGTGGACGCCGGCTTCGTGCGCACGACCGGCAACGCCGCGCCGCCGATCGGTCTCGGCATCGACGGCGCGCTCGCCGGCTGGCCCGTGCTGGTCTTCTGCTTCGGCCTGCTGCTCATGCTCTCGCTCTACGCCCGCGGGGTCCCCGGTGCGATCCTCATCGGGATCATCGCGACCACCGTGCTGGCCGGCGTCGTGCAGGCGTTCACGGACACGCCCGCGAGCGGCGGTCAGGCCGACTCCACGGGCTGGAACCTGAACGTGCCAGGCCTGCCGGACTCCTTCGTGGACGTGCCGGACTTCTCGCTGCTCGGTGAGTTCAGCCTGTTCGGCTCGGTGGAGCGCATCGGCATCGTCGCGGTCTCGTTGCTGGTCTTCAGCCTCCTGCTCGCCGACTTCTTCGACACGATGGGCACGATGACCGCGATCGGCGCCGAGGCCGACCTCAACGACGAGGACGGCACGCCCGAGGGGGCGCAGCGGATCCTCATCGTCGACTCGATCGGCGCGATGGCCGGCGGCGCTGCGGGAGTCTCGAGCAACACCTCCTACATCGAGTCCGCGTCCGGCGTCGGCGACGGTGCCCGCACGGGTCTGGCCAGCATGGTCACCGGCGTGCTGTTCCTGGCCGCCACGTTCCTCACGCCGCTCGTGGCGAACATCCCCAACGAGGCGGCCGTCCCGGCACTCGTGCTCGTCGGCTTCCTGATGATGAGCCAGGTCACCGGCATCGACTGGACCGACGTCGAGATCGCCATCCCGGCGTTCCTCACGATCGTGCTCATGCCGTTCACGTACTCCATCGCCGCCGGCATCGGCGCGGGCTTCGTCGCCTTCGTGCTGCTCAAGGTGGTGATGGGTCGCTACCGCGCGGTGCACCCGCTGATGTGGGTCGTCGCCGCGCTGTTCGTCGTCTACTTCGCGATCGACCCGATCACGGGCTGGCTCACCTGACCCCGGCGCGCCTCGTGTGCCTGTGGTGCGACGAGGACCGGTCGCGGCGGGCCGTCACTCCGTTACCGTGAGCGACATGCGCATCGAGCTCGGAGACAAGAAACCCACCGTCGACGACACCGCCTGGGTGGCGCCGAACGCGACCCTCGCCGGCTCGGTGCGGATCGGTGCCGGTGCGAGCATCTGGTACGGCGCGGTGCTGCGCGCCGACAACGAGCCGATCACGATCGGCGCCGACTCCAACGTCCAGGACAACTGCGCCTTCCACGTCGACAAGGGCAAGCCCGTCACCCTCGGCGAGGGCGTCTCGGTGGGTCACGGGGCCGTCGTCCACGGCGCCACCATCGGCGACCACGTCCTGGTGGGCATGGGGGCGATCGTCATGAACGGGGCCGTGATCGGCGACGAGACCCTCGTCGCGGCCGGCGCGCTGGTCACCGAGGGCATGGAGGTCCCGCCCCGCTCGCTCGTCGCCGGGGTGCCGGCCAAGGTGCGCCGCGAGCTCACCGACGCCGAGGTGGCGAAGCTGCACCAGAACGCGGTGATCTACACCGAGCACCGCGACCTGCACCGCGACGGCGTCGTCAGCGACTGACGCGGCGGGTCGCACCACCTACAGGCGCTCGACGACCCAGTCGACGCAGCGGGTGAGGGCCTCGACGTCGTCGGGATCGATGTTCGGGTACATCGCGATCCGCAGCTGGTTGCGACCGAGGCCGCGGTAGCCGGCGAGGTCGAGGATGCCGTTCTCGCGCAGGACATCGACGACGGCGTCGGCCGAGACGCCCTCCAGGTCGATCGTGGCGACGACGCCCGAGCGGTCGGCGGGGTCGGGCACGAACGGACTCGCGTACTCCGACGCGTCGGCCCACCCGTAGACGCGGGCCGCCGAGTCCGCGGACCGGGCGACCGCCGCGTCGAGGCCGCCGGCGCGGTTGTAGACGTCGAGCTGGTGGGCCATGAGGAAGAACGTCGCGATCGCCGGGGTGTTGTACGTCTGGTCCTTGCGCGAGTTCGCGACGGCCGTGGTCAGGTCGAGGAACCCCGGGACGTGCCGCCCGGACGCCTTGACGGCCTCGGCGCGCTCGATCGCGGCAGGCGACATGAGCGCGACCCACAGGCCGCCGTCGGAGGCGAAGGCCTTCTGCGGGGCGAAGTAGTACGCGTCGGTGGCGCCGAGATCGACCGGTAGCCCACCGGCGCCGGACGTGGCGTCGGTGAGGACGAGCGCACCGTCGTCGGCCCCGGCGACCCGCTCCACCGGAACCATCACGCCGGTCGACGTCTCGTTGTGCGCCGCGGCGTAGACGTCGACGCCCGCGGTCGCGTGGTGGCGGGGTGCGGTGCTGGGCTCGGACTCCAGGACCTCCGGGTCGGCCAGGAACGGCGCCGCCGCGACACCGCGGGCGAACTTGCGCGTGAACTCGCCGTGGACGAGGTGCTGGCTGCGCTCGCGCACGAGGCCGAAGACCGCCGCGTCCCAGAACGCGTGGGTGCCGCCGACGCCGTAGACCACCTCGTGCCCGTCGGGCACGTCGAAGAACGTCGCCAACCCCTCGGTCACCCGGCCGACCAGCGAGCGCACGGGGGTCGCGCGGTGGGACGTGCCCATGAGCGAGCGGCCGGTGTCGGCCAGCGCCTGCAGCGCGGCCGGATCGACCTTCGAGGGTCCGGAGGCGAACCGTCCGTCGCGGGGGAGGAGGTCGGCGGGGATCTGCACCCCGCCATCATGACAGCCGGGCGCCGGGTGCCGCCCGCGAGAGCAGCCGCCCCACTCCGCGTGAGGCCGGTCCCACCCGTCACCTTCGTCACACCAGGTGGCCCGGCTCACAGCGCACCCCTACGATGCCCCCTATGGCATCAGACTCCGGCTCCGGCGTTGGCCCGGAGGCGACGGTCGCCGTCCCCCTCTCCGAAGGCTTCGACCACGAGGTCGCGGAGTGGGAGAAGGCCACCGCCGCCGTCCTGCGCAAGACCAAGCGGCTCGGCGACGACGCCCCCGACGCGGACGTGTGGGACCTCCTGGCCACCACGACGCTCGACGGCATCGTCGTCCCACCGCTCGGTACGCCGCAGACGTCCCGCGACGTGCCGGACCCGGGCCTGCCCGGCCGCGCGCCGTTCACGCGCGGCGCCGTGGTGGAGCGCGAGCTCGACGGGTGGGACGTGCGCGCCTGGTTCACCGACCCCGACGTCGACCGCACGGCCGAGCACGTCGTCACCGACCTCGAGAACGGCGTCAACTCGCTGTGGATCAGCGTCGGCGACGGCGCCGTCCCGCTGGAGGCGCTCGGGCAGGTCCTGGAGCCGGTCTTCCTGGACCTCGCGCCCGTCGTGCTCGACGCCCCCCTCGATCCGCTCGCGGCGGCCCAGGCGCTCGACGCCGTGCTCGAGGACCGCGCCGTCGACGCCGCGCCCGGCACGTCCTTCGGTGCCGACCCGCTCGGCGCCCGCCTGCGCGGACTCGGAGCGAGCGACGTCGACCTCGCCGTCCAGGTCGCCGAGATCGCCGCCCGTCGCGGCGTCGGGGCGATCGTCGTCGACGGCACCGCCGCGCACGACGCCGGAGCCTCCGACGTCCAGGAGCTCGCCTGGACCCTGCTCGCCGGTGCCACCTACCTGCGCGCGCTCACCGAGGCCGGCGTCACGGTCGACGACGCCGCACGACTCCTCGACCTGCGCCTCGCCGTCACCGATGAGCAGTTCCCCTCGATCGCCAAGCTGCGTGCCTCGCGCCGACTCTGGGGTCGCCTGCTCGAGCTGTCCGGCGTCGCCCCGGAGCACCGCGCTGCCCGCCAGCACGCCGTCACGTCCCGACCGATGATGGCGTCTTACGACCCCTACGTGAACATGCTGCGTACCACGATCGCGTCGTTCGCCGCAGGCGTCGGCGGTGCCACGAGCGTCACGGTCCTGCCCTTCGACGAGCCGCTCGGGCTGCCCGACGCCTTCAGTCGGCGCATCGCCCGCAACACCTCGGCGCTGCTCGTCAGCGAGTCGCACGTGGCCCGCGTGATCGACCCGGCCGGCGGCTCGCACGCCGTCGAGCGCCTCACCGACGACCTCGCCCGCGAGGCGTGGAGCCTCTTCGGGACCCTCGACGCCGCCGGAGACGTCGACGCCGGCATCGAGGCCCTGCGCGAGCGCATCGAGCAGACCGTGCAGGACCGTTCGCTCGCGGTGGCGCGACGCACGCGGCCGCTCACCGGGCTCTCGGAGTTCCCGAACCTGGAGGAGCGGGTGCCCGAGCGTCGTCCCTACGGCCGCGAGGTGCCCGTCGTCCGCTGGGGCCGGGAGTTCGAGGCGATGCGCGACGCGCCGGTCCCCGAGAAGGTCTTCGTCGCCACGATGGGCACCATCGCCCAGCACACCGCCCGGGCCACCTTCGTGGCGAACCTGTTCGCCGCCGGCGGCATCGACACGGTGCCCGGTGGTGCCAGCGAGGGTGTCGACGACGTCCTCGCGGCCTACCGCGAGGCCGGCACGCCTGCCGTGGTCTGCCTGGCCGGCCCGGACGCGCTGTACGCGCAGTGGGGCGCCGACCTCGTCCCTGCCCTGCGTGAGGCAGGGGCGCGCCACGTCGTCGTCGCCGGAAAGGACAAGGCCGTCGACGCCCCCGTCGACGACGCCGCGGCGATGGGGGTCGATGCGTTGGCCTTCCTGCGCCGCACCCGAGAGGAGCTGGCCTCATGACCGTCCCCGCATCCTTCGACGGCCTCCCGCTCGACGGTGAAGCACCGTCCGGCGACCCCACCGACGACACCGCGGCCGCCGTCCCGCAGGCCGAGCCCTGGGACTCCCCGGAGGGCATCGCCGTCAAGAACCTCTACACCGCCGACGACCTCGACGGTCTCGACGGGCTCGACACCTTCCCGGGCCTGACACCGTTCCTGCGGGGCCCCTACCCGGCGATGTACACCACGCAGCCGTGGACGATCCGCCAGTACGCCGGCTTCTCGACGGCCGAGGAGTCCAACGCGTTCTACCGCCGCAACCTGCGGGCCGGGCAGAAGGGGCTGTCGGTCGCGTTCGACCTCGCCACGCACCGCGGCTACGACTCCGACCATCCGCGCGTCAAGGGCGACGTCGGCATGGCAGGTGTCGCCATCGACTCCATCTACGACGCGCGCACCCTCTTCGACGGCATCCCGCTCGACGAGATGAGCGTGTCGATGACGATGAACGGCGCCGTGCTGCCCGTCCTGGCCCTGTACATCGTCGCGGCCGAGGAGCAGGGGGTGAAGCCGGAACAGCTCGCGGGGACCATCCAGAACGACATCCTCAAGGAGTTCATGGTCCGCAACACCTACATCTACCCGCCGGCACCGTCGATGCGGATCATCTCCGACATCTTCGCGTACACCGCCGAGAAGATGCCGCGCTTCAACTCCATCTCGATCTCCGGCTACCACATCCAGGAGGCCGGGGCGACGAACGACCTCGAGCTGGCGTACACGCTCGCCGACGGTGTCGAGTACATCCGTTCGGGCCTCGACGTCGGGCTCGACATCGACCGGTTCGCGCCGCGGCTGAGCTTCTTCTGGGCGATCGGCATGAACTTCTTCATGGAGGTCGCCAAGCTGCGCGCGGCCCGCGCCCTGTGGGCCCGCCTCGTGAGCGACTTCGACCCGAAGAACCCCAAGTCGACGTCGCTGCGCACCCACAGCCAGACCTCGGGCTGGAGCCTGACGGCGCAGGACGTGTTCAACAACGTCCAGCGCACCTGCATCGAGGCCATGGCCGCGACGCAGGGCCACACGCAGAGCCTGCACACCAACGCCCTCGACGAGGCCATCGCCCTGCCGACGGACTTCAGCGCCCGCATCGCGCGCAACACCCAGCTCGTGCTGCAGCAGGAGTCCGGCACCACCGATGTCATCGACCCGTGGGGCGGCTCCTACTACGTCGAGAAGCTCACCCGCGAGCTCGCGAACCGCGCCTGGGCACACATCCAGGAGGTCGAGAAGGCCGGTGGCATGGCCAAGGCGATCGAGGCCGGCATCCCCAAGATGCGCATCGAGGAGGCTGCGGCGCGCACGCAGGCCCGCATCGACTCCGGCGTGCAGTCCGTCATCGGCGTCAACACCTACCGCCTGGCCGACGAGGACCCGCTCGACGTGCTCAAGGTCGACAACGCCTCCGTCTACGCCCAGCAGGTCGCCAAGCTCGAGCGGCTGCGTGCCGAGCGCGACGACGACGCCGTGGAGTCCGCGCTGAACGCCTTGACGCGCAGCGCCGAGGAGGGGGCCCGCCGCGACGGCAGCTTGGAGGGCAACCTGCTGGCGCTGGCGGTCGACGCCGCCCGCGCCAAGGCGACGGTCGGAGAGATCTCCATGGCCCTGGAGAAGGTGTACGGGCGCCACCGCGCCGTGATCCGTACCATCTCCGGTGTGTACCGGACCGAGGCAGGCCAGGGCGGCAACGTCGACAAGGTCCTCGAGGCCACGGCGGAGTTCGAGAGGGCCGAGGGACGCCGCCCGCGCATCCTCGTGGCCAAGATGGGCCAGGACGGCCACGACCGCGGCCAGAAGGTCATCGTGTCCGCGTTCGCCGACATGGGCTTCGACGTCGACGTCGGCCCGCTGTTCTCCACGCCGGAGGAGGTCGCCCAGCAGGCCGTCGACGCCGACGTCCACATCGTCGGCGTCTCCAGCCTCGCCGCCGGCCACCTCACGCTGCTGCCGGAGCTGAAGAAGGCGCTCGCCGACCTCGGCGGCGAGGACATCGTCATCGTCATGGGCGGCGTGATTCCACCCGACGATGTCCCCACGCTCAAGGAGATGGGCGCGGCCGAGGTGTTCCTGCCGGGCACGGTCATCTCCGACTCCGCCCTCACGCTCCTGGACTCGCTGCGCAGCGACCGGCAAGGCTGACGTGGGCCGGCCTGACGAGGTTGGGCAGCCGTGACGGGCATCGACGTCGCGGCCATGGCCGCCGGCGTGCTCGAGGGGCGCCGCGCGGCGATCTCCCGCGCCATCACGTTGGTCGAGTCGAGCCGGGCCGACCACCGCGCGAGCGCTCGTGAGCTGCTCGCCGAGTTGACCCCGCACGCCGGGGGAGCGGTACGGGTCGGCATCTCCGGCGTCCCCGGTGTCGGGAAGTCGACCTTCATCGAGGCGCTCGGCAGTCATCTCGTCGCGCAGGACAAGCGCGTCGGCGTGCTCGCGGTCGACCCGTCGAGCGTCCGCACCGGCGGGTCCGTGCTGGGTGACAAGACGCGGATGGCCGAGCTCGCGGTGAGCCCGAAGGCCTTCATCCGACCCTCGCCGAGCGCCGGCACGCTCGGCGGCGTGGCCCGGGCGACGTCGCAGGCGATGACCGTCCTCGAGGCCGCCGGCTACGACGTCGTGCTGGTCGAGACCGTCGGCGTCGGGCAGTCCGAGATCACCGTCGCCGGGATGGTCGACACCTTCCTGTTCCTGACGATCGCCCGGACCGGCGACCAGCTCCAGGGCATCAAGAAGGGCATCCTGGAGATCGCCGACGTTGTGTGCGTCAACAAGGCCGACGGCGAGCGCGTGCGCGAGGCCGAGGCCACGGCCTCGGAGCTCTCCGGCGCCCTGCGCCTCGTCTACGCCGGCACCAGTGGATGGGTGCCGCCTGTGGTCACCGCCTCCGCCCTCGAGAGCACGGGCATCGAGCGCGTCTGGAACCGACTCGTCCGCCACCGCGAGTTCCTGGGGTCAGCCGGTCTCGCCACCAAGCGAGCGGAGCAGCAGCTCGACTTCACGTGGGCCCTGGTGCGCGACGAGCTCGAGCAGCGGCTGCGCACCGACGAGCACGTGGCCGCCGTGCGCGAGCAGGTGCGCGAGCAGGTGCTCGCGGGACAGATGCCGGCGTCGACCGCGGCCGACCTCGTGCTCGCTGCCTACGACGGTCGCGACCGGCCGCCGAGCGCGGACAGTTGAAGAAGTAACCAGAAAGAGGGCAGGCGAACTAGTTACAAAGGACTAGTGCCTGGGGTACGCTCGTGTACAGCGAACCGATCGACCATCTCGGGGGGATGGTCGGCAACGCACACCGCGACCAGGCCGGCCATCTCGGGGGGGATGGCCGGCCTCGTCGCGATCTCGCCGCGTTCGGCGCGCTGTCGGTCGGGTCAGTTGAGGGTGCTCGGGTCCGGGCCGATGCGCTCGCCGCGATCGATCGCGCTGATGGCGTCGATCTCGTCCTGGGTCAGCGTGACGTCGGTCGAGGCGAAGTTGGAGACGAGCCGGTCGCGGTTCACCGACTTGGGGAAGACGATGTTGCCGAGCGCGAGGTGCCACGCGAGCACCACCTGACCGGGCTCGGCGTCGTGCGCCGTCGCGGCGTCGACGACGGCCTGCTCCTCGAGCACCTTGCCCTGGGCGAGCGGGCTCCACGCCTCGGTCGCGATCCCGCGCTCGGCGTGGACCGAGCGCAGGTGCTCCTGCGTGAGGGCCGGGTGGAGCTCGACCTGGTTGACCGACGGGACGCTGAGGCCCTCGTCGACGAGGCGCTGCAGGTCCTCCTCGCGGAAGTTGGAGACGCCGATCGAGCGGACACGGCCGTCGGCCTTGAGCTTCTCGAAGGCCTTGAACGTCTCGACGAACCTGTCGTTGGCGGGGGTGGGCCAGTGGATGAGGTAGAGGTCGAGGACGTCGAGACCGAGCTTGTCCATGCTCGTGTCGAAGGCTGCCAGCGTGGAGTCGTAGCCCTGGTCGTCGTTCCACAGCTTGGTGGTGACGAACAGGTCGTCGCGCGCGATGCCGGACGCCGCGATGGCGGCGCCGACCTCCTTCTCGTTGCCGTAGATCTTGGCGGTGTCGATGTGGCGGTAGCCGATCTCCAGCGCCGTCTCGACGACCTCCTGGGTCTCGTCGGGATCGACCTGGAAGACACCGAGTCCGAGCTGCGGGATGGTGACCCCGTCGTTGAGGGTGATGTCAGGAACAGTCATGACTCCACCGTAGGACGGGCCCACGGGACCCGCAGTGCGTCGCTCAGGCGTCGGCCCAGGCGGGGTTCCAGCCCTCGACCTCGTCGGCGCGACGCTCGGACGGTCCGGTGTAGATCGACGACGGGCGGATGAGCCGACCGGTCTTGTACTGCTCCAGGATGTGGGCGCTCCAGCCGGCGGTGCGCGCGGAGGTGAACATCGCCGTGAACATGTTCGGCGGGACCTCCGCGAAGTCGAGGACGATCGCGGCCCAGAACTCGACGTTGGTCTCGAGGACGCGATCGGGCCGGCGTTCGCGCAGCTCCTTGAGCGCGGCCTGCTCGAGCGCCTCGGCGACCTCGGCACGCGGCGCGGCGAGCTCCTTGGCGGTGCGGCGCAGCGTGCGGGCGCGGGGGTCCTCGGCGCGGTAGACGCGGTGACCGAAGCCCATGAGGCGCTCGCCGGAGTCGAGCAGCTTCTTGACGTAGGCCTCGGCGTCGCCGGTCTTCTCGACCTGCTCGATCATGTGCAGCACGCGCGACGGGGCGCCGCCGTGCAGCGGGCCGGACATCGCGCCGACGGCACCGGAGAGGGCAGCGGCGACATCGGCACCGGTCGACGCGATGACGCGGGCGGTGAACGTGGATGCGTTCATGCCGTGCTCGGCGGCCGAGACGAGGTAGGCGTCGATGGCCTTGGCGTGGTCGGGGTTGACCTCGCCGCGCCAGCGCGTGAGCATCCGCTCCACGATCGATTCCTGCTCGTCGATGACGGCCTGGGGGACCATCGGCTGGCCGACACCACGGGCCGCCTGCGCGACGTAGGACAGGATCATGACGGCGGTGCGGGAGAGGTCCTCGCGCACCTGCTCGGGGGTCTCGATGTCGTACAGCTGGCGCAGACCCCAGGCGGGGGCCGTGAGCGCGATGGCACTCTGCACGTCGGCACGGATGTCGCCGGAGTGCACCGGGATGGGGAACGGCTCGGCAGGGGGCAGGCCCGGCTCGTAGGAGCCGTCGACCAGCAGGCCCCAGATCTTCTCGAACGGCACCCGGCCGACGAGGTCGTCGATGTCGACGCCTCGGTAGCGCAGCGCCGATCCTTCCTTGTCGGGCTCGGCGATCTCGCTCTGGAAGGCGACGACGCCCTCGAGTCCGTGGTGAACCTGCACGTCGTTGTCTGCCATGTCCAGCATTGTGCACCGTGGGCGGCAGGCGGCGTCCCCCGGCTGGTCCCGGCGCGCTCGCCTACCCTGGCGGCATGGAACGTGCCGACCTCGCCACCATGCGCACCGAGTACGCCACGGCGGGCCTGGACGAGCACTCCGCCGGTGACGACCCTCTTGCCCTGCTCGAGCGCTGGCTGGCCGACGCGGTCGCCGCCGGGGTCCACGAGCCCAACGCGATGGCGGTCGCGACGAGCACGCCCGACGGCCGTCCGTCGGTGCGCATCGTGCTGCTGAAGGGGCTCGACGAGCGAGGTGCCGTGTTCTACACCAACTACACCTCCCGCAAGGGCACGGAGCTCGAGACCAACCCGCGGGCCGCAGCGGTCACGCTCTGGCACTCCCTGGAACGTCAGGTACGCATCGAGGGCGCGGTCACGCGACTGTCCGACGAGGAGTCCGACGCCTACTTCGGCTCCCGCCCCCTCGGCAGCAGGCTCGGAGCGGTCGCCTCGCCGCAGTCGCAGGTGCTCGACGGTCGCGAGGAGCTCGAGCGGCGCCTCGCCGAGGCCGAGCGCACGGCCGGGCCCGACGGCCCGACCCGACCGGCGACGTGGGGTGGCTACCGGGTGGCGCTGGAGTCGGTGGAGTTCTGGCAGGGTCGACCGAGCCGGCTGCACGACCGGATCCGGTTCCTCCGCGACGGTGAGCGCTGGCGGCGCGAGCGGCTCGCCCCGTGAGGGGCACCACGAGCTCCTCCCGCAGCGGCGCGACCGCCGACGACGTGCCCTGCCCCTGCGGCAGCGGGACCGCCCTCGGCAGCTGCTGTCGCCCCGTGCTCACCCAGCAGCGGCGCGCCGCCACCGCCGAGGAGCTCATGCGATCGCGCTACACCGCGTACGCCTTGCGCGACGACGACCACGTCTTCCGCACGTGGCACCCACGTACCCGACCCGACGACGTCTCGACGTCCCCGGCCCTCACGTGGACGGGCCTGGAGGTGCTGACCGTCGAGGCCGGCGGGCCGGAGGACGACCACGGCGTCGTGGAGTTCCGGGCCCACTGGTCCACGCCGTCGGCGACGGGAGCGGTGCACGAGTCGAGCCGGTTCGAACGCCGGGCCGGCCGGTGGTTCTACGCCGATGGCGACGCCCTCGCCTGAGGGTGTCAGGCCGCGGAGACCTCGATCCAGACCTGCACGGCCTGGCCGACGAGCTCGCCGCCGGGGGTGTGCAGGGCAGTGGCGGTGTGGAACTTGCGACCGTCGCGACGGGTCACGGCGCCGGACGCGACGAGCGCCTCGCCGACACGCGGACGACGGTTCAGGTGCGCCGTCATCCGGCCGAGGAGCATCAGCTGGCTGGTGAAGTCCGCTGCCCACCCACCGGGGCAGTCGAGGGCCGCCCACGCGACCGGCACGGGGATCATGCCGTCGCCCGCGTCGAACGCTGCGTGCGGCGTCCACGGCCCGACGGTCCGGCCACCGCCGACCGGACCGGTGAAGACCCGCAGGCCGTCGCCCTCGGCACGGGCTGTCCCGCACGTGAAGCAGCGGTCGAACGGGTGGGCGTCGAACCCCTTGTACCCCGCGAGCCCCTCCGCGACCTCGTCCGGCGTCGGCGCCGGCAGGGGGTCGCCGTCGATGCGGCCCGGACTCGCCTGCCCGATCGTCGCGCCCCCGGCGGTCACGAGGGTGAGGTCGTCACCGTGGCGCTCCCACGTCAGCGGGACGTCGAGCGGGGGCGGCAGCCGCAGGGTGCTCGTGACGACGTCGCCACCGTGCACCTCGGCGAGCAGTCCCGCCGCGTAGCCGCCGTTGCCCGACGTCGCCGGACCGTTGAACTGCGCCGGGATCGTCACCATCGGGCCAACCTAGCCGCTCGTGGTTCGTCCCTCAGGACCGCAGTGCCTCGTAGCGGCGCAAGGACTCCTTGCGCTCGGCGGCGTGGTCGAGCATGGGGGCCGGATACTCCTCGGGGGGACGGGAGAGCGTCCACGGCTCGTGGACGGCCTTGCCCTCGACCCCGCGCAGCTCAGGCACCCAACGGCGCACGTAGCGGCCGTCCGGGTCGAACTTCTTGCCCTGCGTGACGGGGTTGAAGATCCGGAAGTAGGGGGCGGCGTCGGTGCCACAGCCGGCCACCCACTGCCACCCGTGCTGGTTCGAGCAGGGATCGCCGTCGACGAGGAGGTCCATGAAGTGCTTGGCGCCGACGGTCCACTCCAGGTGCAGGTCCTTGACGAGGAAGCTCGCGACGATCATGCGCACCCGGTTGTGCATCCATCCGGTCGCTGCCAGCTGACGCATGCCGGCGTCGACGATCGGGAACCCGGTGCGACCGTCCTTCCACAGCTGGAGGTCGCCACCCGGGTGGTCGTACTCCATCCGCTCGAACCGCTTGTCGTAGTAGCCCTCGATGGTGTCGGGCCGGTGGTGCACGACGTCGGCGTAGAACTCGCGGAACGCCAGCTCGCGTCCGTACGCCTCGGCTCCCTTCGACGAGCGCTCCGCCAGGTCGGCCAGGAGGGTGCGCGGGTGGACGTGTCCCCACTTGAGGTGCACCGACATCCTCGATGTGAGGTCCTCGCCGGGCAGGTCGCGGACGTCGTCGTACTCGTCGACGTGATCGAGCCACTCGCGCCAGCGACGGCGAGCTGCCTCCTCGCCGACGGGCGGCAGCTCGAGGCCCTCGGGCGGGTCCACCTCCGGCAGCGCGGTGGTCTCGACGTCGGCCCGGATCCACGGGACGTCCCGGGCACCGGGCGCCGGGTCGCGCCAGCCGTGCTCGAGCCAGGCCCGGTAGAACGGCGTGAACACGCGGTACGGACTCCCGTCGGCCTTGGTGATGCGTCCCGGAGCGACGGCGTAGGCCGAACCGGTGCGCACGAGCTCGACGTCGTCCTCGGCGAGGGCCCGCTCGATCCGCTGGTCGCGCTCGGCCTCGTACGGGGTGTAGTCGGCGGCGACGTGCACCGACGTGGCACCGACGGACCGGGCGACCCGGGGGATCACCTCCCACGGCTTGCCCTTGACGATGGTCAGGCCGATGCGCTCGTCGAGATGAGCTAGCGCGCGCATGAGGTAGGCCAGCCGGGTGCGGCCACCGGGACCCCAGTAGTGCTCGTCGAGCACGAACATCGGCACGACGCCGTCGGGTCCGGCGTCGACGGCGGCCCTCAAGGCCGGGTTGTCGAGCAGGCGGAAGTCGTTGCGGAAGCAGAGCACGGACGTGGCCATGGCCTCCATCCTGCGCGGCGGAACGGCGTGCCGCACGCCATGGAACAATGAGAGGGTGAGCGACCTCATCGACACCACCGAGATGTACCTGCGCACCGTCTACGAGCTCGAGGAGGAGGGCATCGTCCCCCTCCGTGCGCGCATCGCCGAGCGCCTGCACCAGAGCGGACCCACGGTCAGCCAGACGGTCGCCCGCATGGAGCGCGACGGTCTGCTCACGGTCGAGGGCGACCGCCACCTGGAGCTGTCCGAGAAGGGTCGTCAGCTCGCCACGCGCGTCATGCGCAAGCACCGTCTCGCCGAGCGCCTGCTGACCGACATCATCGGACTGGAGATCGAGTTCGTGCACGAGGAGGCGTGCCGCTGGGAGCACGTCATGTCCGAGCAGGTCGAGAAGCGCCTCATGACCCTGCTCGAGCATCCCACGGAGTCGCCGTACGGGAACCCGATCCCGGGCCTCGCCGAGCTCGAGGACGGCTCGCTGGAGGCCGAGGACCCGGCCGAGTTCCTCCTGGGCCTGCAGCCGTTGACCGTCGCCGCCAAGGCGAGCACCGAGCCGCACCGTCGGATCGTGCGACGCATCGCCGAGGAGCTGCAGAAGGACACCGAGGTCATGTCGGTCCTGCGTCGCGTCGGGGCCCTGCCCGGCAACGACGTGCTCGTCTCCGCCGGCCACGACGGCGTCGTCGTCGCCCGCCAGGGCGAGACGGCCGAGATCGACGCCGACGCGGCCCAGCACATCTTCGTCACCTCCTGAGGCCACCGGCCCCCCGGGAGGCGACGTTCAGCCGGCCCTCAGGGCGTCCTCGAGCGATGTGAGGCCGTCCGGCGGCACCCCGAGCAGCGTGGCCGCGTCGTCGTCGCGGCACACCATGTCCACCGACAGGCTGTGCACCAGTGCAGCGGTGAGCGAGCTCGGCCCGGGGGCCACCTGGCCGACCAGGAAGCTCAGCGTGTGTGGCATCAGGACCGGGAACGTCACCGTGGTGGGCGCCCGGCGGCCCCCGGCGCGGGCGTGCGCGGCCAGCAGGTCGCGGTACCGCACGACGTCCGGCCCGCCGACGTCCAGGGACCGGTTGACGCCCGACGGCAGGTCGGCCGCAGCAGCCAGGTAGTGCAGCAGGTCCGCCAGCGCGATGGGTTGCATCGACCGGTTCAGCCAGGACGGTCCGACGACGACCGGTAGCCAGCGCACGGCGGTCTCCAGCAGGTCGAACGACGCCGAACCGCGACCCACCACCATGCCGGCTCGCAGCTCGACGGCCGGCACGGCGCTGTCGAGGAAGATCCGGCCGACCTCGGCCCGGGAGGCGAGGTGCTCGGTGATCTCACCCTCGTCCGGCACGAGACCACCGAGGTAGACGATGCGCGAGACGTCGGCCTCCTCGCACGCGCGCGCGAAGGTGCTGGCGAGACGTCGGTCGACCTCGGCGAAGTCGTCGCCGTCGCTCATGGCGTGCACGAGGTAGTAGGCGACGTCGACGTCGTCGAGCGCGCTGCGCAGCGCGTCGGCGTCACCGACGTCGCCGGTGGCCACGTCGACCTCCTCCGTCCAGCCCTCGTCGGGGAGCCGGGACGGGTCGCGCACCAGCACGCGGACGTCGTGATCGGTCGAGTCGAGCAGGCGCTGCACCAGGTGACCGCCGACGAAGCCCGTGGCGCCGGTGACGAGGACGCGAGCCACGTCAGCCCGTCTTCGGGGGCAGGGGGATGAAGCCGCTGGTGCGCCGCACGTAGTCGTCGTAGCCGGGCTTGCTCTCGCGCATGCCCTTCTCGTTGAGCGACGCCCCCGTCACCTTGGTCAGGAAGATGGTCATCGCGACGGGGCTGACGACGGTCAGCAGTCCGGGCAGCGACGAGGCGGCGACGAGCCAGATGCCGGTCCACACGCAGGCGTCGCCGAAGTAGTTCGGGTGACGGGTGTAGCGCCACAGACCCTGGTCCATGATCTTGCCGTCGGTGTCCGGTCGCTTCTTGAACTCCTTGAGCTGCCAGTCGCCGACGGACTCGAAGACGAACCCGACCAGCCAGACGAGGACGCCGACCCACGCGAGCCAGGTGTAGTGCCCCTCGTTGTTGACGCCGACCATGATCGGCGTGGCGACGAGGTACATGGCGATGCCCTGCGGCAGGAACACCCGACGAACCGCCACCTGGGCGAACGAGCGCCCGTCGGCGTCGGCCATCTGCTGGTAGCGCGGGTCCTCGGGCTTGCCGCGGTTGCGCAGGTGCAGATGGACGGCGAGCCGCACGCCCCAGACCGTCGTGAGCAGCAGGAGCAGCCCCGACGGCCAGGCGTAGCCCCCGGCGCCGCGGTCGGCCACGAACACGGAGACGACGGCGATCGTGACGAACCCGAGCGGCCAGGCCGTGTCGACGACGGTGAGCTTCTCGGCGCGGATGGCCAGGGCCAGGCACACGCCCATGAAGACGACGACGGCGACGAGACCGATGCCGAGCGTCAGCAGCGTCTGGGTACCGTCGTTGTCGATCATGAGAGCCAGGCTAGGGGCGAACGTGGCATCCCGCTCTCCCCGGAGGTGCTGGGCTTGACGGCGAGGATCTGGTCGACGCCCATGCGGTTCTCCTCGAACGCGAGGGATCCGCCGGCGAGGTACAGGCGCCACACGCGGGCCATCTCCTCACCGACCAGCGCCACCGCGCTGCCCCAGCTCGCCTCGAGGCGAGCGGCCCACGCGGCGACCGTCTGCGGGTAGTGCTCCCGCATCGCCTGCACGTCGCGGATCTCCAGGCCGGCCCGGTTGATCAGACCGATCGTCTTGGCGAGCGGCTTCATGTGCATGTCCGGAGCGATGTACGTCTCGATGAACGGGCCGCCGCCGGGGGAGTCACCGGGCTTGTCATTGCTGCGCGACATCTGCTGGATGAGCACGCGCCCGCCCGGTCGCAGGTAGCGGTGGATGGCCGCGGTGAACACCTCGTACTCCGCATCGCCGACGTGCTCGCCCATCTCGACCGACGCGATGGCGTCGATACGGCCGTCCTGCACGCCTGCTTCCGACAGGTCGCGGAAGTGCCGCAGGCTGACGTCGACCCGCTCGGACAGACCGCGCTCGGCCGCACGCTTGAGCACGAAGTCGCGCTGCTCGCTGGAGAGGGTCACGCCGGTGACGTGCACGCCGTAGTGCTCCGCCGCGTGCAGCGTGAGCGAGCCCCAGCCCGAGCCGATGTCGACCATGCGCATGCCGGGTCGCAGGTCGAGCTTGCGGCAGATGAGGTCGAGCTTGGCCAGCTGGGCCTCGTGCAGGCTCTGCTCGGGACTCGTGTGGAACCCGCTGGAGTAGGCCATCGTCTCGTCGAGGATGAGCTCGTAGAAGTCGTTGGACAGGTCGTAGTGGTGGCTGATGGCCGCCCGGTCCCGCTCGCGGCTGTGCAGGTCCCCGGTCAGGTGCGACTCGGCGGCGGGGATCGCGGGCCGCTTGCCGACGACGCCGAGCCTGAGGGCGAGAGCGACGCCCTTGGCGACGGTGCTCGGGCGGACGCGGGGGCGACCGGCGGTCTCGTCGGCCGCTCGAGCCTCGCGCACCGCCGCCCAGACGCGTCGCAGGCCGTCGGCGAGGTCACCCTCGACGTCGAGGTCCCCCTGCACGTACGCGCGGGCCACGCCGAGCTCGCCGGGCTGCCACAGGACGTGGCGCACGGCGCGCTTGGAGCGCAGCACCAGCACCGGAGCGTCGTGCGGACCGGCCTCGCTGCCGTCCCACAGGCGCAGACGGACCGGCAGGGTCATGCCGAGGGTCTCCTCGGCGAGGGACAGGACGGCGTCGGCCTTGATCATGGGGTCATCCTCTCGACACGGGGGAGGCGACACCACGCGGCGTCCCTCTCGGCGAGTTCGTCACCATGGTCCGCGCGGGTGGGTCTTCTTTGGCATGCTGTGCCCATGAGCCTGTGGGCCCGACTCCGGATGTGGTTCTCGCGCACGGGCAGTGAGGTGCTCGGCTGGACCCTCGTGGTCGTTGGCATCGTCCTGATGCCCCTGCCCGGACCCGGCACGTTGATCCTCGTCTCCGGCGTGGCCCTCCTGGCGCGTCACTACGCCTGGGCCCGACGCCTGCTCGACCCGCTCAAGGCCCGAGCGATCGAGGCAGCGGTCTACGGCGTGCAGACGATCCCACGGATCACCGTCAGCGTGCTGGGCGGTGCCTGGTTGTTCGCCCTCGGCGTCGTCTGGTGGGTCGGCCCGACCATCCCCGAGTTCGAGGTCCTCGGGGTCGGCTTCGGCCCCGAGCTGCCGGCCCAGGGGTGGGTCACCGGTCTGGGCCTCATCACGTCGGCACTGGTGGCCTGGGGACTCATCGTCTACAGCATCAAGCGCTGGCGCGGCGACCCGCACGCACCCGGGCTGGACGACCGCGGTCTCGACGACACCCCGTCGACCGATGAGCAGACCCTTGCCTGAGACCTTCCTCGCCCGACGGTTCCCCACGGCCGACCTCCCGTCGGTCCGGCTCGGCACGGGGCCCACCCCCGTGCGCCGGCTCGACGCCCTCGACCTGCCGGTCGAGACGTGGCTGAAGGACGAGGGCACCTACGGCGACCGGTTGTGGGGAGGCAACAAGGTCCGCAAGCTGGAGTGGATCGTCGCCGAGGCCCACCGACGCCGTCGTGACACGCTCTTCACGGTCGGGGGCATCGGCACGCATTGGGGGCTCGCGGCTGCCCTCCACGGGCGCGAGCACGGGCTGCGCACGGTCCTCGGACTCGTCCACCAGCCGGTCGACGACCACGTCCGCGACCAGACCCGCCGCATCGACGCCTCGGGCGCCCACGTCCATCGCTACCCGAGCGTGCGACGGCTCAAGCTCGCGGCGCCGTACCTGCTGGCCCGCTACAGCCGTCGTGGTCGGCTGCCGTACTACCTGCCTGCCGGGGGCTCGTCCCCGGTCGGCACGCTCGGCTACGTGGAGACGGCGCTCGAGATCGCCGACCAGGTGCGGACCGGCGAGCTCCCGGAGCCCGCCACCGTCGTCACGGCCGTGGGTTCTGGTGGCACGACCGCGGGCCTGCTCCTCGGCCTGCGCCTGGCGGGTCTGCGGTCGCGGGTCCTCGGCGTCGTGGTCAACGACGCGCTGCCGCTCGACGCGGTCAGCATCTCCGCGCTGGCCCGTTCCACCGCCGAGCTGCTGCGGTCGCGAGGAGCCGACGTCCCCACGACCTTCGGCCCCAGCGACCTCGATGCGAGAAGTGACTGGCTCGGCGCCACCTACGGGGCGCCGACGCCCGAGGGCGAGGCGGCCCGGGTGGCCGCGCTCGAGCGCGAGGGACTCGAGCTGGAGCCGGTCTACACTGCCAAGGCGCTGGCCGCGGTGTCCGACCGGTCCGCCGGTCTCGAGGGACCGGTGCTGCTGCTGCAGACCCACGGCCCGCGCGACTGAGCCCGCCCGACGCCGCCGGACGGAAGGTTCAGGCCTTGCCGAGCAGCTCGAGCACCTGCTTCTCCAACGTCCTCGGGACCGGCTCGCCCGGGGCGATCGCCCGATGTCCGGAGGTGACGGCGATGCCGTCCTCGAACAGGTCGACGACGCGCGGGTCGACGTAGGAGGACCGGGCGACCGCCGGGGTGTTGCCTAGGTGCTCGCCGACGGTCCTCATCGCCGCCGAGACGGACCGCTTGCGGGAGGTCTTGGTCGAGCCGTCCGCGACGGAGAGCTCGGCCGCGGCGATGACGGTGCCCCGCCACGTGCGGAAGTCCTTGGCCGAGAACTCCTCGCCGAGCGTCGCCTTGACGTAGTCGTTCACGTGGGAGGCGTCGAGGTCGTGCCACGTGCCGCCCTCGCGCCAGGCGAGCAGCTCCGGCCCACCCGAACGGCGCCGACGCAGGCGATCGAGGACGCCGACGAGCAGCTCGTCGCGGACCGTCACCTCCACCTGCTGGCCCGACTTCGCCGTGTAGCAGAAGGCGATGCCGTTCTCGGTGCGCTCGACGTGCTCGGTGTGCAGCGTCGTGAGTCCGTAGCTGCCGTTCTCCTCGGTGTAGCGGCCCGAGCCGATCCGGAACATCCCGAGGTCGAGGAGGCCGAAGGTGGCGGCGCAGACCGTCTCGAGGTCGGGCTCGTCGCCGATCCGGTCGCGGACGGCCTTGCGGCGACGCAGCAGAGCGGTCGCGAACTGCTCCATGTGCACGAACTTCTCGGCGTCGCGTCGTTCGCGCCACGCCGGGTGGTAGAGGTACTGCTTGCGTCCGGCGGCATCGGTCCCGACCGCCTGGAGGTGCCCGTTCGGCACCGGACAGATCCAGACGTTCGTCCAGGCCGGCGGGATGACGAGCTCCTTGCACCGGGCCACGTCGACCGGTTCGAGCGCGGCGCCGTCGGTACCGACGTAGCGGAACCCGCGGCCGTGCTTGAGCCGCTTCCAGCCGGCCATGGAGGGGGAGACACGACGCAGGCGGACCATGGCCCGACCGTAGGGTCGGGACGGGGCAGTCGCCACTCGGCAGGCGATGCTCCGCGGGTCTCGGCCAGGGTGGTTCCGTCACACTGGCGCCATGCTGCGCGTCGTCTCCGTCCTGGTGTCCGTCGTGGTGGTGCTGACGGCCTGCACCTCGGGCGACGAGGACGGTTCCGAGCCGGCCGAGCGGGCGTCGGGAGGCGACGCCCCTGCGGCGGCATCGTTCTGCACCGGCACCGAGGTCCGAACACTCTCGACGGCGGCGGGGGACCGGCCCTACCTCGTCCGGGGCCCGAGCGGCTGGGACGGCAGCACGGCGCTCCCCGTCGTGTACCTGTTCCACGGCCTCGGTGGGCAGGCCGACACGACGCTCGCCTACACGGGACTCGCCGAGGTCGCCGACGAGCGTGGCTTCCTCGTGGTCGCTCCGCAGGCGACAGGGCAGGGCAACAGCTGGGACTACCGCTCGACGACGGCCCAGGAAGGGTCCGACCTGGCCGGCCTGCGGGAGCTGATGACGGCCGTCGGTGAGCAGGACTGCGTCGATGCCGACCGGCAGTTCGCGACTGGCCTGTCGAACGGCTCGGCCCTGGTGCTGGCGATGGCCTGCTCGGGCGACTTCCCGCTGCGTGGCTACGCGGGCGTGGCGGCCGCCTTCTACGACAGCAGCTGCGTCGACGCTCCACCCGCACCGATCGCGTACTTTCACGGAACCGCCGACGAGGTGGTGCCCTTCGGTGGCGGTCCGACACCGATCGAGCCGACGGAGCCGGTCGAGACGAGCATGGCCGGCTGGGCGCGGCACAACTCCTGCGCGCCGGAGCCGACCGTCGCGGGCGTGGGCGCCGATGTCGAGCGACGTGTCTGGCAGGACTGCGACGCCGACCTGGTGGCCTACTACGTCGACGGTGGCGGTCACACCTGGCCCGGCGCCGAACCGCTGCCGTTCCTCGGTGGCACCACGGGGACCATCTCGGCGTCGCAGGAGATGGCCGACTTCTTCGGGCTGGACTGACGCGAGCGTCGGCGCGTCCGCTCCCACCCGAGCCGGCCCGCATCCGCACCGGGAGCAGGTGAAGGACGACCCTGGGCCGGTCGCACCTCCTGCGTGGGTGCCGCGGTCCGGCACGGCCGGAGACACGCCGGCGTCACCGTGTGCCCCCGGCAGGATTCGAACCTGGAGAAGATGTGGCACACCCCCGCCGCGCAGATCCGCCAGTGGGTCCTTGACGGCCTCCTGACCCAGCAGTCCAACGGCCTGTTCTCCACCAGCGAGATCAGCCGCTTCAACCGCGAACACGGCAACCTCCTGCCCTGAACACGCCATGACCCCGGACCATGAGTCAGTCGGGGGTCGAGCGCTGCCCGCCCCAACTCATCCACTCAGGTGAGACAACCGCGCCAGACGCCTCGCGCACACGTGGGGCGTAGGGAAGGTTAGGGCAGGGTCCTGCTGCCGAAACCCAGCTTGTCCCACAGGACGTCGACGTCGTCAGCGTTGAGCCAGCGCAGAGAGTAGGTGACAGGCCGATCCTGATCTGGATCCGAGTGATCGATGTAGGTGAGGGTGCCACCGCGAAGCTCTTCAACCGCATCGCCAGTTAAGTCGAGCCCATCGACATATTCCGGTAGCGGTGAGGTCTCATCGGTGCGCATCATCAACCACTCAATGACTTCCCGCGGCTCACTCCACTTTGTCCACCAGAGACGACCGCTCACGCCTTCGGCCACGGATTCAACCCGAGTCGCGAGATAGCCATGGACACGGTCCTCCAGCACGATCTCCGCCATGGCCTTGCGGAGATCATCCAGGCTCGCATCGTGCGGAGTGCGCGAGAAGTCAGGTCGACGAGGCACGGTTCGATGATCCCACCGAGCCCACGAGAAAAGGTCTGAACTTCTCTCACGACCTTCTGCGGGGTGCTCCCAACGACGGGCACGAGAGCGTCGGCCCAACGCCGGGAGGCACACCATGGCCGCGAAGACCGCCACCAAGAAGTCCGACACCGCCGCACCCAAGACCCTCAAGGACGCCGCAGCCACCGGAGCCGTGCGCCTGTTGCGTCAGCGCAAGAACGGCACGCTCCGCAGCCTGCCGTACCTCGCGCCGGGTAGCGACCAGCGCACGCAGGCCGAGGCCGTGGCTGCGCGCCGCGCCAAGGGCGAAACCGTTGGCGCTATCGCTACCGACCTCAATCTCTCCATCGCCACCGTCCGCCGCATGATCACGAACCTGCTCGTGGCCCAGCAGATCGAAAAAGGCGACTCCGCCGACCGCTACACCCCCGGCGAGACGAAGGCCGTCCTTTCGGTCGTGGGCGAGGACGCCGCCTGAGCGAAGTTACTGACATTCAACGACCGGGTTGGCCTTCGCGGCTGGCCCGGTCGATTGACGTAACCGACGTGGAAGGATCTAGACGTGGGCAAGTGGCTAAGGGAACCGGAGCCGGATCCGGACATCGAGCGGTTCCGCGAGGGCATGGTTGCGCTGTACCGCGATGGTGAGCACGCCGGATATGTCGCGACAAGTCTCAGCACGTTCATGACCCCGTTCTCTCGTCAGAAGCAGTGGTGGGTCTGGCTCGTTGTCGTGTTCAACGACGGCACCCGCCACAACAAGATCGAGGACTACCCGCCTTGGACGTACGTGCGCGAGATGCTGGACGGCCACTTCGACTGGCAGCAATCGACCACGGAGACGGGTCCATACGACGTCATTTGGTTGCCGTCAGAGGAGTCGCAGCGGCTTCGCGCTGAACTCAACATCCAGCCTGAAGACTTCTGAATCCGGCCCTTGCCCGTACGCCGACGAAGAACGCACCCTCGGCCCCGGCGCCGAGGGCACCCGTAATCAGCGGTTCTAGGCCGATTTCTGGGCCCTGTCGGGTGAGCACCGCGTGGGGGCAATGGCAGTGGCTGGGCCAGGTGTGGTCGCGCCGTGGTCTCTCGACCTCGTGGGCGAGTAAACACGCAGGCCAGGGGCGCATCGACCTTCGGTTGCGTAGTGCGAGCGGCTACGCGACGCCGTCGTCCCAGTCCGTGAAGTGCGAATAGTCGATGCCGTAGAGAACTTTGTTGAACTCGTCCTCGTTCATGCCCTCCAGTTCCTCGCACCGGTTGAAAATCCCCCTGTTGACCTGGGCCAGGTGTCGGCGGGTGAGGCACGGAAACTCCGTCGACCCGCAGGAGCACCCAGGCCCCTCCTCGTCGGGTCCGTGCGCCACAACGATCTCGACAAGTGCGGCCATCCACTTGTTGCGCTTCTCGTAGGCGAGGTCTCGCTCTTTCGAAGCACTGTTGGCCGCCTCGCGATACGAGTTCACCATCTCGCGGGACTTCTTCACATGGTCCTCCAGGCGCACGACCGTCTGCCACTGCGGCTCGCCATCGCGCTTGAAGTGTGCCCGGCAGTCCTTGCAGAGTTCACGAGACTCCCCCTCTGGCCGACGCATAAACATGTACTCGCAGCACACGCACATTGAAGGTCGGAGTTCATCATGTCGTCGCCGCGGGGACGGAGGCGATGCGATCGAAGGCGTGGAGTGAGGAGCGTGCGTCGCTCGCATGTTCTTGTAGTACTGGCGCAATTGGTGGACCTGGCCGGAGTGCAACAGCGCGGTGCCGCGTAGGACGTTGATGTTGAGCTTGTGCGCGGTCTGGACCAATAGACGCGGACTAACATGTAGTTCCTTGGCAAGGTCAACTACCCGGATGCGCTCATTCTTCATCTCTACATTGTGCGCTCGTGATCCGACACATTCGTTGCGCTCCGGAGAGGTGTCGCGCCACGCGTCTACGGGATCGCGGTCAGTTCAATGCCTGCCTTTCGCGCCTTCTCCGTCAGGAGCGTGACGAAAGCAGAGCACGACACCAGCATGTAGACGGCGTCCTCAATGGGGACCTCGGACTCGTCCTGCATCGCGTGACGAATTCCATGCGCGTCACTGGTCCAGCCGTAGAGAGCCAGCCACGCCTTCTTCACGGCGGGGTGGAGCAATATATCGGCGGCTTCGAGTTTCTTCAAAGCGTCGCCCAGCGTTGCCTTCTGCCCGACGAGCGCGATGCACAGCGCCTCGACAGCAGACACGGCCTCCTTCACCGAGTTGGCGGCGTCAGGATTGGCTCTGTCAGCCAACAAGTTGATCGACCTTCGTAGGTGAGTGCGGACTCCGGACAACGGATGCGCCAACGCGTCCTCGATCGCGTCTATCGCCTGCTGGTCTGTGACCTCGACTAGTTCACCGCTCACGAAGCGGTAAGCGCAGAGGTAATCCTCCAGTACCTCATTAGCGAACTTGGTAGCTCTGTGCCTATTCCGACCTGAGTGCTGAATGGTGTACTCGAGGATGTCGTACATCTCATGCCAGTCGCCAGCGAAGAATCGATTTCGCAGCCGAGCGTGGATTTTATCGCTGTAGTTCGGCATTGCGTCTGCTGGCAACTCGAAGAAGCCGATCCAGATGGCGTAGTAGAGCCTGTCGTATGCTTTGTCGTTGACGGAGACGGTCTCTCGCGGGAGGCATGACCAGACCACATCCCACAGGCGATTCCGGGTTGCATCATCAACGGCTTGTCGTTGAATTACTTCGCGGACCGGACGGTGCCCCATCCGTTCGGAGAATCTCGCCACGCCACTCCTTTGCTCGTCATCCGAGCCTAGTAGCGGAAGGTGACGTTATTGCGTACCCCGAAACGCCGCGTCGAGGCGAGCGCTGCGTTCGGCCTCGTTCTCCGCGTCCTCGAACAGGTGCGTGTAGGTCTGAGCCGTGAACGCCACGTTGGCATGGCCCATCCAGCGAGAGATCTCAACCATTCGATGCCCCTGGTGAGACATGAGGCTGGCGTAGGTGTGTCGCAGGTCGTGAACGCGCATGGGTGCGAGCCCCACGGCGCGAGCCGCTGGCGTGAAGCGCCGACGGTAGAAGCTCGCCATGTCGCGCGGCTGCGAGCCGCGACCCCACACGTAGTCGTCAGGCTCACTGCCCCTCGCTGTGTGAAGTCCAGGACCTGCCGCATCAGCGTGGGCGGCACCGGCACGGTGCGGCGGCTGCGGGAGGTCTTCGGCGTCTCAACGACCGACCCGGCGTTCTTGCTCCGGACTACTGTCTCGTCGACTCGTACGGTGTTGCGTAGCGGGTTGAGGTGGCGGACACGGAGCCCGGCAATCTCACCTCGGCGAAGTCCAGTCCAGGCCATGAAGCGGATCATGACGGCGTCGCCTTCGGCCTTGAGGTCGTCCGGTTCGGATGCCCTTGCGCTTGTCCGCAGCGAGTCCAGCGGTCTGGACAGCCTCGGCCAGCACGTTGACCTCGTGGACGGCGAGGAAGTGGACGTGCTCATTGGCGTCGTCCAGTCTTCAACGCTGACGACGGCGACGAGGGCCCCGATTCGATTCTTCGTCACGCGTGCCCCCGGCAGTGTGCTGGTTCAAGACATACCGGACAGATGTCTCACGTCATCCCGGACAGTCTGTCGATGCTCCGTGAGTGACCAAAGCCCGTCTGGTGATCACCGCTGTCGTCCTGGAGGGCCGCACGCCGGCCGAGGTCGCGAAGACCTATGGCGTGTCGCGTTCGTGGGTCTATGAGCTTGCTCGTCACCGCGAGGAGGGCGAGTCGGCTCTCGAGCCGCGCTCCCGGCGTCCAAGGACCTCTCCGAGGGCGACGCCTGCTGAGGTCGTCGCGCTGATCGTCGAGCTCCGCGCACGACTGTCCCAGCAGGGATTGGACGCCGGGCCAGAGACCATCGTCTGGCACTTGGAGCACCACCATGACGTCCAGGTCTCACGCGCCACGGTGGCGCGGATCCTGCACCGTCAAGGGCTGGTGACTCCCGAACCGAAGAAGAAGCCGAAGTCGGCTCTGCATCGATTCGAGGCGTCCCTGCCGAACGAGACCTGGCAGTCCGACTTCACCCACTACCGCCTCACCGGCGGCACCGACGTCGAGATCTTGACCTGGCTCGATGACTGCACTCGCAAGGCCATCAGAGTCGCCGCCCACCCACGCGTCACCGGCCTGATCGTGGTCGAGCAGTTCCGCCGAGCCGTCGCCGAGGCTGGTATCCCAGCCTCGACCCTCACCGACAACGGCATGGTCTACACCACCCGCTTCTCTGGTGGACGGGGCGGACGCAACGGATTCGAGTCCGGGTTGCGTCGCCTGCACGTGATCCAGAAGAACGGCCGCGCCAACCACCCCACCA
This sequence comes from Aeromicrobium halocynthiae, assembly GCF_039531385.1. Taxonomy (NCBI): domain Bacteria; kingdom Bacillati; phylum Actinomycetota; class Actinomycetes; order Propionibacteriales; family Nocardioidaceae; genus Aeromicrobium; species Aeromicrobium halocynthiae. The sequence continues at coordinate 746,665 of NZ_BAAAPY010000001.1, read as the reverse complement.
CCCAGGGCAAGGTCGAACGCTTCCAGCAGACCCTCAAGAAATGGCTTCGCGCCCAACCCGTCCAGCCTGTCGCGATCGCCGACCTGCAGAGGCTGCTCGATCACTTCGTCGAGCACTACAACCACCACCGGCCCCACCGCTCCCTGCCGCACCGCTCCACCCCGGCAGCCCGCTACGACACCCTGCCCAAAGCCTTGCCCGGCACCACCCGCGACGCCCAGACCCACACCCGCATCCGCCACGACCGCATCGACACCAGCGGCGTCGTCACCCTGCGCATCGCCGGCCGCCTGCACCACATCGGCATCGGCCGAACCCACGCCCGAACCCACGTCATCCTGCTCGTCGCGGACCTTCAAGTCCGCATCGTCAACGCCACCACCGGAGAACTCCTTCGAGAGCTCACCATCGACCCCGACTACCAACCCCAGAAATGACGACAGCCGGACCCACTTTCGTGGGTCCGGCTGTCCGCGATGTCCTGAGACATCACACGGTGCCCCCGGCAGGATTCGAACCTGCGACCTGCGGTTTAGGAAACCGTTGCTCTATCCCCTGAGCTACGGGGGCGACGGCCCCAGCGTAGTGGTCGTCGGCGCGTCGTCACCAAGCAGTGACCTCGAAGGCGTGCGCACGACACGCGAGCGGCGTAGCGTCGGGGCCAGTTCCCCCGGAGGATGCCCATGAGCGCCAGTGACGACCGCCCGCCCGGTGCTGTCGCGCGCTCGTTCACGTACCGCCTCAGCGGGGACCGGCAGCAGCAGGCGGTCCTCGACGACTTCCGCACCGCGGCGATGCTCGGGGTGCACGCCCTCGGGATCGAGGACGCCGCCGGCCCCCGGATCGTCGTGCGGTGCGAGACCGAGGACGATGCGATCCTCGTCGACCACGTCGTGCGGGAGATCGACCCCGGCGCGGCACGCATCGGCCGCAGGACGCCACCAGCGACGACACCGCGCACCGGCGAGCCGACCGACCTGGCGCCGTAGGATCGGACCGACGGGTCCGGTACGAGAGGGTGGTCTCAACGTGAGTGGAACCAAGCGGGTCGACGCGTGGCTCACCGACATGGACGGGGTCCTCGTCCACGAGGAGCGCGCCATCCCCGGGGCCGCGGAGTTCATCGCGACGCTGCGCGAGCTCGACTTGCCGTTCCAGGTGCTCACGAACAACTCCATCTACACGCCGCGCGACCTGCGTGCGCGCCTCGGTGCCGCGGGCATCGACCTGCCCGAGGGCGCCATCTGGACGTCGGCCCTCGCCACGGCGCAGTTCCTCGCCGAGCAGCGTCCCGAGAGCTCGGCCTACGTGATCGGCGAGGCAGGGCTGACGACCGCGCTGCACGACGTCGGCTACGTCATGACCACCCGTGACCCGGAGTACGTCGTCCTGGGGGAGACGCGCACCTACTCCTTCGAGGCCATCACCCGCGCCATCCAGCTGATCGAGCGGGGCTCACGCTTCATCGCGACCAACCCCGACCCGACCGGGCCGTCGCCCACCGGCTCCCTGCCGGCGACCGGCTCGGTCGCCGCACTGATCACCAAGGCCACCGGTGTCGAGCCGTACTTCGTCGGCAAGCCCAACCCGCTCATGATGCGCAGCGCCCTCAACGAGATCGAGGCGCACTCCGAGAGCACCGTGATGGTCGGCGACCGCATGGACACCGACGTCCTCTCCGGGCTCGAGGCCGGCCTGAGGACCGTCCTGGTGCTCACCGGCTCGACCGCGGCCGAACGCGTCGACCGGTTCCCGTACCGTCCGACGCGGGTCGTCGACTCGATCGCCGACGTCGTGCCACTGGTCAGGGAGCTGCACGCGCAACGGTAGACTCGGTCCGTCCGTGCCCGTCACCCCCAGGGCGCGGGCGAGGACGACACGGAGTGATGACGTGAAGGTTTTCCTGATCGGAGACCGCGGAACGCTCGGCCCACCGGCCGCCGCCGCTCTCCGCTCGGCCGGCCACGAGGTCGCCGACCCCCGAGACCAGAGCATGTCCGGATGCGATGTCGTCGTGTCCCTCGCGCCGCCCCAGCCAGTGGGCCATGCAGCGCTGGCCCCCGGCGCGTGGCGTCGCCACGACCGCCACCTCGCCGAGGGATCGCACCGTCTCGTGGACGCAGCCCGGCGGGCCGGCGTCCCACGCTTCGTCCAGTGCAGCAGCAGCGTGCTCTACGTCGACTCCGGTGACGACCGGATCGACGAGTTCACGACGATCGACCTCACGCAGGCCACCGAGCCGTTCGTGATCGCCGAGGCCAACGCCGAGCAGTTCGGGCGCGACGGCGGCGAGCACGTCGTGCTGAGGCTCGGTCGGGTCGTCGGCCCCACCCAGCACACCGCGTGGATGGTGCGGCGCGCACGATCGGGGCGACCGACCGGGTTCGGCGACCCGCAGTCGTGGATCCACCTGATCCACCTCGAGGACGCCGCCGCCGCGGTCGTCGCAGCCGTCACGGCCCCGCCCGGCACCTACAACGTCGGCGCCGAGCCGACCCGCCGCCACGATCTCGCCGAGCAGCACGCGCTGGCGGGAGAGCGTCGCGGCCCGAGGTTCCACAGTCCGCTCACCCATCGCCTCGGGGGGCGACGCCTGGAGATGCTCACGCGCTCGCAGCGGGTCTCCTCGCAGCGGTTCGGCGACCGGACCGGCTGGCACCCGGCCCATCCCAAGCTCACGCCCGACTGGTTCGACCGTGCCCTCGTCGACGCCTGAGCCGTCCGACGAGGTCGCCGAGCGCGAACGTCGTCGGCGCGCTGCTGCGCTGCTCGGCGACCTCCTGCCGTCGTCGACGACCGACGACCTGCCAGCACCGGACGAGCAGACCGGCCGCGGGGCGGGGGACCGCGACGACGAGCTGCGTCGCGACGTCCCCCCGCACCACGGTTCCTGACCGCGGACTCGGCCTCAGGGCCGAGCGTTGAGCGCGTCGCGGATCTCGCGCAGCAGCTGGATGTCCTCGGAGACGCCCTCGGGCTCGGGCTCCTGGCCCCGGTTCAGGCGCTCGTTGAGCGTCTTCATCGGCATCACGAAGACGAAGTAGACGACGGCCGCGGTGATCAGGAAGGTGATGACGGCCGTGATGAAGGCGCCGTACGTGAACTCCTGACCGTTGACGATGAATGATCCGCCGGTCTCGCCCCCGCCGGCGACCAGACCGATCATCGGCTCGATGAACGAGCTCGTGAACGAGCCGACGAGTGCGGTGAACGCGGCCCCGATGACGACGGCGACCGCGAGGTCGATGATGTTCCCGCGCAGCAGGAAGTCCTTGAAGCCTTGGATCATGGTGTGTCCCCTCTGATTGGTCCGGCGGGCACGACCGTCGCGCCCCGCCCGCCGAGCGTAGTGCGGGACAGCAGGCGCGGTCACGCGAAGGTCCCTACTGCTGCCCGATCCCGGTCGGGGCGGTCGCGACGACGCTGAGCCGGGCGTCCTCCGACGCCGCAGCGAGAGCGGCGGCGCCCTCGCGGTCGGTGAGGACCCGCACCGTCGCGGGAGCCGTCGGGTCACCGGTGTCGGTCGTCGTGGCCACCACCTCCAGTCCCTCACCCACCACGACGCCCCGTGCGCCGGCACCGTCGCGGGCCCGGGTGACGGCCACGACGTCCGCCAGGTCACCCACGGACAGCGCCTGGACCTCCAACGGGTCGGCCACCCGCACCGTCGCCACCACGGTCCCGGCGGGACGACCGCTCAGCACGCCCGGACCCAGCAGGCGGGCGTCGGTGAACGCCTCGCCCCGACGCATCGGTCCGGCGACCTGCGAGCCAGGGAGCGTGTCGGCCGACGTCGTCGCCCCGTCGGGCACGGCCCGCGGATCCACCCGGACCTCCGTGACGTCGTCGGCGGCCAGGGTGCTCCCGCTGGGCAGGTCGCGGGCGGCGACGAGTAGACCGGTGGACGGGGGAGCGTCGGCGCGCACGGCCGACACCGCGCTCAGGACCGCCAACGCGACCAGGACGCTGGCGAGGAGACGGCGGTGGTCGAAGAACACGCGACGCAGGCGATCCATGGCGCCACGCTAGGACCGCCACCGACCCGGCGGCAGTGCCCGTCCACAGGGCGCGTCCACAGGGGCCGTCCACGGGCTCCGAAGGGCTCCCAGGTGACAATCCGATTACGGGCCCGGCCAATCTGCTCAGGCCGGTGCCGGTGGCCCCGGCCCGCGGCTAGGGTGCGGTGGTGCCGGGCACCCCGGCCACGTCACCAGGAGGAACTTTGCGTCGATTCACCAAGGCCGGTGCCGCAGCCGGCGTGGCTGCGCTCGTGCTCGCTGCAGCGGGCTGCGCCAACACCAACAACGATGACGACAGCGCCGGCGGGTCCGGCGAGGACTGCGTCGAGTCCAACGGCATGAAGGTCGGCATGGCCTTCGACGTCGGCGGACGCGGCGACCAGTCGTTCAACGACTCCGCCGCCGCCGGCCTCGACCGCGCCGAGTGCGAGCTGGGCTTCGAGATCCAGACCGCCGAGGCGCAGGACGGCGAGCCCGAGGCCGCCCGTGAGGACCGCCTCCAGCAGCTCGTCGACGCCGACTTCAACCCGGTCATCGCCGTCGGGTTCGCCTACTCGGAGTCCGTTGGCAAGGTCGCCGCGGCCAACCCGGACGTCAACTTCGCCATCGTCGACGACGGCGTCGAGGGTGACAACATCACGAACCTGCTGTTCGCCGAGGAGCAGGGCTCCTTCCTGGTCGGCGCCGCCGCCGCCCTCAAGAGCGAGAGCGCCAACATCGGCTTCGTCGGTGGCGTCGAGGTCCCGCTGATCCAGAAGTTCGAGGCTGGCTTCGTCGCCGGGGCCGAGGCCGTCAACCCCGACATCGAGATCCAGAGCCGCTACCTGACGCAGCCGCCGGACTTCAGCGGGTTCGCCGATCCGGCCGCCGGTCGCACCGCCGCCGAGGGCATGATCGACAACGGCGCCGACGTCGTCTACCACGCCGCCGGTGGCTCCGGTGGTGGTGTCTTCGAGGCCGCCGCCGCCGGCGACGCCTTCGCCATCGGCGTCGACTCCGACCAGGCGCTCACTGCCGACGAGTCGGTCCAGGACGTCATCCTGACCTCGATGCTCAAGAACATCGACGTCGCCGTCTTCAGCTTCCTCGAGACGGTCAACGACGGCGAGCCGGCCACCGGCCCGACGGTCTACGACCTCTCGGTCGACGGCGTCGGCTACTCCACCACCGGTGGTCGTGTCGACGACATCGCCGACCAGCTGGACGAGTACAAGCAGCAGATCATCGACGGCGAGATCGAGGTCCCGACCTCCTGATCGCCCCTGGCCGCGGCTCGGCTCGACGCAGTAGCGTTGGCCGGGCCGCGGTCGTCGTGCCCGCACCGCCCGATCCACCAGGAGTCCCCTCCGTGTCGTCCCCCTCCGCAGCGGCCGCCTCCGCGGACGCCACCGACGTCGTCGTCCGGCTGCGCGGCATCGGCAAGACCTTCCCCGGCGTGGTCGCCAACCACGACATCGACATCGACGTCGCCCGCGGCACCGTCCACGCGATCGTGGGGGAGAACGGTGCCGGCAAGTCGACGCTCATGAAGATCCTCTACGGGGTCCAGAAGCCCGACTCCGGGACGATCGAGATCGACGGACGCCAGGTCTCGCTCTCCTCGCCGTCGGACGCGATCGCCGCGGGCGTCGGCATGGTCTTCCAGCACTTCATGCTGGCCGACAACTTCACCGTGCTGGAGAACGTCGTCCTCGGCGCCGAGAAGCTGCACGGCATCGGCGACGGCGCGCGCGAGGAGATCCGCCGCATCTCGGCCACCTACGGCCTCGACATCGATCCCGATGCGCTCGTGGAGGACCTCGGCGTCGGGGCCCGTCAACGCATCGAGATCCTCAAGGTCCTCTACCGCGGGGCGCGCATCATCATCCTCGACGAGCCGACGGCCGTGCTCGTGCCGCAGGAGGTCGAGGAGCTCTTCGACAACCTGCGTGAGCTCAAGTCCGAGGGTCTCGCCGTCATCTTCATCAGCCACAAGCTCGACGAGGTCCTGTCCGTCGCCGACACCGTCACCGTCGTGCGGCGCGGTACCACCATCGACACGGTGGCGGCGCAGAGCGTGACGTCGCGCCAGCTCGCCGAGCTCATGGTCGGCAGCGAGCTCCCGAGCCCCACGACCGAGACCTCCACGGTCACCGACGTGCCGGTGCTGCAGGTCCGTGACCTCACGCTTCCCGCAGCGGTCGGCGGACGTCCGCTCCTGTCGGACATCGACCTCACCATCCACCGCGGTGAGATCCTCGGCATCGCCGGTGTCGAGGGCAACGGCCAGGCCGAGCTCGTCGAGGCCGTGATGGGCATGCGTCCCGGCGCCACGGGATCGGTCGAGCTCTCCGGTCAGGACCTCGCCGGGCTCTCGACCCGCCGTCGACGCGAGGCCGGCATCGGCTACATCCCCGAGGACCGCCACCGGCACGGCCTGCTGCTCGACGCCCCGCTCTGGGAGAACCGAGTCCTGGGGCACCAGACCCGCGAGCCGAACGTCCGCGGGCCGTTCGTGAGCCGCGGCGGAGCCCGCGCCGACACCGAGCGGATCGTCCGGGACTACGACGTGCGCACCCCGGGCATCGACGTGCTCGCGCGAGCCCTCTCCGGCGGCAACCAGCAAAAGCTCATCATCGGGCGAGAGATGAGCGGCGACCCGAGCCTGCTCATCGCCTCCCACCCGACCCGAGGCGTCGACGTCGGGGCGCAGGCGGCGATCTGGGACCACATCAAGAACGCCCGTCGCGAGGGCCTGGCGGTCCTGCTCGTCTCGGCCGACCTCGACGAGCTGATCGGACTCTCCGACACCATCCAGGTGATCCTGCGCGGTCGGCTCGTCGGTACCTTCGACCCCGCCTCGGTGACCCCGCAGCAGCTCGGCTCGGCCATGACCGGGGCCGCCGACGACGACCCAGGAGCGTCCCCCGCGTGACCGACAACCGTCTCAAGCGTCTCGGGCTCGGCCTCGCGGCACCGCTCCTGGCCCTGCTCAGCGCCTTCCTCATCACGAGCCTCGTCCTGCTCGCGGCCGGCGACTCGGTCACCGGCGTGTGGGGCCAGATCCTCAGTCCGCCGCAGGCCCGCGGGCTGACGAACATCGTCAACGCCGCCACGGTCTACTACCTCTCCGGCGTCGCCGTCGCGATCGGGTTCCGGATGAACCTGTTCAACATCGGCGTCGACGGCCAGTACCGCGTGGCGTCCTTCGCCGCCGCGGTCGTGGCCGGCGAGGCGTTCCTGCCCGGCTACCTCAACACCCTCCTGGCGCTCATGGCCGCGATGGCCGTCGGTGCCGTGTGGGCGGGCATCGCCGGGATCCTGCGCGTCACGCGAGGCGTGTCGGAGGTGATCTCCACGATCATGCTCAACGCCATCGCCACTGCGCTCGTCGCCTACCTGCTCCGCAAGGCGGCCGTCGACAACCCCGGGTCCAACATCACCGCCACCAAGGACGTCCCCGAAGGCAGCCGGATCCCGGGATTCTCGGTCTTCCCGGACTCGCCGAACCAGGTCTACGGGTTCGTCGTCGTCGCCGTCCTGGTCGGCATCACCTACTGGGTGGTCATCAACCGCACCCGCTTCGGCTTCGACCTGCGGGCCACCGGCCTGTCCCAGAGCGCAGCCGTGGCCTCCGGCATCGACACCAAGCGGATGATCTTCGTCTCGATGCTGCTCTCGGGTGCCGTCGCGGGCCTGGTGGGCATGCCGATCCTCTTCGGGCAGGCCTTCAACTACGGCTCGACGTTCCAGTCCGGGCTCGGCTTCGCCGGCATCGCCATCGCGCTGCTCGGGCGCAACCACCCGGTCGGCATCGCGCTCGGAGCCCTGCTGTTCGCCTACCTCGACGAGCAGTCCAACCCGCTGCAGATCCTGCAGAACGTCTCCCCGGACATCGTCCGCATCACGCAGGGCACGATCGTGCTCACCGTCGTGATCGCCTACGAGGTCGTCCGCCGCTACGGCGTCCGCCTCGAGCAGCGCCAGGTGGCGCTCGCCCTCGAGGCCGAGCGCTCGACCTCACGAGAGGAGGCGTCGCCATGAGCGTCGCCGTCACCGGCACCACCACCGTCAAGGCTCCGCGGCGACGGCTGCGCCTGCCCTACGTCCTGCTCGGGTTCGCCCTGCTGCTCGTGCTGCTCTCCTTGCTGCGCATCGTCACCGGCACCGGTGACCTCAGCTCCTCCGGCACCCTGCGGGCCACCCTGATCGCGGCCATGCCGATCGGACTGGCCGGGCTCGGGGGTCTGTGGGCCGAGCGCGCGGGCGTCGTCAACATCGGCCTCGAGGGCATGATGATCCTCGGGACCTTCGGAGCCGGCTACTTCGGCTACTTCTGGGGGCCGTGGGAGGGCGTGCTCGGCGCCATCGGGTTCGGCATCGCCGGCGGTCTGCTGCACGCCGTCGCCACGGTGCTCTTCGGCGTCGACCACATCGTCTCCGGCGTCGCGGTCAACATCATCGCCCTCGGCGTCGTGCAGTACCTCGCCGTGCTCTCCTTCAGCGGCGTCCCCGGCGGCGGCCAGACGCAGTCGCCGCGTGTCGACGACCTGCCGAGCATCTCGATCCCCGCGCTCGCCGACCCGCTCGGGTCCCTGGAGCAGCGCCAGTGGTTCTTCGTCTCCGAGCTCGCCGCCCTGCTGCGCTCGTTCGTCTCCAACCTCTCGGTGCTGACGCTGATCTGTCTCGGCCTGTTCGTGCTCACGTGGTACGTGCTGTGGCGCACGACGTTCGGGCTCCGCCTGCGCTCGGTGGGGGAGAACCCGGCCGCAGCCGAGACCCTCGGCGTCGACGTCATCCGCTACAAGTTCATCGCCGTGGCGACGTCCGGCGCCTTCGCCGGTCTCGCCGGCGGGTTCCTCGCCCTCGTGGCCGCGAACGGCTTCCGCGACGGCCAGACCGGAGGTCGCGGCTACATCGGTCTCGCCGCCATGATCTTCGGCAACTGGCGACCGGGCGGCCTGCTGGCCGGCTCCGGGCTGTTCGGCTACACCGACACGCTGCGTCTGCGCGGCGGCGGGGACTCCGTCCACGGGCTGCTGCTGCTGGTGGCGATCGGACTCATCGGCCTGGCGCTGTGGCAGTGGCGCCAGCACGGACGGCAGTCCGCGCTCGTCGCCGCCGTGCTCGGCGTCGTCGTCGCACTCTGGTACGTCCTCACCGACTCCGTGCCGGAGGACCTCACCGGCATGACGCCGTACGTCACCACCCTGCTCGTGCTCGCCCTGTTCGCGCAACGGCTTCGCATGCCTGCCGCGGACGGCAAGCCCTACCGCAAGGGGTCGGCGGGATGACCAACGTGCCCTTCGGCATCAGTGGTGCCGACGACCCCGTCGACTGGGAGTCCCTGCGCACCTACGCTGCCCAGGTCATGGAGCGTGCCTACGCCCCCTACTCGCGGTTCCGCGTCGGAGCGGCCGGTCTCGTCGACGACGGCCGCGTCGTCCTCGGGTGCAACGTCGAGAACGCCTCCTACGGTCTCGGGCTCTGCGCGGAGTGCGGTCTGGTCTCGGCGCTGCACGCCACCGGTGGAGGTCGGTTGCGTGCCGTGGCGTGCGTCGACGGCAAGGGCGAGCCCCTCATGCCGTGCGGGCGCTGCCGCCAGCTGCTGTGGGAGAACGGTGGCCCCACCATGGAGCTGCTCACGCCGTCCGGGGTCAGGCCCATGAGCGAGGTGCTGCCCGGCGCGTTCGGTGCGCACGACCTGGAGGACCAGTGATGCCAGACCTCTCCGCAGCCGCCCTCGTCGTCGACCCGTACCCGCTCCTGGCGGAGCTGCGCGGCGCCGGCCCGATGCTGCGCGCCGACGACGGACGGTGGGTGGCCACGACCCACGCGGCCGTGTCCGCGGTCCTGCGTGACCGACGGCTCGGCAGGCTCTGGACGGACTGGGAACCGGCCGAGCACATGGAGCCGTTCAACGCGCTGCACCGCCACCAGCTCATGGAGAACGAGCCGCCCGAGCACACCCGCATGCGCAAGCTGCTCGCCGGGGCGTTCGGTCGGGGGCACGTCGAGCGCATGCGACCGAGGATCGAGGACCTCGCCGCGTCGATGCTCGACGACCTGCCCACCGACGCCCCCGTCGACATCCTCGCGTCCTACGCCGAGCCGATGCCGGTCTTCGTCATCGCCGACCTCCTGGGGGTCCCGCGTGAGGATCACGAGCGGTTGCGCGACTGGTCCCAGGCGATCGTCCACATGTACGAGCAGGGTGTCGACACGTCCGTCCGCGAGGCGGCGGTGACGGCGAGCGAGGAGTTCGCCGCCTACGTCCGGGACGTCGTCGAGCGTCGTCGTCGCGAACCTGGTGACGACCTCGTCACCGACCTGCTCGCCGAGCGCGAGCAGGGGCGCGGCTTCTCCGAGGACGAGCTCGTCGCCACCGTCGTCCTGCTGTTGAACGCCGGGCACGAGGCGTCGGTCAACGTCTTCGGCAACGGGATCCACGCGCTGCTGTCACACCCCGCCGAGCTCGACCGCGTGCGGTCGGGCGAGGTCGACGTCGCCACGGCGCTGGAGGAGATGATCCGCTTCGACGCCCCGCTGCAGATGTTCGAGCGCACGGCCACCGTCGACGTGGAGGTCGCCGGCGCCTCGGTGCGGGCGGGGGAGAAGGTCGCGTGCCTCATGGGCTCGGCCAATCGCGACGCCGACGTCTTCGCGGCCGCCGACACGTTCGACGTCGGCCGCAGCCCCAACCCGCACGTCGGGTTCGGTCTCGGTCTGCACTTCTGCCTGGGCGCGCCCCTGGCCCGGCTGGAGCTCGAGATCACCGTGCGACAGCTGCTCGAGCGGTTCCCCGACCTCGCCCTGAGCGGTCGGGCGCCGCGCCGTCCGACCTGGGTGCTGCGCGGGTTCGAGTCGATCGAGGTGACCCTGACATGATCATCGACGAGCCCTTCGACGCCCCGGCGATCATCGCCGCCAAGCGGGACCGTCAGGCGCTGCAGGACGACGAGATCGACTGGGTCGTCGACGCCTTCACGCGCGACGTCGTCGCCCCCGAGCAGATGTCTGCGCTGGCCATGGCCATCCTCCTCAACGGCATGGACCGCCGCGAGATCGCGCGCTGGACGGCAGCGATGATCGCCAGCGGCGAGCGGATGGACTTCTCCGGCCTGAGCCGGCCGACCGCCGACAAGCACTCCACGGGAGGCGTCGGCGACAAGATCACCCTGCCGCTCGCGCCGCTCGTCGCGGCCTGCGGCGTGGCCGTTCCGCAGCTGTCCGGGCGCGGTCTCGGGCACACCGGGGGCACCCTGGACAAGCTCGAGTCGATCCCCGGGTGGCGCGCGGACGTCTCCAACGAGGAGATGCTCGCCCAGCTCGAGGACGTCGGCGCGGTCATCTGTGCCGCCGGCGCCGGACTGGCCCCGGCGGACAAGAAGCTCTACGCCCTGCGCGACGTGACGGGCACGGTCGAGGCGATCCCGCTCATCGCCAGCTCGATCATGAGCAAGAAGATCGCGGAGGGCACCGGTGCCCTCGTGCTCGACGTGAAGGTCGGCTCCGGGGCGTTCATGAAGACCGAGGCGGACGCCCGCGAGCTGGCCGAGACGATGGTGGCGCTCGGCACGGACGCCGGCGTCCGGACCGTCGCCCTGCTGACCGGCATGTCCGTCCCGCTCGGCCTCACGGCCGGCAACGCCCTCGAGGTGCGCGAGTCGATCGAGGTCCTCGCCGGCGGCGGGCCCGACGACGTCGTGCAGCTGACGCTCGCCCTCGCCCGCGAGATGCTGGCCGCCGCAGGACGCGACGACGTCGACCCGGCCGACGCGCTCGCCGACGGGCGGGCCATGGACGTCTGGCGCCGGATGATCGGCGCCCAGGGCGGTGACCCCGACGCCGCTCTGCCCACCGCGCGCGAGACGCACGTCGTCACGGCCGAGACGAGCGGCACCGTCGAGCAGGTGGAGGCCATGGCCGTCGGGCTGGCTGCGTGGCGCCTCGGAGCAGGACGATCCCGTCCCGGGGAGGCGGTCCAGGCCGGCGCGGGCGTCGAGCTCCACGTCCGTCCCGGCGACGAGGTGTCCGCCGGCGATCCGCTCCTGACTCTGCACACCGACACGCCGGAACGCTTCGGCCGAGCGCTCGCCGCTCTCGAGGGCGGTCTGGTCGTGGGCACGGGCTCCGCTCCCGAGCAGTCCGTCGTCATCGATCGCATTGGTTAGGGTCGGGGCATGCGAGTGCTGAACGACGCGCAGGAGATCGCCCAGGCCGAGGGGCAGGAGCTCGGCGTCAGCGAGTGGCTGCAGATCGCGCAGGAGCGCATCGACCTCTTCGCCGACGCCACGGGAGACCGCCAGTGGATCCACGTCGACCCCGAGCGGGCCGCCGACGGACCGTTCGGCGCGACGATCGCCCACGGCTACCTGACGCTGTCGCTCCTGCCGTTCCTCGGGGCGCAGGTCTACGCCTTCGCGGGCGACGTCGCGCGGGTCAACTACGGACTGAACACGGTCCGCTTCATCTCGCCGGTGACCGTCGGCTCGAAGATCCGCAACCGCGTCTCGGTGCTCGAGGTCAAGGACCTCGAGCGGGGTCAGCAGGTGACGCTGAGGCACCAGATCGAGATCAAGGGCCAGGACAAGCCCGCGTGCGTCGCCGAGACCGTCACGCTGCTGATGGAGGCTCAATCATGACCAGCACGTCCACGAGTGCCACGACCGCGAAACCCGCCACCCCCGAGCAGGTGCTGCGCGCGCCGAAGGTCGCCCTTCACGAGCACCTCGACGGCGGGGTGCGGCCGGCCACCGTCGCCGACATCGCCGAGCAGATCGGCCACGAGCTGCCCGCCGCACCGGACCAGCTCGGCCTCTGGTTCGCCGACGCGGCCAGCTCCGGGTCGCTGCCTCGCTACCTGGAGACGTTCGAGCACACCGTGGCGGTCATGCAGCGGGCCGAGGACCTGGCGCGCGTGGCCAAGGAGTCCGTGCTCGACCTGGCCGCCGACGGCGTCGTGTACGCCGAGCTGCGCTGGGCGCCCGAGCAGCACCTCGCGGGCGGGCTGAGCCTGCCGGAGACGGTCGAGGCCGTCCAAGCAGGGATCGACGAGGGCCGCGCGGAGGCACGTGCCGAGGGCACGCCGATCGTCGTCGGGCAGCTGCTCACCGCGATGCGCCACGCCCAGCACGGCCTGGAGATCGCCGAGCTCGTCGTGCAGTACCGCGACCGCGGCGTCTGCGGGTTCGACATCGCCGGCGCCGAGGACGGGTTCCCGCCGATCCTGCACCTGGAGGCCTTCGAGTACCTGCGCCGCGAGAACGCGCACTTCACGATCCATGCGGGGGAGGCCTTCGGGCTGCCGTCGATCTGGCAGGCGATCCAGCGCTGCGGCGCCGACCGGCTCGGTCACGGCGTGCGCATCATCGACGACATCGACCTCGCCGCCGCCGACGGCCCGCGACTGGGCCGACTCGCCTCCTACATCCGTGACAAGCGCATCCCGCTGGAGATGTGCCCGTCCTCGAACCTGCAGACATCGGCAGTGCCCAACATGCGATCCGTCGCGGACCATCCGATCGGCCTGCTCAAGGACCTCGGATTCCGCGTCACCGTCAACTGCGACAACCGTCTCATGAGCGGCACGACGATGAGCCGGGAGATGCAGCTGCTCGTCGATGCGTTCGGCTACGGCACCGACGACCTGCGCTGGTTCACCGTCAACGCGATGAAGAGCGCCTTCCTGCCCTTCGACGAGCGCCTCGCGCTGATCAACGACGTCATCAAGCCCCGGTACGCCGCGCTGTGAGACGCCTGCCGCCGTCGTTCACCCCCTGAGCACGCGACGCGCCCGTCGCGGTGACATCGGCTCGCAGCCGGCCTCGACGGCGGCACGCACGATCGCCGGCTCCGCGCGCATCAGGCGCCACCCGCGTCGCACCAGGATCCACGGGGCCTTGCGACCTTCGCGCAGGTCGCGCGCCAGCCGCATCGCGAACGTCACGAGGGCCGGACGACGCAGACAGATCGCGCGGTCCAGCAGGCCGGCGTCGCGGCACGCGGCGACGACGGCCGGTGCGAAGAGTCCCTCGGCGATGAACCGTGATCCCGCCGTCACCTCGCGGGTCCCCGTCCGGCGCGACGCCGCGAGGTCGTACACGGGTACGTCCGCCCGACCCGAGACACAGAGCTCGGCGATCGCCCCCACGGCCTCGCTCGCCGACCAGGAGGCCACGTGGTCCCAGTCGACGATCCCGAGGCTCGACCGTGGCAGGTCGGGCTCGTCTCCGTCGCGGTAGAAGTCGTCGAGCCGCAGGACGGACCAGCCCAGGACCTCCGCGAGGTGGGACTTGCCCACGCCCGAGGGCCCGGCCACGACGACCACCCGGCCGGCCGCGAGGACGGGCCCGTCGTCCGGCTCGGTCTCCTGCACCCGCACGATCCTAGAGGGGGCCGCAGGAGGCGCGGCCGGCCGTCGTCGGCGGGGCCCGTCCGGCTCGTCGATAGGCTGCACGCATGACCAGCCTGCCGTCCGTCGCTGCCGTGGCCGCCACGATCGACCACGCCATCCTCAAGCCCGAGCTCACCCTCGAGGAGGTCGACTCCCAGCTCGACGTCGCCCGCCGCCTCGGGCTGTTCAGCGTGTGCGTCCGCCCGTCCGACGTCGCCCACGCCGTCGCTCGCCTCGATGGCAGCGGGGTCGCGGTGGGGACCGTCATCGGATTCCCGCACGGCACGACGTCGACCGCCGGCAAGGTCGCCGAGGTGCGTCAGGCGCTCGCCGACGGTGCCGTGGAGCTGGACATGGTCGTCTCCATCGGCCGCCTCCGCAGCGGGATGCTCGACGACGTCGAGGCCGACGTCCGGGCCGTCGTCGACGCGGCGGACGGTCACGTCGTCAAGGTGATCCTCGAGACGGCCCTGCTCGACGACGACCAGGTCGTGGCCGGCTGTCGTGCCGCGGAACGTGCCGGCGCCCACTTCGTGAAGACGTCGACCGGGTTCGCCGGCGGCGGCGCGACGGCGCACCACATCGCCCTGATGCGCGGCGCGGTCAGCGAGTCGGTGCAGGTCAAGGCGTCCGGAGGCGTGCGAGGCCTGGACACCCTGCTCGAGCTGTCCGACCTCGGGGCGACGCGCTTCGGCACCAGCGCGTCCGACGTCATCCTCGCCGACCTGCAGGCGCGCCACGAGGGCGAGGCGCCCACGGGCGCGGAGGACACCTCGTCCTACTGAGCCCGACCTGCTGAGCCCGTCGCGCTCGACCGGCCCTCCCGTGGATCGACGACGGGTCCGAGGCGCGGCGAACTTCACCGGATCGACACCGCCTCGTCACCGACCGACCGTTGACGCGGCCGTGGCTGGTGAGGTGTGATCGTTCCTGGTCCGGCACCGCCAGGTGCTCGGGGGGCCTGCAGTGCCGTGATCCTCGACGGTGACGTCGAGGCGCGTCTCGACGTCGTCCTCCGTCCCCGGAGTCCCCGGACCGGTCCGTCCGACCGACTCGAGGAACACCGTGACTGCCCCCTCCTTCATGCGTCGTGCCGCTGCTGCCCTCAGCCTGGCCACCGCCGCCGCCCTGCTCACCGTCTCGCCCGCCTCGGCCGCCGAACCGGTCGACATCACCGTGCTCGGCTTCAACGACTTCCACGGGCGCATCGACGCCAACACCGTCGCCTTCGCCGGCACCATCGAGGAGCGCCGCGCGGCAGCCGGCGAGGACTCCACGCTGCTGCTGTCCAACGGCGACAGCATCGGCGGGTCGCTGTTCGCCTCCTCGGTCCAGCAGGACCAACCCACCATCGACGTCCTCAACGCCCTCGGGCTGCAGGCCAGCGCCGTCGGCAACCACGAGTTCGACCGCGGGTTCGCTGACCTCACCGACCGGGTGATCCCGGCGAGCGACTTCCCGATCCTCGGTGCCAACGTCCGGAACGCCGACGGCTCGCCGGCCCTCGAGGCCTACGAGGTCGTGGAGGTCGGCGACCTGACCGTCGGCGTGATCGGCGCGGTCACCGAGGAGACCCCGAGCCTGGTCAGTCCCTCGGGCGTCGCCGACATCACCTTCACCGATCCCGTCGACGCCGTGAACGACGCCGTGGCCGAGCTGGAGGCCCTGCCCGACGCGCCGGACGTCATCGTGGCGCAGTACCACGAGGGTGGCGCCGGCGCGACGCTCGAGGCCGCCGTCGGAGCCAGCGAGGCGTTCCGCAGCATCGTCGAGGACACCGACCCCGCCGTCGACGCGATCTTCACCGGCCACACCCACCAGGTCTACGCCTTCGACGCCCCCGTCGCGGGCGGCGGCTCGCGTCCGGTCGTCCAGGCCGGCAGCTTCGGCGAGAACATCGCCGAGGTCACGCTCAGCATCGATCCCGACTCCGGTGACGTGGCCGCCCACGCCGCGGAGATCGTGCCGCGCACCACGACGTCGCCGACCGACCTCGTCAACGCCTTCCCGCGCGTGAAGGAGGTCAAGGACGTCGTCGACGAGGCGATCGCCCTGGCCGACGAGATCGGCCGCGAGCCGGTCGGCGAGATCACCGCCGACATCACGACGGCCTTCGCGAACGGAGCGCGTGACGACCGCGCGAGCGAGTCCACCCTCGGCAACCTCGTCGCCGAGGCGACCTTCGACCAGGTGTCCCGGATGCCGGCCGGCGCCGACCTCGCCGTCGTCAACCCCGGCGGGCTGCGCGCGGACCTGCTGGTCGAGGGCGACGGAGGTCCTGGGGTCGTGACGCTCGCCGAGGCCAACGCCGTGCTGCCGTTCGTCAACAACCTCAGCTCGGTCACCATGACCGGCGCGTCGCTGAAGACGGTCTTCGAGCAGCAGTGGCAGCGCGACGCCGCCGGAGCGGTTCCGTCCCGCCCCTACCTGCAGCTCGGGACGTCGGACAACGTGCGCTACACCTTCGACCCCACCCGTCCCGAGGGCGACCGCATCATGTCGCTTCGCGTCGACGGCGAGCCCATCGACCCGTCGGGCTCCTACCGCGTCGCCGTGCCGACCTTCCTGGCCGGCGGGGGCGACAACTTCCGTGCCTTCACCGAGGGGACGGCCGTCGACACCGGCGTCCTCGACTTCGAGGCGTGGTCGACGTACCTGCGCGAGAACCAGCCGCTCTCCCCGGACTTCGCCCGCCACGCCGTCCGTGTCGAGGGACTCCAGGACACCTACGAAGCCGGTGACACCGTCTCCTTCGAGCTGCCGAACCTCGACCTCACGTCGCTCGGCAGCCCGTCCAACACCGACGTGAGCCTCACCCTGGTCCAGGGCGACGAGGAGACCCCGCTCGGCACGTCGCCGGTCGCCGGTGGCGCCTCGAGCCCGGAGCTCACCCTGCCCGGCGGCGTGTCCGGTGACGCGGTCCTGAGGGTCGAGGCCACCCCTAGCGGCACCGTCGCCGATCTGCCGATCACGATCGAGGCGGGGGACGAGGTCCTGGCACCGGCGCGCGTGCAGGCCGACGCCCTCCCGGCGACCGTCCGCGGCCTACCGGTCCCGGTGCTCGTCCGGGTCGACGGTGACCAGGGCCGGGCGACCGGCCGGATCGAGGTCCACTCCGGCGAGACCCGCCTGGCCGCGGCCACGGTCCGTGGCGGCGTCGCCCTGGTGATCGTCGACAGCCGACGTCTCGGCACCGGACGCCAGAGCCTCGACGTCCGCTACCTCGGCGACGAGACCTACGCCCCGTCGAGCACGACGGTCGACGTCCGCGTGCTGGGACTCTTCCGATGAGGCGCCTTCGGTCGCTGACGGCGAGCGCGCTCGCCGTCGCCGTGGCCGGTGGCGCACTCGTCGCGGGTGGCGTCTCGGCTGAGGCCGCTCCTGACGGGTCCGGCCTGGTCATCTCCGAGGCCTACCTCAACGGTGGGAGCGCCGGGGCGACGTACCGCAACAAGTTCGTCGAGGTGCACAACCCCACCGACGAGGCCGTCGACGTCTCCGGGTGGTCAGTGCAGTACCGCGCCTACTCCTCGACCTCGCGCTTCACCGGTGTCATCCCGCTGGGCGACCGGCGCGTCCCCGCCGGCGGCACCCTGCTCGTCAGCGGCAACAGCAACGCCGCCAACGGCGAGGTGCTGCCGACCCCCGACGTCTCGTCCTCCATCGCGTTCTCCGGGAACACCAACGGGGGCACCCTCGCCCTCGTGAGCTCCGGCACCGCCCTGGAGGGTGACCGCGACGCGGTCCTCGCGGCCGACGACCTCGTCGACCTCGTCGGGTACGGCGCGTCCACCACCTTCGAGGGCGCGGCGCCGGCGAGCGGGTACTCCGTGACGTCGTCGTTGAACCGCACCGAGGGTCGCGACACCGACGACAACGCGGCCGACCTCACGGCGGGAGCACCGACGCCCACGCCCTGCGGCGCGGCGTGCGACCCCGAGGCGGCCGAGCCCGTCGACCCGACGCCGATGCAGATCGCCGAGATCCAGGGTCCTGGCGCGAGCAGCCCCGTGCAGGGCGACACCGTCGTCACCACGGGTGTCGTCACCGCGGCCTACCCCACGGGTGGCTTCGACGGCGTGTACCTGCAGACCGCCGGCACGGGCGGCGAGGACCTGGACGACCTCACGGCGTCGCACGCCGTGTTCGTCTCCTCGCTCGACCTCGCCCGCGACGTCCAGGTGGGCGACCACGTAGAGGTCGTCGGCGTGGTCGAGGAGTCCTTCGGCCTGACCCGCGTCGTCGCCGACGAGCGCTACCGCGTCCTCGACGAACCGGCTGCGTCCGTCAAGGCCACCGAGCTGGCCCTCCCGCTCGACGCCGCCGAGCGTGAGCGGCTCGAGAGCATGCTCGTCGCGCCCGTCGGCGACCTCACCGTGACCGACAACTACTCGACCCACCAGTACGGCGAGATCGGTCTCGCCTCCGGTACCACGGCGCTGCCGCAGCCGACCGACGTCGAGCGACCCGGCACGGAGGCCTACCGGGCCCTCGTCGCCGAGAACGAGCGCAGGCTCGTGACGCTCGACGACGGCCGCGGCACGAACTTCCTGTCCGGCACCGCGCGCAACGAGCCCGCGCCGTGGTTGCGGCCCGACAACGAGGTGCGCGTCGGGGCGCCGGTCACGGTCACCGACCCCGTGATCCTGGACTTCCGGTTCGGACTGTGGCGGTTGCAGCCGACGGCACCCTTGACGGCCGAGGAGGAGCCGGCGACGTTCGGCTCGACCCGCAGCGCCGCCCCGTCGGTCGACGGCGACGTGAAGGTCGCCGCCTTCAACGTGCTGAACTACTTCGTCACGACCGGCGCCGACTACGAGGCCAACGGCCTGGGCACGTGCACGTACTACACCGACCGCGCCGGCGCCCCGGTCACCGTCAACCGTTGCACCGGGGTCGGGCCGCGCGGAGCGGCCGACGACGCCAACCTCGCCCGCCAGGAGGCGAAGATCGTCGCCGCGATCAACAGCCTCGAGGCCGAGGTCGTCGCCCTGCAGGAGATCGAGAACTCCGCCGCGTTCGGCATCGACCGCGACACGGCGCTGCGGGCGCTCGTCGCAGCGCTGAACGAGGACGCCGGCCGCGAGCGGTGGAGCGTGGTCGCCTCGCCGGCCGACGTGCCCCAGCCCGAGGACGTCATCCGCACGGCGTTCATCCACGACACCGACGCGATCGAGACGGTGGGGGAGTCGGTCATCCTCGACGACCCGGCCTTCGACAACGCCCGTGACCCCCTGGCGCAGACCTTCCGACCCGTCGGGGCCGGCGCCGACGACGACTTCGTGGTGATCAACAACCACTTCAAGTCCAAGGGCTCGGGGACGGGGGAGGACGCCGACGCCGGCGACGGCCAAGGCGCGTCGAACGCCTCGCGCGTCCGTCAGGCCCAGGCGTTGACGACGTTCGCCGCAGAGCGCGCCGAGGCCGCCGGGACCGACCTGACGTTCCTCACCGGCGACTTCAACTCCTACAGCCGGGAGGACCCTGTCGAGGTGATCCGCGACGCCGGGTTCGTGGACGCTCCGCGCGAGCTCGACGCGGGAGCCACCTACCTCTTCGGTGGACGGGTCGGTTCGTTGGACCACGTGTTCGTCTCCGAGGCGGGCTTCGAGCGTGTCACCGACGCGGCGATCTGGAACATCAACGCCGTCGAGTCGGTGGCTCGCGAGTACAGCCGGTTCAACGGGAACGTCACGAACCTCTACGACGCGTCGGTGTTCCGGGCCAGCGACCACGATCCCGTCGTCGTCGGGTTCTCCACCACGTCGGACCCGGGACCGGAGCCCGAGCCGGGTCGGTCGCCGTCGACGATCACGGTCGAGTCGGCCAGGATCGGCCTCCTCGGTCGCCTCGCGGTCACCGTCGACACACCGGGTCGAGTGGTCGACTCCGGTCTCGTCGTCGTGCAGCGCGGCTTCCTGCCGGTCGGGTTCGGCATCGTCCGCGACGGCCGCGCGACCGTGTACGTCGCTGGGTTGAGAAGCGGCGTCGACTGCCGCCTCACCTACTCCGGCGACCGACGGACGGCGCCGTCGTCGCTGATCCACCGCGTGGCGCGATAGCGGCGGTGGACTCCGAGACCCCGTCCGCCCGGGAGCCCCGCTGGGGGGCGGGTCCCGGGCGGACGGCCAGGACCGCGCACGACCACGCTCTGCGGAGAGCCCTGACGTTCAGAGGCCGAGGGCGACGGCGAGGTCGTCGCGCAGAGCCGCGGTGACACCCTCGGCGCGCTCGCGTGCGGCATCGAGCCCACCGTCGGTCGACGCGACGACCTCGAGGTAGCACTTCAGCTTGGGCTCGGTGCCCGACGGGCGGCAGATGATGCGGACGCCGTCGATGCCGTCCCCGGGAGCGAGCTCCAGGCGGATCCCGTCGGTCGCGGGCAGGTCGCGCCAGCCCGTGGCGAGGTCGTCGATCGTCGTCACCTGCAGTCCGGCGAGGCGGGACGGGGGAGCGCTTCGCAGCGTCGTCATGGCGGCGGCGATGATCGCGACGTCCTCCACGCGCACCGAGAGCTGGGCGGTGTGGTGCAGCCCGTGCTCGCGGTAGAGGTCGTCGAGGCGGTCCAGCAGGGTGCGCCCCTCGGCCTTGAGCTCGGCGGCGAGCTCGAGCACGGCGAGCACGGCGGTGACACCGTCCTTGTCCCGTGCGATGTGCGGGGCGACGCTGTAGCCGAGCGCCTCCTCGTAGCCGTAGGCGAGGTCGGCGATCTTGCCGAGCCACTTGAAGCCGGTGAGCGTCTGCTGCCATGCGCCGCCGTCTGCCGACACGACCCGCCCGAGCATGTCGGAGCTGACGACAGACGCCGCGTAGGTGCCCGAGACCCCGCGCCGCAGCAGCAGGTCGCCGAGGAGGACGCCGACCTGGTCGCCGCTCAGCATCGTGACCGTCCCGTTGGCGGCACGGACGCCGACGGCGCACCGGTCGGCGTCCGGGTCGTTGGCCAGCACGAGGTCGGCCTCCACCTCGGCCGCCTTGGCAAGGGCGAGGTCCATCGCGCCCGGCTCCTCGGGGTTGGGGAAGGCGACGGTGGGGAAGCGAGGATCGGGCTCGGCCTGCTCCGCCACGACGTGCAGGGGCGCGAACCCCGCGTCCTCGACGACGCGGACGACCGTGTCGCGTCCGACGCCGTGCATGGGGGTGTAGACGGCGCTGACCGCCCGCCGGTCGGTGCCGCTGGCACCGAGGGTCTGCGAGAGGCTGACTGCCGCCGTCCGGTAGGCGTCGGCGACGTCGGGGCCGAGCACCGTGTGAGCGTCGCTGCGCTCGAGCTCGTCGACCCTGCCCACGGCGTCGATCGCCGCGGAGATGTCGGCGTCGGCCGGCGGGACGATCTGGCTGGTGTCGGCGAGGTAGACCTTGTACCCGTTGTCCTGCGGCGGGTTGTGCGAGGCGGTGACCATGACGCCGGCAGAGCTGCCCAGGTGTCCGATGGCGAAGGCCAGGACGGGGGTCGGCGTCGGCTCGGGCAGGAGGTAGGCGTCCAGACCCAGCCCCTGCGCGATCTCGGCGGTGTCGCGGGCGAAGACGTCGGAGTTGAAGCGCGCGTCGTAGCCGACGACGATCGACGGGCGTCCACCCTCGCTCGCCTGGTCCAGCAGGTACCGGCACAGGCCCGCGGCCGCCTGCGCGACGACGACCCGGTTCATGCGGTTCGGGCCGGCACCGAGAGCCCCGCGCAGTCCCGCGGTGCCGAACTGCAGTCGTCCGGCGAACCGGTCCTGCAGCTCGGCGACCGCGTTGCCGCGGAGGAGGCCCGTCAGCTCCTCGCGCGTTACCGGGTCGGGGTCCTGAAACAGCCAGTCCTCGGCGGCGGAACGCAGGTCGTCGGGCAGGGTCTCCATGGTCGCTCCTCAGATCCGGGGCAGGACGCGTCCGAGCAGGTCGCCCATGCGGGTCGCCGCGGTGCGTCCGGCCTCGAGCACCTCCTCGTGGTTCAGGGGCTCACCGGACATGCCGGCGGCGGCATTCGTGACCAGGGACAGTCCGAGGACCTCCAGGCCCGCCTCGCGGGCGGCGATCGCCTCGAGGACCGTCGACATGCCGACGAGGTCGCCGCCGAGCGTGCGGATCATGCGGATCTCGGCCGGCGTCTCGTAGTGGGGGCCGGGCAGCTGGACGTAGACACCTTGGTCGAGGCTCGGGTCGACCTCGCGGCACAGGTCGCGCAGGCGCGGCGAGTAGGCGTCGGTGAGGTCCACGAACCGTGCACCCTCGATGGGCGACGTGGCGGTGAGGTTGATGTGGTCGCTGATGAGGACCGGGGTACCGGGTGACCACGCCGGGTCGAGACCGCCGCACCCGTTGGTGAGCACGACCGCGCGGCACCCCGCGGCAGCGGCGGTGCGCACCCCGTGGACGACGCTCGCGACGCCGTGACCCTCGTAGAAGTGGGTCCGGCCGAGGAAGACCAGCACGTCGAGGTCGCCGGCGCGGACCGAGCGGACGGTGCCGCCGTGCCCCTCGACCGACGGCGCCCGGAAGCCGGGCAGGTCGGCAGCGGGCAGCTCGGTGCGGGTCTCGCCGAGCCGGTCGGCCGCGGGCAACCAGCCCGAGCCCATCACCAGGGCGACGTCGTGCCGCTCGACGCTCGTGCGCCGGGCGAGCTCGGTGGCGGCCTGCTGGGCGAGTTCTGCGGTTCTCACCTGCCGAACCCTAACCGAGACCCGACCGCCCGGCGTCGGCTGCGACAATGGGCCCGTGACTCATGTGGCGATCGTCGGTGGAGGCCCCGGAGGATACGAGGCGGCGCTGGTCGCTGCCCGCCTGGGAGCGAAGGTCACCCTCGTCGAGAGGGACGGGGTGGGCGGCTCGACCGTGCTCACCGACTGCGTGCCGAGCAAGACGCTCATCGCGACGTCCGACCTGCTGACCGAGGTCGAGTCCTCCGCCGAGCTCGGTGTCGAGGTGCCGTCCACCGTCCGTGCCGACCTCGCCGCCGTGAACCACCGCGTGATGCGCCTGGCCGCGGCCCAGTCCGAGGACATCGCGACGCGACTGGACGCGAGTGGCGTGACGGTCCTCGACGGTCGCGCCCGACTCGTCGACGCCACCTCGGTCGAGGTCACCACCGAGGAGGGGACGCGGGTCGTCGACGCCGACGCCGTGCTCCTGGCCACCGGTGCCCACCCGCGCGTCAGCCCCGACGCGCAGCCCGACGGTGAGCGGATCCTGACGTGGGAGCAGGTCTACGCTCTGCGGGAGATCCCTCGGCACATGATCGTCGTGGGCTCCGGCGTCACGGGCGCGGAGTTCGCCAGCGCGTACAACGGGCTCGGCGCCGAGGTCACCTTGGTCTCCAGCCGCGACCGGGTGCTGCCCGGCGAGGACGAGGACGCCGCCGCGCTCATCGAGGAGGTCTTCACCGAGCGTGGGATGACGGTGATGGGCACGTCCCGCATGGCCGCGGTGGAGCGCTCGGGCGACGGCGTCGTCGTCACCCTCACCGACGGCCGCACCGTCGAGGGCTCGCACTGCCTCCTCGCGCTCGGCTCCATCCCGAACACCCAGGACATGGGTCTGGAGGAGGCGGGCGTCGTCCTGGACGACGGTGGGTTCGTGCGTGTCGACCGGGTCTCGCGCACGTCGGTCCCGGGCGTGTACGCCGCCGGCGACTGCACGGGCGTGCTCATGCTCGCGTCGGTCGCCGCGCAGCAGGGGCGCATCGCCATGTCGCACCTGCTCGGCGACGCCGTCCTCCCGCTGGATCTGCAGAAGATCTCGAGCAACATCTTCACCTCGCCCGAGATCGCGACGGTCGGGCTGTCCCAGCGTCAGATCGACGAGGCCGAGATCCACGTCGAGTCGACGATGCTCCCGCTGGCTGCCAACGCGAGGGCCAAGATGCAGGGGGTGCACCACGGCTTCGTCAAGCTGTCGGCGAGAGCCGGCGGCGGTGGCGTGGTCGGCGGCGTCGTCGTCGGGCCCCGGGCCAGCGAGCTCGTCCACGCGCTCTCTCTGGCGGTCTCGACGGGTCTGACGGTCGATCAGGTCGCGGAGGCGTTCACGGTCTACCCCTCGCTGTCCGGGTCGGTCGCCGAGGCCGCGCGCCGCCTGCACCGGCTCTGACGGACCCGTCGATCGGCGTCGGCGCGACGCATTGCCCCTGACCTGCGGAAATGACACCAATGTAGTTCTGCAGATCAACCGATTGCGGTGGACAGAGGCCCACCCGGCGGGTGAGGATTCGAGTCACGACTCGTCACATTCGTCACACCAGTCACACGATCGGCTTCCCCATGATCCCCTGGTCATCCGTCCACCGAGCCCTGGCGCTGGGCCTCGTCGGTGCCGTCGCCGCGGCGACGGTCCTCGTCGGCCCGAGCGACCCGAGCGACCCGTCCGACACCACTCCCGTCTCGGCGGAGGGTGAGGACTCCACCCTGCAGGAGCAGGCCGTCCCCCTCGTGGACGACCCGGAGGCCGAGCAGGCACCCCCGGAGACGCTGCAGGAGGACCCGCAGGAGGACCTGCAGGAGCCCCAGGACGACGCCGGCGGCACCGGCCGGGGCGGGGGAGACCCCGAGGCCCCCGTCGCCGAGCTCGAGCGGACCACGACCGACCCCTTCAACATGGTCGGCGTGACGTGGGAGGGCGGCGCCGACCTGCGCGTCGAGGTCAGCTACCGCACGGCGGGGCAGTGGAGTGCGTTCGAGGACCTGGAGGTGGAGCCGGTCGACCCCAACGAGGGCGGGCGAGCCGGCACCGAGCCGTTGTGGATCAACGACGGCGCCGACGGGGTCTCCGTCAAGATCACCTCGGCCAGTGGCGAGCTCCCGCGCGACGTGAAGGTCGCGACCATCGACCCCGGTGAGGACGGCCTGATCGCGCCGACCTCCGGCGCCGCAGGCCAGCCGCCGATCATCATGCGATCGTCCTGGGGTGCGAAGTCGGCGAGCTGCTCCACGGGCCGCCCCGCCACCCGTGGCGCGACGATCCACCACACCGCGGGCAACAACACCTACAGCCAGGCGCAGGTGGCCGGCATCCTGCGCAGCTACCAGGACTACACCGCAGCCGCGGGTGGTGCGACATCGGCTACAACTTCCTCGTCGACCGCTTCGGCCGGATCTACGAGGGCCGCATCGGCGGCATCACCAACATGGTCCGCGGCGCCCATGCCGGGACGAACGACGCCAACACCTACACCGTCGGCATCGCGATGATGGGCACCTTCACGAACGTGCAGCCGGTCCTCGCGACGCGCGCAGCCGTTGCCGACCTCGTCGCCTGGCGCTTCCGCCTCGCCGGCCTGCCGGCCCGTGGCACCCACACCCTCGACGGCAAGTCCGTGCAGCGGATCATCGGCCACCGCGACGTCAAGGCCACCGAGTGCCCGGGACGGCTCGGCTACGCCTGGGTCACCAGCGGACTGCGCAGCTCGGTCCATCAGCGGCTGTCCGCGGCACCCCCTGCTGCCAATCCGGCTCCGACCCCGACGTACCGATGGCCGGCCCCCAGCAACCTCCGTGTGACGGGCTCCGACGCCTCATCACTGTCGTTGGCATGGAACCAGGTCGAAACGGCCAAGGAGTACGTCGTGCAGGTCTCGACGAACGCGTCCATGTCAGGTGCGACGTCGCGGGCGTTCTCGACCACCTCGGGGCGCATCACCGGACTGAAGGCTTCGACGACCTACTACGCGCGGGTGATGGTGCGCCACTCGAAGGACGGGTCCGCGTTGAGTCCATGGACGGCGCCGCTGTCGCGCCAGACGGCCGCTCCGGCGCCGACGTATCGGTGGCCTGCTCCGGCGAACTTCAGGGTGACGGATCGTCAGGCGACGTCGTTGGCCTTGGCGTGGAACCAGGTGTCGACGGCGAAGAAGTACGTCGTGCAGGTTTCCGAGAACGCGTCGATGTCCAAACCGATGCACTTCGCCTTCTCGACGAATAGCGGCCGGGTGACGGGGTTGAAGCCGTCGACCACGTACCACGTGCGCATCGTGGTCAGGCACTCGACGACGAACGAGGCGCTCAGTCCGTGGAGCTCCGTGATCTCCGGGTCGACGTTCCGTTGGCCGGCTCCGGCCAACCTGCGGGTCACGGGGTCGGACGGCACGTCGCTGGCCCTGGCGTGGAACCGGGTCGACACGGCGAAGAAGTACGTCGTGCAGGTCTCCGAGAACGCGTCGATGTCCAAGCCGAGGTACTTCGCGTTCTCGACGACCAGCGGCCGCGTGACGGGTCTCGACCCGTCGACCAGGTACCACGTGCGGGTGGTGGTGCGGCACTCGATCACCAACCAGGCGCTCAGCCCGTGGTCGCCCGTGGTCTCGGAGACGACGACCGCCGACGTGCCACCACCGCCGACCTACCGGTGGCCGGCGCCGGCGAACTTCAGGGTGACGGGCTCGGACGCGACGTCCATGTCGTTCGCCTGGAACCGAGTCGAGACGGCGAAGAAGTACGTCGTGCAGGTCTCGAAGAACCCGTCGATGTCCAAGCCGATGCACTTCGCCTTCTCGACGAACAGCGGCCGGGTGACCGGCCTCGACCCGTCCACGACGTACCACGTGCGGGTGGTGGTGCGGCACTCGATCACGAACCAGGCGTTGAGTCCCTGGACGTCGACGGTGACGGGTTCGACGACGGCGCCCGCTCCGCCCGGTCCGACGTACCGGTGGCCGGCGCCGGCGAACTTCAGGGTGACGGGCTCGGACGCGACGTCGATGTCGTTGGCGTGGAACCAGGTGGAGACGGCGAAGAAGTACGTCGTGCAGGTCTCCAGGAACGCATCGATGGCCAGCCCGCAGCACTTCGCCTTCACCTCCCCGAGCGGTCGGGTGACGGGCCTGGACCCGTCGACGACGTACCACGTCCGAGTGATCGTGCGGCACTCCGTGTCGAACGAGGCGCTCAGTCCGTGGACGGACGTGGTCTCCGGCTCGACCAAGGCGGCCGCCGGCGGGTCCGGGGTGAACGATCGCACGATCGGCTCGGCCACGAGCATCCCCTTCAAGGGACGCGGGTTCGGGCACGGGATCGGGATGAGCCAGTACGGCGCACTCGGGGGCTCCCAGAGCGGAGCGATGGCCTCCACCATCCTCGCGCGCTACTACCCGGGTACGACCCTCGCCGACAGCTCCCGGTACATCAGGGTGCTCGTCACGGCGGACAACGACGGCTCGCTGGCCGTGCTCGCCGCCTCGAACCTGCGCTTCCTCCAGGGCTCGCGCTCCATCGCCCTGCCGACCAGCGTCAACGGCGCGAAGGTCTCGCACTGGCGCATCGAGCCGCTGGCCTCGGACCGGCGCCAGTCGACGCTGCGCTACAAGTCGGGCTCGACGTGGCGCACCTACCAGGACATGACCTGGAGCGGAGCGGCCGACTTCGCCGCCCCGACCATGCGGTTGGCCATGCCCGGCGGTGGGACGGTCACCTACCGCTACAAGCTGCGCGCGGCTCAGGCCAGCTCGACGTCGACGACGCGCCAGACGGTCAACGTGGTGCACCTCGACGACTACGCCCGCGGCGTCGTGCCTCGCGAGGTCCCGGCCTCCTGGCCGGACCAGGCGCTGCGAGCGCAGTCCATCGCCGCGCGCACCTACGGGCTCCGCTCGATCAGCTCCGGTGGCTGGTACGACATCTGCGACACGACGTCGTGCCAGGTCTACGGTGGCGCGTCCGCCGAGACGGCCAGGACGGACGCCGCCGTCGCGTCCACCGCCAAGCGGGTGCTGCTGTACCAGGGCTCTCCGGCGTTCACGCAGTTCTCGTCCTCCTCCGGTGGCTTCACCAACCAGGGGTCGCAGCCCTACCTGCGTCCGGTCAACGACCCCTGGGACGCCACGACCGCGAACCCCAACCGGTCCTGGACGCAGAACGTCCCCGTCTCGACGATCCGCGCGCGGTACCCGAGCATCGGCACGCCGCAGCGGCTGCGGATCACCCAGCGCAACGGTCACGGCGCCGACGGTGGGCGCGTCACGTCGATGCAGATCATCGGCAGCTCAGGCACGGTGACGGTGACGGGACCGGCGGCCCGAGCGGCCTTCGGGCTGAAGTCGGACTGGTTCGCCTTCTGAGCCGGTGACACGACGAGGGGCCCGGTCCGATCGGACCGGGCCCCTCGTCGTCGGCCTGGGACGGGTGCGGCCTACTCGGCGTCGACGATCTCGGCGATGACCTCGCCGGCACCGACGGTGGCGCCGATCTCGGCCTTGAGGCCGGTGAGCGTGCCGCTCTTGTGAGCGGTGATGGGCTGCTCCATCTTCATGGCCTCGATGACGACGACCTGGTCACCCTCGGCGACCTGCTGGCCCTCCTCGACGGCGATCTTGACGACGGTGCCCTGCATGGGCGAGGTGAGGGAGTCGCCGGAGACGGCCGCGGCGCCACCGCCACCGCCCTTGCGCTTGGGCTTCTTGGCAGCGCCGGCCGCCGGAGCGGCGGCACCCAGCCCGCCGGGCAGCACGACCTCGAGGCGCTTGCCCCCGACCTCGACGACGACGCGCTCGCGCTCGGAGGGCTCCGCGGACTCCGACCCGCCACCGTACGGCTCGAGCTGGTTGTCGTAGTCGGTCTCGATCCACGTCGTGTAGACGTCGAAGGAGCCCTCTCCGTCCTGCGTCGGGAGGGCGTTGTAGGCCGGGTCGTCGAGGACGTCGCGGTGGAACGGGATCACGGTGGGCATCCCCTCGACGACGAACTCGTCGAGCGCGCGCCGCGACCGCTCGATCGCCTGCTCGCGGGTGCGCCCGGTGACGATGAGCTTGGCGACGAGGGAGTCGAAGGCGCCGGGCACCGTCTCGCCCTCCTCGTAGCCACCGTCGAGGCGCACGCCGGGGCCGGCGGGGGGAGACCAACGGGTCAGCGTGCCGGGGGCGGGCAGGAAGCCGCGTCCGCCGTCCTCGGCGTTGATGCGGAACTCGATGGAGTGTCCGATGATCTCCGGGTCGTCGTACCCGAGCTCCTCGCCCGCGGCGATGCGGAACATCTCGCGGACGAGGTCGATGCCGGTGACCTCCTCGGAGACGCAGTGCTCGACCTGCAGACGCGTGTTGACCTCCAGGAAGCTGATGGTGCCGTCGCGGGCGACGAGGAACTCACACGTCCCGGCACCGACGTAGCCGGCCTCCTTCAGGATGGCCTTGGAGGAGTCGTAGAGACGCTGCAGCTGGTCGTCGGACAGGAACGGCGCGGGCGCCTCCTCGACGAGCTTCTGGTGGCGGCGCTGCAGCGAGCAGTCACGGGTGGACACGACGACGACGTTGCCGTGCTGGTCGGCCAGGCACTGGGTCTCGACGTGGCGCGGCTTGTCGAGGAACTTCTCCACGAGGCACTCCCCGCGACCGAAGGCGCCGACCGCCTCGCGCACAGCGGAGTCGAAGGCGTCGGGGATCTCCTCGAGGGTGCGCGCGACCTTGAGACCGCGGCCGCCGCCGCCGAAGACCGCCTTGATCGCCACGGGGAGGCCGTTCTCCTGCGCGAACGCGACGACCTCGTCGGCGTCGGCGACGGGATCCTTCGTGCCGGGAGCGAGCGGCGCGTTCGCACGCTCGGCGATCTGCTTGGCCTTGGCCTTGTCACCGAGGGCGTCGATGGCCGCGGGCGGGGGACCGATCCAGATCAGCCCGGCGTCGAGGACCGCCTGGGCGAAGTCGGCGTTCTCCGCGAGGAACCCGTACCCGGGGTGGACGCTGTCTGCGCCTGAGCGCTTCGCGACGTCGACGATCTTCTCGATCGAGAGGTAGGAGTCGGCGGGGGTGGCGCCCTCGAGCGAGTAGGCCTCGTCGGCCATGCGCACATGGATCGCGTCCCGGTCGGGCTCGGCGTAGACCGCGACGCTGGCGATCCCGGCGTCCTTGCAGGCACGGATGACGCGTACGGCGATCTCGCCGCGGTTCGCGATCAGGACCTTCTGCAGGGGCTTGCTCACGTGGTGCTCCTCGTCTCGACCGACACGTCTGCGAGCCGAGTGTAGGGCCAAGCATGGACGTCCGACCGATGAGGTACGTCACGCCCGGTGGAACGACCGACGCCCACACAGGTTAACGAGTGTTAACCTTGGGCGCATGGCTGCCCTCTCCACGAACGAGCACGAGGACTTCCGCCGCATGGTGCGTGAGTTCGCCCGGACGCGCATCGCCCCGCACGTCGCGCAGTGGGACAAGGACCACCACTTCCCCGTCCACGTGGTGCGCGAGATGGGCGACCTCGGTCTGTTCGGCATCACCGCCCCGGCGGCGTACGGCGGCTCCGAGGCCGACTTCACGAGCCTGTGCATCGCCATCGAGGAGCTCGGTCGCGTCGACCAGTCCATCGGCATCACCCTCCAGGCGGGCGTCGGTCTTGGCATCAACCCGCTCGTCGCGTACGGCAGCGAGGAGCAGAAGGAGCGCTGGCTGCCCGACCTCGTCGCCGGCCGGGCGCTCGCCGGCTTCGGCCTCACCGAGCCGGGCGCCGGCTCGGACGCGGGCGCCACCCGCACCAGGGCGGTCCTCGACGGCGACGAGTGGGTCGTCGACGGGGCCAAGCAGTTCATCACGAACTCCGGCAGCGAGATCACCTCCCTCGTCACGGTCACCGCCCGCACCGGCGAGCGGGCTGACGGGCGTCCCGAGATCTCCGCGATCTGCGTGCCGGCCGGCACGCGCGGGTTCGTCGCCGAGGCGCCCTACGACAAGCTCGGTTGGCACATCTCCGACACCCACGCCCTCACGCTGACCGACGTCCGCGTGCCCGCCGACCACCTCCTGGGCGAGCGCGGACGCGGGTACGCACAGTTCCTCGCCACGCTCGACGACGGCCGGATCGCCATCTCGGCCCTCGCCGTCGGCTGCCTGCAGGCGTGCCTCGACCTCTGCGTGGAGTACGCCGGCCAGCGCGAGACGTTCGGCGTCCCGATCGGCGCCAAGCAGGGCGTGGCCTTCCAGGTCTCCGACCTCGCCGTCATGCTCGAGGGGGCGCGAGCGCTCACCTACCGTGCGGCCCGGTTGAAGGATGCGGGCGCTCCGTCGGCGGAGGTCAAGCAGGCCGCGTCGATCGCCAAGCTCTACTCCACGGAGGCCGCCGTCACCGGGTCGCGCATCGCGACGCAGGTCTTCGGCGGCTACGGCTTCATGGAGGAGTACCCCGTCGCACGGTTCTACCGTGACGCGAAGATCCTCGAGATCGGGGAGGGAACGAGTGAGGTCCAGCGGATGCTCATCGCCCGTGGGCTGGGGCTGCCGGTCGAGTGAGCGGCGGCAGCGACCGGCACTCGTCAGTGCCGGTGCTCAGAGGTGCTCGAGGCGTGACGTCGGCAGGATGATCCGCCGCACGGACCCGGCGAAGTCCACGGTGACGGCCGTGGCGCGCTCCACCGACACGACGCGGCCGATGCCCCAGCCGTCGTGGGACACCCGTTCGCCCACCTCGTACACCGGATGGACCACCTCCGGCTCGGCCTGGAAGGGGCTGGACGCGTGGTAGCGACGGCGCGGCGTGGGAGGCATCGTGCTCCATTGTCCACCTTCGCACCCAGGATCGTCGTCATTGGCCCCACCCGGTCGCGTGCCTGGAGCCGGGTCAGGACCGGGGTGGCACCGCCCACAGCTCGGTCCACCGGACCTCGACGTCGGCGAGGAGGTCGCGCAGCATCGGGAGGCTGATGCCGACGACGGTGTGGTGGTCGCCCTCGATGCCCCGCACGAACGCACCGCCCAGGCCGTCGATCGTGAAGGCTCCGGCGACGTGCAGCGGCTCCCCGGTGGCGACGTAGGCGTCGATCTCGTCGTCGGTGACGTCGGCGAAGTGCACGATCGTCGAGGCACCGTCGACGACCTCCTTGCCGCCTCGGCGGACGCAGTGACCGGTGTGCAGCACCCCGGAGCGTCCGCGCATGCGATGCCAGCGGGTCCGGGCGACGTCGGCCGTGAGGGGCTTGCCGAGGATCTCGCCCTCGAACGCGAGCACCGAGTCGCAGCCCACGACGACGGCGTCGGGGTCGTCGATCTCGGCGGCGACCGCCCGGCACTTGAGCTGGGCGAGCGCCGCCGCCAGGTTCGCGGCGTCGTGGGTGGTCACCTGCGACTCGTCGACGCCGGAGACGACCACCTCCGGCTCGACGCCGGCCGACCGCAGCGTCGCGAGCCGGGCCGGGGACTGGGATGCGAGGACGAGCCGGACCATGGCACCATCATGCCGCTGCCCCGTGCCGGACGGCCGGACGCCCGTGCCGATGCGAGGGGGCCCTGCCGCCCGTTGCCTCGAGGGGACCCATGAGCGACGAGCCCGACCCGCTGCACACGACGACGACCCGCGCGGACCTGCTGGCCGCGTGGCGAGCACGGGAGGTCGCCCTGCGCGCGCGCCTGCTGGCACCGGGGGCGGTCCTCGCCGTGCGGCGGCTGCCACTGCTGATGGCCGTCGTGAGCCTGCTCGCCGTCGTCCCGGCGGAACCGATGGCGGTCGCCATCGCCCTCGAGATCCTCACGTGGTGGGCGACGGCCCGATTCCTGCCGGGTGGGCGGATCGTGCGACACCTCGCAGGGGCGGCGGCAGCGCTCGTCGCGGCCGTCGGCTACCTCCTCCTCCCCGGTGCCGACACGTCCGCGGTGGCCGAACCCGTGGCCGCGGCGCTCGGTGTCCTCACCGTCGGTCTGTGCCTGTCCTCGATGATCCGCGACGTGCGTGAGCAGGTGGCTGTCCGGCGTGAGCTGGAGGACGGGCTGCAGCAGCTGCGCCGTCCGGCGGCCAGAGATCTCCCACCCGGCGGGGTCGGCCGGCACGACGGCGAGGTGCACGACCTGCGTGACGACCCCGACGGCCTGCTCGCCGCCGACGGTCCACTCGCACGGGCCCACGCGCGCATCGCTCCTCCCGCCGCGGCGGTCGTGGCGCTCCTCGGCGTCCTGGCCGGCACGGCGACGATGCTCATGGGCTCGTTGCCGTTCGTCGCGGGGCCGGCGAACCTGGTCGCGGCAGCCGTCGCTGCCGGTGCCGTCGCACTCGGTCTGGTGGTCCTCCTGTGGGCCGCCCTCTTCTCCTCGCTGGTCCTGCCGTGGTCCATGAACCGGGAGCTCGGGCGGTCCCGCGTGGAGGCCGAGGTGCATCTCGCGCGGGTCGCCGTCGCGCGTGGCCAGGAACGTCCCGCGGTGCGTCACGGTCCCGCGCCTCGAGTCGCCGTGGTCGCGATGCTGCTCGTGGGGACCGGCCTGCTCGTGGCGCGGCTGGTGCTGGACCCCACGGTCGGGATCGTCGTCGGTGCGGTCGGTCTCGCCGTGGTCGTCGCCGCAGTCGTCACCGTCGTGGCGGTGCGTGCGCGCGCCACGCGGACGATGCCGCTGCACGGTCGTTGTGACGACGTCCGCGGTCTGCCGTCGACGCGCGTCGAGCTGGTCCTCGACGACGCCGTCCTGACCGTGCGCCCGACGGCCGGGACCGTGCTCCGTGGAGCATCGATCGCGCTCAGGTGGTGGCGGTGACCCCGGTTTGGCCGGGCGTGCTCGACTCTCGAGGAATCGGCATCGCGACCGCCGGCGGCGACGTGCTGGTCGTCGTCGGGGGCGGCGTCCGCCGACATCGGGCGGTGCTGGCCCTCGATCGGGACCTCCGGTCGCGGCTCAGCGAGGTGAGCCCGGCTCCCGAGGTGCCCACGGGTCCGTGGACCGCGCCTCCAGCCCGCCGTTCCTGAGCAGGGCCTCCGCGAGACGTGCCGAGCCGCCGACGGTGAGCTCGTCGGCGTCGACGTCGGAGGCGATGCACCAGGCCCGATCAGCGGGCCAGGTGAACGACGCCTGGGGCAGGTCGGACGGCCACCCCGGTCGCGGCGGACGCGCGGGCCAGGCGCCGACGTCGTGCGTGGCACCGACGAACAGCAGGTAGGACCGCACGCCGCAGAGGTCGACG
Organism: Aeromicrobium halocynthiae; assembly: GCF_039531385.1. NCBI lineage: Bacteria > Bacillati > Actinomycetota > Actinomycetes > Propionibacteriales > Nocardioidaceae > Aeromicrobium > Aeromicrobium halocynthiae. The sequence continues at coordinate 712,439 of NZ_BAAAPY010000001.1, read as the reverse complement.
CGCGGCCCGGCGAGGACGTCCGGACCGAAGGCCGGCACGGCCTCGACCGGGCGGGGCGCCGAGAACATCCGTCCGAACAGCCGATCGGAGTCCATCGCGGTGTAGGTGCGGCCGCCGTCGATCTCGCCCCAGCCGTCCCACAGCGCGAACCAGGCGCGTTCCGGCGTCGTGGTGTGCTCGGCCGCGAGACGCGTCACCTCGGCCACCAGCTCCGGATCGGGTCGGTAGTGGTCCGTGTCGTCACCGTCGAACCGGACCGTGACGTAGGCCTCGAAGCCGGGCGGCCCGTGCGCGGCGAGGACGTCCCAGGGGGCGTCGGCGGCGACGATCCAGTCGGCGACCGACACCTCGGGCTCGTGGCGCAGGCTCATGGTCGGGTCGTGTACCTCTTCGCTCGGTCTCGGCGAGTGGCGCAGTCACGGACTCGAGTGGCGCAGAGGCGCCCCCGAGTGGCGCACCGTGGGGCGACACGCCGTCTCGGAATCCCCGGATCGCGCCACTCGCGGGACCCGGGGCCGGGCGTCACGCCCAGGCGGAACGCCGCCAGGCGTCGGGGCCGACCCGGTGGGGGGTGCGGTGCGCGCGGACCGGGTGCCCCCACTCGCTGCGCGGACGAGGACGCGCCGCCGCCGCGGCCGCGTGGGCGGCCGCGGCATTGCGGGCGGCCACGACGGCCACGAGCGCCGCGAGCTCCTCCGGCGTCGGGTCGCCCTTGACCACGCGCAGGACCGGCTGAGCCGACGTCGCGGCGTCCTGGTCGTCGCCGCTCACAGCGGGATGTTCCCGTGCTTCTTGGGCGGCAGCGTCTCGCGCTTGGTGCGCAGCAGGCGCAGGGCCTTGACGACCTCCGCACGCGTCTGCTGCGGCTCGATGACCGCGTCGATGTAGCCCCGCTCCGCTGCGATGTACGGGTTGCAGAGGGTGTCCTCGTACTCCGTCATCAGCTCGGCGCGACGCGCCTCCGGGTCGTCGGCCCCGGCGATCTCGCGGCGGTACAGGATGTTGACGGCGCCGGAGGCACCGACCACCGCGATCTGTGCGGACGGCCAGGCGATGTTGATGTCCGCACCGAGGTGCTTGGACCCCATCACGTCGTAGGCGCCGCCGTAGGCCTTGCGCGTGATGACGGTGACCAGCGGGACGGTGGCCTCGGCGTAGGCGTAGATGAGCTTGGCGCCGCGTCGAATGATGCCGTTCCACTCCTGCTCCGTGCCCGGCAGGAAGCCGGGCACGTCGACGAAGGTCAGCACCGGGATGTTGAAGGCGTCGCACGTGCGCACGAAGCGGGCCGCCTTCTCGGAGGCGTCGATGTCGAGGCAGCCGGCCAGCTGCATGGGCTGGTTGCCCACGACGCCGACGCTGCGGCCCTCGACCCGGCCGAAGCCGATGACGAGGTTCGGGGCGAACAGCGGCTGGACCTCCAGGAAGTCCTCGTCGTCGAGCGTGGCCTCGATGACGGTGCGGATGTCGTACGGCTGGTTCGCGGAGTCGGGGATCAGCGTGTCGAGTGCGCGGTCGGTGTCGGTGGGCTCGAGGTCGTAGTCGGAGGCGTCGTAGGGGTCGGCCTCCTCCATGTTGTTCTGCGGCAGGAAGGACAGCAGCGCCTTGACGTACTCGAGCGCGTCGTCCTCGTCGGTGCCCATGTAGTGCGCGTTGCCACTGCGGGTGTTGTGCGTGCGGGCACCCCCGAGGTCCTCCATCGAGACGTCCTCGCCGGTGACCGTCTTGATGATGTCGGGGCCGGTGATGAACATGTTGGAGGTCTTGTCGACCATCACGACGAAGTCCGTCACGGCGGGGGAGTAGACGTGACCGCCGGCGTTCGTGCCCATGATGAGGCTGATCTGCGGGATCACGCCGGAGGCGTGCACGTTGCGCTGGAAGATCTCGCCGTACAGGCCGAGCGAGACGACCCCCTCCTGGATGCGGGCGCCGGCGCCCTCGTTGATGCCGATGATCGGGCAGCCGGACTTGATCGCCAGGTCCATGACCTTGACGATCTTCTCCCCGTAGACCTCCCCGAGGCTGCCACCGAAGATCGAGAAGTCCTGCGCGAAGACGCAGACCTGGCGGCCGTCGATCGTGCCGTAGCCAGTGATGACGCCGTCGCCGAGCGGACGGTTCTCCTGCAGGCCGAAGGCGGTGGAACGGTGGCGGGCGAGCGCGTCGAGCTCGACGAAGGATCCCTCGTCGAAGAGCTGGTCGATCCGCTCGCGGGCACTCTTGCGGCCCTTGGCGTGCTGCTTCTCTGCCGCGCGCTCGGCCACCTCCACCGTGGCCTCGTCGCGCCGCCGCTGGAAGTCGGCCAGTCGGCCGGCGGTGGTGTGCAGCTCCGGGTGTTCTTCGATCTCTGCTTCGCTCACGGGTGCCCTCGCAGTGTCGTCGGGCGCCGACCGGCTCGTCGGCGCTCGCGCACAGAGTAGCGATGGATCGCGTGCGCCGATGTGTGAGGCTGGTCCCATGGATGGGCCTGGACGCTTCGCCGACCTCGACCGACCGCCGTTGCAGGCCGACGTCCTGACCACTTCCCTGGTGCGAGAGGCGGGCCTGTGGCGGCGCGTGGACGTCGTCGAGAGAACGGCCTCGACCAACACCGATCTCGCCGCGCGCGCCCGCGCCGGCGCGGCTGAGGGGGAGGTCCTCGTCGCCGAGACCCAGACGGCCGGCCGCGGCCGGCTCGACCGATCCTTCACGATGCCCGAGCGGTCCGGTGTCATCGTCTCGGTGCTCCTGCGACCGCCGTCGTCGGTCCCGGCGTCGAGGTGGGTCTGGCTGCCGCTGCTCGCCGGCCTCGCGGTCGAGGCCACCGCCCGCGAGTGCGGCCTCGAGGCCGGCCTCAAGTGGCCGAACGACGTCCTCGTCGACGACCGCAAACTGTGCGGCATCCTCCTCGAGCGCGTCGAGCCCGACGCGGGGTCCGACGTGGGACCCGCCGCGGTGGTCGGCATCGGGCTCAACGTCACGATGACCGAGGCCGAGCTGCCCGTTCCCACCGCGACGTCGATGCGCCTCGCCGGAGCGGACCAGACCGACCGCACGGTCGTCCTGAGGGTCCTGCTCCGCGCGCTGGAGCGGCTCTACCTCGCCTGGGTGCGCTCCGACGGCGACCCGGCGGCCGGCGTGGCCGACTCCTACCGCCGCCGCTGCCTCACCCTCGGCTCGAGCGTCCGGGTCGAGCTGCCCGACGGCACCAGCCTGGAGGGCACCGCGGACGACGTCGACGAGCACGGCCGTCTCGTCGTCGACGGGCGGGCGCTCAGCTCTGGCGACGTGACCCACGTGCGCCGGCTGGCGTGACGTGGCTGGACCGATCGGCTGCCCGACGTCCTCGCGGCGTGACAAGATCGGGACATGGCGCTGTCGTCGAAGTTGTTGATGCCGGGGGAGACGGTCCTCGAGACCACCCGCACCCACGTGAAGGTGCTGCTCGTCCCCCTGCTCGTGCTGCTCGCCTGCAGCTTCGCCGGCGGGTTCCTCGCCGCGCAGGCGGGCGGCTCCGGCGACGGCTGGGTGCGGTGGGGCGTCGTCGCCCTCGCCGTCGGCATCGCGCTGTGGTTCGCGGTGCTGCCGTTCGTCCGGTGGTTCCTGTGGACCTACACGCTGACGAGCAAACGCATCGTCGAGCAGAAGGGCATCCTCACCCGCGAGGGTCGCGTCATCCCCCTCAGCAGGGTCAACGACGTCTCCTTCGAGAAGAACCTCAACGACCGCCTCCTGCGCTGCGGGACGCTCATCGTGCACACCGCGTCGGAGGAGCAGGGGCTGCTGCTGCGCGACATCCCGCGCATCGAGGACTTCCACCGCACCGTCAGCACGCTCGTCTACGAGGCTCACCGCCGCCATGACGAACCGATCTGAGCTGCGCGAGGAGCTCGCACGGCTGCTCCTCGGCGAGGAGCCCACGCTCACCGGACTCGAGGCCACCGAGCGCGGTGGGCTCGGGGTCGAGCAGGGCGAGCGGCTGTGGCGGGCCCTCGGCTTCCCCAACGCCGGCGAGGCCGCCGCCTACGGCGAGCGTGACGTCGAGGCGATCGAGGTCGTCGTCTCGATGATGCGTGACGACCTCGTCGACGAGGCCACGGTCTTCCGGCTGACCCGTGCGCTCGGACAGACGATGGCCAAGCTCGCCGACTGGCAGGTCGCGACGATCGTCGACCAGGTCGAGAACGACGTCGCAGCCGGTCGTGCCGAGAGCCGCCTCGTCGAGTCGGTCGAGATCGCCCAACGGATCGCACCTCGCTTCGAGGCTCTGCTGCTCTACGCCTGGCGGCGCCACCTCGCCGCCGCCGCCGCGCGCCTCGAGGCCCTCGGCGCCGTCGACGCCGAGCTGCTGAGCACCACCATGACCGTCGGGTTCGCCGATCTCTCCCGCTTCACCGCGATGTCCAACGCCCTGGACCAGGCAGCGCTCGGGGCGCTCGTCGAGGACTTCGAGAACCGTGCCACGGACGTCATCGCCTCCCACGGTGGCCGGGTGATCAAGGCCCTCGGCGACGCGGTGCTGTTCGTCAACACCGACCCGGCGGCGGCCGTGCGCACCGCACTGGAGGTCGTGCAGCACATCGGCTCGCGCGAGAACCTGCCCGACGTCCGGGTGGCACTGGCCACGGGCTCGGTCGTCAGCCGCCTGGGCGACGTGTTCGGCCCGCCGGTCAACCTGGCGGCGCGGTTGTCGCACGTCGCACGGAGCAACCGGGTCCTGATCGACGACGTCACGGCCGCCGGCCTCGGCGACGGCGAGTTCGAGATGCGTGCCCTCCCGGCGCGGCCGCTGAGGGGCTTCGGCAACGTCTCGCCCATCACCGTCTCGCGGCGGCGTGGCTTCCGGCCCCGTGTCAGCGCGCGTCCGAGCCTGCCGACCTGAGGCGCCGCCGTCGCGTCCGGGTACCGGCGTCTAGTCTGGACGGGTGCGCGCACCAGACCTGGCCGTGATCGGAGGCGGGCAGCTGGCCCGCATGATGCAGCAGGCCGCCATCGGGCTCGGCGTCCGCATCCGGCTCCTGGCCGAGGGCCCCGACGTCAGTGCCGCGCAGGTCGTGCCGGACCACCGGGTCGGCGACCACACCGTCCTCGCGGACCTGCAGGAGGTCGCCGGGCAGGCGCCGGTCGTCACCTTCGACCACGAGCACGTGCCGCCGGAGCACCTGAGGGCGCTCGCGGCGCAAGGTCACGTGCCCCGACCAGGACCGGACGCACTCCTGTACGCGCAGGACAAGGGCGAGATGCGAGTCCGCCTCAGCGTCCTCGGAGTGCCCTGCCCGCTGTTCGAGCTGCTGTCCGGCGACGTCGAGGAGGCGGTCGACGAGCTGGCCGACTTCGGCTACCCGGCGGTGCTGAAGACGACGCGTGGCGGGTACGACGGCAAGGGCGTCTGGGTCGTGCACGACGAGGCGCAGGCGCGCGAGGTGCTCGCCCTGGGGCAAGAGCTGATCGCCGAGGAGCTGGTCGACTTCCGACGCGAGCTGTCGGCCCAGGTGGCGCGGCGCCCGAGCGGTGAGGTCGAGACCTACCCGGTCGTGGAGTCCCGCCAGGCCGACGGCATCTGCAAGGAGGTCGTCGCACCCGCGCCCGACCTCGATCCGAGTCTTCGCGAGCAGGCCCAGGCGGTCGCACGGCGCGTCGCCGAGGAGCTCGACGTCACCGGCATGCTCGCGGTGGAGCTCTTCGAGACCGCCGACGGGCGGATCCTCGTCAACGAGCTGGCCATGCGTCCGCACAACACCGGCCACTGGAGCATCGACGGTGCCGTGACGAGCCAGTTCGAGAACCACCTGCGCGCCGTCCTCGACCTCCCCCTCGGCCCGTCCACCCCGCTGCGACCGTGGTCGGTCATGGTCAACGTGCTCGGTGGGGCGGTGCAGGACCTCCTCGCACAGCGCGCCGTCGTGCTCGACGAGGTGCCGGAGGCGAAGATCCACCTGTACGGCAAGGACGTGAAGCCCGGGCGCAAGGTCGGCCACGTGACGGTCGTCGGCGACGACCTCGAGGACGTCCTCGCGACCGCGCGCCGCGCCGCCACGCTCCTGCAGGACGGTTCGGCTGTGGGAGCGGTGGATCGCTAGGATCGCGCCATGAGCGCTGCGCCACGGGTCGGGATCGTCATGGGGTCGGACTCCGACTGGCCGGTCATGGAGGCCGCCGCGAGCGCCCTGCACGAGTTCGGCGTCCCCTACGAGGCCGACGTCGTCTCCGCCCATCGGATGCCCGACGAGATGCTCGCCTACGGGCGCGACGCGCACGGGCGCGGGCTCGAGGTCGTCATCGCCGGTGCCGGGGGAGCAGCGCACCTGCCCGGCATGCTCGCCGCGGTCACGCCGCTGCCCGTGATCGGCGTCCCGGTGCCGCTGAAGCACCTCGACGGGATGGACTCGCTGCTGTCGATCGTGCAGATGCCGGCCGGCGTCCCCGTGGCCACCGTCTCGATCGGCGGCGCCCGCAACGCCGGGCTGCTCGCGGTCCGCATCCTCGCCGCCGGCGACCCCGCACTGACCGAGCGGATGACGCAGTTCCAGGAGGATCTCGCCGACTTCGCGCGCGCGAAGGGCGCGGCCCTGCGTGATCGGTGAGGGGCGATCGGTGAGCCCCGCACCTCAGTACAGGTCGGCGCCCTCGTCCCTGCCCGCGTAGTACTCCTCGACCTCGGCCAGCGGTTGGTGAGCGCGCTCGAGGGCATGGGCGATGTGCGCCCGAGACGGCACGGCGTCGGGGTCCCACGTCCGCGGGTCCCACAGCGTCGAGCGCAGGAACGCCTTGGAGCAGTGGAAGAACGTCTGCTCGACCCGGACCTCGCAGATCACCACCGGACGGTGCCCGCGGACCACGAGCCGGTCCGCGTAGGGGGCGTCGTCGAGCAGACGGGCCGTGCCGTTGACGCGCAGCGTGTCACCGCGTCCGGGCACGAGGAACAGCAGTCCGACGTGGGGGTTGTCCAGCAGGTTGACGAAGCCGTCGGCGCGACGGTTGCCGGGACGTTCGGCCAGCGCGATCGTCCGGTCGTCGACGACGTGCACGAGCGAGCCTGCCGGGTCGCCCTTCGGCGACACGTCGCACGTGCCGTCCCTGCCCGAGGTGGCGACGAGGCAGAGGGGCGAGGCCGCGAGCCACGCGACGTGCGCGTCGGACAGCCTGTCCCGGTCCTTGGTGGCCGCGGGGCCCTGCGGGTGGCCGAGCAGCGCTCGGAGGTGTCGGAGGTCGGTGATCTCGGACATCCGCCGAGCATAGGTGGCGGTCAGGGCAGGTGGACGAACGACGACAAGCGCGTGAGGGTGGGTCGCCGCGGTGCGGAGCCGAAGCCGAAGCGAACCGGTGGCGTGACGTCCGCGAGCGGACCGAGGTCGTCACCCTTCCAACCGACCCGCGCCGACCGGACGGCCCAGGCATCGCGCGCGGCGTACCACTCGGTCCGGCCGTGGCCGGCCGACCCGTACGTGCTCACCCCGGGCATGACGCGCCGCGCGACCGGGTCGCACAGCCGTGCCCACGATCGTGACCGCCCGACCGGGCGCGGCACGAGCCGTAGGAGGTGGCCCACGGGGGCACGGCCCCCGGGTTCCCACGCGGCGCGCAGGGGTCCGGCACTGATCGACCACCCGCTGGTGCTCACCGGCACGACGAGGATCTCGTCGAACGTGTACGTCGAGGCGACGAAGTCGGCGACGTCGTCGTCCGGGGCCAGGAGGGTGCGGTGGCCGGTGGCGTCCTCGACCATGGCGTCGGCGAAGTGTCCGAAGGGCGACTCGGGCCAGATGCCGACGACGACCCGCGTCCCCGACGCGGTGCCGAGGCCCACGATGTGTCCGTCGAAGTGGAGCAGCACCCCTCGAGTCTCGACGATGGCGGGGAGGTCGGCACGGCAACGCGTGACCTCCGGGGTAGAATTACTATGACTTCCTACTACTTCGTCTGGAGACCACCGTGTCCGACCTGTTCGCCCTGCCCGAGGAGCACCGCGCGATCCGCGAGGCGGTTCGCGCCGTCGCCGAGGCCAAGGTGGCGCCGCACGCCGCCGACGTCGACGAGCAGGCCCGGTACCCGCACGAGGCCCGAGCGGCGCTCGTCGCGGCCGACTTCCACGCCCCGCACGTGCCCGAGGAGTTCGGTGGGGCAGGAGCGGACGCGCTCGCGACGGTCCTGGTCATCGAGGAGATCGCCCGGGTCTGCGTCTCCAGCTCCCTGATCCCTGCCGTCAACAAGCTCGGGTCGCTCCCGGTCATGCTCGGTGGCAGCGACCAGCTGAAGAAGAACTACCTCTCGCCGCTCGCCAGCGGGGACGGCGACTTCTCCTACTGCCTCTCCGAGCCCGACGCCGGCTCCGACGCCGCCAACCAGCGCACCAGGGCCGTGCGCGACGGTGACGGCTGGCGTCTCGACGGCGTCAAGCGGTGGATCAGCAACGCGGGGGAGTCGCGGTTCTACACCGTGCTCGCACAGGTCGACCCCGAGCGCCGCAGCAAGGGCATCACGGCCTTCGTCGTCGAGGCCGACGACGAGGGCGTCTCCTTCGGTGCGCCGGAGCGCAAGCTCGGCATCAAGGGCTCGCCGACCCGCGAGGTGTACCTCGACGGCGTGTGGATCCCCGAGGACCGCATCATCGGGGACGTGGGCGAGGGGTTCTCCCTGGCGATGCGCACCCTGGACCACACGCGGGTCACGATCGCCGCCCAGGCGGTCGGCGTCGCGCAGGGCGCCCTCGACTACGCGCTGGCGTACGTCCAGGAGCGCCAGCAGTTCGGCAAGCCGGTCGCGGACTTCCAGGGCCTGCAGTTCATGATCGCGGACATGGGCATGAAGATCGAGGCCGCCCGCCAGCTCACCTACGCCGCCGCGGGGCGCTCCGAACGCGGTGACGACGACCTGACGTTCTTCGGAGCCGCCGCCAAGGCCTTCGCCTCCGACACCGCGATGCAGGTGACCGTCGACGCCGTCCAGCTGCTCGGAGGGTACGGGTTCACCCGCGACTACCCGGTGGAGCGGATGATGCGCGATGCCAAGGTCACCCAGATCTACGAGGGCACCAACCAGGTCCAGCGCATCGTGATGGCCCGCCAGCTCCTGGCGGGGATCCAGTCGACCCTGTGAGTCGCGCTCTCCCCGTCCTCAGCCGCGAGGCAGGCCGTCGGGGGTGCAGAGGTCGCCGATGCTGCCGGTGCGGTCGGCGGCGATGAGGTCGAAGACCCGCTGGCTGCGCTCGGGATCCCACCGGACGGAGAAGTCCGCGACGGGCACGGTGCAGCTCAGGCCGCCGCCTCCCATCGCCCCGCGCAGAGCGAGCGCGAACTTCGCCAGCCCGTACGGGCTGGTGTCCTCGCCGACGACCACCGACGAGGCCGCACCGTTGTTGACGCCCCAGTAGCGGACCGGGTTGATGAAGGTCCAGGGCGAGGCGACCTCGCTCGCGATGCCCGACATGACCTCGCGCTGGTTCTGCACCCGCTGGATGTCGCCGTCGCCGAAGGTCTTGCGCGAGCGGGAGTAGCCGAGCGCGGTCTCGCCGTCGGCCTCCTGGCACCCGCCGGCGATGTCCAGCTCCGCGTCGGGGTCCTGGATCGCCTCCGGCGGACAGATCTCGATGCCTCCGACGGCGTCCACGACGTCGACGAGGCCGTTGAAGCCGATCTCGACGTACTCGTCGACGCGGATGCCGGTGTTCAGCTCGATGGTCTGCACGAGCAGCTCGGCTCCGCCGTAGGCGTAGGCGGCGTTGATCTTGGTGGTGCCGTACCCGGGGACGTCGACCATCGAGTCGCGAGGCAGGGAGAGCATGATCGACGGGCCGGCACCGGAGTGCAGCAGCATGATCGTGTCGGTGCGGCCGCGGTCCCCGCCGCTGCGGTCGTCAGAGCGGCTGTCCGAACCCACGAGCAGGAAGGTGGTGCCGCGCTGGTCACCGGGTCGCTCGCCGTCGGGAGTCGCCGGCACCGTCGCCATCGTGGAGTAGGCGTAGAGGGGCGTCGCGACCATGAAGACGAGCCAGGCGGCGACGAGGAGGGCGACGATGCGGCCACGACCGCGTCGGCGGCCACGGCGCGCGCCCCCGTCACCGTCGTCGACGCGTCGTCGCCCGCCCGGGGGCGGAAGGTTCGGCGGTGGGAGGTTCGTGGGCGCGTCGGGGCGTGCCGCGGAAGGCCGTCGAGCCTGCCCGTCGTCGCCGTACAGCCATCCGTAGCGGTCGTCGCCACCCTGGGTCATGGCCCGAACCGTAGCCGACGCGGGTGTCCCGTCCGGACCGAACGAGCGGTCCGTCGGCGTGTCGCGACGCGGGCTCGACCTCCGCTCGAGGGTTGTGTGTGACGATCGTGGGGCTTCGCTTCCCCACCACCTCACGTCCCACCCGAGCGACCGTCGGCCCCCTGCGGCAGGCTCCGGCCGAGTGGGTCGCGAGTCGGTCTCGAGCACGTCGGGGGAGTGGACGGACCCGCCGACCGCCACCGAGACAGTGCGCCGGTGTCCATGCCCCAGGGGGCCCGGACGCCGCACCAGGGAGGACAGCATGAGCGACGTGCACCCGTCGGCCCCGTCGGCGGCCCCGGCACGGTCGGACGTCCGCGTCCGCACGCTCAGCCCCGTGCGCCGGGCCTCGGACCGGGTGCAGTTCCGCCGCGGCCTCACGCTCACGCTGATGACCCTGCTGATGCCCGGGTCGGCACAGCTCGTCATGGGCAACCGACGGGTGGGCCGCATCGCGGTGCGCGTGTGGCTCGGGTGCCTGGCGTTCGGCCTGCTCCTCGTCGTCCTCGCCCTGACCTCCCGCTCCACGCTCTTCATCTTCGCCACGAACCCCCGGATCCTCACCATCGGCCGGGTGCTGCTGATCGCGGGAGCCTTGGCATGGGTGCTGCTGCTCCTGGACGCCTGGCGGTTGGGTCGACCGCTGCAGATGGGCAGGAGCCACCGGCTCTGGATGACCGGGCTCAACGCGGCGCTGTGCTTCTCCACTGCCGGGGCACTCTTCTTCGCCGCGCACCTGGTGGGGGTGCAGAACGGCCTGATCGGCACCGTCTTCGCCGCGCAGACCTCGGCCGACCCGAGCGAGGGTCGCTACAACATCCTCCTGCTCGGCACCGATGCCGGCGACGACCGCGAGGGCATGCGTCCGGACTCGCTGCAGGTCGCGTCCGTCGACGCCGAGACCGGACGGACCGTCCTGATCGGACTGCCGCGCAACCTCGAGGACGTCCCCTTCCCGGAGGGGTCGGTCATGCGCCGCGAGTTCCCGGACGGCTTCGACTGCGACGGTTGCTACCTCAACGCGGTGAACACGTGGGCCCTCGACCACCGCGAGCTCTTCGGCGACCAGCCCGACCCGGGCATCCGCGCGACGATGGAGGCGGTCGAGGAGATCACCGGCCTCACGCTGAGCTACCACGTCATCGTCGACATGGCGGGCTTCGCCTCGCTCGTCGACGCCGTCGGCGGGGTCGAGATCGACGTGCCGGAGCGGCTCGCCAAGTTCGGCGCCGAGGACTCCTGGCGGCAGGAGTACATCGAGCCCGGGCGTCAGCGTCTCGACGGCGACGAGGCGCTGTGGTTCGCGCGCAGCCGTGTCCAGAACGACGACTTCTCCCGCATGGGACGCCAGAAGTGCCTCATGAGCGCGATGGTCGCCCAGCTCGAGCCCACGACGGTCCTGATGAACGTGCAGAAGATCGCGGAGTCGGGCAAGGCGCTGCTGACCACCGACATCCCGGCCAAGGACCTCAACGTGCTGGCCGACCTCGCCCTGAAGGCACGCGCACAGGACATCTCCAGCGTCTCCCTGACGCCACCGGTCATCGACACCGGCAACCCCGACTACCCCAAGGTGCGCCGGATCGTGGCCGACGGCATCGACACCGCCGAGGGTCGCGCCCCGAGGAAGCACGGCCTCGAGCGGGCGAGCCTGCCGGCGGTGAGCGCGCCGGAGTCTGCCGCCGCGCCGAAGGACCTGCGCAAGGTCAACCAGGCCGACGATGTCGCCGCCGCCTGCTGATCCACGCGACGGGCTGTGGGGCCCCGGGGTTGTGATGGTCGGCAATAATGAGCCGTCGTTGAGTCCACGTTCGAGGAAGCCCATGACCCGACGCCGTGCGAGGCTGCTCAGCCGTGGCACCGAGGCCGACCGCCTCTCCCCACGACTGAGGTTCCGTCGTGCGTTGGCGCTGGTCCTGATGTCCGGTGCCGTGCCCGGGTCCGCGCAGGTGGCCGTCGGACGGCGCAGCATCGGCTGGCTGGGTCTGTTCCTGTGGGCGGCGGCCCTCGCCGCGCTCGCGGTGGTCGCGTGGCGCTTCCGTGACGACCGTGCTGGGCTCATCGGGCTCGCGACGGACTCGACCGTCCTCATGGGTGCACGGATCGGTCTCGTGGTCTTCGCCCTCGTGTGGCTCGCCTACCTCGTCGACGCCCTGCGACTGGCCCGTCTCTTCACCTTGCCCGTGTGGCGCCGTGGCGTGGTCGTGCTCACCAGCATGGCCCTGCTGCTCGGCGTCGCCGGAACGGCCGCCTACGCCTCGCAGATCGCCGGCGTGCAGCGCAGCGTCGTCAACGAGGTCTTCGCCGAGACCGAGGTCACGAGCCCGTTGCAGGGTCGCTACAACATCCTGCTCATCGGCTCGGACTCCGGCGTCGACCGGGAGGGAGTGCGTCCGGACTCCTTGATCGTGGTCAGCGTCGACGCCGAGGACGGCGAGCCCGTGCTCGTCTCCCTGCCCCGCAACCTGCAGAACGTCCCGTTCCGTGAGGACTCGCCGATGCGGCAGGTCTACCCGTTCGGCTACACCTGCGGCGAGGAGTGCTTGCTGAACGCGGTCTTCACCGAGGGAAGGACCTACGCCGACCTCTACCCCGATGCCGACGACCCGGGCCTGGAGGCCACGATCGATGCGGTCGAGGGCGCGACGGACCTCTCGATCAACTACTACGTGATGATCGACCTCGGGGGCTTCGAGGGCCTGGTGGACGCGCTCGGCGGCGTCGAGATCGACGTCCCGACGCGGCTGGCCAAGTTCGGCACCGAGGATGCCTGGCGCCAGGAGTACCTCGAGCCCGGCCGCCAGCTGCTCGACGGTGAGGACGCCCTCTGGTACGCCCGTAGCCGGATCCAGTCCGACGACTTCACCCGGATGGGTCGGCAGAAGTGCCTGATGGCGGCGATGCTCGACCAGCTGAGCCCGCAGAAGGTCATCCTCAACGCCGCCGACATCGCCCGTTCCGGCGGCCGGGTCCTGAGCACCAACATCCCGGCCAGCGAGCTGGGCGCGTTCGGTGACCTCGCGCTCAAGTCGCGTGAGCACAGCGTCGCGACCGTCTCGCTGGTTCCGCCGGAGGTGAACGTCGCGAACCCGGACTGGGACGAGGTGCACCGGATGATCCGCGTCGCCATCGGGGAGGAGGCGCCCGAGCCGACCCCGAGCCCGACCCTGGAGTCGCCTGCGCCGGAGCCCGAGGTGGAGGTCCCGGGGGTCGAGGACCCGCAGGAGGAGAACCGGCGTCAGGCGGCGGCCAACAACGCCGACGACCTCGCCGAGACCTGCTGAGGCCCGTCGGCCCGCGCGGCCCGGCCCGCGCGGACCGGTCATCGGGACCGGTCGTGGCGTCGCTTTGTCTCGGCCGGCGTCCCCGGCGCGGCGGCGACGTCCTCGAGGTCGCGGCTGGTCTGCAGGACCCAGCCGAAGATCAGTCCGTAGATGCCGGCGTCGAGCAGGGGTCGCAGCACGACCCACGCGATCCCGGGCCGGTCGCGGTCGTTCTCGGCCTGGGTGCGGAAGCGGGCGAGGGTCATGACGAAGGCGCGCCGTCGCCACACCTCGAGCAGGTACCTGCCGAGGGTCGGTCGAGCGCCGACCCGCTGCAGTCCCGCCGCCGTCGCGTCCGCGACGTGGGTCATGGCACTCCCTTCGCCGGCGGCACGACACCGGACGGTGTCGCACCGGGCGACGGTAGGGCAGGGCGGTCAACGCCGTACGGCGCGCTCCTGAACGGCGATCGTCGTCATCGTGGCGTCGTCGGCGCCGGTCGCCAGCACGATCGACCCCCCGCCGACGAGCACGTCGACCAGCAGCCGGACGTCGTCGACGATCGTCAGGGGCGGGGTCAGGACGCGGTTCGAGCAGGGCACGGCCGAGGTGAGGAGCTCGGCGTGCGTGGCGGTCAGGCCAGGCAGGTCGACGGCTGCCGTCGAGTCCTGCGGCGGGTCGAGCGGGACGAACACGTCCCCGTGGCCGGGGACCTCGGCCCCGACGTCGACGAACCCCTCGGGCGGCTCGGCGAAGCGTGCGCCCAGCGGTCGGAGCGAGGCGGCGACCCGCTCCGGCTCGTCGGCGCGCAGGTCGGGTCCGCTCAGACCGATGTCGGCCGAGTCGGTCGCGACCGTCGCCCCGACGGTCCAGCACGACAGCAGCCAGACGTAGCGCAACCAGTGCGGCGGCAGACCGATGCGCACGCGGGTGCCGGGTCCGGCGTCGAGGTCGTCGGTCAGGAAGTTGGCGGTCTTGGCGACCCAGTTGGCCGTCGTCGTGCCACTGAGCTCGACCCGCTCGCCCGTGCGGCGGTCGTCGAAGGTCAGGAGGGGACGGGACGGGTCGTCCATGCGGGACAGGAGGTCGGCGAGGGTGGACACGCTGCCATCGTCGCACTCGTCGCACTCGTCGTCCGGCGGGTGCCGGTGGAGGCGACGCCGGACGGAGGCGGGTGCTGGGACAGCGGGCGACACGCCGACGAACCCGGGCATTGTGGAAATTCGGCTTGACGTATGGCAGCCACAGGCGTGTAATTACCGACATGTCATTCGATCTGGGTTGGCCACTCGAGCAGGACGAAGAGCTCATGTGGCAGGAGCGTGCCCTCTGCGCCCAGACGGACCCCGAGGCCTTCTTCCCGGAGAAGGGCGGATCCACGCGTGAGGCGAAGCGAGTCTGTCTCACGTGCGACGTCCGCGGGGAGTGCCTCGACTATGCCTTGGCGCACGACGAGCGCTTCGGCATCTGGGGTGGTCTGTCCGAGCGCGAGAGGCGCAAGCTCAAGAAGCGCGCCTGACGCGTCGCGAGCGCACGAGGACCGGTCCACTAGGCTCGGCCCCCATGGAGGACGTCGAGGAACAGGTGCGCCCCTGGCGGTCCTCACCCCCCAGCGTCGGTGCGGTGCTCGTCACCCACGACGGCGCCCGCTGGCTGCCGAAGGTCCTCGACTCCTTCGCCGCCCTCACCTACGGGCCCACCGCCTGGCGAGTCGTCGACGTCGCCTCGACCGACGAGGGCGCCGCCATGGTCCGCGCCGCCTTCGGCGCCGAGCGCATCACCTACGCGCCGTCCGGGACCGGCTTCTCGGCGGCCGCGCGGGTCGGTGTGGACGCCCTGCCACCCACCGACTGGATCTGGTTGCTCCACGACGACGCCGTCCTCGAGCCGGGGTCACTCGCGGCGCTCCTCGACGAGGCCACCTCGGCCCCGGACGTCGCGGTGGTGGGTCCCAAGATCCGCGAGTGGCCGTCGTTGCGACGCCTCGTCGAGGTGGGGTTGAGCATCACCTCGACCGGCGCCCGCGAGACCGGTCTCGAACCCGGTGAGCCCGACGCCGGTCAGCACGACGCCCCGCGGGACGTCCTGGCCGTCAACACCGCCGGGATGCTCGTGCGACGCGACGTCTGGGACGAGATCGGTGGCCTGGACGAGGGCCTGCCGCTGTTCGGGGACGACCTCGACCTCGGGTGGCGGGTGGCCCTCGCCGGGTACCGGACCCGCACCGCACCGGCCGCCGTCGCCTTCCACGCCGAGGCGTCGCGCCGGGGGGTGCGTCCTCACCGCGCTGGTGACCCACCGGCCTGGGAGCGACGGCGTGCCGCCCTGCGCACGCTCCTCGTCAACGTGCCCGGGCGACGTGTGCCCTGGACCTGGACCCGGTTGCTGGTGGGTTCCCTCCTGCGCTTCCTCGGCTTCCTCGTCGCGCGCGACGCCGAGTCCGCAGGGGACGAGCTGCTCGCCGTGCGCTCTGTCCTGCTGCGCCCCGGGGAGGTGCGACGGGTGCGGCGCGAGCGTGCGGCCGTCCGGCGCGTGCCCCACCGCGAGATCGCCCACCTGTTCCCGCCCTTCTGGTTGCCGTACCGACACGGGTGGGACGCCTTCCGCGACCTGGTGGCAGGGCTCGTGCGGCCCGAGACCGTCGAGTCCGTCGGACGCCGGTCCACGTCCGGCTCCGGGGACCCCGACGACACCGACGAGCTCGTCGAGCTGCCGCCGCTGTGGCAGCGACGACCGTGGCTGCTCACGGTCCTGGCCCTTACCGCGGGTTCGGTCCTGGCCGCCCGAGACCTCTGGACAGGCGCCCAGGGAGCGGTGCTCCTCGGCGGCGCACTGCCGCCGGCTCCCACCGACGCAGGCCAGTGGTGGGGCCTCGTCCTGACCGGCGCGCACGACGTGGGCCTGGGCAGCACGACCTTCGGGCCGACGTTCGCGCTGCTGCTCGCCGTCGTGGCGACGCCGGTGTGGGGCTCGCCGGGGGTCGTCGTGTCCGTCCTCGTGCTGCTGGGCGTCCCGCTCGCCGGCCTGGCCGCACACCGTCTGGGACGCATGCTCACCCCGCGCCGCGGACTGCGCATCGTCTGGGCCGGCACGTACGCCCTGTCGGTGGCGGCGATCGGCCCAGTCGCCCAGGGCCGGATCGGGACGATCGTGGCGCTGGTCGTCCTGCCGATCGTCGTCAACACCGCGCTGCAGCTCATCGAGCAGGCGAGCTGGCAGGTGGGTCTGCGGCTGGGGATCTGGATCGCCGTGGGCGCAGCGTTCGCCCCGGTGCTGCTCGCGATGTCCACCGTCGCGCTCGTCGGGCTCGTCCTGCTCGAGCGACGTCTCCTGCGTCCGGTCGCCGTGGCACTCGTCGCGGCCGTGCTCCTGCTCGGTCCGTGGGCCGTGCAGCGGGCGCTGCGCCCGCGCCTGCTCTGGTGGGAGGCGGGGTTGCCGGTCCCCGGCCAGGGGACCGGGGTCCACGAGGCGATCTCCCTGCTGCTCGGCCGTGCCGGCGGACCGGGGCAGGCGCCCCTGTGGCTCGGTGCGGTGATCGTGCTGCTGGCGGTCCTGGCCCTCGTGCCGAGGCCGACACGGACGGTCGTGACGGTGTGCTGGTCGGCGGCCCTCCTCGGCCTGGCGTTCGCCGTCCTGGGCTCGTTCGTCGCCTTCACGGTGCCCGGTGGAGGGGAGTCGATCTCGGCCTGGGTCGGGGTGCCGGTGGGTGTGTGGGTCCTCGGCCTGCTCACCGCGATCCTCATGGCCGCCCCCGAGGCAGCGGGCCGGGCACGCCCCGTGGTCGCAGCCCTCGCGGCCGCCGCGCTGCTCGTGCCGCTCGGTACCGCGACGTGGTGGCTCGCCAGGGGGGTCGACGACCCGCTCGCGCGGGAACGTCCGACCGTCGTGCCCGCCTTCTTGACCGAGAGCCCTGGCGACACCCTCGTGGTCCGCGGGACGCTGGCCGACGGCGTCGACGTGACGGTCGTGCGCGGTGCCGGCCCCACGCTCGGCAGCGAGGCGCTGTTCCCGGCGCAGGGGCGTCGCGAGGAGGTCGTCGAGGCGGCGCAGGCCATCGTGTCCAGCGGTGCGAGCGCCGACGTCCGCCGACTCGGGGACCTCGGGATCCGGTCGGTGTACGCACCCGACGTCGATCCCGACGTCGAGCAGCGCATCGACGCCGCCCCGCTGCTGGAGCAGTCCGGCAGCGACCGGCCGGGCTCGCGGGTGTGGACGGTCGCGGTGGACGATCCTGCCGTCGACGGAGCCGGCGCCCCCTGGCGTGCCGTGGTCGGTACCGCGCACGCCCTGCTGTGGGCGGGTGCGGTCGTCGCGACGGCCCCCGTCCGCCGCCGCCAGGGCGACCGCGTCGCGCAGGAGCGGCCATGAGACGCGCACTGACGGCCGTCCCGGTGCTGGTCGCCCTCCTGCTCGCGACCCTGGTCGCCGTGGTGCCGGGTGGCGAACGCGAGCCCCGCGGACCGGTCGACGTACCGGTCGAGGTGACGAGCTACGCCTGTCCGGGGGGGCCGGGGCGGTCGGTCGTGCTCGGTCAGGTCGAGCCGGGCGACGAGGCCCAGGTGGTGCGCGGTGACGACGCCGAGCCGGTCGAGGAGCTCCTCGACCCGCGGGTCGCCCGGTCCGCGGACACCGGACGCGCCGACCTGCTGGTGCGTCAGTCGGGAGCGGGGTCGGGTGCCGTCGGGCACACGGGCGCTCGTCGCGGCGGGACCCTCGTCGTGCAGCGGTGCCCGGGGATCGTCGACGAGGCCTGGTTCGTGGACCTCGCCTCCACGAGCAGCCACGACTCCGTCCTGGTGCTCTCGAACCTCTCGGCCGCGACGGCCGTCGTCGACCTCGCCCTGTGGGGGCCCGATGGCGAGGTCGAGGGCGTCGGGACCTCCGGCGTGGTCGTCGAGCCGGGCGAGGTGCGGCGCCTGCCCATGACCGAGCTCGCCGCCGGCGAGGAGACCCTCGCGCTGCGGGTCGACCGCGAGCGCGGGGCGGTCGCCGCCGTCGTCGAGGACACGGCACCGCGGGGACGGGAGCTCCTGGCCGCAGCGCGGGTCCCGGGGCGCTCACTGGGCATCGGCCCCCTCCCGGCCGCGGGCGAGGATCGTGTCCTGACCCTCGTCAACCCGACCGACACGTCGGGGCGGGCGCGGGTCGACGCCCTCGGGCCGGACGGCCTGTTCGTGCCGGAGGGACTCGACGAGATCGAGCTGCCGAGCGGGTCCGTGACCTCGGTCGCCCTGCCCGAGGGACTCGGGGAGGAGCCCGTCAGCCTCGCGATCGACTCCGACGTCCCCGTCACGGGGGCCGTCCGCACCGCGGGTTCGGGCGACGTCGACGTCGTCGGTGCCGCGGACGCCTGGTCCGGCGATGCGCTCGTCCCCTCCACGGTGGCTGGTGCGCCGCTGAGCGACCTCGTCGTCGCGTCGGTGGACGGAGCCGCCGTGACCCTGCAGGGCCGCAGCGGCGACGGTGAGGTGCTGGCGACGCAGGAGCTCGACGTGGCCGGCGGCACCAGCGTGGAGGTCGCGCTCGAGGAGCTGGTCGTCGACGGGGTCGTCGAGGTCCTCGTGCGCAGTCCCGACGGTCTCCTCGCTGCGACGGCGACCTTCAGCCGCGACGGGCGCGCGTCGGTGTCGGTGCTCCCGGCACCGGTCACGGCGCTCGGTCCCGACGTCCGCTGGGGCCGTCCCCGGCAGTAGCCGCGATCGCCGCGAGGACGCGACTCAGCGGCGCGGGTCGAGGTCGTCGGGGTCGAGGTCCCAGATCCGCGCCAGATGGGTGAGGACGGCGCTCCACACGAGGTCCTCGAGCTCTTCGGCCGAGGCGGCGCGACGCGTCAGGGGCACCCGGTAGAGCACGAGACGGGTGGCCGTGCCGTCCTGGACGACCGCGCCGTGAGGGATGGGATCGCTCCACGACGACGGGAGCAGGGGGACGTCCTCGACGACGACGTCGACGGCGACGCTCTCGGCCTCGAAGTGTCGCTCCAGCGCCCGCAGCACCCCCGAGACGAGCAGGTCGAAGCGCTCGCTCGGGGTCCGGTGCACGGGCACCGACCCGGACGTGAGGGGGCCGGGCAGTGCCAACGGTCCGCGGCGTCCGCGCCCGCGACGCCCCCGCATGCGTCCTGGCCGCGGGCCGCTCACGGTGCCGCGCAGGTGGCGCATCCGGCTGGTCACACGGTGAGCCTAACCAAGGCCGTCGGACGCTGCGGCTACCCTCGCCGCGTGGGTGCGATCAGACGATGCACGCGATCGGCGTGCTCCCAGGCTGCGGTGGCGACGCTGACGTACGTGTACGCCGACCAGACGGCGGTGCTCGGCCCGCTCGCCACGACGGCCGAGCCCCACACCTACGACCTCTGCGCCGAGCACTCGCAACGGTTGTCCGCGCCGCGGGGCTGGGACGTCCTGCGCCTCGCACCGGACCCGGCGACGGTCGAGCCCACCCACGACGACCTCCTCGCGCTGGCCGACGCGGTCCGCGAGGCCGGTCGCCCGCGGCGCGAGGACCCGGCGCAGGGTCCGCCGTCGCTGCGTCTCGTCCGCGACGACCTCCCGAAGGACCACTGATGCACCCACGACTGCGCGACATCGTCAAGGCCTACGACGTGAGGGGCACCTCGCCCGGCCAGCTCGACGTCGACGTCGCACGTGCTCTCGGTGCGGCCTTCGCTGCCGAGACCGGGATCGACGGCGGTCGTGGACGCGCGGTCGTGGGTCGCGACATGCGGGCGACCTCCCCGCAGATCGCTGCGGCGATCGGCGAGGGCATCCGCTCGGTCGGGGGCGGGGTCGTCGACGTCGGTCTGGCCTCCACCGACCTGCTGTACTGCGCCTCGGGCGTCCTCGACCTCCCGGGGGTCATGGTCACCGCCAGCCACAACCCCGCCGGCGACAACGGCCTGAAGATGTGCCGCGCCGCGGCCCGGCCCATCGGGCTCCAATCCGGCCTGGCCTCGATCGCCGAGGCGGCCGGACCCCTCCTGGACGCCCCACCCGGCGGCCGGTCCGGCACCTCGTCCGGTGCCGGGCAGGATCGGGCCACCACGGAGGACCTCGACTTCCTGCCCACCTACGTCGAGACGCTGCTCTCGCTCGTGCCCGTGAGCGGACGACGCCTCAGGGTGGCCGTCGACGCCGGCAACGGGATGGCTGGCCACACCGTCCCGGGGGTCTTCGAGCGGCTCGACGTCGAGCTCGTCCCGCTCTACCTCGAGCTCGACGGCTCCTTCCCGAACCACGAGGCCAACCCGCTCGACTCCTCGACCCTCGTCGACCTCCAGCGGACGGTGCGCGAGCGGGGGTGCGACGTCGGCCTGGCCTTCGACGGCGACGCCGACCGGTGCTTCGTCGTCGACGAGCGCGGCGACGTCGTCACGCCCTCGGCGATCACCGCGCTGGTCGCCGCCCGGCACCTGGAGGCCGAGCCCGGCGCCACGGTGCTGCACAACGTCATCTGCTCGCGCGCCGTGCCCGAGATCATCGCCGAGCGCGGGGGGACGGCGGTGCGCACGCCCGTGGGCCACTCGCTCATCAAGGCCGAGATGGCCCGCACCGGGGCCGTGTTCGGTGGCGAGCACTCCGGACACTTCTACTTCCGCGAGTTCTACCTCGCCGACTCCGGGATGCTCGCCGCCCTGCACGTCATGGCAGCGCTGGCCGGGAGCACCGCGCCGCTCAGCTCGCTGATGGCCGAGTTCAGCCGGTACGCCGCCTCCGGTGAGATCAACAGCCGCGTGGCCGACGCGGACGCGGTGCTGGAGGCGATCGCCCGCACGTACGCCGACCACCGCCTGGACCGCCTCGACGGCCTGACCGTCGAGGCGGACGACTGGTGGTTCAACGTCCGCGCGTCGAACACCGAGCCGCTGCTGCGCCTGAACGTCGAGGGTGTCGACGAGTCCACCATGACCCGGGTGCGCGACGAGGTGCTGGCGCTCGTCCGCGCGGACCACACGGCCCCCTAGACTGACCGCATGAACCTCGACCCGGCGCTCCTGGAGATCCTCGTCTGTCCCCGGTGCCGGACCACGTTGTTCGTCGACACCGACGCCGCGGAGCTGGTCTGCAACGACTGCTCTCTCGCCTACCCCGTGCGCGACGACATCCCGGTGATGCTCGTCGAGGAGGCGCGCCGACTCTGATCGCGGACTGCCCGGTTCGCCGCCTGCGCGCCCGGTATCATGGTCGCCATGGATTACAACGTCGCTGACCTCTCCCTGGCCGAGTACGGCCGCAAGGAGATCGCCCTCGCCGAGCACGAGATGCCCGGACTCATCGCCATGCGCGAGCGCTTCGGTGACAGCCAGCCGCTCGCCGGTGCACGGATCGCCGGCTCCCTGCACATGACGATCCAGACCGCCGTGCTGATCGAGACCCTCGCGGCTCTCGGCGCGGACATCCGCTGGGCCACGTGCAACATCTTCTCCACCCAGGACCACGCCGCCGCCGCCGTCGTCGTCGGCCCCGACGGCACCCCCGACGACCCGCAGGGCGTTCCGGTCTTCGCCTGGAAGGGCGAGACGCTCGCCGAGTACTGGGACGAGGCCGAGAAGGTCTTCGACTTCACCGACGCCGACGGCCGGGCCATCGGCCCCAACGTCCTGCTCGACGACGGCGGTGACATCACCCTGCTCCTGCACAAGGGCGTGGAGTTCGAGAAGGCCGGCGTCGTGCCGCCGCAGGACTCGACCGACAACGAGGAGTACAAGGAGGTCCTGCGGGTCCTGGCGCGCTCCCTCGACAACGACCCCCAGCGGTGGACGCGCCTGGCCGAGGACATCCGCGGCGTCTCCGAGGAGACCACGACCGGTGTGCTTCGCCTGTACGAGCGCTTCCGCGAGGGAACGCTGCTGTTCCCGGCGATCAACGTCAACGACTCCGTCACCAAGAGCAAGTTCGACAACAAGTACGGCTGCCGTCACTCCTTGATCGACGGGCTGAACCGAGCCACCGACGTCATGATCGGCGGGAAGGTCGCGGTCGTGTGCGGCTACGGCGACGTCGGCAAGGGTTCGGCCGAGTCGCTGCGCGGCCAGGGCGCGCGCGTGATCGTCACCGAGATCGATCCGATCTGCGCCCTCCAGGCCGCCATGGACGGCTACGAGGTCCGCCGCCTCGAGTCCGTCGTCGAGACCGCCGACATCTTCATCACCACGACCGGCAACTTCGACATCATCACCGTCGAGCACTTCATGAAGATGAAGAACCAGGCCATCGTCGCGAACATCGGCCACTTCGACAACGAGATCAACATGGCCGGCCTCGCCAAGATCCCCGGCATCGTCAAGGACGAGATCAAGCCGCAGGTCCACCAGTGGATCTTCCCCGCGGAGGACGGCGAGCAGCAGGGCAAGAAGGTCATCGTCCTGTCCGAGGGTCGCCTCATGAACCTCGGCAACGCCACCGGTCACCCCTCGTTCGTGATGTCGAACTCCTTCACCAACCAGGTGCTGGCGCAGATCGAGCTGTTCACGAAGGCCGACCAGTACGAGATCGGCGTGCACGTGCTCCCCAAGCACCTCGACGAGGAGGTCGCGCGCCTGCACCTCGACGCCCTCGGCGTCGAGCTCACCGAGCTCACCAAGGAGCAGGCCGCCTACCTCGGCGTCGACGTCGCCGGACCGTACAAGTCCGAGCACTACCGGTACTGACGGCGACCACGCCCGTGCGTGAGGTCCACCGGCACGTCGCTCGTGCGGCCACGTCCCCCGGCGAACGGGGCGTGGCCGCATGAGCTACCGGCGCAGCAAGCGCGACCGGGTGCTCGTCGTCGACGACGACGCCGCTCTCGCGGAGATGCTCGCTCTCGTGCTCGAGGGTGAGGGCCTGACGACGTCGGTCTGCCGCTCCGGCGACGCCGTCATGACGGCCTTCTCGACCTTCCGGCCGGACGTGGTGCTGCTGGACCTCATGCTGCCGGGCGTCGACGGCATGTCGGTGTGCCGGCGGATCCGCGAGACGTCGGCCGTGCCGATCATCATGCTCACCGCGAAGTCGGAGACGGCGGACATCGTCAAGGGGCTGGAGGCCGGTGCCGACGACTACGTCACCAAGCCGTTCAAGAACTCCGAGCTCGTCGCGCGCGTCAGGGCGCGGCTGCGACGCTCCGACGCGCTCGCCGAGCCGCTCACCTTCGGCGACATCGTGCTCGATCCCGGCGCGCACACCGTCACCCGGGCCGGCCAGCCCCTGGAGCTGACACCGCTGGAGTTCGATCTCCTGGCCTGTCTGCTCGCCAGCCCCGACCAGGTGTTCAGCCGGGAGACGCTGCTCGAGCGCGTCTGGGGCTACCACCACCCGGGGGACACGAAGCTGGTCAACGTCCACATGACGCGACTGCGGTCCAAGATCGAGGACGACGCCGACGCGCCGAAGGTGATCCGCACCGTGCGCGGCGTCGGCTACCAGGCGATCGCCCCCGCGTGAGCCCCCCGTGAGCAGGCTGCTCGGGCTGTGGCGCCGCTCGCTGCAGGTGCGGGTGGTGCTCAGCACCGTCCTGCTCAGCTCGTTCGTGATCGGACTGACCGGGTCGGCCCTGCTCACGAGCGTCGCCGCGGGGCTCGCCGAGCGCCGCCAGGAGGTGGTGGTCGCCGAGGCGCGCTCCGGGCTCGACGCCGCGCAGGCCCAGCTCGACGCCGAGGTGGAGTCGGTCCCGACCGCCCAGAGCATCTCCCTCGCGCAGATCGTCGACACCCTGACGCAGACCGACCCGTCGGCGCGGGCCTACGAGCTCGTCCTGGACGGTCCGTTCGGTGCGGAGGACCGCACCGCACCGCGCCGCTCCTCGACCGCCCTGGACGCCGACGCGGTCCCGGCCGACCTGCAGCAGTCGGTGCGCTCGGAGCCCGGGCTCTTCTGGCGCTACGCCGAGCTGTCCGTGCTCGGGGCCGGCAACGACGTCCCGACCGTCGTGGTCGGTCGCCAGCTGACCTCGCCCAGCACCGGGGACACCTACGCGATGTACTACCTGTTCCCGCTCGTCGAGCAGCAGACGACCGTCGACCTCGTCCGCAGGGCGCTCCTGGTCGGGGGACTGGTCATGGTGCTGCTCGTGGGCGGCGTCGTGCTGCTCGTCTCACGCCAGGTCGTCGGCCCCGTCCGGCTCGCCCGTCGTGTCGCGGAGCGCTACGCCGCCGGCAACCTCGAGCAGCGGATGCACGTGGAGGGCGAGGACGACATCGCGCGCCTCAGCACCTCGTTCAACCAGATGGCGGCGAGCCTGCAGAGCCAGATCCGCAGGCTGCAGGACCTGTCGCGGCTGCAGCAGCGCTTCGTCTCCGACGTCTCCCACGAGCTGCGCACGCCCCTGACGACGGTCCAGATGGGAGCGCAGATGCTGTTCGACGCGCGCGAGACCTTCGACCCGAAGACCGCCCGTGCGGCCGAGCTGCTGCGCACCGAGCTCGGTCGCTTCGAGCGACTGCTGTCGGACCTGCTGGACCTGAGCCGCTTCGACGCCGGTGCCGCCCAGCTCGAGCTCTCCGAGGTCGACCTCGCCGACATTGCCCGTCGTACCCGCTCGGACCCGGTCGCCGGCCGCCTGGGGGTGCGCGTCCAGGTGATGGGGGCGGCCCGCCCGGTCAAGGTCGAGGCCGACGTCCGCCGGGTGGAGCGGATCGTCCGCAACCTCGTGCAGAACGCGGCCAAGTACAGCGGCTCCCCGGTCATCGAGGTCGAGGTCGGCCAGCGCGCCGACCGGGTCTCTCTGGTCGTCCGCGACTTCGGCGTCGGGTTGGACGACGACGAGAACCTGCGGGTCTTCGACCGCTTCTGGCGGGCCGACCCGGCGCGCACCGAGGGTGGGACCGGACTCGGCCTGGCGATCGCCCGCGAGGACGCAGGTCTGCACGGCGGCACCCTGCGGGCGCACGGACGCCCCGGCGAGGGTGCGGAGTTCGTGCTCACGCTGCCCCGGCGGGTCGAGCGACCGGAGGGCGAGGTCGCCGACGAGCCCGCCGTCGCCCTGAGGTTCGCATGACCGGCCGCATGCCCGGCCGTGGGCTCTGCCGTGGCCTCGTCCTGGCCGTCGCCGCGATCGTGCTCACCGGGTGTGCCGGGCTGCCGCAGGACGGCACGGTGCAGCGCGTCGAGGTGGAGGACGAGCTGGCCGGGAGCACGGCCCGCTACCAGCCGGTGCCACCGGCTCCGGGCGCCTCGCCCCAGCAGGTCGTGCGCGGCTACCTCGACGCGATGCTGGCCTACCCGGTGAGCCGGGCCGTCGCGTCGGAGTACCTCACGCCGGCGGCGGCGGAGCAGTGGCGGCCCTCGGGACCCATGGAGGTCTACGCGGACCCGTCGGTGGTCGCCGTCGCCGGGTCGCCGGACGTGGTCCGTCTGGAGCGCTTCGTCGAGGCCACCCTCGACGAGCAGGGGCGCAGGACGACGCGGGAGCAGACGGTCGGGACCGAGCTGCGTCTCGACCGCGTCGACGGCGAGTGGCGCATCGCCGACCCCCCGCCCGCCCTCCTGGTGACCGAGCGGTTCGCCGAGGACTACCTGCGGCCCTTCACGATCCACTTCTTCGACGAGCAGGCCCGGGCGCTCGTGCCCGAGCTGGTGCACCTCGTGGTCGGCGAGACCCTGCCGACCGCCCTGGTCTCCAGCCTGGCTCGCGGACCCGACGCGGACTCCTCCCTGCGCACCTTCGTGCCCGACGTCGCCGACCTCCGCCCGTCCGTCACGATCGGACCGGACGGTGTGGCCGAGGTCGAGTTCACCGGCGGGATGGAGGAGCAGTCACCCGTCGACCAGCAGCGGGCGTCCGCCCAGCTCGTCTGGACGCTGCGCCAGATCGAGGGCGTCACGGCCGTCCGGTTCCTCGGGGCCACGGCGTTGAGGATGCCCGGTGGCGACACGGTGCAGCGGGTCGACGCCTGGGGGCGGTACGAGCCCGACAGCCCGACGGGGAGCCCGTGGGTGCTTGCCGAGGACGCCCTGCGCGAGGTCGTCGACCTCGCGCTCGGACCCGTCGAGAGCGACCTCGGGGGCGCGACGGCGGCCGTCGTCCGCGACGACCTGGTGGCCTCCGTCGTGTCCGAGGGGACCGACGTCCTGATCGGTGCACTCGGCGCGGACGGGGAGTCGGTGCCCGCCGAGGAGGTCAGGGACCTGTCCTGGGGTCCCACCGGTGAGCTCGCGCTGCTGGACGCCCCTGGTGGCCAGGCCCGTCTGCGCACGTGGCGTGCCGGTGAGGTCGTGGACGCGGACACGAGTGCCGTCGGTGACCTCCGGTCGGTGCGGCTGTCGCCGGAGGGTGCCCGCTACGTCGGTCTGGTCGACGGGGTCCTCGTGGTGGGGGCCGTGCTGCGCGGGGACGGCCGCCGCACCGTGGCGCTGGCGGCACCGGAGGTCATCGACCTCGACCTGTCCGCGCTCGGGTCGCCGACGTGGACCTCGTCGACGCGGGTGGCCTTCCTCGCCCGGACCGAGCTCGGGCGGCAGGTCCACTCCGTCAACGTCGACGGCTCCGACCTGCGGGGCGGCCTCCGCGGTGGCGCCGCCCTCCTGCCGGACGTCGACTCGCGGATCCTCGTCAGTCGGATCGACGACGGTCGTGCCTGGGTGCTCGATGCGCGAGGGCGGGTCTGGACCCGCGCCGCAGGCGGTGCCTGGACCCAGCTCGACGGGGGACCGGTCTCCTTCCTGGCACCGCCGGGCTGACTCCCGTCCACAGGGCGCACGCCGGCGCCTTCCGTCCCCCGGCACCGGCTGCCAGGCTCGTCGGGTGCAGTCCTCCCCGTCGCTCGCCACGGCCGCCGCCGACCTGCTGCTCGGTGCGACGTGCCCGGGGTGCGGGACGCCGTCGCGCACGGTGTGCCCGACGTGCCTGCGCGAGCTCGTCCCTGCCCCGCGCGTCGTGCTCGACGACCCCGTGCCGATCGTCTCGGGCGGATCGCACGCGGGGACGCTGCGCGAGGTCGTCATCGCCTGGAAGGAGCACGGGCGACGCGGCCTCACGCCGGTCCTCGGACACCTGGCGGCCTCGGCGGCTCTCGAGCTGGTCGAGGCCGCACCCGCCATCTCGCTGGTCCCGGTCCCGACGAGCCGGCGCAGTCGACGTGCCCGGGGTGCGGACGTCGTCGCGGCGCTGGCGACGGCGACCGCGCGGCTGCTGACCGACCTCGACGTCGACTGCGCGACCCGGGGGCTGCTCCACATGCGGCGCCAGACCCGCGACCAGGCGGACCTCGGCGCTCGCGAACGTGCCGCGAACCTGTCGGGCGCCTACCTCGCGTCCGCGCCGCGCACCGCGCCCGGACCGCGGCGGGCGGTGGTGGTGCTCGACGACGTCGTCACGACCGGTGCGACGCTCGCCGAGGCGGTGCGCGCCCTCCGTGCAGCCGGGCACCCCGTCCTCGGCGCGGTCACGGTCTGCTCGCGCGACTGAACCGACCTCGAGCGACCCGACCTCCGGCGGTCGAAAGTCCCGGTTCCCCTGGAAAGTCCTCACGCCTCGGACTACGGTCGAGGCATGTGACACTGCCCGCACCCCAACGCAGGAGGACCCCATGGACATCGTGGTCAACGGTCGTAACAGCGAGATCTCCGATCGCTTCCGAGCTCACGTCGAGGACAAGCTCGCCCGGATCGACAAGTACGACCAGCGACAGAAGATCCACAGGGTCGAGGTGGAGGTCACCCACGCTGCCAACCCCCGCCAGCACGACCAGACGGCCCGCGTCGAGATGACGTTGAGGTCGAAGGGGCCGGTCATCCGCGCCGAGGCGGCGAGCACGGACCAGCACTCGGCCCTCGACCTCGCGGTCGACAAGCTCGAGTCACGCCTGCGCCGCGTCAACGACCGCAAGCGGATCAGCCGCGGCAAGCACCGTCCGGCATCGCTCGCCGAGGCCCTCCCGCCGGAGCTGGCCAACCCGGTGCCGGAGGAGGAGGACCCGCTGGTGCGCGACGTCGCCGGCATCCAGGTCCAGGGGGACGGCCCCATCGTGGTGCGGGAGAAGACCCATGCCGCCGAGCCGATGACGCTCGAGCAGGCGCTGTACGAGATGGAGCTCGTCGGTCACGACTTCTACCTCTTCGTCGAGAAGGACTCGATGCGTCCCAGCGCCGTGTACCTGCGCAAGGGCTACGACTACGGCGTCATCCACCTCGACGTCTCCGAGTGAGCCCGTCCACCTCGTCGGCGCGGTGCCGCCGCGCCGACGAGGTGCGCAAGGGGTGGCGCCTGGGCACCTCGCCACTACCATGACGGGGTGACGATCCAGGGCCCGCACATCCGTGTTCTTCTCGTCGACGACCAAGAGCTGTTCCGTCGGGGTGTCTCGATGGTGCTCGGCGCCGACGAGTCCCTCGAGCTGATCGAGGTCAACGATGGCGACCAGGCGATCGCCGCGGTCGAGGAGACGCCTCCCGACGTCGTCCTGCTGGACGTGCGGATGCCGGGTCGCAGCGGCGTGGAGGTGTGCGCGGCGATCAAGGCCATCTCGCCGTCGACCGGCATCATCATGCTCACCGCGAGCGACGAGGAGCGCGACCTCTACGACTCGATCAAGAGCGGGGCCTCGGGCTACCTGCTCAAGGACGGGTCGACCTACGACCAGGTGGCCGAGGCGGTGCGTCTCGTGGCGGCGGGCCAGTCGTTGATCAGCCCGAGCATGGCCACCAAGCTGCTCGAGGAGTTCGTGCAGATGTCGAGGGGGCCGGCTCCAGGGGCCGGCAACCTGACGGCCCGCGAGCTGCAGGTCCTGCGGCTCGTCGCCCGCGGCCAGAGCAACCGGCAGATCGCCGAGGAGCTCTTCATCAGCGAGAACACGGTCAAGAACCACATCCGCAACATGCTGGAGAAGCTGCAGATGAAGTCGCGCATGGAGGCCGCGATGTTCGCGGTCCGCTCCAACCTGCTCGACGAGTCCTGACCGCCCGCGCCCGGCCGCGGCTCCCGAGCTCCGGCGTGTCGGTGTCCTCCGGCACGATCGGACCATGACGTCGACGCAGACCATCGGGCCGGCCGAGGCGCGGCGCATCGCCCTCGGTGCCCAAGGCTTCACCCGTGCACGTCCGGCGTCGGTGACCCGGGCGCACCTGCGCCGCACGCTCACCCGGCTCGGCTTCTTCCAGATCGACTCGGTCAACGTCCTGCAGCGGGCGCACCTCGTCCCCCTCTTCTCGCGCATGGGCCCGTACGACGTCCAGATCTTCCACCGCGCCGCCGGCCGCGCGCCGCGTGTCATGGTCGAGTACTGGGCGCACGTCGCCACGTACGTCGACGTCGACCTCTGGCCGGCCATGCGCCACCGGATGCTCGAGCGGCGCGAGCTGTGGAGCGGTCCGCGCGAGGTCGCGCGCGACCACCCCGCCCACGTGCGGGCGGTCCATCGCGTCGTGGCCGACGAGGGTCCGCTGACCGCCCGCGAGGTCGACGCCCTCCTGGGTGGGACCGCCGAGCGCGACCGCAGCCACTGGGGCTGGAACTGGTCGCTCACCAAGCAGGCGCTGGAGTACCTGTTCTTCGTCGGGGAGGTGACGTCGGCACGACGCAACGCCCAGTTCGAACGCCTCTACGACCTCCCGGAGCGGGTCCTGCCGGCCGACGTCCTGGCGCGCCCGGCCCTCGACTCCTCCACGGCGCACCGGGTGCTCGTCGAGCACGCCGCACGGGCCCACGGCGTGGCCACCGAGCCCTGCCTGCGCGACTACTTCCGCACCGCGCCGGGACCCACCCGGCGCGCCGTGGCCGAGCTCGTGGAGGCCGGGACGCTCGAGCCGACGCGGGTCCGGGGCTGGGACCGTCCCGCCTGGCTCCACGCCGAGGTCGCCCGCCCTCGCCAGGTCGGTGCGAGGGCGTTGCTCAGTCCGTTCGACCCGCTCGTGTTCGAGCGGGCGCGCACCGAGGCGTTGTTCGACTTCCGCTACCGGATCGAGATCTACGTCCCGGAGCACCGGCGAGAGTTCGGTTACTACGTCCTGCCGTTCCTGATGGGTGAGCGTCTCGTCGCGAGGGTGGACCTCAAGGCCGACCGGGGTGCAGGGCGCCTGCACGTGCGGGGCGCCTGGAGCGAGGCCACGGCACCGTCGCACACCGCGGAGCAGCTCGCGCTCGAGCTGGTCGAGATGGCACGGTGGCTCGGCCTGCACGGGATCGACGTCCACGATCGTGGCGATCTCGCCGGGGCGCTGCGCGCCGCGATCGCCTCTGCCCTCGGTTCCTGAGGTCGATGGTCCTAGACTCGCAGTGCCCGTCATCCGAGGGGCCCACGATCCGAAGGAGTGCGTTCCAGGTGCCCAAGGTCATCGACAAGATCCTCCGCGCCGGCGAGGGGAAGATCCTCCGGCAGCTGCAGGCGATCGCCAAGCAGGTCAACGCCCTGGAGGAGGAGTTCTCCGCCATGAGCGAGGAGGAGCTCCAGGGGATGACCCAGGAGTTCAAGGATCGTCTCGCCGCCGGGGAGAGCCTCGACGACATCATGCCGGAGGCGTTCGCGACGGTCCGCGAGGCCGCGAGCCGCGTCCTCGGCCAGCGCCACTTCGACGTCCAGGTCATGGGTGGGGCAGCGCTGCACCTGGGCAACATCGCCGAGATGAAGACCGGTGAGGGCAAGACCCTCGTCGCGACCCTCCCGTGCTACCTCAACGCCCTCTCAGGCAAGGGCGTGCACGTCGTCACCGTCAACGACTACCTCGCCCGCTACCACGCGGAGTGGATGGGTCGGGTGTACACCTACCTCGGCCTGAGCGTCGGCATGGTGCTCCCGAGCATGCGTCCGGCGGAGCGTCGCGACGCCTACGAGTGCGACATCACGTACGGCACGAACAACGAGTTCGGCTTCGACTACCTGCGCGACAACATGACCGACGACCTCGCGAACTGCGTCCAGCGCGGGCACAACTTCGCGATCGTCGACGAGGTCGACTCCATCCTCATCGACGAGGCTCGCACGCCGTTGATCATCTCCGGTCCCACCGAGGACGAGGTCAAGTGGTACGGCGAGTTCTCGCGCATCGTCGGTGCGATGACGCGCGACGAGCACTACGAGGTCGATGAGAAGAAGCGCACCATCTCCGTCACCGAGGAGGGCATCGACCGGGTCGAGGACGCGCTCGGCATCGACAACCTCTACGACGCCGTCAACACCCCGCTGATCAGCTTCCTCAACAACGCGATCAAGGCCAAGGAGCTGTTCCGTCGCGACAAGGACTACGTCGTCATCGACGGCAACGTGATCATCGTCGACGAGCACACCGGACGCATCCTCGACGGGCGCCGCTACAACGAGGGCCTGCACCAGGCGATCGAGGCCAAGGAAGGCGTGCGGATCCGCGAGGAGTACCAGACCCTCGCCACGATCACGCTGCAGAACTACTTCCGCCTCTACGACAAGCTCGGTGGCATGACCGGTACGGCCATGACCGAGGCGAGCGAGTTCGACAAGATCTACAGCCTCGGCGTCGTGCCGATCCCGACCAACCGTCCGGTGGCGCGCATCGACCAGCCGGACCTCGTCTACCGCACCGAGGCCGCCAAGTTCAACGCCGTCGTCGACGACATCGCCGAGCGGCACGCGAAGGGCCAGCCCGTCCTCGTCGGCACCACGAGCGTCGAGAAGTCCGAGCGGCTCGCCCAGCAGCTGCGCAAGCGGCGGATCCCGCACGAGGTGCTCAACGCCAAGCAGCACGAGCGGGAGGCCTCCATCGTCGCGATGGCGGGGCACAAGGGGGCCGTCACGGTCGCCACGAACATGGCCGGCCGCGGCACCGACATCATGCTCGGCGGCAACGTCGAGTTCCTCGCCGACCAGGCGCTGCGCAAGAAGGGCCTCGACCCCCTGGAGGACTCCGAGCAGTACGAGGCCGCCTGGCCCGACATGGTCAAGGAGATGGAGCGCCAGGTCGAGCGGGAGAAGGTCGCGGTCGGCGAGGCCGGCGGGCTCGCCGTCATCGGTACCGAGCGGCACGAGTCGCGTCGCATCGACAACCAGCTCCGTGGCCGCTCCGGCCGACAGGGCGACCCGGGCGAGACCCGGTTCTACCTGTCCCTCGAGGACGACCTCATGCGCCTGTTCAAGGCCGACTGGGTCAACTGGGTCCTGCAGACGATGAAGATCCCCGACGACGTCCCGATCGAGAACAAGCGCGTCACCGGTGCGATCGCCTCGGCCCAGAGCCAGGTGGAGGCGCAGAACTTCGACACCCGCAAGAACATCCTGAAGTACGACGACGTCATGAGTCGTCAGCGTGAGGTCATCTACACCGAGCGCCGTCGCGTGCTGGAGGGTGAGAACCTCCAGGACTGGGTCCGCTCGATGATCACCGACACCGTCGGTGCGTACGTCGACGGGGCGACGGAGGGCTACCCCCAGACGTGGGACCTCACCCAGCTGTGGACCGCCCTCGGCACGCTGTACCCCATCTCGGTCTCCGCCGACGCCATCGAGACGGAGGCGGGCGGACGCGAGAAGCTGACCCGCCAGGTGCTGCGCGCCGAGCTCGAGAAGGACGCGTTGGCCGCCTACGACGCCCGCGAGGCCGACCTCGGCTCCCCGGTGATGCGCGAGCTCGAGCGACGAGTCCTGCTGAGCGTCCTCGACCGCAAGTGGCGCGAGCACCTCTACGAGATGGACTACCTCCGCGAGGGCATCGGCCTGCGCGCCTACTCCCAGCGGGACCCGCTCGTGGAGTACCAGCGCGAGGGCTACGACCTCTTCCGCGCCATGATGGACGGGATCGCCGAGGAGTCCGTCGGCTTCCTGTTCAACCTCGACGTCCAGGTCACCGAGGCCGAGGGGTCCGGCGACGACGAGCCGCAGCTCGAGGCCAAGGGTCTCGGTCAGCGCAAGGAGCAGGCCTTGTCCTACTCCGCGCCGAGCGAGGACGGCGACGTCGAGGTGCGTGCCGTCGAGGACGATCCCGACGACAACGAGAAGCAGCGCCAGAACAACGCCAAGAACAAGGCTCGGCAGAAGGCGAAGGCCCAGCGGAAGTCGCGCAAGCGCAACCGCTGAGCCGGCGCCCGGGGCCGGATCGCCTGGTCGTCAGGCCCACTCGAGCGCCGTGCAGATCCAGTGGGTCGCGCCGCGGTGGTTGGTGAGCAGCTCCAGGCGCACGGCGATGGCGCGCGAACGGCCGCGGTGCACCATGCGTCCGGCCACCTCCATCGTGCCGTCGTCGATCATCGCGACGTGCGCCGAGACGAGCCGGGCCCCCGAGCGTCGGGCCCGCGGGGCCGCGCGGGTCACCGCCACGAGCCGCGAGGCGAGGTCGTCGTGCACGTCGGGGGTCATCCAGGCCGTCATCTGGCGCACGGGACGCTCGCCGGTGAGGACCTCGGTGAGTGCCTGCATGAACCGTGCGACCGGTTGCTGCATCGCGCGGCGGCTGAGTCCCGGCGCGGATCGATCCACCGGCACGGGAAGGACCGCAGGTGCGCCGGGAAAGGGCAAGGGTGCCTGTCCGGGGCTGATCTGACCTGCCGGGTCGATCCAGCTGTGATGGCGGGGGGCGAGGGTGACCGCTGACCTCATCGTCCGGCTCCGTCCGTCGTCGGGAGGGCGAGCCGCTGACCCGGCCGGATGAGGTCGGGGTCGGCGCCGATGACGTCACGGTTGGACCGGTGGAGTGCCTCGACCTGACAGTGGACGTCCTGGGGTGAGGCCGAGGGGCCCAGGGTGCTCGCCGCGAGGGCCCAGAGGGTGTCACCGGGGGCGACGACGTGCCGGGTGGTCGGCCCGTTCGACGCCCTGCCCGTGCCGGTGGGGCCGGAGCCATCGCTCGATGCGCCCGTCCCGCCGGTGTGGTGTCGCGCGATGCCGGGTTCGCCCGGCGCCGGGGGTGCGACCCGTTCCGCCGGCTCGGTCGGCAGGGACCACCCCGGTGGGTCGACCGACGGTGACGGCGCCACGGCAACGCCCTGCGGTACTGGCTCGGGCCCCTCCTCAGGGAGCGGGTCGTGCCCGGTCCTCGGCACCCGCTCCGGCACTGTCTCCGGCACTGTCTCGGGGACTGTTTCGGGCACTGTCTCGGGGACGGGGGACGGTCCGACGAGGGCTCGCTCGGGCAGGCGCAGGCCCTCGACCGGCCAGTCGGTCGACTCGGCGTGGGCGACGCCGCCGAAGCCAGCGCCGACGACGCCGACGAAGACCGTCGTCCTGACTGCTGCGGGGACGAGAGCCCGGCCGCACCGCCCGAGGGCGCCAGGAGCGGCCGTCAGTGCCACGGCCACGAGGAACCAGACGGACACCCCGAGCAGACCCAGCTCGAGGACGGCGCCGAGGACGGTCGCCGGGTCGGCTGCACCCAGTGACGAGAGGGTCTGCGGTACCCGTGGTCCGGCGACGGCTGTCGCAGTGACGGAGAGGGCGAGGCCGACGCGGCCGGTCGTGGTGAGCATGTGGTCCCCGATCATGACGTTTGATGACGTTGAGTGACATGAAACGACCATCGACGCTGTGCGTCAACACCTCGTCCTCACGACGAGCGCCCGCGTCCTCTCGCGCGACGGCGCCGACAGCACCACTAGGGTGGGCCCATGCGGTGGGAGCGGCTCTTCGCCGACCTCGAGGGCCAGGCCGAGGACGAGGCTCTGGCGGAGCGGGACGCCCTCGCCGCCGACCTGCGGGACGAGCACTGGGGGTCGCTCGCCTGGCGTGACCTGCTGGGGGAGACCGTCACCCTCGACGTCGTCGGTGTCGGCAGGATCTCCGGCGACGTGGTCGCGCACAACGCGACGCTCGTGCACCTGCGCACCCCCGCACTCGACCACGTCGTCGCCGTGGCGGCGATCTCGGCGATGGTCGCCACCCATGGGGAACCGAGGCCCCAAGGGACGCTCACCCAGCGTCTCGGGTGGGCGCACGTCTGCCGCAACGCACGAGAGGACGCGGACGACGTACGCATCGCCCGCCTCGACGGTGGGACCCACGACGGCGTCGTCGACGTCGTCGGACGCGACTTCGTCCGCCTGAGGTCGGCGTCGACGTCCGACGCGACCGTCCTCGTGCCCTACGGGGCGATCGGCGTGCTGTCGATCAGGCGTTGAGGTCGTCGACGGTGTCGAGACCGGAGTCGGCGAGGGCCTGCTCGGTCTTCGCGTACTGGCGCTCGATGTAGCGCTCCAGCTCGCTGTTCTCGACCCTCCACACGCCGCGACCCCCGATCTGGATGCCGCGCAGCTCGCCGGCGTGCAGGAGCGAGCGCACCTGACGGACGGTGACGTTGAGGACGTCGGCGACGTCGGCCAACGTCAGGAAGCGCGGTTCGGCGGGGGGCACGTCACCCAGTTTCCCACGTCGGGTCGGGACGGGCGACCACCCGACGCGCCCTGTGGAGAACGGGCCGAGGCCTGGACGGGAGGCGACGGAGTCGGTAGAAACGGTCAGCATGAAGACGTGGCGGGGGCCTCGTGGACGAGGACGGACGACCAATCGACTCCAGCACCGGACGTGGACGGATCCTCGGCTCCTCCTGGGCATCGTCCTGGTGCTCGGCGCCGCCGTGCTGGGCGCCCGCACCGTGGCTGCGGCCGACGACCGGGTCACCTACTGGGCAGTGGCCGACGACGTGACCGCCGGCTCGTCGGTGAGCACCGAGCAGCTGACGCCGACGCGTGCATCGCTCGAGGGGCGGGTCTCCGACGGGGTCCTGCGCACCGACGAGGAGCTGCCGGCGCCGGTGGGAGAGCTGCGGTGGTCCCAGGACCTGCCGGCGGGGACGCTCCTGTCCGCTCAGCACCTGGATCGCTCGACGGACGTGGACACGACGCAGCTGCCGCTGTCCGTCGCTTCCGGGGCGGCACCCACCGACCTGGCGGGTGGCGACCTCGTCGACGTCTGGATCGGTCCCGCGCCCGGTGAGACGACCGCCGACCCGGCACGGCTCGTCCTCGAGTCCGTGCGAGTGGTCAGCGAGGGCACGGGCGTGGACGGTGCCTCGGCTCGGACCGTCGTGGTCGAGCTGGGCGAGGTGGACCTCGACGGCGAGGTGGTCGCGTCGCTCAGCACCGGGCACGTCACCCTCGTGAGGCGGTCGTGAGCGTCGCCGCCGTGGCGGTCGTCGCCGCAGGTGCGCCGTGGGAGTCCGTGGTCGTGCGCGAGGTCGAGGCAGCCGAGTCGTTGCGACTCGCGCGCCGCTGCATGGACGTGGCCGAGCTGCTCGCCGTGGCGGGCGTCGGGGTGGACGTCGCGGTCGTGGACGCGACCATGACGGGGTTGAACCTCGACGCGGTCGAGCTGCTGCGCGGCCGCGGGGTCCTCGTCCTCGGCGTGGGGGAGCGGCCGCGCCTGACCGCTCTCGGCATCGAGGTGGCCGTCGAGCCGGGGTCCGTGGCCACGACGGTCGCCGAGGCGCGGACGTCCGCCGTGGCGTCGTCTGCTGGGCCGTCGTCCGTCGGGCCGTCACCGGCCGGGTCGATCGTGCGTCCCGACCAGCCGGACGGTCCTGCAGTTGCCGGTCGACTCGTCGCGGTGTGGGGGCCTCACGGCGCGCCGGGGCGTTCCACCCTGGCCCTGTCCCTCGCGTCGCTGCTGTCGACGCGGGAGTCGACCCTGCTCGTTGACGCCGACGTCTACGGCGGGTCGCAGGCCCAGCAGGTGGCGCTGCTCGACGACGTGTCAGGACTGCTGGCCGCGGCCCGCTCGGCC
The DNA here is from genome assembly GCF_039531385.1 of Aeromicrobium halocynthiae. NCBI lineage: Bacteria > Bacillati > Actinomycetota > Actinomycetes > Propionibacteriales > Nocardioidaceae > Aeromicrobium > Aeromicrobium halocynthiae. The sequence goes on along the minus strand of NZ_BAAAPY010000001.1, from coordinate 675,359 downwards.
AACCGCGGCGACGGCGCCGCCATCACCGACCACACCGTCGCCGTCGGCGAGCGGCTGGACCTCCTGAGCGGGGTCGTGAACGCCCAGATGGGGGCCTCCCTGCGGCCCGCAGCCGTCGAGCGCGTGCTCGAGCAGGTCCGACGCGCCTACTCCCAGGTCGTCGCCGACTGCGGGTTCGGGCTCGACGCCGCGGGGCCGCCGCCGCAGCGGGACGAGGTCACCCTGCGCCTGCTGCGGGGTGCCGACGTCGTCGTGGTCGTCGGGCGGGCCGACCCGGTCGGGCTCGCCCGACTCGTGCGCGGCCTGCACGACGTCCGCGAGGTCACGCACGCCGAGCCGGTCGTGGTGCTCAACCGGGTGCGCTCCGGTCTCGGCTGGAGCCCACGCGAGCTCGTGAGCACGGTCCGCCGGCTCGCCGGGGTGGAACCGGCGGTCCTCGTGCCGGAGGATCCCGCGACGGTCGATGCGGCCGTGATGGCCGGTCGTCCGCCGACGAGTGACGGTGCGTCATCACCGTTCGGGGCCGCGGTCCGGGAGCTGGCCGACCGCATCGCCCGCCCGGCCGTGACATCGTCCACACGGGCCTGAGTCCGGGCCCGAGTGGTAGATTCGGGCGTCGAGCCGCTAGGAGATCGATGCAACGCCTGAGCCCGCTGGACGCCATGTTCCTCAACCGGGACACGCCGACGACGCCGCGTCAGATCGCGTCTCTGGCCATCGTGGAGGGCGGCACCGGCTCGCTGGACCACGACCGCCTCGTCGAGGTGATCAGCGAGCGTCTCGACATCGTGCCGCGCTACCGCCAGGTGCCGCGCAAGGTCCCCGGGGCCCTCGGCACCCCCGTCTGGGTCGACGACGAGGACTTCGACATCGGCCGCCACGTCAGACGATCCGCCCTGCCTCGCCCCGGGACCCGCGACGCCCTGCACGAGCTCGTCGGTCGGCTCGTCGCGCGACGCCTGGACCTCGACCGCCCGCTGTGGGAGCTGTACCTGATCGAGGGGCTCGAGGACGGTCACGTCGCGCTGCTGTTCAAGGCCCACCAGGCGCTGGTGGACGGCTCGGAGACGATCGACCTCGCCCAGGTCCTCCTGGAGGAGACCGCACGGGTGCGCGAGATCCCCCACGAGGAGTGGTCACCGCGGCCGGCTCCACGGGCGGCGGGTCTCGTCCGCTCCACGCTCGACCGCAACGTCCGGCACCCTGGCGAGGCGCTGCGCATCACGGAGTACAACCTCGCGCGCGTGGCCCGCAAGGTGCCCGTGCCGCGCTCGTCCGCTCCGGCCTACCGGGGGGTGCTGACGGCGCCGGCGACGCGGCACCGCCGCTTCACCTCCCTCGCGACCGACCTGGACAGCTACCGCAAGATCCGCGAGGAGCACGGCGGCACCGTCAACGACGTCATCCTCGCGGTGATCGCCGGAGGGCTGCGCGGGTGGATGCTCACCCGGGCCGAACCGGTCACCGCGAAGACGAGCTTCCGCGCGATGGTGCCGATGTCGGTGGTCGCCGACGACGGACTCCCGACGTCGCTCGGGTCGAAGGTCCGCGGGCACCTGTTGTCGCTGCCGGTCGGCGAGACCAACCCGGTCGTCCGGCTGCACCAGGTCTCCTACGCCCTCAAGGACCACCGTGAGACGGGCTCGGCGGTCGCCGCCAACCAGCTGGCCTCCCTCCCCGGCTTCGCCACCTCGACCTTCCACGCCGTCGGGGCGAGGGTCGCGGCGGCGGAGAGCGGCCGCGGCTACCAGCTGCTGATCACGAACGTCCCCGGCCCGCAGGACCCGGTCTTCATGGCGGGCCAGCAGGTCGCCGAGGTCTACCCGTGCCTGCCGCTGTCGCACCACCGTGCCCTGTCGGTGGGGGTCACGTCGTACCGCGGCCGGGTGTTCTACGGGATCGTCGCCGACCGTGACGCGGTGAGCGACGTCGACGTCCTCGCCCAATGCATCGACGAGGCCCTCGAGGAGCTGGTCGAGACCGTCGGCAAGCGCCGGGGACGAGCTCCGCGGGGTCGCTCGCGCCCGTCGCGCTCGACCCGCGCATGACGACAGCACACCGGGCGACCGACCACGTGAAGGAGCTGGCATGAGGGTCTGGACAGGCGTGGACGCCTCCGCGCTGCTGAGGCTGCGCGAGGGCGGGACCCTCGCGGGCTCGCCGGTGCGCGCCGCCAGCGAGGACGAGCAGGACGAGCACGACGCCCTGCTCGCGGCGGCCGAGGACGGCCCGGTGGTCGTCGTGGCGGAGGTCGCCGACGGCGCCGACGTCGACCTCGACGCGGTCGAGGCGTTCCACGTCGACGCCGACGGCAGCGGGCAGCTCGCCTGGTACGCGACGCAGGAGCTCGACCAGGTCCTGGAGGTCCTCGACGCCGAGGGCTGAGCCCTCGTACTGCCGCTGGGTCAGAGGCGCGAGGTGCCGAGCTCGACCTCGTGCTTGAGCGATGCCTTGATCGCCTTGGCGACCTCCGGCTCGACCTTCTTGCCGATGAACGGGATGCTGACCTTCACGTCGCCGTCGACCGTGAACTTCGTGCCGCCGCCCCCGGCGGAGGTGAGGACGGCCTTGCCGACCATCTCGGCGGGCTGGCCGATGATGCTGACCTTCACGTCGGCCTTGCGGGTCCCGTCGGACTCGGCCGGACCCCACTTCTCGGTCTGCTTGACCTTGACGGTGTCGCCGGTGAGCTTCTTGACGAAGTCGGGCATGTCGGCCGGCTGGGTGCGCACGATCGTGACCGTGTGTCCGCCACCGGACTCCTGCACGTTCACGTCGAGGTCGGTCGCGCCGACGTCCTCGGCCGCCTCGACGCGGAAGTCCTCGCTCGTGATGAGGGAGTAGACCGCCTCGACGTCGGCGTCACCGTAGGAGTGGGAGTCGTTGAACTTCATCGGATGTCCTTCTCTGGTGGGGCCCCTGGTGGGTACCCGATGGGGTGCGGACGGCGGGTCGTCGCCCGGGGCGTGCGGGGTCGGGGCAGGCTCAGGCGGGGTTCTCGTCGGTCTGCTGCTCGTTCTGCTGCTGGCCCGGGTCGATGGCCGACTGCGAGCCGCCGGAGCCGAGCTGGCCCTTGAGCTCGGCGAGGCGCGCTTCGATCTCGAGCTGGGCGGTGTCGGCCTCGAGCTCCTCGAACTGGGCGTCGATGCTGTTGTTCGCGAGCTCGGCGTGGCCTGCGACGCGCGCCTCCTCGCGGCGGACCTTCTCCTCGAAGCGGGAGAGCTCGCTCGTGGGGTCGAGGACGTTGATGGACCGTGCGGCGTCCTGCACCTTGGCCTGGGCCTGCACCGTCTTCTGGCGCGCGACGAGCTGGTCGCGCTTGGCGTGCAGCTCGTCGAGCTTGGAACGCATCTGCACGAGGCCGGACTTGAGCTTCTCGACCTGCTCGCCCTGGCTCGCGATGGCGGGTGCGGCGGACTTGGCGTCGTTCTCGTACGTGATCTGCTTGCCGATGGCGACCTTCGCTAGCTGGTCGAAGCGATCGGCCTCGGTGGTCTGTCCCGAGGACCGCATCGCGTCGGCCTTCTGCGAGGCGGCGATGGCCTTGGCCCCCCACTCCTTCGCCGAGGCGACGTCGTCGGCATGGTCGGCCTCGGCGAGGCGCAGGTTGCCGATCGTCTGGGCCACCGCGTCCTCGGCCTCGCGGATGCTCTGGGTGTAGTCGCGGACGAGCTGGTCGAGCATCTTCTCGGGATCCTCGGCGCGGTCGATCAGGGCGTTGACGTTGGCGCGCGTCAGCTGGGAGATGCGACCGAAGATGGACTGCTTCTGTGCCATGGTGAGCTTTCCTTTGGTGGTGGTCAGAACCTACCGCCGCGGGAGCGTCGGGCGGAACCACCCGAGCTGCGGCGTCGTGTCGTCGAGCGGCTGCGGCCGCCCCTGCTGCCGAAGGTCGATCGGGTCCGTCGCGACGAGGAGGTCGACGTCGAGGACGTCCACGACCGGCTGACGGACCGCCCGCGCGTCGTGCGACGGGGTCCGGTGAGGCCGCCGAGCAGGAGGGCGTCGAGGGCGCCGGGCCGTGCACCGACGGGCGCCGCGGCCTGGTCTGCGGTCCGTGCGGCGTCGGCGCGGAACCGGGCCACGTCGGCCTCGGCGATCTGCTGGGCCTCCTCGACGAGCTCCGCCGACCGCTCGAGGGCCGCCGTGCCCTCCACGACGACGCCCGCGGGGCTCTGCAGGAGCCTCTCGGCCTCGGACAGGCGAGTGCGCGCGGCTGTGCCGACGGCACCGCGGTGCGTCTCGACGAACGTCTGGACGGCGGCGAGCCGGGCCGTGAGGCGAGCTGCCTCGTCGTCGAGGGTCGCGAGCCCGGTGGCGAGGTCGTCGACGGCTCGCAGCTTGGCGGCGGCCTGCTCGACGGCTGCCTCGGCGGTGCGGACGTGCAGGGCGGCCGCGCGCTGGTCGCCCGGACGGGCGGTGCGTGCGTCGGTGAGGGCGGCGGCGGCGGCGTCGAGCAGCTCCTGGGCCTCGGCGGGGTTGTCCTGGACGGCGGAGATCTCCGCGCGGGGGTGGTTGGCCCGCAGCTGCGCGAGGGCCGATCGCCCGGGCTCGAGGCGGCCACGGACGTCGTCGAGGCGGTCGTCGACGGACGACAGTGCGGTCTCGAGGTCGGCCTCGATGGTGCGGAGGCGGTCGATGTCGTCGGTGTGCTGGTCGAGGTCGGCCTCGATCTGCTCGGCGATGGCGATGATCTGGGAGCACAGGCGTCGCCGTTCGGCGTCCGTCTCGGGCTCGGCGTCGTCGAGTCGCTGGTGCAGGGTGAAGGCCTCGCGGGCGCGTTCGCGGTTCGTGGTCAGCGCGCCGCGCAGGGCGGTGGTGGACTCGGCCCCGAACTGCGCCTCGGCGAAGCCGACCTCCTGCTCGGCGGTGCGCAGGGCGTCGTCGGCGGCGAGCAGGGCGGCGGAGGCGGCCTGCTCGAGCTCCTCGTCGGTGAGGATCGCGGCCGGGTCGACGGGGTTGCCGTGCTCGTCGAGGACGCGGTGGGTGTGGTCGTAGCGTCGGCGGGTGCGGTAGACGCCGTAGGCGCCGGCACCGAGGACGGCGAGGCCGCCGAGGGCGATGGGCGTCCAGGGGATGTCGACGCCCTCCTGGACGGTGGTGAAGCCGTCGGCCGCGGCGATGGCGGCTCCGTCCCAGTCGTCGTTGCGCAGGGCGGGCAGGACGAACTCCCGCTCGACGCGTTCGAGGTCGGCGTCGCTGATGTCCTCGGGGACGTCGAAGCCGTAGGCGCGCTGCTGGGTGGCGACGACGAGCAGGATGTCGGCGACGCCGAGGCCGGAGGTCTGGGCGGTCTGCGCGGCCCACTCCGCCCCGCTGAGGCCGTCGAAGGTCTCGACGTAGACGACGAAGATCTGGCTGCGGGTGACCTCGAAGTGGGCGTCGAGGGCGGCGTCGACCTCGGCGCGTTGGTCGTCGTCGAGGACGCCGGCCTCGTCGGTGATGGTGCCGGCGACGTCGAGGGGTGGTTCGCCGGTGGCGACGGCGGGGGTCAGCAGGAGGAGGGCGCCCGCGAGGAGCGTCGTGACGGCGCTGTGGGGGAGGCGGAACACGTGTCGATCTTGGCCGATGGGTGGTGAGGAGACAACTCACCGCGCGGCTGGACTCAGCCGGACCGGGCCGCGCGTGCCGGTGCTCGGGCTCGGACGGCGCCCAGGTCCGGGAGCCTGCCGGGGGACCGTCGGCGGACGGTGGCCTCGATGCGGCGGGTGCGGGGGTCGATGCGCAGGCGCCCGGCGTGGACGAGGCGGTGGCAGGCGGGGCACAGGCCGATGAGGTTGCTGAGGTCGGTCGGCCCGCCGTCGGACCAGTGGCGGATGTGGTGGACGTGGACGACGGGTGCGTGGCAGCCGGGTCCGGCGCAGGTGCGGTCCTGCTGCTGGCCGACGGCGCGGCGTTGGTGGGGTGTGGCGAGGCGGGCGCGCCGGCCGACGTCGAGGGTGGCGTGCTTGCCGGCGGTGAGGATGGGGGTGAGGTCGCCGCCGCAGAGGATCTGTTGGAGCTGGGCGGGGCCGATGCTGCCGAAGCCGGCGAGTCGGCCGGTGGTGGTGTCGGCGTCGGTGGCGAGCTGGGCGAGGTCGACGGTGAGGTCGATGTGGGGGCGGACGCCCTTGTCGGTGGGGAGCCCGTTCTCGAGGATGCCGGCGAGCAGGGTGTCGAGGGCGGTGATGCGTCGTTCGGCGGCGGGGCGGTCGTCGTCGGCGCAGGTGGGGGCGGAGAGGGAGCCGAGGATGGCGCGGAACGCGGCGCCGGTGTCGGCGGGCAGGAACCCGGTGAGGTGCCAGCCGTCGGCGACGGGGCTCAGGCGGATGTCGTGGCGGTCCATGCCGCGGATCCAGGCTTCGTCGAGCTCGTCGGGGTAGGCAGCTTCGCGCAGACGGACGGTGGCGTCGCGCAGGGTCTTGGGCGGGGCGTGGCGGGCGAGGTCGATCATCCAGTCCTGGGCGTCCTCGACGATGCCGGGGTCGAGGTGGCGCAGGGCGTAGGAGAAGGAGCGCAGGTGCTCGGGGGAGAGGGCGCCGGTGTCGGCTGCGTCGGCCACGCGGGGCAGGCGCCGCAGGGTGCGTCCGGCGTCGACGAGGCGGTGGGCGGCGGCGCTGTCGAGGCGTAGCTGGTCACGCAGCCAGTTCTTGATGCTGGAGCAGCCCTCGGCCTCGTGGTCTCCGCGCTCGGCCACCTCGGCGACGAGCTCGACCTGCGCGGCGGCGATGGCGTTGAATGCGGACTGCAGCACGCGCAGCGCGTCGGTGCCGGGCGGGAACGAGCGCAGCATGGCCGCCACCTCCTCGAGGTGGTCGGCGAGGGATGAAGCGCTCATGTGATGATCATAACAGAACGTGTGATCGAATACCAGGGGTTGGGCCTGGCTCTTTCGTTCGGACGGACCGTCGGACGTCTGTCCACAGTTCGGTCGGTGGGGGTTCCGGCAGGGCGGGTTCTGCGGCATGATGCCGGGCATTCGTTGAGCTTTCGGGGGAAGGCATGGACGTGGACTCATCGACGTCGTCACCAGCAGGTCCCGACCTGTCCGAACGGGTGCGCCAGATGGTGCGGGACCGGCGGATCGACCCGCAGCGCGATGCCGGCGCGGTGCGCCAGGCCGCCGTCGACGTGGTGGCCGAGCACGAGCGACGTTCGCTCACCGGCGCGGTGCGGTCCCTGGAGGAGCCCGAGCGGGTGGTGGGCCAGATCGTGGCCGACGTGGCCGGGTTCGGCCCGTTGCAGCCGTTCCTCGACGACCCGACGGTCGAGGAGATCTGGATCAACCAGCCGGACCGGGTCTTCGTCGCCCGCGAGGGCCGGCCGGAGCTCACGTCGGTGATGCTGACCGCCGCACAGGTGCGCGAGCTCATCGACCGCATGCTGTCGACGTCAGGTCGCCGGCTCGACGTCTCCCAGCCGTTCGTCGACGCGATGCTCCCCGGTGGTCACCGTCTGCACGTCGTGCTGGAGGGGATCAGTCGGGACTTCGCGGCGGTCAACATCCGCAAGTTCGTCGCCCGTGCCCACTCCCTCGACGACCTCGTCGGGCTCGGCACCATCGACGAGCCGGCAGCATGCTTCCTGAACGCGTGCGTGAGGGCGGGCTTGAACATCGTCGTCTCCGGCGGCACCCAGGCCGGCAAGACGACCCTGCTGAACTGCCTCGCCGCGGCCATCCCTGCTAGCCAGCGGCTCATCACCGTCGAGGAGGTCTTCGAGCTGCAGTGCGGCCACCCCGACTGGGTCGCGATGCAGACCCGACAGGCGGGCCTGGAGGGGACCGGTGCGATCGACCTGCGAGCCCTCGTGAAGGAGGCGCTGCGCATGCGCCCGAGCCGCATCGTCGTCGGCGAGGTCCGCGCCGCGGAGTCGCTCGACATGCTCCTCGCCCTCAACGCAGGACTGCCCGGCATGGCCAGCCTCCACGCCAGCTCCGGACGCCAGGCGCTGGTCAAGCTCTGCACGCTGCCGCTGCTGGCGGGGGAGAACATCGGCTCCGCCTTCGTCGTGCCCACGGTCGCGACGTCCGTCGACGTCGTCGTCCACACCGGCCTCGACGCCGAGGGTCGACGGCGGGTGCGCGAGATCCTCGCCGTCACGGGCAGGGTCGAGAACGGCAACGTCGAGGCCGACCCGGTCTTCGTGCGCCGTGACGGCGTGATGGTCCGAGGCCACGGCGTGCCCACCCGGCGAGAGGCGTTCGAGCTGGCCGGCGTCGACCTCGACCAGGTGCTCGGGCTCACCCGCACCGGCGCGGACGACGGCGGCCGACGATGAACGTCGTCGTCGGCCTGATGCTGGCCTCCGGACTCCTGCTCGTGCTGTCGTGGTGGTTCCTCCCACCGGTGGGTCGGCGCGGCGAGTCGCGGGTCCCGGGTCGTGACCTCCTCGTGGCGGCGGGCCTGCCCCACGCGCCCGGCTGGAGCGTGCTCGCCGGCTGTCTCGGGTCCTTCGCCGCTGCCTTCTTGGCGATGCTCGTTCTCTCGGGCGTAGCGACGATCGCCCTGGCCTTCGGGCTCATGGCCGCGACCCTGCCGGTGGCGATCCTGCGAGGACGGGCCCGTCGGCGTCTGCGCGAGCACGCCGAGCTGTGGCCGGACGCCGTCGACAACTTGGCCTCGGCCGTCCGCGCAGGGCTGTCCGTGCCCGAGGCGCTCGTCCAGCTCGGCGAGCGAGGTCCCGAGGGCCTGCGCGAGCAGTTCCGTGCGTTCGAGCGCGACTACCAGGCCTCCGGTCGCTTCGAGGAGTCGCTGCAGCGTCTGAAGGACCGGCTCGCCGACCCGACAGGAGACCGCGTCGTCGAGGCGTTGCGGCTCGCCCGTGAGGTCGGTGGGGGAGATCTGGGCCGGATGCTGCGCTCGCTGTCGGCCTTCCTCCGAGCGGACCAGCGCACGCGCGCCGAGCTCGAGGCGCGGCAGTCCTGGACCGTCAACGCGGCGCGACTCGCGGTGGCCGCACCCTGGGTGGTGCTCCTCGCGATGAGCCTGCAGCGCGACGTCGTCGCGCGCTACTCCAGCGGGACCGGGGCGGTCGTGCTGGGCGTCGGCGCCGGCGTGTGCCTCGTGGCCTACCGGACGATGATGTGGCTCGGCCGGCTGCCCACCGAACGACGGGTCCTGGCGTGACGGGCGCGGCCCTCGGGGGCGCCTTCGGGCTCGGCGTCGTCCTGCTGCTCGCAGGGGTGAGGCGCCTCAAGGCGCCGAGCCTGGCGTCCCGCGTCGCGCCGTACGTGCGCGACGTGGTCGCCTCACCGGCCGCCGACCCCACCAGCGGGGTGTCGGCGGCATGGCTGGTCGTGCGGACCCGCACGGCCAGGGTCGTCGGAGAGCTGTCCGGAGGTGCGGAGAGCGTCCGTCGGCGGTTGGACCGACTCGGGAGCGAGGACTCGGTCGAGGAGTTCCGGGTGCGTCAGTCGGTCTGGGGATTCACCGGATTCAGCCTGTGCGCAGCACTCAGCATCCTCGCCTGGTCCGGCATGGCAGTGAACGTGCCCGCCCTGCTGGTCCTCTGCGGGCTCGGCTTCGTCGTCGGGGCCCTCGCCTGTGACCAGCACCTGACCTCGAAGGTCCACCGTCACGAGCAGCGCGCCGCCGAGGAGTTCCCGGTGGTCGCCGACCTCCTGGCCCTCGCGGTCGCAGCCGGCGAGAGTCCGGTCGCCGGACTGGAGCGGGTGCTGCGGGTCAGCCGCGGAAGCCTCTCCGACGACCTCGGCCGCGTTCTCGGAGAGGTCCGAACCGGCACCCCCGTCGCCGATGCCTTCCTGCGCCTGGCCGCCCGCACCGGCGTGCCGAGCATCGCCCGCTTCAGCGAGGGACTCGCCGTCGCCGTCGAAAGGGGAACACCGCTGGTCGACGTCCTTGCGGCCCAGGCTGCCGACGTCCGCGAGACCACTCGCCGACAGCTCATCGAGGCCGGCGGCCGCAAGGAGATCACCATGATGCTCCCGGTCGTCTTCCTCGTCCTTCCCGTCACCGTCGTCTTCGCCTTCTTCCCCGGATACATCGGCCTGACGATGTCCACCTGACCGACCAGCACGAGAGGACCGACCGATGAACGCAGCGATCCGAGGACTACCCGAACGCGACGAACGGGGCGACGTCCCTGGCTGGGTCATGATCACCGTCATGTCCGCGGGTCTCGTCGCCATCCTGACCGCCGTGGCCGGACCACAGCTACGGTCGATGCTGGAGAGCGCCCTGTCGGCCGTCGGCGGCTGATGATCCGACGCGAACGCGGCTCAGCGGTCGTCGACTACGTCCTGGTGATGATGATCCTGATCCCGCTGGTGCTCGGGATCGTCCAGCTCGGCCTGGTGCTGCACGTGCGCAACACCCTCACCGCCGCGGCCTCCGACGCAGCCCGTGCGGGAGCACCGCTCGGGGCCTCGCCGCAGGACGCCAGGGCCCGGGCGGTCGACCTCGTGCGCACCACGCTCGCCGACAGGTACGCCGACGACATCACCGTGTCCGAGACGACCGTCGCCGGGGCGCCGGCCGTGCGGGTCCGGATCCGTGCCGAGGTGCCGGCGCTCGGGCTGTTCGGTCCCGCGGTCCCGCTCGACGTGCGTGGGCACGCGGTGAAGGAGGTCGAGCCGTGACGCGTCGCAGGGGCCAGCGCGGGTCGGCGTCGGTCGAGTTCGTCTGGGTGACGCTGATCCTCCTCGTGCCCTTCGTGTACGTCCTCCTCGCGGTCTTCGAGACACAGCGCGCTGCGTACGCCGTCTCCACCGCGAGCAAGTCCGCCACCCGCGCCTACCTCCTCGCACCGGACGTGGCCACGGGGGAGCGGCGGGCTCGCCAGGCCGCGCGGGTCGCCCTGGACGACCAGGGTGTCGACGCGCGGATGACGCTGCGCTGCCTGCCGGCGGCCGACTCCTGCCTGCAGCCGGGCTCGTCGGTCGAGGTGACGGTGCGAACCGTGCAGCCCCTGCCGCTCACACCATCGGTCCTGGGGGACCAGCTCGGGGGGATCGCGGTCGACGGGGCCCACCGTGAGCCGTTCGGCACCTTCCAGGAGGGACGATGAGGGCCCGCGGGGAACAGGGGAACGTCTCCGTCACGACCGTCGGCTTCCTCGTCGTGATCGGCTTGATGACGGTCCTCGTGGTCAATGCGTCGGCGGCCTTCCTCGCGAAGCAGGAGCTGAACAACCTCGCCGACGGAGCCGCGCTGACCGCGGCCGACGGCCTCGACGAGGCGGGCTTCTACGCCGGGGCCGACGTCCGGCTCGAGCCGTCGCGAGCGCGCGAGCTCGTCGGTCGCTACCTCGCAGGTCGCTCCGTGCAGGTGGTGGACGTCGTCGTCGACGACGACACGGTCCGCGTGGCGCTCGAGCGTGACCTGCGCCTGCTGCTGGTTCCCCCGGGTTGGTTCGACTCGACACGCGTCACGGCCGAGGCGACCTCACAGCTGCGACAGCTGCCCTAGCTCCCTCACGGCCCGATAGGATCGGTGTGTGGCCCCGCTCGAGATCACCACCACGATCGTCATGAGCTTCCGTCACGACGGACAGGTCGCGCTCGAGCTCGGTGACGCCCGCCGACGCGTGCTCGACCGACGGGTGGGCGACGTCCTCGACGTGAGGGCGACGATGATGATCGTGCGGGACTGGGCGCTCGACCGGCGACTCGCGCCGCACCGAGACCTTCAGCTGAGCCCGGAGCCCTGGGACCACGAAGGCACGTACCCGATCACCCTTGCGGCGCGACCGACGGCCGACCTGCACCGCTTCACCTCGCGAGCGGACGGGCTGTGTCGGTCCTTCCGTGCCGCCTTCGCGCGGGAGCGCTCCGCCGACCGGTCGACGGTAGCCGGGTTCGCCGACGAGCTCGCCCACGAGATGAAGAACTTCGTCCTCGGCTGTCGCAGGGCAGCCGTCGCGCGGGCGGCTGGCGGCCGCTACGTGGACATTCTCGAGACGTACCTGCAGGAGATGAGCGCGGCCCGTGCGAAGCAGGACCAGACCTACTACCGGGACTCGATCTCCTCCGGGGTCGGCCCCATCCTGCTGGACGAGAAGTACCTCCTGCTCAGCGAGGACGAGCACCTGCGCGACCTCTACGTCGCGCTGCGGCGCGAGGCGACCGCGCTCTACCAGTGGTACACCGACCTCGCGAGGAGCGGCTACCGAAGGGAGTGGTGAGCGGTCGGTCCCGGTCGCGTGGCTACTCCCCGGCGCCGTTCTCGATCGCCACGGACTCGTACTCGCTGCCCACGGGGGACTCCAGGTAGAGCTCGTCGCACGCGTCGGCGTCGCCGTCGACGCAGTCGTCGTGGAGCGCGTCGAGCCGCGGGTCCGACCCGTACGTCCCGCCGAGGTCCTCGGGGAGCACCTCGTCGTCGAAGAAGTCCTCCTCCGAGAACTCCTCGTCGAACGGGTCGTCCTCGTCGAAGATCGACTCCAGCTCCGTGGTGGCCCGGTCGGCGGCGGCGTAGGCGACGGTCCCGATCACGAGGTACGGCAGCACGAGCGCGATCGCCACGAAGGTGGCGCCCTGACCGCGGGTCGACGCCAGGTACCCCAGCGTCGTCAGGACGACCAGCAGGACGACGAGGATCACGGCAGCCACCTCGACCGGCGCCGGGGCGAACCGGAACGCCAGCCACGGCGCGACCACCAGCAGCACCGCGACCCCCACACCCGCGGCAGGCAGGAGTCGCGGGCGGTCCTCGCTCGCATCGACCCCCTCGGGCAGGTCCCTCACGGCCTCGTTCTCCACGGCGTTCCCCTCACGACGACTGGTGCGACCCCTCGGACCCTAGGACACCGTGCTGACGATGTCCGGTGTTCGTGCAGGCGGTCGTCACCGCCCGGCGAGCACCGAACGCAGCCGCGCGGCGTGCTCCGCGGCGTCGGCCTCGTCGTCGTACCGGGTCCGCGGCCAGAAGAATCCACGCAGTCCGTCGCCCTTGGTGCGCGGCACGACGTGGACGTGCAGGTGCGGGACGCTCTGGGACACCACGTTGTTCATCGCCACGAACGTCCCCTCCGCGCCGAAGGCCTCCGTGACGGCCGCCGCCACCCGTTGCGTGGTCGTGAACAGGGGCTCGACCATCGGCGCCTGCAGCCCGAGCAGCGTGTCGACGTGCTCGCGCGGCACCAGCAGGACGTGACCCTTGAAGACCGGTCGGACGTCCAGGAATCCGACCACGTGCTCGGCGTCGAGCACGACGTGGGCAGGGGCGTCACCGTCGACGATGCGGCAGAAGAGGCACGCCATGGGACGATCACACCATGGGGATCGCGCGACGGCTCGGCCTGTAACCTCATCGGGTGGCCACGACCGACTTCCCGACCCGTCTCAAGGAGCTCGGGGCGACCCTCACCTCGATCGAGAAGGTCCTCGACCTCGAGAAGATGCGCACCGAGATCGCCGACCTGCAGGAGCAGGTCGGTGCCCCCGACCTGTGGGACGACCAGGCCAACGCCCAGCGCGTCACCGGACGCCTCTCGGCGCTGCAGGCGCAGCTGGAGCGGATCGAGGGACTGCGTCAACGACTCGACGACGTCGAGGTGCTCGTCGAGCTCGCGCAGGAGGAGGCCGACGCGGACTCCATCGCCGAGGCCGAGGCCGAGCTCGGTCGTCTGAGCGCGTCGATCGAGTCGCTGGAGGTCCGCACCCTGCTGTCCGGCGAGTACGACGAGCGGGACGCCATCGTCACGATCCGCTCCGGTGCCGGCGGCGACGACGCCACCGACTTCGCCGAGATGCTGCAGCGCATGTACACCCGCTGGGCCGAGCGCCACGACTACGCCGTGGAGGTCTACGACACGTCGTGGGCCGAGGGGGCGGGCATCAAGTCGGCGACGTTCGCGGTCAAGGCCCCGTACGCCTACGGCACGCTGTCCGTGGAGTCCGGCACCCACCGCCTCGTCCGGATCTCGCCGTTCGACAACCAGGGTCGGCGCCAGACGTCGTTCGCCGCCGTCGAGGTCGTCCCCGTCCTGGAGCAGACCGATGAGATCGACATCCCTGAGGACGAGGTCCGCGTCGACGTGTACCGCTCCTCCGGTCCCGGCGGGCAGAGCGTCAACACGACGGACTCCGCCGTGCGCCTGACGCACATCCCCACCGGGACGGTCGTCAGCTGTCAGAACGAGAAGAGCCAGCTGCAGAACAAGGCGAGCGCCATGGTGATCCTCAAGGCCAAGCTGCTCGCGCTGAAGAAGGCCGAGGAGCGGGCCCACCTCGACGAGCTGCGCGGAGACGCGAACGCCTCGTGGGGCGACCAGATGCGCAACTACGTGCTCAACCCGTACCAGCTGGTCAAGGACCTGCGCACCGAGCACGAGACCGGCAACACGCAGTCCGTCCTCGACGGGGAGATCGACGACTTCATCGAGGCCGGCATCCGGTGGCGACGCAACACCGAGGACGCACCCGCCTGACGCCCGGGAGGACGGATCAGGGGCTGGTCGACCGTTCGGCGGCCTCCCGCGCGGTGCGGTCGACCTCGGCGACGTGCTCGGTCCAGGTCCTCCCGTCGGGCTGGCTCGACGCGTCCGGACGAAGACCCGTGGAACCGTCGAGCTGCTCGCGCACGACGTCGGCGTGACCGGCGTGCCGATGGGTCTCCGCGACCATGTGGACCAGCAGTGGCTCCAGCGTGACGTCGGCCGCGGCGCCGGACCACCACGGCACCCGACCCCGAGCACGCAGGGGGAGGGCCGCGATCGAGGCGTCGGCGTGGGCCCACGCACGATCCACGAAGTCGAGCGCTTCGGCGAGGTCGATGTCGGCCGGCGCCACGAAGTCGGCATGCGGGTCGGCGTCGACGTCGGGGAGAGGTTCGGGGAAGGGGTGGTCGAGGACCTCGCCGAAGTACCCCGCGGCGCACACCGCGACGTGGTGGACGAGACCGGGCAGGTTGAGGCCGGTAGGCGTCAGGCTGCGGCGCGCGTCGAGCTCGGACAGCCCGTCGAGCTTCTACCGCAGGGCGTCGCGACCGACGTGAAGGCAGCGCTGCAGGTCCTGCGTGCAGGTGTCCATGGTCACCAGCCTGCCACCGTGGTGGCGGGCGTGGGAGCACCGTGTCCTCGGGCCGGCTGCATATAGTCGGGCGAGTGATTCGCTTCGACAAGGTGTCCAAGACCTACCCGGGGCAGAAGCGTCCTGCGCTGGAGTCCTTGGACCTGGAGATCGCCAAGGGCGAGTTCGTCTTCCTCGTCGGGTCCTCCGGGTCGGGCAAGTCGACGTTCCTGCGCCTCGTGCTCCGTGAGACACGGCCGAGCACCGGACGCGTCCACGTCGCCGGCAAGGAGATCAACCGGCTGTCCGGCTGGAAGGTGCCCAAGCTGCGCCGCCAGGTCGGGACGGTGTTCCAGGACTTCCGCCTGCTGCCGAACAAGACCGTCCACGAGAACGTCGCCTTCGCGTTGCAGGTGATCGGCAAGTCCCGTTCCGACATCGACGCCCTCGTCCCCGAGACGCTGGAGATGGTCGGGCTCGAGGGCAAGGCGCACCGCATGCCCGACGAGCTCTCCGGCGGCGAGCAGCAGCGCGTCGCCATCGCGCGGGCGTTCGTCAACCGTCCGATGATCCTCATCGCCGACGAGCCCACCGGGAACCTCGACCCCACCACGAGCGTCGGCATCATGAAGCTGCTCGACCGCATCAACCGCACCGGCACCACCGTCGTCATGGCCACCCACGACTCCTCCGTCGTCGACCAGATGCGCAAGCGCGTCATCGAGCTCGACGACGGGCGCATCGTGCGCGACGAGGCCCGCGGCATCTACGGCTACCAGTCCTGAGGACGCACCCATGCGAAACATCCTGAGCGAGCTGCGCGCGAGCCTGTCGCGCAACACCTCCATGACGATCTCGCTGATCGTCACCATGACGGTCTCCCTGCTGCTGGCGGCCATCGGTCTGCTGATGCAGGCGCAGGCCGAGCGCACCGAGCAGTTCTTCGGCGACCGTCTGCAGCTGCAGGTGAACCTGTGCACCGACAACTCCCCGGCGGCGACGTGCGTGGGCGGGGCCGCCACCGACCAGCAGCGCGAGGCGGTCCAGGAGGCCTTGTCGACCAACCCGGAGGTGCGGTCGTTCGAGGTCCGCACCCCGGCCGACAACTACGAGCGCGCCCAGGAGGTCCTGGGCCAGTCGGAGTCGGGTCGCCAGCAGCTCGAGACCGTCGGCCCGGAGTCCTTCCCCGAGAGCTACTACGTCACCCTCGAGGACCCGCAGCGGTTCGACGGCGTCGTCAGCCAGGTTTCCGGGATGGACGGGGTGGGCAGCGTCAACTCGCTGCGCGAGCTGCTCGGTCCGCTGTTCGAGATCCTCGGCAACCTGCAGTGGGTGGCGATCACCATCTCGGTGCTGCTCGTCGTCGCCGCGATCCTGCAGGTCTCCAACACCATCCGCATGACCGCCTACGCCCGTCGACGCGAGATCGGCATCATGCGTCTGGTCGGCGCCTCCAGTTGGCACATCCAGCTGCCGTTCGTGCTCGAGTCGTTGCTGGCCGCGTTGATCTCCGCGGCGCTCGCCGCCGCCGGCATCGCTGCCTTCATGTACGTCGTCGTCTACGGGTACCTGCGGACGACCTTGGACCAGCTCACCACGTGGATCCGCTGGCAGGACGCGGCGCTCGTGATGGGCTACACGACCGTCCTGGCCGTGCTGCTCGCGCTCATCCCCACGCTGGTGATGACGCGCAAGTACCTTGACGTGTGAGCCACAGCCACTAGAGTCACACCAGTACCAAGCGTCACATCGACACCATCGGGGCCCCCGGTGGACCTTCCCCGAGGTCGAGGACATGGCTTTCAGTTCACCCAAGGCGGCCTTCGCCGCTCTCATCACCGTCGGTCTCCTGCTCGGCTTCACCGCGCCGGTGGGAGCGGCCGACTCCCGCGACGAGCTCGAGCGTGAGCGTCGAGGGGTCAGTGGCAAAATCGACGGTGCGCAGCGCAGCTACGACCAGTCCAGCAAGGAGTACGCCGCTGCGGCGAGCGCGCTGCAGGAGGCGCAGGGACGCCTCGCCTCCGCCCAGCAAGCACTGGGTGAGACGCGCGGTCAGCTGGCCGTGGCCGAGGCCGAGGACGCCCGCATGCAGCGAGAGCTCGACGCCGCGCAGAAGCGGCTCGAGGAGGCGGAGGCACGCCTCAAGCGTGGCGAGGCGCGGCTCGCGGCCTCGGAGAAGAGGGTCGAGCAGTTCACGGTGGAGTCGCTGCAGGAGGGTGACCGCGGCATGCGCACCTTCGGCGAGCTGCTGACCGGCGCCGACCCCTCGGACTTCACCGAGCGCATGAGCCTCAACAACTCGGTCAGCGACGCCCAGGTCGCAACCATGCAGCGCCTCGCGGCGGCCCGCGTCATGCTCGAGCTCAACCGCGGCGAGGTCGAGAAGCTGCGCAACGAGGTCGCCGTCGCCCGCGAGGCCGCGGCGGCGAACCTCGTCCAGAAGCAGGAGCTCGAGGCTGCTGCGGCCGCCCAGGCGGCCGAGGTCGCCGAGCTCGTGGCCGACCGCGAGGCCAAGAGTGCCGACGCCAAGCGCATCCAGGACTCCGACGCACAGACCCTGCGGGCCTACGAGGCCGAGCGCGACAACCTCAACGCCAGGCTGGCGGCGCTGGCGGCCCGTGAGCTCCGCGAGCAGCGAGAGCGGGAGCGTCGTGAGCGGGAGCGGCGCGCCAACAGCGGTGGCGGCGGTGGCGGCGGTGGCGGCGGGGGGTCGTCCTCCGGCGGTGGAGGTGGGGGAAGCACCCTGTCCTACCCCGTCAACGGACGGATCACCTCCTCGTACGGCATGCGGGTCCACCCCATCACCGGCGTCTACAAGCTGCACGACGGCACCGACTGGGGCTCACCCTGCGGCACGCCGATCCGAGCCGCCGCGGGTGGGAGGATCATCGAGCAGTACTACAACGCCGGCTACGGCAACCGCGTGATCATCTCCCACGGCGTCATGCGCGGCCAGAGCGTCGTCACGACCTACAACCACCTCTCGCGCTACGCCAAGAGCCGCGGGTCACGCGTCAGCCGGGGCGAGGTCATCGGGTACGTGGGCACGACCGGCTACTCGACCGGCTGCCACCTGCACTTCATGGTCATCGCCAACGGCCGGGTCACCAACCCCATGGGTTGGCTCTGAGTCGTGCCGCTGGTCCGCTCCGCGATCGACCTCCCGGTCGATGCCGCGCGTACACCCCGCCGCGCGTACATCCCGCCTCGCCACGTCGGGGTGCGGATGGTTCAGGGGCCGTGGTTCCTCGACGTGTTCGTTCCCGGCCGGCGGTTCGAGGACGACCCGACTCCCGCCCAGCACCGCGTCCTGGCAGTACAGCGTCCGGGGCCGGCCCCGGTGGCCGTCGCCGATCGTCGAGCAGGTCGGCACCTGGGTGCTCCGGCAGTGATCTGAGAGACTGGACGGCATGCCCAAGGAGACCGGGCGCAAGATCATTGCGCAGAACAAGAAGGCGCGCCACGACTACCACGTCGAGGACACCTACGAGGCCGGGCTCGTCCTGACCGGGACCGAGGTCAAGTCGCTGCGCGCCGGCCGCGCGTCGCTCGTCGACGGGTTCTGCGACATCGACGGCGGCGAGGCATGGTTGCACAACGTGCACATCCCGGAGTACGCGCAGGGCACGTGGACCAACCACCTCACCCGGCGCAAGCGCAAGCTCCTGCTGAACCGCCACGAGATCGACAAGATCGAGCAGCGGGTGCAGGCCAAGGGTCTGACGCTCGTCCCGCTGAGCCTGTACTTCCGCGACGGCCGGGCCAAGGTCGAGATCGCCCTCGCACGAGGCAAGAAGCAGTACGACAAGCGGCACGCGATCGCCGAGCGCCAGGCCAAGGCCGACGCCCAGCGCGAGCTCGGGCGACGGCTCAAGGGCATCCGGTGAGTCCGCGCCCCGCGACGGCGCGCCCTGACGCCGTGCTGAGGGACGAGGACCTGCCGGCGCTCTGGCAGGACCTGGGACTTCCGGGCCTGCTGGACGTGCACG
The DNA here is from genome assembly GCF_039531385.1 of Aeromicrobium halocynthiae. NCBI lineage: Bacteria > Bacillati > Actinomycetota > Actinomycetes > Propionibacteriales > Nocardioidaceae > Aeromicrobium > Aeromicrobium halocynthiae. The sequence continues at coordinate 656,420 of NZ_BAAAPY010000001.1, read as the reverse complement.
TGCACTTCATGCACCCGAAGGTGCTGGCCAAGGTCTGGGCCTACTTCGACGCGGCCGGCCCGAAGCTCGGTCGGTCCTGGCCGATCACCTACCGCGGCAGCGACGAGGAGCGGGTGGCCCACCTGCGCAGCATGGGGGTGCGGCGGTTCTCGACACTGTCCTACGCCCACCGTCCGGGGGTCGCGACGTTCATGAACGACTGGACCCTCGCGTTCGCGGCCGCGACACCCGACGCCTGGCGCTCCGCGACCTTCTACCCCGAGCCCGAGGCGGCCGGCTACGTCCCGGCGCTCGTGGAGGAGGGCGTGGACGTCTTCAAGGCGCACCTTCAGGTGGGGGAGTTCGCCGCCGACGACCCGCTCCTGGATCCGGTGTGGGGCACCCTCGCCGAGAGCGGGACGCCGATCGTGCTGCACGCGGGGTCGGGCCCGGCTCCGGGCGCCCACACCGGGCCGCAGGGTGTCGAGCGGGTGATGGCACGGTTCCCCTCGCTGCGGTTGGTCATCGCCCACCTCGGGATGCCGGAGTACGCCGAGTTCCTCGACCTCGCGGACCGGTTCGAGAACCTGCGCCTGGACACGACGATGGCGTTCGTCGACTTCTTCGACCCACCGGACGACCCGTCGCTCCCGTCGCGGCTGCGCGACCTGGCGCCGCGGATCCTGTTCGGCACGGACTTCCCGAACATCCCGTACGCCTACGCCCACCAGGTCGAGGTCCTGCAGCGCCTCGACCTCGGCGACGACTGGATGCGCTCGGTGCTGTGGCACAACGCGGCCGACCTGCTGGGAGCGACGCCGCACGAGTGACGCGATGAGTTGCCGCTGCGCCAGGAGGTCCTAGCGTCGTGGCATGCGACGGATGCTCTTCGGCGACCAGCTCGGGCCGCACTTCACCGACGACGCCGACGACGTCGTGCTCGTCGACGCCGCCGACGAGCTGCGCCGACACCCCATCCACCGCCAGCGCGCCCACCTGTTCCTCTCGGCCATCCGGCACCGAGCGGCGGAGCTCGACGTCGAGGTGATCCGGGCGCCGTCCGGGAGGCGGTCCAGGGCCTCGGCGACCTGGAGACCCCGAGGGGGGTCGGTGGAACTTCGACCACGACAACCGCGAACCGGCACCGAAGGACCGCTCCACGCTCGGACTGCCTGCTCCCTGGCGGCCTGCGGAGGACGAGATCGACCAGCAGGTCCGCGCGGACCTCGACGCGATGGTCGAGGACGGGGTCGAGTTCCTCGGCGCTGACGGCCGCGGGCCTTCGCCGCCACCCGCGACGAGGCGCTGGAGGCGCTCGATGACTTCGTCCAGCACCGACTCGCGGAGTTCGGGCCGCACGAGGACGCGGTGCTGACCGACGACCCGGTCATGGCCCACTCGCGCCTGAGCGTGCCGATGAACCTCGGCCTGCTCCACCCGATGGAGGTCGTCGAGGCCGTCCTGGACGCCTACCGGTCCGGCGACGCACCCATCGCCAGCGTCGAGGGGATGGTGCGCCAGGTGATGGGGTGGAGGGAGTGGGTCTGGCACCTGTACTGGCACCTGGGGCCGGACTACACGTCGTCGAACAACCACCTGGGCGCCACCGAGCCGCTGCACGAGGCGTACTGGGAGCTCGACGGGGAGGCCGTCGAGGCGGCGTGCCTGTCGCACGCGCTGGAGCAGGTGGGGGCGACCGGATGGCTGCACCACATCCAGCGGCTGATGGTGGTCGGCAACTTCTCCCTCCAGCGTGGTCACGACCCACAGGCCCTGACCCGATGGTTCACCGACGCCTTCGTGGACGGGACCGAGTGGGTCATGCCGGCGAACGTCGTCGGCATGAGCCAGCACGCCGACGGAGGGATCGTCGCGACCAAGCCGTACGCCGCCGGCGGCGCGTACCTGAGTCGGATGACCGACCACTGCGGGGGCTGCGTCTTCGATCCGAGGAAGCGACTGGGGGACGACGCGTGCCCCTTCACGGCGGGCTACTGGGCCTTCCTGCACCGCGTCGAGGACAAGGTCTCCGGGAACCACCGGATGGGCCGCCCGCTGGCGAGCATGCGTCGCTTGAAGGACCTGGAGGACGTCGTCCTGCAGGAACGGGAGCGCTCGCGCTTCTGAGCATCCGTCGCGGGGTGGTCCTGGTCGAGGAATACCCAGTGTCGGTCCCCGGTTGTAGACTGGTGTGGCCCCGCGAGGGGTGTGACAACTCAAGAGGGGCTGATCGGTTTCGACTGTGGTCGTACGGATCAGGTGAAGCGGGTAGAGAAGGCAACGTCATCTCTCAAACGATCGTTGCAAACCCACAAGTGCCGAGAACAAGCGCACTGACTTCGCCCTCGCTGCCTGACAGCGACTGGTGAAGGGCAGACCCGGGAGCGTCCCCGTCCCGGATCGTCTGTCTCATCGAGGGGACTTGCTGGTCACGCTGTGTCGCAGGGCGTGATCGGGACTTCACTGTGACTGGGCCTGTCGGTGACGCGTTCGTCCGAGCGCCGGGGCCGAGAAAATCGTCAGACGGACTGCACCCGGAGAAGCCCTGATGCTGCGCCAGAGGACCCGGGTTCGATTCCCGGCAGCTCCACCATGACAAGACCCCCACCCCGTTTTTGGGTGGGGGTCTTGTCGTGGTGATTCAGTGGGGTGAATCGAGTCGGCCCCTGCCGCGAGGAACGAGCGGTAGGGATCCCGGCAGCTCCACCATGACAAGACCCCCACCCCGTTTTTGGGTGGGGGTCTTGTCGTGGTGATTCAGTGGGGTGAATCGAGTCGGCCCCTGCGTCCTACAGCGCCGCGTAGAGTGCCTGCTCGAACTCCACGTACGTCTTCCACGCGTCCTCGTAGGTGATGAACGGCAGGGAGTTCGTGTAGATGCTGGCGCAGATGCCGGTGGTGCGGTCGATGAAGAAATGGGTGTTGAAAAGACCGGCCCAGGAGCCGGTGCCGGCACGCCGACCGCCGGGGACGTCCTCGGTGTTCAGCAGGAGCCCGTGACCCCACTTCCAGCCCGGACCAGCGTGCATGGTGTCGGTGATGGCCGGGTCGGCGGTCGGGATCTCAGCAGGGAAGTCCAGGTCGCCGATCTGGTTGGTGAAGGCGGCATCGACCGTGTCCTCCGACAGGATGCGAACACCGTCGAGCTCGCCACCGCGCAGCAGCGCGCGCTCGAACCGGATGTAGTCCCTCGGCGTGGAGTAGAGGCCGTGGCCACCGGCGTACCACTCGGGCGCCTGGTTGAGGATCTCTCCGGCCGACGTCCACGCTCCGTCCTCACCCTTCACGTGGACCGTCACGGCGTTGGCGTAGCGGGTCTCGTCGAGGATGAACGCGGTGTCGGACATGCCGAGCGGGTCGGTGATGTTGTCGGCGATGACGGCATCGAGCGTCTCGCCCGCGACGGCCTCGACGACGCGGCCGAGCCAGTCGGTGTTGATGCCGTACACGTACTCGGTGCCGGGGTCGGCGACCATCGGCGCCTTGAACGCGTCCATCGTGCCGGGCACGACGTTCGGGGTGCCGGTCGCGGCCTCGTACCTGACGAGCTTGTCGTTCCAGAACCAGTAGGCGAGGCCGGAGGTGTGCGTGATGAGGTGGTGGACCGTGGCCTTGCTGGCCGGTTCGCGCAGGACGGGAGTGTCGCCGTCGAAGCCGTCGAGCACCTTCACCTCGGCGAACTCCGGCACGTACTGCTCGACGGGGGCATCGAGGTCCAGCTCGCCCCGCTCGACCTGCTGGAGTGCAGCCGCCGTGCAGACCATCTTCGTCATCGACATGATGCGGAACTGCGTGGAGGTGGTGACCGGGTCGTCGGACTCGCCCGCGACTCGCACCCCCGCGCCACCTTCGTAGAAGACGCCGTCGGCGTCAGCGGCAATGGCAGCGATGTGCGGTAGCGCGCCTCTGTCCACGGCTGCGTCGAGCACCCGGTCGATGCCGGTACCGTCGATGGTCCTGCTCATGGTGACCTCCTGGGTCGTCGGGCCCGCGGCGGTCGCAGGCCGTGTTCTAGGTCACACTGGTCGTGTGCTGCCCAAGGTGGAACCGTCGGTGTGACGAGGATCGGCGGTCGCGGCCCGCCATCTGGCGGGTAGAGCAACATGAGGCCGCCACCATCGTGGACACGGCGCGCGAGCGGGGTAGCGGGGGTAGCCTGCGAGGACGTCCGATGCGAGAGGAGTGCTCGTGACCACCCTGCCGACGCCGCCGCGTCCCGCGTTCGACGCCGAGCTGAAGGCCGGACTGGCCGTGGTCGGTGGCATGTTCCCACCGACCATCACGCCGGACCTGATCGACTTCATGCGCACGTCCTACGCGTCCCCACCCCTGGACGACGTCTTCTCCGAACGTCGCATCATCAGGCAGGACCACACCATCTCCAGCCACGACGGCTCCCCGATGCTGGTCTCGGTCCTGCGGCACGCCGAGGCGACCGGCGTCGTCCCAGCCGTGCTCTACGCCCACTCCGGTGGCCTGATGTTCGGCGACCGCTTCAGCGGCATCGATCTGGTGCTCGACTGGGTCGACCAGCTCGGCGCCGCACTCGTGACGGTGGAGTACCGGCTTGCGCCAGAGCACCCCGACCCCCACGGCCGTGAGGACATGTACGCCGCTCTGCTGTGGTTGGCGGAGCACGCCGGCGCCCTGAATGTACGAGCCGACCGCGTCCTCGTGGCCGGCGCCAGCGCCGGTGGAGGTCTCGCGGCAGGCGTCGCCCTCGCTGCCCGCGACCGCAACGGACCCGCCCTCTGCGGACAGGTGCTCGACTACCCCATGCTCGACGACCGCTGCGCAACCCCCTCGACCGCGCAGTTCGACGGCGTCGGGGTCTGGGATCGGGTCAGCAACCTGACCGGATGGGACGCCCTGCTCGGTGCGGCGCGCGGCTCGGCCCACGTCTCGCCCTACGCGGCGCCGTCACGGGCCACCGACCTCGGGCACCTGCCGCCCGCCTTCATCGACGTCGGTGCTGCCGAGATCTTCCGCGACGAGGCGATCGACTACGCCCGGGCCATCTGGAGTGCCGGCGGCGACGCCGAACTGCACGTGTGGTCCGGCGCGTTCCACGCCTGCGACATCTTCGCGCCCCACACGGCCGTCGGACGCAGCATGATCGCCACACGGAACGCCTGGGTGGAGAAGACCCTTGCCGACTGACATCGCGACCCAGGCAGGAGGGCGCTGATGCAGGAGCTTCTGGGGCGCATCGCGCGACTCGACCCGAGCGCCAGCCTCGGGCTGCGTGTCATCGCCTGCTTCGACGAGCTGGTCGTCGGCCGGGTGAACACTCGGGCACTGCTCGCCTCAGCCGCGTCGCTCGCAGCATGTACTGCCGGATTCGAGCAGCGATCTCCCGCGCGAGTGGTTCGCATCGCCCCGGACGGACACCGCGACGACACGCTCGCGCCGTCGCGCCGTTCGGAGCTGACGGCCCACGCCACCGAGGACTTGCGGGTGTGGCTCGAACGCGAGGGTCCTCAGCAGCCCAACGATGCCATCATCCTCGAACGGCTGGCCCTGGCCGTCCGCATCCGGCACGGCCACGGGCGCAGGGAGTTCGACAACCGGCGCTACGTCGGCCTCCTGGTCGATGAGACCGTCGAGGAGGAACAGCGCTGCATCTCGGCCACCGCCCTCGGCCTGGTCGCAGGACGCCGCTACCGCGTAGCCGTCGCCCCTCTGTTCGCCGTCTGGACCACCCACCCCGCAGGGCCCGAGGACGTCGTGCCCACACCGTTCGGCCCCGTGCACGCTGTCGTCGTGCCGGCCGACCACGGAGAGCTCGATGCAACGCCCTGCGGCATCGGCTCACCGACCCACGTGAGCGAGCTCCACCACTCGTTCCGCACCGCCATGGTCGCGCTGCGCCTGTGTGACCCTCCTTCTAGCCCGCGGGTAAGGGCCGACGACCTCGGCGGCATCGTCGGCCTCCTCGCCGACTCCGCAGGCGCCGGCCACCACCCCGACGTCGAACGACTCGCAGCGGTGTTGGAGCACCCGTGGGGTGCCGCCACGATCGACGCCATCGTCCGCACCGGCACCGTCCGCCAGGCCGCGCGCGACATCGGGATCCACCACAGCACGATGCAGGACAGGGTCGAGACGATCGAACGCATCCTCGGCTTCGACCCCATGGACGGGTTCGGCCGCACCCGCATCGGTACAGCACACATCATGTGGCGGCTCGAGAACTCCCGCGTCCTCGAACTGCCGCCTCCACCGGCAGGACGGTGACGCCGTGACAGCCCAGCGACCCGGCCAGGTCCCACCGTGCGAGCCTGTGGCCCGACCCGGGTGTCGGCGAGGCCGACGTGCTCGTCGAGGGACGTCGACGTCGTCGACGCCGAGGGTGTTCATGGTGGCCCGCTCGGGACGAGGACGACGTCGTGCGGACACGATTCGCTGCAGTCGACGCCGTGCCGGTGCCGATCGCTCTGCCTAGGCTGGTCGCATGCGACGCACCTGCTCGGTCCGCTCCGCCGCCGCCCCCGACGAGGTGTGGCGACTGATGGCGCGCCCGGCCGAGTGGTCGACGTGGGCGCCGCACGTCCGGGGCGCCTGGGGTCTCGGCGACCCGGAGGTCGAGGTGGGCCGCAGGGGTGCAGCACGGCTGCTCGGCGCTCTTCCCGTCCCCGCACGTATCGACGCCGTCGACCCGGGGCGCTCGTGGACGTGGTCGGTCGGTCCGGTCCGCCTCGAGCACTCCGTGGACCCGGCGGACGCGGACGGGGAGGTCGACGGGGTGCGCCGGCGATCGGTCGTCACCATGACGGTCGAGGCGCCGGCGCCGATCGCAGCCACCTACGCCCCGGTCGTCGCGTTCTTCACGCACCGGCTCGCGCGCGTGGCCGAACGATGAGACCCGCGTGAGTCGCTCGGCACGTCGAGCGATGATCCTGCTCGGGACCGTCGTGGCCGCGAGCGCGGCCCTGCTCGGGCTGCTCTGGGCCTTCCAGCGGTCCCTCGTCTACCTTCCCGACACCGCGTCCGTCCAGGCGCCGCCCGAGGTTCGCGAGGTCGACCTCGCGACGACCGACGGCCTGCGCCTCGAGGCGTGGATCGTCGAGCCCGACGCCACCTCCGACCGTTCCACGGCCGTGCTCTACGCGCCGGGCAACGCCGGCAACCGTGCCGGGCGGCTGGACATGGGGCGTGCCCTGGCTGCGGAGGGGTTCACCGTGCTGCTGCTGGACTACCGAGGCTACGGCGGCAACCCGGGGCGGCCGACGGAGGACGGCCTGGCCAACGACGCCCTCGCCGCGGCCGACCTGCTGGTCGCAGAGGGCTTCGAACCGGCGCGGACGGTGTACGTGGGGGAGTCCATCGGCACCGGCGTCGTGGCGCGGCTGCAGGCCGACCGACCGCCGGCCGGGATGCTCCTGCGCTCGCCGTTCACGGACTTCGGTGCGGTCGCCGCGCACCACCTGCCCTGGGCGCCGACGGGGCTCCTGCTCCGCGACCGCTTCCCGCTGCTGGACGACCTGGCCGGGTCCCAGGTGCCGGTCTCCGTCGTGCGCGGTTCGAAGGACGAGGTGGTGCCGACGCAGCAGAGCGCAGACGTGGCGCGCTCCGTCGAGAACCTCGTCGAGGAGGTCGTCATCGACGGGGTCGGCCACAACGACCCTGAGATGTTCGGGGAGCCGGTCGTCGCCGCGACGGTCCGGCTGGCGGACCGGGTGGTGGGTTGAACGTCGCGGGCGGCGAGCCCGGGGTCTAGGGTGAGCGCATGCAGACCAGGCGTCCCGCCCGGCCGCGGGGGAGCCGACCTCTGCTGGCCCTCGTCGTCCTCACGCTGACCCTCACGGGACTCGGCGGCGCCGCCGTCGCCGACGAGGCCCCGCCGCCTGCTCCCGAGAGCGAGCCGGCGCAGGTGGAGTCGCAGGACGCCTCGACGCCGAGCCCGTCCACGACACCGACACCGACACCGACACCGACACCGTCGCCCAGCCCGACGCCGACGCCGACGCCGACGCCGACGGTGAGGCAACAGGCAGTGAGCGTCTCGTTGACCACTCGCTCGAGCCTGCCGGCGGTCTCCGTGCGCAGCCGGTCGGGCAAGCGCACGGTCTTCGTCCTGCAACGCCACGACGGGCGCCGATGGGTCTCCCTGCGCACGCGCACCAGCGATGCGAACGGGCGGCTCGTCTTCGCCCGGAAGGTGCCGTTCTCCACCCTGCGGGTCCGCGCCAAGGCAAGTCCCGGCTGGACGGACGCGACGTCGAAGAAGATCAACTCCCGCACGAAGTGGTCCGCGGGGTACTCCTCGCTCAAGATCAAGAACGCCAGCGTGGCGGTCACGCCCCTGGGGTCCGGCAGGACGCTGACGGTCGGCGACCACCGCCGCGACTTCGCCTGGTCGACCATCAAGGTGCCGATCGTCGTCGCTGCGGACTCACGACGCACCGGCAGCAGGGCCGACAAGTCGGCGGCTCTGCGCTACTCCAACAACGCTGCCGCCCGTCGGGTCTACGACTCGCTCGGGTCGTCCCGACGGTCCATCCTCAACCGTCACCTCCGTGCCCACGGAGACCCCTCGACCCGCATGAGCGCGGTCGGCCCGGGCCTCACGTACTGGCACGTGTCGCACCAGTCGCGGTACGCCTCGCGCATCGCGTGCGCCCCCAAGGCCCGTCCGGCACGCATCGAGATGAAGAAGGCCCGACCGTCCTACCCGTTCGGCCTGCTCCAGACGAAGCTGAGGTCGAGGACCATCCAGAAGATCGGCTACGGAGGCACCGAGGTGCGCCAGCTCGCCATCGTCACGCTCAGCGACGGCCGCAAGTACGGTGTCTCGATCCTGGCCGACGGGGGCTTCGCGCGGGCGCGGGCCAAGGTCGACCGGATCGCCCGGTGGGTGGCGAACCGTCTCGACCACGTGCCCGCCCGACGGTGCTGATGGCCTAGGTTGCCTGCATGACGGTGCACCGCATCTCCACCCACCTGCACGACGGACTGCGCTTCGACGTGAAGGACGAGGGACCGAAGAGCGGGGAGGTCGTGCTGCTGCTGCACGGGTTCCCCCAGACGTCGAGCTGCTGGGACGCGGTCGTGCCGCTCCTGAATGCACAGGGGTACCGCACGATCGCCCTCGACCAGCGCGGGTACTCACCCGGTGCTCGTCCCCGTGGACGCTGGTCGTACCGGACCGATCTCCTGGTGGCCGACGTCGTGTCGCTGATCGAGCGCGTCGGCGCCCCTGTGCACCTCGTCGGGCACGACTGGGGGGCGGTGGTCTCGTGGGGCGTCTCGGTCGCCCGTCCCGACCTCGTGCGCACGCACACCTCGGTCTCGGTCCCGCACCCGGCGGCCTTCGTGAAGTCCTTCCTGACCAGTCGGCAGCTGCTGCGCTCCTGGTACATCCTGTTCTTCCAGCTGCCGGTGCTGCCCGAGCTGGTCATCACCCGCGTGCCGGGCGTCTTCGCCCGGCTGCTCGCGAGCTCGGGCATGGACGCCGAGCTGTTCGAGCGCGTGCAGGCCGAGATCGTCGAGTCCGGCGCGCTGTCGCCGGCGATCGGCTACTACCGCGGCCTCCTGCTGTCGCCGGGTGCGGCGCGGGGACGCAGCCGGGTCCCCACGACCCACGTCTGGAGCTCCGGCGACTCCGCGCTCGACCGGGCCGGCGCCGAGCTCTGTGGGGACTACGTGCGGGCGCCGTACCGCCTGGAGGTGATGGAGGGTGCCAGCCACTGGATCCCCGACCAGGAACCCCAACGGCTGGCGGAGATCATCGGCGAGCGCGCTCGCGGATGACGCGGTGGTCCTCTAGCGTCGTGCCATGAGTGATCCCTACGACCAGCGCGCCGTCGACGACGCTCTCGCCGGACTCGACGGTTGGGCCGGTGGTCCCGACGCCCTGACCAAGACGTACGAGTTCGAGAGCTTCGTCGCGGCGATGGCCTTCCTGCACCGTGCGACAGGACCCGTCGACGAGATGAACCACCACCCGGAGTGGACGAACGTGTACTCGCGGGTGGACGTACGGCTCACCAGCCACGACGCCGGAGGGGTCACCGACGCCGACGTGCGCCTCGCCGGACTGCTCGACGACCTGGCACGGGCGTGAGTGGGTCGTCCGCCTACCCGCCGTACCCCGGGGAGGATCCCGGACCCGTGCTCCCACCCGAGCACTGGGGCCCACCGCGTCAGCCGTCGCCGCCACCCCGTCCGCCGGTGTCGGCACCGCCCGGGCCGCAGCCCGGACCGCCCGTCCCGTCGGGACGGTGGGTGCCGCCGGAGCCGCCGAGGCCGCACCCAGTCCCACCACGGCCCGGTGCGCTGACCGCGGCGGTCCGCCTGATGTACGTCGGCGCCGTCCTGGCCCTCGCCTCCGGGGCGCTGTTCCTGCTCGACCTCGGTCTCGTGCGAGAGGCGATGTACGTCGACATCGACCCGGCCGACCCGACCTTCGGCCCCGAGTACGACGCCTTCGTCGATGCCTTCGTCGTCGCCATCGGGGCGTTGACCGTCCTGTGGGGTCTCGTGGCGGCCTGCGCATGGGTCTGGATGGCGGTGATGAACCGACGCGGTCGAGCCTGGGCGCGCATCGTCGCCACCGCCTTGGGCGGCGTCAACGTCCTCACCTGTCTGGCGAGCCTCGGCACCGGCGTGGTGGCGCAGGCGGCGCCGAACCTGCTCGGGCCGACGCCGGGGGTCGGTCCGGTCGCGCTGGTCGTGACCGGTGTCTACCTGCTCGTCTCGGTGGCCGCGATGGCGCTGCTGTGGCCGCGGCGGGTGACCGAGCACGTCCGGGCCGTGAGCGCACAGCGACGCTGGCAGGACTGGCAGGCGACCCACGGGCGGGGCGGATCCCAGTAGGGTCGAGGCGTGCGCGACCAACCCCTCTCGACGTCGGCGGCGATCGGGACCGCTCTCGCGCTCGTCGGACTCTGGACCACCGGCCTGCTGGGCGAGGGACTCACCGTCGAGGTCGCCCGTGCGGTCGACCTCGGTGCCCTTCCCGCCTGGCTGTGGCGTGCGACGTGCCTGGGAGCAGGGGTCGCGGTCGTGCTCGCGTCGCGACCCGCGGTCCGGCGTCTCGACCCGAACGCGCGAGCCGGGGCAGCGGCACTGCTGCTGCAGCTCGGTGGGGTGGGACTCGTCCTGCTGGCGTCCGTCCCGGAAGGTGCGCGGCCGGGCGAGGCGTCCGGCTCGTGGGAGACGGTGGCGTTGCTGTGCCTCGGGGCGCTGGTGCCGGCGGCCGGCTTCCTGCTCGCGGCACGGTGGCGACGCGAGCCGGTCATGCGCACCGAGACGGTGGTCGGGTTCGTGGCCTCGACGGTCGCCCTGTGGGCGATGCTCCTCGCCTCCGGTCAGGGCGACTGGACGGGTCTGGCCCAGCGGGTCGCCCTGACGGCGGCGCTGGGCTGGATGGCGTGGCTCTTCACACGATCGCTCGACCCCGACGCGAGGTCGGTCCGGGGCTGACGCGCCCTCACGGCTGGCAGTGCGGGCACCAGAACGTGTTGCGCTCCTGGGTGGGGACGTCACCGAGGCTTCCCGACCGCAGTCGCGTCCCGCATCGTCGGCACCGCCCGCGTTCGCGCCGGTAGACCCACCGTTCCTGACCGGGGCGGGTGATGCCCGTGAAGGTGCGCTCGACCCGCGACTTGTTGGTCTGCAGGAGCAGGTGACCTCGCCGGAGGAGAGCCTCGAGGTCGCCGACCGCTCCGACGGGCCGCTCGGGGGCGAGTCCGGAGAGGAAGAGCAGCTCGTTGACGTACTCGTTCCCCAGCCCGGCGAGGTTGCGTTGGTCGAGCAGGGCGAGGAAGACCGGGCGGTCGGGTTCCGTGCCGACGCGTCGGACCGCCTCCTCGAGGTCCCAGTCGGGGCCGAGGACGTCGGGGCCGAGGTGCCCGACGGCTCGGTCCTCCTGGTCACGCTGGAGCACCTCGAGGATGCCGAGGGAGTAGCCGACCGCCTGGTGCTCGGCCGTCTCGAGGACGGCCCGGGCCTGGTGGGCGGGTCGACGCCACCGTGTCCCGAGCCGGTGGACGTGCCAGGCGCCCTCCATCTTCAGGTGCGAGTGGATCGAGGCGTCGCCCGTCCGGATCAACAGGTGCTTGCCCCGGCTGAGCACCTCATCGACCACGCGCCCGGACAGGTCGAGCGTGGCGTGGGCGGGCACCCGGAAGTCGGTGCGGGTCAGCTCGCGGCCCGCGAAGACCTCGTGCAGGTGGTGGGCGGCGCGCCATACGGTGTCACCTTCGGGCATCGAGCCGCAGTCCCTTGGGGTGGCGCTCGAAGCCGGCCTCGAGCAGGGCGTCGCCGAGCGCGGAGGACGTGACGCCGCGCCCGGCGAGGCTCTCGATCGTGAGCCGGGGGACCCGGCCGGACCGCACGGCGCTGGCGAGGGCGCGAGCCGCAGCCTGCAGCCGCGCCGGCTGGACGTCGAACAGGAGCCCGGTGCGCCCGCCCCGCTCGAGGTAGAGCACGGCGTGCCCGTCGTGCACGACGACGAGGGCACCGGCCTTGCGTGCCGGTCGGGCACGGGTGCCGTCGGCGGGGTCGTGGACGTCGGGCCAGGGAAGGGCTGCACCGAAGACGTTCGCGGGGTCGGTCGCCGCGAGCACGACGGCCTCGACGTCGGCGGGCGTCTCCTCGTCCCGCTGGAAGGTGCGCAACCGGTCGACGGTGGCCGGGGCGGCGAACTGAGCCGCTCCCAGTCCGTCGACGTAGTACCCGCGAAGACAGGCGCCGGTCTGCTCCAGCTCACGCAGCACACGGTAGGCCGCGGCGAAGCCACCGGGGGTCTGCTCGGCCATGACGGGGCCGCGGGTGACGATGCCGTAGCGGCTCAGGAGCGTCTCGGTGCGGGCGAGCTGCAGCTCGGTCCCGGTGAGGGGTTGCGGAACGGCGAACCAGCGGCCGGAGGCGGTGGGGGGTCCGAGCCGCGCGCGTCGGAGTCCGGCCCCACGTCCTGGGCCCCGCCCGGGTCGAGCACGGGCCGACGGTCCACGCGTGCGGTGCGCTCCGCGTCCGCCCAGCCGGCTGCGGATCGGGGTGAAGGAGTCGCCGGCCACCCGCCCCGCCCAGACCAGCTCCCACAACGCCTCGACGACGACGGTGTCCTCGACCATCGTGGGAGCGTGGACGGCCAGGTGGTCGACGAGCTGACGGAACAGGTACGCACCCCCACCGTCCAGGGCCCCGAGGAGCTGCTCGGCCACGGCGGAGAGCTCCGGCGTGTCCTTCGCGGCGGGCAGCACGAGGTCAGCCGGGTGGAGCTGCACCCACCCGTCCTGTCCTGGCAGCGAGCCTGCGCCCGTCCACACGATCTCACCGGCACCCAGCAGTTCGTCGAGCATGCCGGGGGAGTAGTCGCGGACGCGGCTGGGCAGCACGAGCGACTCCCACGCCGAGGCCGGGAGGGAGACCCCGGCGAGCTGGTCGACGGCCGAGAGCACGGCCTCCGGACCGCGCGCTGAGCCCTGCACCCCCATCCAGGCGGGGACGAAGCGAGCGAGTGCCGGTGGCTCGACCGGTTCGATCTGCTGGCGGGCGGCGGCGAGCGAGCGACTGCGAAGGCGCCGCAGCACCCCTGGCTCGACCCACTCGCTGCCGGTCGCGGTCGGGCGGAACTCGCCCTGGGTCAGTCGGCCGTCGCGCGAGAGCCGACCGAGGACGTCGGCGACGACGGCCGTCCCGAGCCCGAGCCGTCGCGCGGCCTCCGCCGTGGTGAAGGGTCCGTGGGTGCGGGCGTAGCGGGACAGGAGGTCGCCGAGGGGGTCGGCGACGGACTGCAGGTGCGCGTCGGGGACGCCGAGCGGCACTGCCGCGCCCAGGGCGTCGCGCAGCCGACCGGCGTCCTCGACCGCCGCCCAGTGCGTGGCTCCGGCGACGGCCACCTCCAGGGCACGACGCGATGCCTGGAGCTCGACGAGCAGCGGGGCGGCGTCGTCGTCGGTGATCCGCGCGGTGACCTCCTCGACGGTGAGCGGCCCCAGCAGGCGCAGGAGGTCGGCGACCCCCTCGACGCCGCTCAGCCGTCGGTCCTCGGCGAGCCGTTGCAGCTCGGCCTCGGTGCGCTCGAGCACCTCCGGGTCGAGCAGCTCGCGCAGCTCCGCGCGGCCGAGCAGCTCGGCCAGCAACGACGGGTCGAGAGCCAGGGCGGCGGCCCGGCGCTCGGCGAGGGGGGTGTCGCCCTCGTAGAGGAACGAGGCGACGTAGCCGAACAGCAGGGTCTGGGCGAACGGGGACGCCCGCTCGGTCGTGACCTCGCTCAGCCGGATCTCACGCCCCTCGATCCGCTTCATCAGGCCGAGGAGGGCCGGCAGGTCGTAGACGTCCTGCAGGCACTCCCGGGCGGTCTCGAGCAGGATCGGGAAGTCCGGGTACGTGCGCGCGACGTCCAGCAGCTGGGCCGCGCGCTGGCGCTGCTGCCACAGCGGAGCGCGCGCCCCGGGGTTGCGACGCGGCAGCAGCAGCGCCCGGGCGGCACACTCGCGGAACCGCGCGGCGAACAGCGCGGAGCCGCCGACCTCCACGGTCACGAGCTGCTCGAGCTCGTCGGCCTCGAAGACGAACAGGTCGGTGCCCGGCGGCTCCTCGCCGGCACCGGTGACGTCCGGGACCCGCGCGACGATCCCGTCGTCGCTGGCCACGACGGAGCCGTCGACCCCGTGGCGCTCGAGCACCCGCGCACCGACGGCGAGCGCCCAGGGGGCGTGGACGCGTCGACCGTACGGGGAGTGGAGCACGAGACGCCAGTCGCCGAGCTCGTCGCGAAAGCGTTCGAGGACGAGGTCGCGGTCGGTGGGCAGCACCCCGACGGCGGCCCGTTGCTCGGACAGGAAGGCCGTGAGGTTGCGGCCGGCGCGTTCGTCGAGGTCGGCCGGGGTGGCACCGTCGCCGGCGCGTCGGACGAACTCGCCGATCGCCTCGCCCAGCTCGGCGGGCCTGCCCTCGGCGTCGCCGCGCCAGAACGGGAGTCGGGCCGGTTCGCCGAACGCCGGGGTGACGACGACACGGTCGTGGGTGATGTCCTGGATGCGCCAGCTCGTGGCACCGAGGGCGAAGACGTCGTTGACGCGTGACTCGTAGACCATCTCCTCATCGAGCTCGCCGACCTTGCGTGGCGCGGAGGCGTCGTCGGCCCCGTCGGCGAGGACGACGGAGAACATGCCGCGGTCCGGGATGGTCCCGCCACTGGTCACGGCCAGGCGCTGGGCCCCGGGTCGGCCCGTGAGGGTGCCGGCGTCGCGGTCCCAGACCAGGCGCGGGCGCAGCTCGGCGAAGGCGTCGGAGGGGTAGCGCCCGGCCAGCAGGTCGAGGGTGGCCTCGAAGATCGAGCGGGGGAGCGTGGCGAACGGGGCCGCCCGCCGGACGAGGTCGAACCACTCCTCGACGTCGAGCGGCTCCAGGGCCGCGGCCGCCACCGTCTGCTGGGCGAGCACGTCCAGCGGGTTGGCGGGCACGGACAGCTGCTCGATCGCACCGGCGCGCATGCGTTCGGCGGTGACGGCCGAACCGACGAGGTCGTGCCGTGTGGTGGGGTACATGAGGCCGCGCGAGGTGGCTCCGACCTGGTGCCCGGCACGGCCGACGCGCTGCAGCCCGCTCGCGACCGACGGCGGCGTGGAGACCTGCACGACGAGGTCGACCGCACCCATGTCGATGCCCAGCTCCAGGCTGGAGGTGGCGACGACGCACCGCAGCCGCCCCGACTTGAGGTCGTCCTCGATGAGCGCACGCTGCTCCTTGCTGACCGAGCCGTGGTGGGCGCGCGCGAGCGTCGGCTCGGCCCCCGCGGACGTGCCGCTGGCGCCGCCGACCTGCGTGGGTGCGGACCCGGCGTCGCGCACCGGCGCGTGACCCTCGGCGTTCTCGATCCGCTCCGCCCAGCGTTCGTTGAGGTGGGAGGTGAGACGCTCGGCCTGGCCCCGGGAGTTGCAGAAGACGATGGTGGAGCGGACCTGCAGGATCCGCTCGATGACGTCGTGCTCGACGAACGGCCAGATGCTGCCCCCCGCGTCGTCGCCGACGCTGCGCGCGGCCGAGCGGCTGACGTCGTCGGCCGGTTGCTCGACCGGCGGTCGGGAGAGGTCGGTCATGTCGTCGACGGCGACGACCACGTCGAGCTCGAGCAGCGACGGTGTCCTCGGCGCGACGACCTCCACGCGCCGCCGGCCGCCGAGGAACCGCGCGACCTCCTCGTGCGGGCTCACGGTGGCGCTCAGACCGATGCGCTGAGGACGCGTCGCCGCCTCCGGCGCGTCCGGGTCGGCACCCGCGCGCAGGGCGTCGAGACGCTCGAGCGAGAGGGCCAGGTGGGCACCGCGCTTGGTCCCGGCGACGGCGTGGACCTCGTCGATGATGACGGTCTCGACGCCGAGCAGGGTCTCCCGCGCCGCGGACGTGAGCATCAGGAACAGCGACTCGGGAGTCGTGATGAGGATGTCCGGCGGACGCGTCGCGAGGCGTCGACGTTCTTGCTGCGTGGTGTCGCCCGAGCGGACTCCCACGCTCACGGGGGTGTAGTCCTCTCCGAGCCGTGCCGCGGCCTGGGTGATGCCCACCAACGGCGAGCGCAGGTTGCGCTCGACGTCGACGGCCAGCGCCTTGAGCGGGGAGACGTAGAGGACGCGGGTGCGCCGCATCGGGTCCTGCGGCGGCGGAGCGTGCAGGAGCGAGTCGACCGCCGACAGGAAGGCCGCCAGCGTCTTGCCCGACCCGGTGGGCGCGACGACGAGGACGTCGGCCCCGGAGTCCAGGCCCGCCCACGCGCCCTCCTGGGCCGGGGTGGGTGTCGCGAACGCGTCGGTGAACCACGACTGCGTGGCCGAGGCGAAGCGGCCGAGCGCGGCATGGGTCGACACCATGGTCAGCATCCTCCCAGGCAGGTCCGACACTCGCCTCCGACGCGGGTGGGGCTGCGCGGACCGGCCACTGCGGTGAGGCATCCTGGGCCCATGATGTCCCGCTGGATCCGATCGTCTCGAACCGTCGCGGCCCTCGCCGCCGCCACTCTCGTCCTCGCGGCCTGCTCGGCCGAGACCGAGGAGCCCGAGGCCGACCCGAGCCAGGGTGAGGGGGCCACGCTGGTGGAGGTCTCACCCCTGACCGGCGAGCCGCTCGACGGCCCGCTGCCCGAGCACCCTGTCATGGTCGTCAAGATCGAGAACACCTCCGCCGGTGCGCCGCAGACCGGTCTGGACCGCGCCGACCTGGTCGTCGGACAGCTCGTCGAGGGTGGGCTGACCCGGCTGGCCGCGTTCTACCACTCCAGCCTTCCCTCGGGGGTCGGTCACGTGCGCTCGCTGCGCACCACGGACATCTCCCTCGCCAAGCCGGTCAACGGCACCATCGTCGCCTCCGGTGGTGCGGGCGGGGTCGTCGAGCGCGTGAAGGGCAACCGCCTGGGGGTCGTCGTCGAGGACGAGGGCGGCGCCGGCTTCAGTCGCGACAGTGCTAAGTCGGCCCCCTGCGACCGGCTGATCGACCTCGGGGCCGCCGCGAAGCGCGCCAAGAAGGCCTCGATCCCCGGTCCGTACTTCGCCTGGACCGCCGAGGGCGAGGCATCCGGCGCGCCCGAGCCGGCGAAGGCGTCGCGCGCGACCGTCCGGTTCTCGGCGAGCACCGAGACCCAGTGGCGCCTGTCGAAGGGCACGTGGAAGCGCACCAACGGCTTCGCGACCAAGGAGTTCGCCGCGGACAACCTCGTCGTCCTGGAGGTCCCGGTCAGCGACGCCGGCTACACGGACCCGGCCGGCAACCCCGTGCCCGAGACGATCCTGAAGGGCTCGGGCGCGGCCACGATCCTCACCGCGGACGGCGCGGTCGAGGGCACGTGGGCCAAGGACGGGATCGGCGGGTCGATCACGTTCGCCGCGGACGGCGAGGAGTTCACGCTGGACCCGGGCAGGACGTGGATCGAGATGATCCCTCGCGGGTCGGGGTCGGTCTCCTACCGCTGACGTCGACGCGGCGAGGCGGCGAGGTCGTCGGGGACCTCGCCGGCCGATCCGCCGTCCGTCGGCAGGGGCACGCCGAGACCGGCCAGGGACCGCATCCCGGCCAGGATGGCGCTGATGGCGGCCTGGACCTGCTCGGCGGCCTCCTCGGCGTCCCCGGCATCGGCGACGTACTCCGACGCCGAGCGGATCGCGCCGTAGAAGATGGCGGCCAGGGCGTCGGCGAGCTGCTCGCCGCCGCCGAGGTCGGCGAGGAGGCCGTCGACGGTGGTCTTGACCAGTCCGAGGGAGGCGGCGCGCTCGGCGTCGGCCCAGCGCTCGTGTCCCAGGGCGACGGGTCCCTCCTGCATGCAGATGCGGCGAAAGTGCGGTTCGCGGCACGCCTCCAGGAAGGCCGCGAGCCCCACCTGTGCCCGCTCCCAGGGATCACCCGCCGCGTCGATGCGGCGAGCGATCTGCTCGGAGGTGTCCTGCTGGATCCGCAGGAAGACGCTCTCGAACAGGGCCAGCTTGCTGGGGAAGTGGTGGTAGAGCGCGCCCTTGGTCACGCGCGCGGCGGCGACGACCTCGTCGAGGGAGGTTCCGGCGTACCCATGGGCGGTGAACAGGGCCTCGGCGTTGTCCAGCAGCGAACGCTTCGTGCTGGAGGAGTAGTCCTGGCGTCGGGTGGTCTTGCGGGCCGCGCGCAGCACCTTGGCCGGGTGAGTCATGACACGGAGTCTACGCCGGTGCCCGACCGTGCTGACCCTCACACGTGTCTCGAGTGGCCTGAACTGCGAAGACTCGCCATACTGAGAGTACGTACCGAGGGTATGACCTCACTCTCGGGGCGAACGAAAGGAGCACCTCCATGACCTGGGATGCCTACCACCGCCGCCAGGACGCCCTGCGCGACGTGCTCGCCCTCGCCGACCGCCGCGACGAGCCGAGCCTCGACGACCTCCTCGACACCGTGCCCGGAGCCCGACAGGCCTACCCCGACCCCGACCTCGCGCTGCTCGACGCGCAGATGGCGTTCGTCCAGCGGCTGCGCGGTAGCGTCGACCTCGCCCTCGGCGACGACCTCGAGGACGTCGCGACCGAGCGCGAGGAGATCGTCGTCCGCGCGTGGGCGGAGACGGCCGACGCGATGCCGGGCGCCCGCGCCCTCCTCGACGCCGCGGAGTCCGAGGGACGGCTCGCCGCGACGTTCCAGAGGGAACGTGCCATCCTCGCGGGTCTCGCGGGGTCCACCGTGCACGGCCCGCGCCTGGTGGAGCACGGTGACCGGATCCGTCGCAAGGCTCGCCGACGGGTCACCCGACGCGCCGGCGACCCGACGGACGCGACCGTCCGTCAGGGACTGTTCGGCCGGTTGCGCGACGCGCTCGCGGCCTGATCCCCGCCCGGGCGCAGCTGGTCGAGGAAGACGCCGATCTCGGCGTCGATCGCCTGTCCGAGCTCGTGCTTGAAGAGGCTGAGCGTCACCTGGCTGGCCACCGACAGCAGGGTCTCGACGGACTCCAGGATCGCGCCCCACTGCTCCTCGGGGAGCCCGGCGTCGACGAACGGCTGGACCAGCCCGGACGCGACCCGCTCGACGAACTCGTCGGCGACGACGCGCAGGTGCGACTGCACCACCGGGAACATGTCGATGATCGTGGAGGCGGGGACTCCCAGAGCGACGGCCGCCGCCCCCGCGCGCACGACGCTCGGAAGGAGCAGCCGGACACGGTCAGGGTCGCCCTCGATTGGCTCGACCAGGCCGTACTCGGTCATGGCGGTCACGAGGGAGTCGTCGTGCGTGATGCCGGCCAGTGACGACAGGGCGTCGACGGTCATGACCTCCGGCTCGACCTCGCGGTGCGGCTGGTCGAGCAGGTTCAGCAGGTCCATCGTGTGGCCGGCGGCCGAGGCCGGGCTGGATCGCACCGCCTGCTCCACGGCGGCCAGCGTGTAGCCGCGGTCGACGAGCTCGCGGACCAGCTGGAGGCGCTGCAAGTGCTCGTGCCGGTAGTAACCGGTGCGACCCTCGAGCCGCGGACCGGGGATCAGGCCGCGTCCGGCATAGGCCCTGACGTTGCGCACCGTCATGCCGGCGCGCGCGGCGAGCTCGTCGATCGTGAACTCCTCGACCTCCACGCCCGGGGCGTCGGCCTGGCCCACGTCGGCGGACGACGTGGGCGCGTTCGCGGACGTCGGCTCGCTCATGCGGGCATCATAGGGGCATGGACTCGCTGCGAGGTCGTCTCCTGGTGGCCACCCCCGCCATCGAGCAGGGCCCCTTCCTGCGCAGCGTCGTCTTCCTGCTCGACCACGACGACGACGGTGCCCTGGGGGTCGTCGTCAACCATCCGCTCGACGCCGACGTCGACGACGTCCTCCCGGCCTGGGGCGGGCGCGTCAACGCGCCGGACTGCCTCTTCGACGGGGGCCCGGTCGCGATGGACTCCGCCCTCGCCGTCGGGGTCCTGTCCACGAGCAGCCGACCGCCCGAGGGGTGGCAGTCGATGGGCGGGAACGTGGGACTCGTCGACCTCGCCGGCCCGCCGCCGGTCGAGGGCCAGCTCGCCGGGCTGCGGGTCTTCGCCGGGTACGCAGGGTGGTCGGCCGGACAGCTGGAGTCCGAGATCGAGGAGGGAGCCTGGCTGGTCACCGACGCCCTCGAGGGCGACCTCCTCTCGCCGAGCCCGGAGAGCCTGTGGCGCGACGTGCTGCGACGCCAGGAGGGCGACGTCCGGCTCTGGACGACCTTGCCGGACGACCCGTCGCTGAACTGAGCCTGGCGTCGCAGGGAGCTCGACGCACGGGTTCGGCACGAGCCGCCCGGGTCGCTACCATGAGCGGGTGGGAATCTTCGGCGGCGGAACGAGCACGGTCCAGGACGAGCGCACCGAGCTGCGCCCAGACCTTCGTCCCGAGGACGGTGACCACGAGCGCTTCTCGCACTACGTGCCGAAGGACACCCTGACCGAGGCGATGATCAACGGCACGCCGTGCATCGCCCTGTGCGGCAAGGTGTGGGTGCCCTCGCGCGACCCCCAGCGCTTCCCGGTGTGCCCGGAGTGCAAGGAGATCTGGGAGAAGATGTCCGGCGACGAGGGAGACTCCGGCTCGGATGGCTAGCCAGCGCCTGCGGGCCTGGCAACGAGCTGCGTTCGACCTCTACTCGCGCACGCAGCCGCGCGACTTCATGACCGTCGCGACGCCCGGCGCCGGAAAGACGACGTTCGCCCTGACGATCGCCGCCGACCTGCTGCACCGCGGTGTCGTCGAGCGGGTCGTCGTGGTCACCCCGACCGACCACCTCAAGACGCAGTGGGCGCTCGCTGCCGCGGGGGCGGGCATCCGCATCGACCCCGCGCTCGCCGGGCACGGCGCACTCGCCAAGGACTTCCAGGGTTTCGCCGTCACCTACGCCGGACTGGGCGTCAACCCGAACGCCTACCGTGTGCGCGTCGAGGCCCGACGGACGCTGGTCATCCTCGACGAGATCCACCACGCCGCCGACGCGCGCTCGTGGGGCGAGGCGGTCCGTGAGGCGTGCGACCCGGCGGAACGTCGACTCGCCCTGACGGGGACGCCCTTCCGCTCCGACGACAACCCGATCCCGTTCGTGGAGTACGCGCCTCAGGGCGACGGGACGCTGCAGAGCGTCGCCGACTACACCTACGGCTACGGCTCGGCATTGCGGGACGGCGTCGTGCGCCCGGTGCTCTTCATGGCGTACTCCGGGGAGATGCACTGGCGCACACGAGCCGGTGACGAGGTCGCGGCCCGGCTCGGCGAGCCGCTCCCGAAGGACGCGACCGCGCAGGCACTGCGGACGGCACTCGACCCTCAGGGCTCCTGGATGCCGACGGTCCTGCAGGCCGCGCACCGACGTCTGCAGGAGGTGCGTCGCGACATCCCCGACGCCGGCGGGCTGGTGATCGCGAGCGACCAGGAGTCCGCACGGCAGTACGCCTCGCTCCTGACGGACATCACGGGCGACCGGCCGACCGTCGTGCTCTCCGACGAGGCCGGTGCGAGCGACCGGATCGCGGAGTTCTCGGCGAGCATGACGCCGTGGCTCGTGGCGGTGCGCATGGTCAGCGAGGGCGTCGACATCCCGCGCCTGGCCGTCGGCGTCTACGCCACCACGGTCGCGACGCCCCTGTTCTTCGCCCAGGCCGTGGGTCGCTTCGTGCGGGCGCGTCGGCGTGGGGAGACTGCGTCGATCTTCCTGCCCAGCGTGCCCGGCCTGCTCGGCCTCGCCGCCGATCTCGAGGCCGAGCGCGACCACGTCGTCGGCCGGCCGGTCTCCGACGAGGACGACCTCTACGCCGCCGAGGCGGAGATGCTCGCCCGTGCCCAGCAGGCGGAGTCGGCCTCCGACGACCAGCTCGGCACCTACCAGGCGCTGGGCAGCGAGGCGTCGTTCGACCGGCTCGTCTACGACGGTGGCGAGTACGGGGGAGCGGCGCGCGAGCTCGACGACGACGAGCTCGACTTCCTCGGCATCCCGGGCCTGCTGGAGCCCGACCAGGTCGCCGAGCTGCTGCGGACCTCGCGCGCCAAGCGCACCCGGGAGACGTCGCGACCGGCGGCGGTCCAGGAGGTCGAGGACGACGCCGCCTTCGAGCGGCGTGCAGAGCTGCGCCGCGAGCTCAACGGGCTCGTCGGCGCCTGGCACCACCGCACCGGCCAGCCGCACGGGGTGACCCACGCGAAGCTGCGCACCGACTGCGGGGGTCCGCCCGCCGCGCAGGCCTCGGCGACGCAGCTGCAGGCCCGCATCGACCGCCTGCGTCAGTGGGCGCTGCGGGCCTCGGGCTGAGGTCCCAGCCCCTCACGGCGTCCGCTTTGAGGACCAGGGCCTCGCTAGGATCCGGCGCGTGACCCTCCTCTCGTCGTTGTTCACCCTGCTCGAGCCTCGACTCTCGACGCCTGTCGACCAGGAGCGCGACTTCCCGGCGAGGCGAGCCTCGCGCGCGACGCTGCAGCGCTCGGCCGTCGGACGCCGGCTGTTCGGCGAGCCCACCGACGCGGTCGAGACCTTCTCGAGGACCGTGACGATCGAGGGTCGACAGCGGCGCGTGCTCGTGCACCGCCCGCACGCCGGAACCGGGCTACCGGGGGTCCTGAACCTGCACGGCGGTGGCTGGGTGCAGGGCAACCCCGAGCAGTCGGCCTGGTTCGCGAGCCGTGTGGCTGCCCGCACCGGTGTCGTCGTGGTCTCACCGGAGTACCGGCTCGCACCGGAGGATCCCTTCCCCGCAGCGGTCGAGGACGCCTGGGCCGCGCTGCAGTGGCTGGCCGAGGAGGCCGAGGGCCTCGACGTCGACCCCTCGCGTCTCGCCGTGATGGGCGACAGCGCCGGCGGCGGCCTCGCCGCGACGGTGGCGCTCATGGCCCGCGACGAGGGCGGTCCCGCGCTGCGCGCCCAGGTGCTGATCTACCCGGGAGTCGAGGCCTACGAGCGGTGGCCGTCGGAGGACGAGCACGCCGACGCCCCGGTGCTGACCTCGCGCAACATGCGCTCCTTCGTGAGGCTCTACCTCGGCGACGCCTACGGCACCACCGACTGGCGCGCCTCGCCGATCCGTCACCGCGACCACGCCGGCCTGCCGCCGGCGCTCGTGGTCGTCGCCGGCCGCGACCCCCTCGCCGACAACGGTCGACGCTACGCCCGCGTGCTGGGCGAGGCCGGCGTCTCGGTCCGCCTGGAGGAGTTCGGCCGCGCCCTCCACGGCTTCGTCAGCCTGCCGGGAGTCCAGCCCGACGCTGCAGTAGCGGTCGAGTCCGTCGCGCACTTCCTCGACGAGCACCTCTGACACTGGGCCGAACCATTGTGACAGCGGTGCTGTCACGAATATGCTCGCGGCCATGAGGCCCTGGCGACGTGACCACTGGCAGCGCGAGACCGACCGGCTCGACGCCGAGACGCAGCACGAGCAGATCGCGCGCATCCTGTCCATGCACGAGTTCCCGTGGGACATCTCCCAGGCGCTCAGCTTCGCGTTGTTCCGCACCTACGCGGTGCCCACGATCGGCGACCTCCTCGACCGGACCGACGAGTTCGGTGCGCGGACCCAGAAGCGCCACGACGACACGGTCATCGTGCTCGAGGCCGTGCTCGAGGGCGGGCTGGAGTCGCGCGACGGCCGTGCCGCCGTGCGCCGCATGAACCAGATGCACGGCAGCTACGACATCTCCAACGACGACATGGTCTACGTGCTCTCCACCTTCGTCGTGACGCCGGCGCGCTGGATCCGCCGTTACGGCTGGCGCAACCTGACCGACCACGAGATCGAGGCCACCACGTCCTACTACCGACGCCTCGGTCGTCTCATGGGCATCAAGGACCTGCCGGCGGACTTCGCGGCGTTCGAGCGGTTCCTCGACGAGTACGAGGCGCGCCACTTCGCGTACCACCCGGGATCGCGTCGCGTCGCCGACGCCACGCTCGACCTGTTCGTCACCTTCTACCCGCGTCCTCTGCGCCCCTTCATGGGCATCTTCGCGAAGGCGATCATGGACGACCACCTGCTGCGCGCCTTCGCCTACGAGGCCCCGCCGGCGTGGGTGCGTCGCCTGGCGCACCTGGGCCTGGAGGTGCGGGGGCGCGTCGTGCGGCTGCTGCCACCACGGGCGAGGCCGTGGAAGGCCTCGGCGTCGCACCGGGTCCGGTCCTACCCCGGTGGCCACCTGGTGGAGCGGCTGGGCACCTTCCCGAGCACCATGCCCGACGACGAGCAGATCGGTGCCCGTGTCGCAGCCGCCCGGTGACCCGACCCGGATCGAGCCCGGCTGGGTCCGCGAGGCCTGGCACACCAGGCGTTGGCTGCACAGCGGGCACGGCTCGCTCGACCGGCTCCGGCTGGCCCGCGAGCTCGCCCGGCGCCGCGTGCTCGCCCGCGGACGGCTGCTCGGCGAGCCGCTGCAGATGCTGCGCGAGGGTCGGCTGAGGATCGGCCCTCACACGCTCCTCGAGCCCGACGTGTGGCTCACCGGGTCCGGTCGCATCACGATCGGGACCGGGAGCTTCCTGAACCTCGGTGTCATGGTCGCCTCGCTGCACGACGTCAGCATCGGCGACCACTGCATGCTGGCCAACGGGTGCGTCGTGACCGACGCCGACCACGCCGTGGTCGACCCGGACCGCCCGATCACCGAGCAAGGTTTCGTCAGCCGCGGTCGCACGAGCATCGGCGACGACTGCTGGCTCGGTGCGCACGTCGTCGTCACCAGCGGCGTCACGATCGGCGAGCGGTGCGTGATCGGCGCCAACAGCACGGTCACGCACGACGTGCCCGCCTGGTCGGTCGCCGTCGGCTCACCGGCACGCGTGGTGCGCAGCCTGCGCTGAAACACGGCCGCCATGGAAGATGTGGACGGGCCGGGGCGTTGACCAGGGCATGCGCCTGTCCGTGCTCGACCTCGTGCCCGTCCGAACCGACCAGACGACCGGTGACGCCCTCGCGGCCTCCACGCGGCTCGCGCAGGTCGCCGACCGCAGCGGCTTCGAGCGCTACTGGGTCGCCGAGCACCACAACATGCCGTCGGTGGCCTCCACGAGCCCGCCGGTGGTCATCGCGCACCTCGCCGCGCACACCCAGCACATCCGCATCGGGTCCGGTGGCGTCATGCTGCCCAACCATGCTCCGCTGGCCGTCGCCGAGCAGTTCGCGCTGCTCGAGGCCGCCCACCCGGGCCGCATCGACCTCGGCATCGGCCGAGCCCCCGGCTCGGACCCCGTCACGTCGATGGCGTTGCGCGGACCTGCCGGCCGCGGCGACGCCGACGTGGCCGAGTTCCCGCAGTACCTCGACGACGTGATGGCGCTCATGGGTGCCGACGGCGTGCGCGTCGCCGTGCCGCGCCAGCACTACGTCCTCAAGGCGACGCCCGCCGCGAGCAGCGTCCCGGCGCTCTGGCTGCTCGGCTCGTCCGCCTACTCCGCCGAGCTCGCCGCCGAGAAGGGTCTGCCGTACGTCTTCGCGCACCACTTCAGCGGCCAGGGCACGGCCCAGGCCCTCGAGCTGTACCGCTCCCGCTTCCGTCCGAGCGAGCACGCCGAGCGCCCGCGCACCTTCCTCACGGTGAACGCGGTCGTCGCCGACGACGCCGCGGAGGCGGCGGCCCTCGCGCTGCCCCACCTGCACATGATGGTCGCGCTGCGGACCGGGGCGCCCATGCGCCCCCTCGCGGTGGTCGAGGACGCCGAGGCCGAGGGGGTCCCCGACCAGCACGCCGGGCTCGTCGACGCAGGACTGGCGCAGGCGGTCGTCGGCGACCCGGTCGCCTCGGTGCGACGCGGTACCGACCCGGCCACGGCGCCGGGCCGCGAGCGCACGGTGGAGCTGCTGGCCAAGGAGCTCATCGGCTGACCGGTGTCCCGACGTTCGCTCGGCGTTCACAGCGTCGCCGACGCAGGTTCGACCACCGCGTCCACGGTGGGGTCATGGTCCTGCGATCCGATGCCGCCCGCTCCGCCGTCGCCGTGCTGACCGTCGTCGCCCTCGGCGGGTTCCTGGCCGTCCTCGAGCCCGACGACGACGTCGCGCCCGTCGACGAGACCGCGGTCCTCAGCAGCAGCCGCTGACGTCTCAGACCCGCACGCCGGCAGCGGCGAGCTCGTCGCGCACCGCCCCGACGCGCCCGGGGTCGACCGCCGCCGTCAGGTCCGAGAGCAGCGTCACCGCGAAGCCCTCCCGTGCGCCGTCGAGGGCGGTGGCCCGCACGCAGTGGTCCGTCGCGATCCCGCACACGTCGATCGCGGTGACACCGTGGCGGCGCAGCCAGGCGGCGAGGCTCTCGTCCTGGGCGTCCGTTCCCTCGAACCCCGAGTAGGCGGCCGTGTACTCGCCCTTGTCGAAGATCGCGGCGAACGCGTCGTCGCGCAGCGGTGCGTGGAGCTCGACGCCGGGCGTCCCGACGACGCAGTGCGGCGGCCAGGAGTCCACGAAGTCCGGCGTCGCGGAGAAGTGCGAGCCGGGGTCGATGTGGTGGTCGCGCGTGGCGACGACGGTCGCGTAACGGCCCGAGCCGATCAGCTCGTGCACCCGACGAGCGACGTCCGCCCCACCGCTGACGGCGAGCGAGCCGCCCTCGCAGAAGTCGTTCTGGACGTCGACGACGACCAGTGCCGTCGTGGCAGGGACGTCGTCGGTGTCGTGGTCGGGGTCGTGGGTCGTCTCACTCATGGCGGTTCCTCTCCTCGTGGACGATGACGGTCTCCAGCGCGGGCTCGCCGCGCGAGAGCTGGGTGGCCGTGGGCGGCAGCTCGTCCATCGCTGCGCGGTGGCGCTCGCGCGCCTGTCCGATGGTGTCGTGGTGGACCCGCCGGCCGGCCCGCACGAGCGGGTGCAGGAGGGCACGGTCGTCGGGTCCGTGCCGGGCGTGCTCGGCGATCGTGACGATCTCGGCGACGGCCCGGCCGTCCGGGTCGAGGCGTCGCGCCGCGTGCTTGCGACCCCCCACCGAGACCTTGTCGGTGCTGCGCTTCGCGACGGCACGCATCGTGCCGTCGTCGTCCTCGCGCGCGACGAGCTTGTAGACGAAGCCCGACGTCGGCGCCCCCGACCCGGTGACGAGTGCCGTGCCGACGCCGTACCCGTCCACGGGGGCTGCGGCCAGGGCGGCGATGGCGTGCTCGTCGAGGTCGGACGTCACGACGATGCGGGTCGAGGTGGCGCCGAGCGCGTCGAGCTGGTCGCGCACGGACCGCGCGAGCGAGGGCAGGTCGCCGGAGTCGATCCGCACGGCCCCCAGGTCCGGGCCGGCCACCTCGACGGCGGTGCGGACCGCCTCGGCGACGTCGTAGGTGTCGACGAGCACGGTGGTGCCCGCGCCGAGGGAGTCGACCTGGGCCCGGAAGGCGTCGTGCTCGCTGTCGTGCAGGAGGGTGAAGGAGTGCGCGCTCGTGCCGGTCGTGGGCACCGCGTGCCGTCGACCGGCCTCGAGGTTGGAGGTGGCGGCGAACCCGGCGACGTGGGCGGCGCGGGCGGCGGCGACGGCCGCCTGCTCGTGCGTGCGTCGCGATCCCATCTCCAGGCACGGTCGCCCCTGCGCCGCACCCACCATCCGCGCCGCCGCCGACGCGATCGCGGCGTCGTGGTTCAGGACCGACAGGACGAGGGTCTCCAGCACGACGGCCTCGGCGAAGGTCCCCTCCACGACGAGCACGGGCGACCCCGGGAAGTACGCCTCACCCTCCAGGTAGCCCCACACGTCGCCGGAGAAGCGGTACCCCGACAGCCACTGGAGCGTGGCGTCGTCGACGACGTCCGCCTCGCGCAGCCAGTCCACGGTCGCCGCGTCGAAGGTGAACTCCTCGAGCGCGTCCAGCAGCCGGTCCGTGCCGGCCACCACGCCGTAACGTCGTCCCTGGGGCAGGCGCCTGGCGAAGACCTCGAAGACGGAGCGCCGCCGGGCCGTGCCGTCCGCGAGCGCGGCCTGCAGCATCGTCAGCTCGTAGTGGTCGGTCAGCAGCGCGGTGGTCACCCTCCCCAGCCTAGGGACCCTTCGCGCTTCGGCGCGGCTGCGTCACAATGGGGGAGTGACCCAGGCAGCCCCCGTCGAGACCGAGGAGCCCGACGTCCAGGACGTCACGGCGCTCCAGAGCCCGTGGGTGACCATCGTCTGGAACGACCCCGTGAATCTCATGTCCTACGTGACCTTCGTCTTGCGCAACTACTTCGGCTACACCGAGGAGAAGGCCACCGAGCTGATGCTCGCCGTCCACCACGAGGGCAAGGCTGTCGTCTCCTCCGGCAGCCGCGAGGAGATGGAGCGCCACGTCCAGGCCATGCACGAGTACGGCCTGTGGGCGACCCTCCAGCGATCGGACGCACCATGAGGTCCTTCGCCCGCCGTCGTCGAGGTGGCATCACGGCGACGTTCGAGCCGGCCGAGGCCCACGTCCTGGCGAGCCTGGCCGGACAGGTCGTCGAGCTGCTGCGCGACCGGCACGGCACCGAGGAGTCCAGCGCCGACCCCCTCGGCAGCGCGCTCGGCATCGGTGGTCCGTCGTTGCCCCCGGACGACCCCGTCCTGCAGCGGCTGCTTCCCGATGCCTACCGCGACGACGACGAGGACGCCGCGGAGTTCCGCCGCTTCACCGAGAAGTCGCTCACGTCGGCCAAGGTCGCGAACGCCGAGCGGCTCATCGGCACGCTCGTCGACGGCGGTCTCGACCCCGACGACGAGGGCGCGGGGGAGGTCGAGGTCGAGCTCGACGACGCCGACGTCCAGGCGTGGTTGCGCTCGCTCACCGACGTGCGCCTCTCCCTCGCGGTCCGTCTCGGCATCGAGACCGACGAGGACACCGAGCACGTGCACCACCGCGAGGACGAGGGGGTCCGCGCCATGGCGGACGTCTACGACTGGCTGGGCTGGGTGCAGGAGTCGCTCATCGCAGCCGTCGACCCCACCTGAGGTCCGTCTCACGCCCTGGCGGCGACCGGCGGCGTGCGGCGGCGTCGATAGACTCGCGGGCGTGCTGATCATCGACCGTGCCATCCACGACGCGATCATCGACCACGCCCGTCGCGACCACCCGGACGAGGCGTGCGGCGTGGTCGCCGGGCCCGCGGGCTCCGACCGCCCGGAGCGCCACGTCCCCATGCTGAACGCCGCGATGTCACCCACCTTCTACGAGTTCGACTCCGGTGACCTGCTGCGCCTGTACCGCGAGATGGACGACAACGACGAGGACCCCGTCGTCGTCTACCACTCCCACACCGCCACCGAGGCCTACCCGTCGCGCACCGACGTCGACCTCGCGTCCGAGCCGGGTGCGCACTACGTGCTCGTCTCCACCCGTGACGGCGCCCACGAGTCCGGACCGGTCGACTTCCGGTCCTACCGGATCGTCGACGGCGAGGTCAGCGAGGAAGAAGTCCGGGTCGTCGATGGTTATGCCGATGTCCCCTCCAGCCCCCACGAGTCCAGCCCCCACGAGTCCAGCACCGACCAGAGAGCGACGTCCTGACATGGCCATCGAGGTCCGGATCCCGACCATCCTTCGCACCTACACCGGCGGCGAGCGTGCCGTCGAGAGCTCCGGCGACACCGTCGCCGAGCTCGTCGAGAGCCTGGAGTCCGCGCACCCGGGCATCAAGGAGCGCATGGTCGAGGACGGCGCGGTGCGCCGGTTCGTCAACGTCTACGTCAACGACGAGGACATCCGCTTCACCGGCGGGCTCGAGACCGAGCTGTCCGACGGCGACACCGTCGTGATCCTGCCGGCCGTGGCTGGTGGTTCCGCCGTCCGAGGCGCGGCGCGTCGTCCTGCATGACCCGGTACGACTCCCTGGTCGACTCCGTCGGCCACACCCCGCTCGTGGGTCTGCCACGGCTCTCCCCGAGCCCGGAGGTCCGGCTGTGGGCCAAGCTCGAGGACCAGAACCCGACGGGGTCCATCAAGGACCGCGCCGCGCTGGCCATGATCGAGCAGGCCGAGGCCGACGGCACCCTGACGCCGGGCTGCACGATCCTCGAGCCCACGAGCGGCAACACCGGCATCTCCCTGGCGATGGTCGCCGCCCAGCGCGGCTACGACCTGGTCTGCGTGATGCCGGAGAACACCTCCGAGGAGCGTCGAGTGCTGCTGCGCATGTGGGGTGCGCGCATCATCGCCTCCCCGGCAGCGGGTGGGTCGAACGAGGCCGTGCGGGTGGCCAAGCGACTCGCCGCGGAGAACCCCGACTGGGTGATGCTGTACCAGTACGGCAACCCCGCCAACGCCGCCGCCCACCAGAACGGGACGGCCCCTGAGGTCCACGCCGACCTGCCGGAGATCACGCACTTCGTCGCCGGGCTCGGCACCACCGGCACCCTGATGGGCGCGGGACGCTACTTCCGCGAGCACGCCCCGCACGTGCGCGTCGTGGCGGCGGAGCCTCGCTACGGCGAGCTGGTCTACGGGCTGCGCAACCTCGACGAGGGGTTCGTGCCGGAGCTGTACGACGAGATGCTCATCGACGCCCGGTTCTCGGTCGGACCTCGCGACGCGGTGCGTCGGGTGCGCGAGCTCATCGCGGCCGAGGGCATCTTCGCCGGGGTCTCGACGGGCGCGATCTTGCACGCGGCCCTCGCACAGGCCGCGAAGTGCGTCAAGGCCGGTGAACGAGCCGACATCGCCTTCATCGTCTGCGACGGCGGCTGGAAGTACCTGTCGACCGGTGCCTACGAGGGCACGCTCGACGAGGCCGAGGACGCGCTGGAGGGCCAGCTCTGGGCCTGATCGCGCCGGCCCGTCCGTCCCGCTGAGACGGGTCTACCCGGCGACCGTCGCCTCGGCTAGCCTCGGGGCGTGCGCGACATCGTGGTCTTCTCCGGCAGTGCCCATCGCGCGCTCGCCGAGGACGTGTGCAGCGCCCTCGGAGTGGGCCTGTCGCCGTCGGACTGCGTGCGGTTCTCCAACGACTGCCTGCAGGTCCAGCTGCTGGCCAACTGTCGTCAGCGCGACGTCTACATCATCCAGCCGCTCGTGCCGCCCACGCAGGAGCACCTCATGGAGCTGCTGCTGATGATCGACGCCGCACGGGGCGCCTCCGCGGCGTCGATCACGGTGGTGATGCCGCACTACGCGTACGCCCGCAGCGACAAGAAGGACGCCTCACGCATCTCCATCGGCGGTCGTCTCGTGGCCGACATGCTCGTCACGGCCGGTGCCCAGCGGGTGGTGACCATGACGCTGCACGCGCCTCAGGTCCACGGGTTCTTCACCGTGCCCGTCGACCACCTCACCGCGATCGGCGAGATCGCCGAGCACTATCGCGGGCAGGACCTCACCGACGCCGTGGTGGTCTCACCGGACCTCGGGAACGCCAAGACAGCATCGCTGTTCGCCCGTCTGCTGGGCGTGCCGGTCGCCGCGGGCAGCAAGCAGCGCAAGGCCGACGACAAGGTCGTCATCGACGCGATCGTCGGCGACGTCGCCGGCCGGCGCGCCATCGTGCTGGACGACGAGATCGCCACGGGCGGATCGATCGTCGAGCTCATGGACACGCTGCAGGAGGAGGGGTGCCACCAGGCGTCCGTCGCCTGCACGCACGGGCTCTTCACCGGCAAGGCCGTGCAGCGCCTGCGCGACCACCCCGGCATCACCGAGGTGGTCACCACCGACACCGTCCCGCCCCCGCCGGACTGGCCGGAGCTGACGGTCCGCTCGGTCGCGCCGCTGTTCGCCGAGGCGATCGCGCGGATCCACGCGGGGGAGTCGGTCTCGAGCCTGTTCGACGGCGTCGACCCCGCGCACGCGCCGCCGCAGCCGAAGCTGCCGCTGTGATCGAATCCGTCGCCGCAACGGCGGGGACCGGGTCCTGACCGGGACCGTCGACAGGACCACGCCGGTCCTCATGATCTCGATCGAACGGGTCGTGACGACCTGTGACCTGGGGTGGACATGTCGCTGTCCAACAGGCGCACACGGTTGTTCGTGCTCTCGACGACGGTGTCGATGCTGGTCGTGTGCCTCGTGGCCACCCCGTCTTCGGTCAGTGGCAGTGGGGCACGCACGTGGTCTGCCGCGACTGGCGTCGGACACGAGCGACGAAGCGGGAGCGGGGTCGTCGCCATCGACGGCGGAGTCGTCGTCGAGCAGGGCCCTCCGGAGAAGGTCATCGCCGACCCCTCGGCCGAGCGGACCCGTCGCTTCCTCGAACGGATCCTGAACATCGGGTGACCAGGACGTCCGTCCGCCCCGGCGGAGGGAGGGTGGTGGCACCCCGGACCGCCCCGTACCCTTGCGTGCGTGGCGGACGCACCCATCGGGATCTTCGACTCAGGCTTCGGGGGCCTGACCGTGGCGCGCGCGGTCATCGACCAGCTGCCGCACGAGGCCGTGACCTACCTCGGTGACACCGCGCGTGCACCGTACGGACCCCAGCCCATCGCTGCCGTCCGCGAGTACGCCCTGGAGTGCCTGGACCAGCTCGTCGGACGAGGCGTCAAGATGCTCGTCATCGCGTGCAACTCCGCGAGCGCCGCAGTGCTGCGCGACGCCCGGGAGCGCTACGACGTCCCCGTGGTCGAGGTGATCGTCCCGGCCACCCGTCGCGCCGCACGCCTCACCCGGTCCGGTGTCGTGGGGGTGCTGTGCACCCGTGCCACCGCCTCCTCCGGGGCCTACGACGACGCCTTCGCGGCCAATCCGGGCATCCGCGTGCACACCCAGGTCTGCCCTCGCTTCGTCGACCTCGTCGAGGCGGGCACGACGAGCGGCCCGGAGGTCGTCGCCGCGGCCCGCGAGTACCTCGAGCCGGTGCGTGCTGCGGGAGCCGACACCGTCGTGCTGGGCTGCACCCACTACCCGCTGCTCACCGGGGCGATCTCCTACGTGCTCGGCGACGCCGTCACGCTCGTGTCGAGCGCCGAGGAGACCGCCAAGGACGTCTACGCTCGTCTCGTGACCGACGGCCTCGAGCGCGACCCCGCCCTTGCTGCTCCCGAGCACCGCTTCCTGACCACGGGCCGGCCCGACGAGTTCGGCGTCCTCGGCCGCCGCTTCCTCGGGCCGGAGGTCGGCGACGTCGACCAGGTCAGCCAGGTGGTGGTCGCGTGAGGCTCACGATCGTCGGCTGCGCCGGTTCGTTCCCCGGACCGGACTCCGCCTCCAGCTGCTACCTGTTGGAGCACGACGGGTTCCGCCTCCTGCTCGACCTCGGCAGCGGCGCGCTGGGCCCCCTGCAGCGGCACGTCGACCTGCGCGACATCGACGCCGTCGCGCTGAGCCACCTGCACGCCGACCACTGCTTCGACCTCACGGGCTTCTTCGTGGTCAGCAAGTACCACCCCGACGGCCAGATGCCGGAGATCCCCATCTACGCCCCCGACGGTGCCGGCCCCTTCCTGGCCAGCTCCTACGGACGCACGGAGGGTCTGCAGCTGGGCGACCAGTTCGACTTCCACGACTGGACCGACGGCAAGAGCGTCGACATCGGACCCTTCACCGTCACGCCGACCCTGGTCGACCACCCGGTCACCGCGTACGCCTTCCGCGTCGAGGCCGGTGGGAAGGTCGTGGCCTACTCCGGCGACACCGCACCCATCGACGCCCTCGTCGACGTCGCCGCGGGCGCCGACCTCTTCCTGTGCGAGGCCTCGTTCGTGGAGTCCAACGAGAACCCGCCGAACCTGCACCTGACCGGGGCCGAGGCGGGGGAGTACGCCGCCCGCGCCGGCGTCGGCCGACTGCTGGTGACCCACATCCCCTCCTGGACCGACGCCGCGGAGGTCGAGTCCGACCTGCTGACCACCTACGCCGGTCCGTACGACATCGTCCGCGCCGGCGACGTGTACGACCTCTGAGCGGGCCATCTGGCCTCCCGACGCGCCTCGGTAGGCTCGAGGCATGACCTCCCGCGAGGACGGCCGTGCCGTCGACGAGCTCCGCCCCATCACCATCACCCGAGGCTGGCTCGACCACGCCCAGGGCTCCTGCCTGATCGAGTTCGGCAGGACGCGCGTGCTGTGCGCCGCGAGCGCTCAGGAGGGCGTGCCGCGCTGGCGCAAGGGCTCGGGACTCGGCTGGGTGACCGCCGAGTACGCGATGCTGCCGCAGGCCACCCACGACCGGTCGCCGCGCGAGTCCGTGAAGGGCCGCGTCGGTGGGCGCACGCACGAGATCTCCCGCCTGGTCGGCCGGTCCCTGCGCGCTGCGGTCGACGACGCGGCGCTCGGCGAGAACACCGTCACCATCGACTGCGACGTGCTGCAGGCCGACGGTGGCACCCGTACGGCGGCCATCACCGGTGCCTACGTCGCGCTGGCCGACGCGGTGGCCCACCTGCGCGGCCTGGGAGCACTGGCCGGGGAGCCGCTGAAGCAGTCGGTCTCCGCGGTCAGCGTCGGCATCATCGACGGCGTCCCGATGCTCGACCTGCCGTACGTCGAGGACGTGCGCGCCGAGACCGACATGAACGTCGTGATGACCGGGTCGGGCTCGTTCATCGAGGTCCAGGGAACCGCGGAGGGTGCGCCGTTCGACCGTGCCGAGCTCGACGCGCTGCTCGCCCTGGCCACGAAGGGCTGCGCCGACCTCACGCGCCTGCAGACCGAGGCGCTCGAACGCTGATGGCCCAGGTGGTGCTGGCGTCGAACAACGTCAAGAAGCTCGCCGAGCTCCAGCGCATCCTCGCGCCCCTCGTCCCCGGCGTCGAGGTCCTGGGACTGGGTGACGTCGCGGCCTACGACGAGCCGGCCGAGACCGAGGCGACGTTCGAGGGCAACGCGCTCATCAAGGCCCGCGCCGCGCTGGCGGCCACCGGCCTGCCGTCGTTGGCCGACGACTCCGGCTTGTGCGTCGATGAGCTGAACGGCATGCCCGGCGTGCTGTCGGCCCGGTGGTCCGCCGGCGTCGTCGCCTCAGGCGCCGAGCGTGGGGTCGTCGACGCCACGAACAACCGACTTCTGCTCGGTCAGCTGGGCGACGTCCCGGACGGACGTCGTGGCGCACGGTTCCGTTGCGTCGTCGCGCTGTGCGTGCCCGGCGGCGTGGAGGTCGTGGAGTCCGGGGAGATGCCCGGGCGCATCCTGCGCGAGGAGCGCGGCGCCGGCGGATTCGGCTACGACCCGCTGTTCGCAGCCGACGGCCACGAGGTCTCCACCGCCGAGCTGAGCGTCGAGGACAAGGACCGCATCAGCCACCGGGGTGAGGCCCTGCGACGCATCGCCCCGCACGTCGCGCGCGTCCTCACCTGAGCGCTGCCGCGACCCGCTCGCCGAGGGCCACGCTGCCCGCGCGCGTCGGGTGGACGCCGTCGGTCGTCCGGTCGGCGCCGGTCAGGGTGCCGGCGGTCGCCACGAACTCCACCCCCTCCCGACCCGCCGCCGTCCGCACGATCGAGGTGAGCCGGCGCTGCTCCCACGGGTCGCGGTCGCCCCACGGCGGCTCGAGGACCACGATGCGCGTGCTCGCAGGGAGTCGCTGCTGGACGAGGCGGAGGTACGTCGTCACGGCCGCGGCGATCTCCGCGTCGCCGGCACGGACGTGCTGTCCGCGCTCGCAGCGCGCCCAGTCGTTGCGCCCTCCGGCGATGACGAAGACCGCGGGAGGGTCCTCGAAGGCGGCGGTCCGGTCGGGGAACGTGTCCCCGGTGCAGCGCAGTCCTCGCCGGAGGTAGCCCGAGCCCGACTGCGCGTAGGTACGGACGTCGGTCCCCAGACGGCGCCCGACGATGCTCCACCACGCCTCGTCGGGGGTCCCTGCGCGGTCGCTGTAGCGCGCGGTGATCGAGTCGCCGACCACCACGATCCCGCGCTCGAACGGACGGTCAACGGCATGGGCGCCGTCGGCCGCACCGCCGACGAACGTGAGGCTCACTGCCAGGACGACGGCCGTGAGCACCGTCAGCCCGGCCCAGCCGACCCCTCTCGTGACCATCTCTCACCCTCCTGCGGCGACTCTACGTCCGGGAGGGGGTCGCTGGATGGCTGCGACGCACGGAGGGCGGTCCCGGTGACCGGGACCGCCCTCCGTGCGTGCAGCAGACCTCAGATGAAGCCGTTCTCGCTCATCCAGTCCTCGGCCACGTCCTGCGGCTGCTCCAGGTCGACGGAGACCCGCTCGTTGAGCTCGGTCATCGCCTCCTGCGTCAGCGCCTCGGCGATGGGGTTGAAGATCTCGTCGAGCTGCTCGCCGTACTCGGAGTAGACCTCGTCGGTGAAGACCGGGCTCGGGTTGTAGAGCGGGAAGAAGCCCAGGTCGTCCTCGAGGACCACGAGGTCGAGCGCGCTCACGCGACCGTCGCTGGTGAAGACCTCGCCGAAGTTGCACGGGTTGCGGTCGGCGGTCGCCGAGTAGACGATCGCGGTGTCCAGCTCGGTGACGTTGCCGGCGGGGAACTCGTAGCCGTACGCCTCCTCCATGCCGGGCAGGCCGTCGTTGCGGGCGGAGAACTCGCTCTCCACGCACAGCGTCGCCAGGTCGGGATCGTTGGCGATGATGTCGGCGAGGTCCGACAGGCTCTCGGGGCTGCCGAGGTCCTCCGCCGCGTCGGCCTGGTAGGCCAGCGCGTAGGTGTTGTTGAACTGCGCGGGCTCGAGCCAGTGGAGCTGGTTCTCCTCGAGGTCGCGGTCGCGCACGACCTCGTACTGCTCGATGCGATCCGGGATCGGGTCCTCCTCCTGGAAGAAGGAGATCCACGCGGTGCCGTTGTACTCCCAGTAGGTGTCGATGTTGCCGGAGGTGAGCGCCGCGCGTGCGACGTCGGTACCGCCGGTGTTGATCTCGTCGGTCACGTCGG
Source organism: Aeromicrobium halocynthiae (assembly GCF_039531385.1). Lineage (NCBI taxonomy): Bacteria > Bacillati > Actinomycetota > Actinomycetes > Propionibacteriales > Nocardioidaceae > Aeromicrobium > Aeromicrobium halocynthiae. Next base: position 619,315 of record NZ_BAAAPY010000001.1, on the reverse strand, counting down.
CGCCGGCGTTCTCGAGGGCGAGACGGCTGATGTGCCCGAGGATCAGCTGCTCGTCGAAGTCCTTCGAGCCGACGGTGATCGAGGCGCCCTCCAAGATGCCTTCGGTGTCACTGCCGCCGCCGTCGCCACCTCCGCAGGCAGCGAGGCTGGTGATGACGGCGGCCGCGCCGGTCATGGCGAGGAACCTTCTGTTCATGATGCTCCTTTCGAGAGCGTCGGGGGTGGGATGGCCCCGCGGTCACAGACCGCGTGGAGCGAGGAGGCGGCCGACGACGCCGGCCAGGTAGTCGACGACCAGGGCGAGGCCCGAGACGAGCACGACGCCGGTGATCAGCACGGTGGTGCGATTGAGCGTGATGCCGTTGTAGACGATGTAGCCCAGTCCGCCCGCCCCGAAGAACGTGGCGAGCGTCGCCGTGCCGACGTTGATGATCAGGGCCGTGCGGATGCCGGCGATCATCACCGGGACCGCGAGCGGCAGCTCGACGCGCAGCAGGATGGCGAGCGACGACATCCCCATGCCTCGGGAGGCCTTGATCAGACTGGGATCGACCTGCTGCAGGCCGACCATCGTGTTGCGCAGGATCGGCAGGGTCGAGTAGGCGACGAGGCCGAGCACGACCGGCGTGAAGCCGAGCTGGCCGAAGGCCACGAAGATGATGGCGAGCAGGCCCAGCGACGGGATGCCCTGCCCGATGTTCGCCACCGCGAGCACGACGGGGACCAGGGACCGCGCGAACGGTCGGGTGAGCAGGACGCCGAGGGGGATCGCGATCAGGATGACGATCAGCGTGGAGACGGCGGTCAGCTCCAGGTGCTGGATGGTGCGGCTGGTGAGCTGGGCACGGGTCAGGACCCGTTGCTCCACCCCACCGAGCTCCTGGGACTGCACCCAGAGGTAGGTGCCCGTGAAGACGACGGCGAGGAAGATCGGCATGCCGACCCAGGAGAGCACGGAGCCGCGGTCCGAGGCCCTCTCGACCTTGAGGGGTCCCGTCCCACTGGCGACGACCGGTGCGTCGGTCATCGTGCCGCGTCCTCGGGCTGCTGCTTCTGTGCGAGGTAGAAGGCCGAGTGCTCCTCGCGCATGGCGCGGACCGCCACCATGATGGTCTCCAGGTCGACGATGCCCTGGTAGGCGCCCTTGGCGTCGACGACGACGGCGACGCCGCCGTTGGACTCGATCAGCTCGTTCAGGGCGTCCGCGAGGGTCGAGTGCCCCTCGACGACGGCGTGGGCGGGGAGGCCGACCGTGTCGAGCGAGCGTCCCTCCCGGCGCAGGTCGCCGATGGTCACCCACCGCCGGGGGCGACGCTGCTCGTCCAGCAGCAGCATGGCCGTCCAGTCGGACTCGAGGAGCCGCTGGCGCAGCGCGGCGGTCTCCTCGCTGAGCAGACCGGTCGGGGTGTCGGTCGTCATCTCCACGTCGCGGATGCGACTGAGGTTGAGGCGCTTCAGCGAGGCGCCGGCGCCGATGAAGTCGGCCACGTAGTCGTCGGCGGGCTCGGAGAGGATCTTCTCCGGCGTGTCGAACTGGGCGATGTGGGACTGCTCGCGCAGCACCGCGATCCGGTCGCCCATCTTGATGGCCTCGTCGATGTCGTGGGTGACGAAGATGATGGTCTTCTGGATCTCGGCCTGCAAGCGGAGGAACTCGTTCTGGAGCCGGTCGCGGGTGATGGGGTCGATCGCCCCGAACGGCTCGTCCATCAGCATCACCGGGGGGTCGGCAGCCATCGCCCGGGCCACGCCCACGCGCTGGCGCTGACCTCCGGACAGCTCCTTGGGATAGCGGTCGCGGTAGACCTGCGGGTCCATCCCGACCATGCCGAGCAGCTCGTCGACGCGGGCGGAGATGCGGGCCTTGTCCCAGCCGAGCAGCTTGGGCACGGTACCGATGTTCTGGGCGATCGTGCGGTGGGGCAGCAGCCCGGTCTCCTGGATGACGTACCCGATGCGACGACGCAGCTCGTCGGGGTCACCGTTCGTGACGTCCTCGCCGTCGATGATGATGTGCCCCGACGACGGCTCGATGAGACGGTTGATCAGCTCCATCGACGTCGTCTTGCCGCACCCCGAGGGGCCGACGAACACGACGATCTCCCCCCGCTCGATGCTCATGCTCAGCTTGTCGACGGCGGGCTTCCTCTGCCCGGGGAAGGTCTTGGTGAGCTCGACCAGCTCGATCATCGGCCGTTCGGACGTGGTCATCGGATTCCTCGCGAGGTGGTCAGGCGGCGGATCAGGACGAAGACGGCGTCGAACAGCAGGGCGAGCACGATGATCGCCAGGGTCCCGCCGTAGATGAGGTTGGGGGCGTTCGCGTTGGGCACGGACCGGAGTCCGCGGAAGATCTCGTTGCCCAGCCCGGGACCGCCCACGAACACCGCGATGGCGGCGATCCCGACGATGACCTGCGTGGAGACGCGGATGCCGGTGATGATGACCGGCCAGGCCAGCGGCAGCTCCACCTGCAGCAACCGCCGCGCCGGGCCCATGCCCATGCCCCGGGACGACTTGACGACGGCGGGGCTGACGGACCCCAGGCCGGCGATCGTGTTGCTCACGACGGGGAGCAGGGCGTAGAGCGTCAGCCCGGCGATCGCGGGAGGGGCTCCCAACCCGAAGATCGGGATGAAGAGGGCGAACAGGGCCAGGGACGGGAGGGTCAGGAAGAAGGACGTCACGCTGAGGATGGGGGCGCGCAGCAGTCCGCTGCGGTGTCCAAGGACCCCCAGCGGGATGCCGATCGCGACGGCGATCAGCATCGAGATGACGACCAGCTGCGCATGCTCGATCGACAGCTCGATCAAGTTCTCCCAGTTGCGCTCGAGGTACTCGAGAAAGGTCACGTGGCTCCGGTCTGGTTCGGCGTCAGTGGCTGGTACGTGCGGGTCTCGGGGGCTGGTTGATGGGTCACGATACGCGGTCCGCTCCGTCGACGGGCCGAAAGGTCGAGATCCGCGCCACGCCGAGGGTGTCCAGCGCCGCAGTAGATTGGCCGTCATGGACCTGGGACTCACCGAGGAGCAGACTGCGTTCCGGCGCCTCGCGCGCGACTTCTGCGACGCCGAGATCGTGCCGTTCCGCCGCGACTGGGACCGGGCCGAGTCCGTCGACCTGGACCTGCTGCCCAAGCTCGGCGAGCTCGGGTTCTTCGGCCTCACGATCCCCGAGGAGCACGGCGGCGTCGGCGGCGACCACCTGACGTACATGCTGGCCATGGAGGAGCTCGGACGGGCGGACTCGTCGGTGCGGGGCATCGTCTCGGTCTCGACGGGTCTGGTCGCCAAGCCCCTGCTGGCGCACGGCACGGACGCGCAGAAGGCCGAGTGGCTGCCACGGCTGACCGCAGGAGCCGCCCTGGGCTGCTTCGGGCTCACCGAGCCCGGCCACGGGTCCGACGCCGCCCACCTGCGCTCGCGGGCGCGTCGCGACGGTGACGACTACGTCATCGACGGCAGCAAGATCTTCATCACCAACGGCACGTGGGCCGAGGTCGCCCTCGTCTTCGCCCGCACGGGGGACGACGGGCCACGCGGGATCTCGGCGTTCCTCGTGCCGACGGACGCCCCGGGCTTCTCGCGGACCACCATCGAGGGCAAGCTCGGCCTGCGCGGCCAGGCCACCGCCGAGCTGTCCTTCGACGATGTCCGCGTGCCGGCCTCGGCGATGCTCGGCGAGGAGGGTCGCGGCTTCGCCATCGCGATGGAGACGCTCGACAAGGGTCGTGTCGCGATCGGCGCCAGCTGCACCGGGATCGTGCAGGGATGCCTGGAGGAGGTCGTCGCGTACACGACGACCCGCGAGCAGTTCGGCAAGCCGATCGCGAGCTTCCAGCTGGTCCAGGAGATGGTTGCCGACCTCAGCCTCGACGCCGACGCCGCCCGGCTGCTCGTGTGGCGCGCGGCCGACCTGATCGACCGCGGGGAGCCGTTCGGGGTCGCCGCGTCCAAGGCCAAGCTGTTCGCCTCCGAGGCAGCGGTGCGAGCCTCGAACATCGCGATGCAGGCCTTCGGCGGCTACGGCTTCATCGACGACTACCCGGTGCAGAAGTACCTGCGCGACGCGCGCGTGATGACCCTGTACGAGGGCACCAGCCAGGTGCAGAAGCTCCTCATCGGCCGCGCCGAGACCGGCATCAACGCCTTCACCTGAGACTCAGCTGCTCCTGGGTCTCACCGGCGCTGGTCTCACTGGGCGCCGGGGAACCCGTGCTGGCGCCAGGCCTCGTACACGGCCACCGCGGCGCAGTTGGCCAGGTTCATCGAGCGACGCCCCGCCAGCATCGGCAGCCGGAGCCGGTCGGTGACGCGGGGGTGCTGCTGGACGGCCTCGGGCAGCCCGGTGGGCTCGGCGCCGAACATCAGCACGTCCCCCGGCTCGTAGGCCACGTCGGTGTAGGTCCGGGTCGCCTGGACGGTGAAGGCGAAGACCCGGGCCCCGTCCATCGCCGCGAGCGCCGTCTCGAGGTCGGGGTGGACCGTCACCGTCGCGAGGTCGTGGTAGTCCAGCCCGGCCCGCTTGAGCTTGGCGTCGGACAGGTCGAAGCCCAGGGGCTCGACGAGGTGCAGCTCGGCGCCGGTGGCGGCGGCGAGGCGGATCGTGTTGCCCGTGTTGCCCGGGATCCTCGGCTCGTGGAACAGCATGCGGAACATCAGGACGACAGCCTAGAGTGACGGCCATGCCTGCTCCCGTGCGCGTCGACCTCACCCACACCTTCCGTTCCGACCCGGCCACCGTCCACGCGGCTCTCAGCGAGCACGAGAACCTCGGTCCGGTCTTCGGCGCGTCGGTCACGCGGGTCCGCGACGGCGAGACCGAGCGCAACGGCGTGGGCTCGGTCCGTCGCCTGAAGATCGGGCCGCTCCCGGCCTTCGAGGAGACGGTGACCGAGTCCGTCCCCGGCGAGCTCATCGCCTACCGGATCACCAAGGGCAGCCCGCTGAAGGGCCACTGGGGCGAGCAGCGGCTGTTCCCCACCGCCGACGGCGGGACGCGTCTGGAGTACCGCATCGGCTTCGACGCCGCGGTCCCCGGCTTGGCGCAGGTCGTCGCCCTGGGGCTGCGCCAGCGCATCCCGGCGGGACTGGCCAGGCTGGTCCCCTGAGCTCAGGGCCCGTCGCTGCCGAACAGCTCCTCGCGCCACGGTGGCTGTGAGCCGGCCCGCGCGACCACGATCGCGGCGGAACGTGACGCCACGGCGGTGACGCGGCGCCACATGACGAGATCGGCGGCGTGCAGCTCGGCGCTGCCCGTGATGCCCATCAGGCCCTCGTGGACGAGCGCGCCGACCAGGCCGGACATGAACGCGTCCCCCGCGCCCACGGTGTCGACGACACGCTCGGGCGAGGAGGGCATGGCGAGCGACCCGTGATGGGTGTAGGTACGGGCTCCCCGCGCGCCGAGGGTGACGATGACCGCGGCCGGTCCCTCGGCCAGCCAGCGCTGGGCCACGAGGTCGACGTCGGCGTCCGGCTCGAGCCAGGCGAGGTCCTCGTCGCTCACCTTGACGATGTCGGCCAGCCGGGTGAACGCCGCCACCTGCTCCCGGGCATGCTCACGATCCGGCACGAGCGCGGGCCGGACGTTGGGGTCGAACGTGACGATCGACGTCGGGGCGTGGCGCCGCACGAGGTCCTCGACGACGTCGGCGCCGGGGGAGAGGTAGGCCGCGATCGACCCGGTGTGGATGATCTCCGGCGGCCTGCTCGGGGTGATCGTCCCGGGGTCCCAGGTGAGGTCGAAGGTGTAGGACGCGCTGCCGTCGTGGGTGAGCGTCGCCTCGGCCACCGCCGTCCTGCTCGGGACGTCCAGTCCGTCCAGGAGACGCACGCCGGCGGTCTCGAGGTGGCGTCGCAGCAGCGTGCCGTGCTCGTCCTCGCCGATGGTGGCGGCGAGGTCGACCGGCAGCCCCAGGCGGCCGAGCCCGACCGCGACGTTGGCGGGCGACCCCCCGGGGTGGACGGACGTGCCGGAGCCCGGTCGGCGCACGACGTCGACCAGGGCTTCTCCGACGACGAGGATCATGTCTGCATCCTGCCCCATCGAGGCCGATCGGACCCGCGGTCGCGGACGACGGGGCGCTCGTCTGGGATGATGGTGGGGTGTTCCCGCCGCCCTCGGGGCCGATGGACTGGCCCCCGCACACGCCGGAGCGGCGGGCGTGGCAGCAGAGCGTCAAGCGCGGGCCCAAGGCCGATCGCGAGCTGCGCGAGATCGTCGTGCAGCGGCCGCCGTTCATCGCGGACGTCGGGTACACCGCCGACCGCCCGCTGCACGTCACGATGGGCAACACCGTCGGCGGCATCGCCCAGCTGGACCGCACGCACCGCGGTCGCCTGGGCGGACTGAGCCAGCTGCTCCTGCGCACCGAGTCCGTGGCCTCGTCGAAGATCGAGAACGTCGAGGCGAGTCTCGCTGACTACGGCCGGGCCGTCATGGGGAGCTCGGCCAACGCGTCGGCGGTCTCGATGGTGGCGGCGACCGAGGCGCTGCAGGGGATCATCCGCGACGTCGACCGCACGGGCCAGATCCGCAAGGAGGCACTGCTCGCCGCCCACCACGACCTCTTCGGCAGCCATCCGTCCGAGCACCACCGGGCGGGACGGGTGCGCACGGTGCAGAACTGGATCGGCGGCAGCGACTACACGCCCCGCAACGCCCTGTACGTGCCGCCGCCGCCGGAGACCGTCGCGGACTACCTCGACGACCTGTTCGCCTTCGCCAACCGGGACGACGTGCCGGTGATCGTGCAGGCGGCGGTCGTGCACGCGCAGTTCGAGTCGATCCACCCGTTCATCGACGGCAACGGTCGGATCGGCCGGACCCTCATCCACGCCGTCCTGCGTCGACGCAAGGTCACCCGTCACCTCACGGTGCCGATCGCGTCCGGTCTCGTGGCGCATCGCGAGCAGTACTTCGACGCCCTCAACGACTACCGCGCCGGACACGCCTACACGCTCGTCGCGATGCTCAGCTCGGCGATGACGATCGCGACGCACGAGTCGCGGCGCACGGCGTCGAACCTGTTGGAGGTCCGCCAGGAGTGGGACGCGGCGCTCGGCCCGGTCCGTCCCGGGACGGCGCTGCACCGCATCGTGGAGTCGTTGCCGTCGCAGCCGATCCTCACCGCCGACGAGGTGGCCGAGCGTCTCGGGTTGTCCAGCAGCGCGGCGCACGCGGCCATCACGCGGCTGCACGAGGCGGGCGTGCTGGAGCCGTCGTCGCGGCGGCAGCGGGGACGCGTCTGGTCGGCGCAGGCGATCCTCGACGAGCTCAGCGACCTCAACGACCGCATCGGTGCGCTGAGCCGCAGCAAGAGCCGCTGGAGCGAGTGAGAGCCCGGAGAGGGTCGACCAGGTCAGGAGAGCGCGTCCCAGACCGCTGCGGTGCGCTCGCCCGCGCCGGGCGTCCCGATGCGCTGGAGGTTGCGCCCACCGCGCGAGAACGCGTAGGAGACCTGCTCGGGGACGAGTGCCGGGTCGACGGGGTCGGGCAACCAGTCGCACGCGCGGACGTGCACGAGGTCGACGCGGGCGGCGTCCTCGGTCGTGTCGACCTGGTGGGGTCCGACGATGCGTCCCAGGTGCAGCCCGGCGCCGGTCTTGGTCCACGCGTACGAGCCGTCGGGAACGGCAACGAACCGGTCGAGCCGCCTCTCGGCGCGTTCGTCGCGGGCGGCGCCCATGCCCACCAGCCCGAGGCCCAGCGCGCGCTCGAGCGTCGCGTCGTGGTCGACACGGTCGTCGCGCGAGCGCATCGGGGCTCGCAGCGTGACGGTCGCGTCCATGGATCTCCCTCCCGGGTGCCGGTGACAGGACTCGAACCTGCACGCCGCGAGGCACAGGAACCTAAATCCTGCGTGTCTACCAGTTCCACCACACCGGCCCGGAGCCAAGAATAGTGGACGCCCGTGTGGTCCTGCCCCTCCGTCGAGGTCTCTGGCGGGGACAGCGCAACGGCCATGGCCGACCGAGCCCAGGCTCCCGCGTGGCGGCCCCTGTCCCGCCGGTGGTGGCCGGGGTTGCGCTCGGTCGCGCCGCGCCCGTCTCAGGCCGCGTCGAGCCCAAGATCGCGTCGCAGCTTGGCGACGTGGCCCGTGGCCTTGACGTTGTACTGCGCGACCTCGACGACACCGTCGGCGTCGAGCACGATCGTCGAGCGGATGACGCCCTGGACGACCTTGCCGTACATCTTCTTCTCCCCGAACGCGCCCCATGCCGTCATGACCTCCTTGTCGGGGTCCGACAGCAGGGTGATGCTCAGGCCCTCCTTCTCGCGGAAGCGGGCGAGCTTCTCGGGCTCGTCGGGGGAGATGCCGACCACGGTGTAGCCCTCGGTGGTCAGGTTCTCCAGGGAGTCGCTGAAGTCACAGGCCTGCTTGGTGCAACCGGGGGTCATCGCGGCGGGGTAGAAGTAGACGATCACCTTGGTGCCGCGCAGGTCCGACAGCGTCACGGTGTCACCGGTGTCGCTGGCGAGGGTGAAGTCGGGTGCGGTGTCACCGGGCTGCAGTCGCGTCGTCATGGGGCCTATCCTTGCAGCGACCCATCCAGTGCGACGAGAGGCCGTCCGTGAGCCGTTCCGACATCGATGCCGACGTCGACGAGATCGAGGCTGCGCTCGAGCGCCTTGCGGGGTCCGTCGACCTGCTCGTGGACCGTGCCCGGCCCACGAGCATCGCGCGACGAGGCCTGGCCAGGGTGAAGGGTCGCTTCGTCGATGAGCTCGGCCAGCCGCGCTACGAGACGATCGTCCCCGTCGCCGTCGGGACCGTCGCCGTCGTCGCCACGATCATCGGCATCCGCCGCCTGGTGAGCTGAGGTGTCGGACGCCGGCGGCCTGCCCATCCGGATGCTGCACGACCGGTTGCTCGTCCGCGTCGACGACGCCGCCGACCGGCGCTCGTCCGGCGGCATCCTGATCCCGGCGACGGCCTCGATGGGGCGTCGCCTGACCTGGGCGCGCGTGGAGGCGACGGGTGCGCACGTGCGGGCGGTCGAGATCGGGGACCGGGTGCTGTTCGACCCGCAGGACCGTGCCGAGGTGGAGGTCCGCGGAGACGCCTTCGTGCTGCTGCGCGAGCGCGACCTGCACGCGGTGGCCTCCGAGCGGATCGAGGAGGGCCAGACCGGCCTGTACCTGTGAGGGGAGCGAGCATGGGTGGACGGGACGTCCCTCTGCGCCGCGTGCGCCTGAGGCGCCCTGCCGTGTCGCTGCGCGGTCGGCTCGCGCTGCTGCGGCGCCGGTGGAGGTTGCTCGTGCGGCTCGCCGTGGCGCCGGCGCTCGCCTACCTCGTCGCGACGACCGTCTTCGGTCACCAGCAGGCGTTCTTCGCGCCGATCGCCGCCATCCTCGTCATCACCGCCGGTGCGGGTCTGCGGGGGCGCACGCTCGCCGAGATCGTCCTCGGCGTCTCCGTGGGCGTCCTGGTGGGCGAGCTCATCATCCTCACGATCGGTCGGGGGACGGCGCAGATGGCACTCGTCGTGGTGCTGAGCGTGACGGTCGGCATCCTGGTCGGCATCAAGGGCCTGGCGCTCACGCAGGCGGCATCGTCGGCGGCCCTGCTGACGGCGGTGCTCCCGGTGGCCGGGGCGGGAAACCCGGCCGTGACACGGTTCATCGACGCCCTCGTCGGCGGGCTGTGCGGCATGGCCATGGTGCTGCTGCTCCCGCGCAACCCGGTGCGGGACATCGACTCCGAGGTCCAACGCATCCTGCGCCAGCTCGCGTCGGTGCTGCGGGGGACGGCACGCGCGATCGCCGAGCGAGACCCGGAGCCAGCGGACGCGGCCCTCGGTCGTGCGCGCGGCCTGCAGCCGGACCTGAACGACCTCGAGTCCACGGCGCAGAACGTCAGCGAGATCGCCCGGATGTCGCCGGTGCGCTGGCGTCAGCGCACCCAGCTCGAGCGCTACGTCGGCGCCGTGCGCGACGTCGACAACGCCATCCGCGACGCCCGCGTGCTGGCCCGGCGCACGACCGCCATGCTGCGCCACGACGAGCCGTGCCCCGGCGAGCTGGGGGAGGCGATCGAGGCGCTGGCCGACGCGGTGGACGTCTTCGCCGACGACCTCTCCGAGGACGACGACTTCGCCGAGGCGCGTGACCTGCTCGCCGAGGCGGCGCGGCTCGCCGTCCTGGCGCTGACGGAGCGCATCACCCTCAACACCGCCGCCATCGCCGCGCAGGTCCGCTCCCTCGCGGCGGACCTGCTCTACGCCTCAGGCTCGACACGCGACGAGATCGACGCGCTGCTCGACTTCGACTGACCGTCCTCGAGACGGCCGAGGGCCGGTGCCGCGGCGGCGACGGGCCCGGTGAGGGCGGCGAGCCAGAACGCCCCGGGCAGGCCGACGCCGCCGGCGACGGCAGCGAGGGCGGTCGATCCGATCGCCTGACCGACGACCAGAGCGACGAAGAACGCTGCGGTGGCGGCCCCTGCGCGCGACGGGGAGACGTCGGCACCCCAGGCGATCAGCGCGGACGTCGCGGCGACGAAGGACCACCCGAAGAGCGCACACGCCAGGACGGCCCCGACGGCGACGGACCCGACGACGTCGGATCCGGCCGCGAGGGCCAGACCGGCCGTGGCGGTGCTGACGCCGGCGAGGTCCAGGGACCATGCCGCTCGGGGCCCGAGTCGGTCCAGCGCTCCTGCCGTCAGCGCCGCGACCGCTCCGCCGGCACCGATCGCCATCCAGGCGATGGTGGAGGTCGACGCGCTCGCACCCTCGGCGACCAGGAGCACCCGCCCGAAGGTCCACGTCGCGGCGGAGGTGGTTCCGAGCAGCACGGCGCACGTGAGGGGCACCCACCACCGACGAACCTGCGAACGTGCCGGCGCGTCCGGCGCGTCCGGCGCTGCGTCGTGCGCGGAGCGGGCCCGGGGGCCGGAGGACCGCGAGGGCGCCCACGGCCACGAGGCCGGGTCCGGTCCCGGTGTTGACGACGGCCTGGGCCGCGGACCGGTGCGTGTCCTCGACCCCCCGGGCGACGAGGGCGACCATCGCCGGCGAGGCCAGGCCGGCGCCTATGGAGGCGACGACGGTTGCGGGGGTGAACGTCGCGACCGTGGGGGACAGGGCCATCGCGAGCGACCCACCGGCCGCGGTGAGGATCGCCGCGACCACGAGCCGACAGGGGTGACGGTCCGCGCCGAGGCCGAGGGCTGCGCCCAGGCAGTACGCGACCGACGCACCGGAGGAGATCATCCCGGCGGTGGCGTCGTGACGATCCGCGACTCCACGCTCGCACGGCTCCTCGACGCCACCGACGAGCTCGTCTTCTCCGGCGGTATCGCGAACAGCCCGGTCGATGCGATCCTCGCCCGCGCAGGCGTGTCCCCGGCGACGATGTACCGCGCCTTCGACAGCAAGGAGGCGCTCGTCGCCGCCGCCCTGCGGCGCCGTCACGAGCGGTGGCTGGCGGTGTGGGACGAGGAGGTCGAGCGCGCGAGCGACGACGTCGACCGCCTCCTGTCGATCTTCTCGGCCCTCGAGCGGTTCCATGCCCAGCGCACCGCGGCCCGCTGGTGCGCCTTCCTCGGCACGTCGGCGGAGTACCCCGAGCCGCCGGAGCCGCTCGCGGCGGCACTGCTGGAGGAGACCCAGGCGATGCGGCGACGCCTCCACGACCTCGCAGTCCCCGTCGTCGGCGCGGGTGCCGCAGCCGAGCTCGCCGACCGGCTCGTGCTCGTCGCCTCCGGTGGGCTCGCGATGCGGTTGCGTCCACACGCCGAGGCCGGCACCGACGTCGCGCGCTCCCTCGTGGCGCAGGCGCGCACCGCGTGACGCGGCCGGAGGTGGCGCAGCAGGGCGCTCGTGCGCTGGCGTGAGCCGCCGCACATCGCACCAGGAAGGAGGGCCGACCATGAACGCACCGTTCATCGCCGTCGCCGCGCATCGCGCCGCGACGACGCCCACCGGACCCTCCCGCGAGGTCGTGCCCGTCTAGCCAGCCCCTGCCTGGCCACCCGTTCCCGTCGTCGGCGCGTCCTCGGCGAGTCGTCGCCACTCGATCGGATGATCGTGCCGGAGACCGTCCGGCGCAGGCGTCAGGCTGCCGCGACCAAGAGCGCGGTGCAGACCGACGTCGCCCGAGCGCGCGGACTGCGCTGAGATCCGGTCCGCCGGGCGGTCCCTGCGAGGGTCGCCCGGTGGGCGCCGGGCCCCACGCCCGCACCCGCCACCTCCTTCCCTGTCTCGATGGTCGAGTAGCGGGCGCGGCGACGAAGGAGCTCGCGGACGCGTATCGAGACCGGCACCGTCCATGCCGTTCTACCTCTCGACGACGGCCCGCCGAGCGCAGAGGACTGTCAGTGGTCGCACGTATGTTCGTTTCATGGACATCGGAGTGAACCGGCCCAAGGGGTCACTCGGCCTCGCGGCGCGGGCGCTGGCGATGGCCGAGGCGTCGTCCTACGTGGCGATGGTCCGGTTCCGTGACGCCGAGGTCGCCAGGATCGAGGCGTCGGCCTCGCCGATGCGTGCCATGGTGGAGCGGTCGATGATCGTTCTGGAGATCGGGCAGGAGATGGGCCTGTCGGAGCAGCAGGTCAATGCTCGGCTCGCCATCGCGGACCGGATGATCGAACGCGCTCCGCGATGCTGGGTGGCTTTCACCGACGGTCGGATCGACGCCTCCCGGGTTCGGGAGATCTCCACCGGCCTGGACCGGCTCGAGCGAGAAGAGTCCTGGACGCGGTTGGACGAGTCCGTGCTGCGGTACGCGACGACTCACACGACGGCGGAGGTGCGGGCGTGGGTCAAGCGGTTCGTCACCCGCGTCGAGCCGGAGGAGGCGCTGGACCGGGCAGAGAAGGCCCGCGCGGACCGGCACGTGCAGGTCACCCACGTCGAGGACGGCATGTCCTGGCTGTCGGCCTCCCTGCCGTCCCATCAGGCGGTGGCCGTGATGAAGCGCCTCGACCGCGCCGCCCGCGCACCCGTCGACCCCGACGACAGCCGGACGCTGTCCCAGCGCACCACCGACTTGTTCGTCTCATGGCTCACCCACGGCGAGACCACTGACCTGCCCACCGTGACCGGTGACATCGCCGTGACCATCGAAGCGGATGTCCTCACAGGCCTGGTCGACGGTCACGCCGAAGCCTCCGACGGCAGCTGGGAGGTGCCCGCGTCGTGGATCCTCGATGACCTCGATGCCGACGAGACGTTCTGGCACCGCATCATCACCGACCCGGTCCACGGGAACACGTTGGCTCACGATTACGTCGGCCGGTTCGCCCCCGAGATGTTGGCGAAGGCCATCCGATTCCGTGACGGGGTCTGCCGAGCACCCGGGTGCCGGGTTCCGGCAGAGAGGTGCGACCTGGACCATCGAGAACCCTGGCCCATCGGGGCGACCAACGGATCGAATATGTGGGCACTGTGCAGGCGGCACCACTCGATGAAGGGTCACGGCGTCCTGCGCTGGACCCTGCCCACCGGCCGCACCGTCGAGACCACCACGTCCGAGCACGACCCCCGCCCCGCACCACCGACGATCCTCGGCGAGGGCCTCGCCCGCATGATCATCGAGTACGCCGCCGCGTGACGGCGACGCCACCCGGTCCGGCGTCAGCGTGCCTGGATCGCCTCGTGGAAGGCGAGGATGCGGCGGGCGTCGCGGACGTGCAGCTCCTCGACCATCCGGCCGTTGAACGTCACCACGCCCTGGCCGTCGGCCTTGGCCTGCTCGAAGGTCTCGATGAGCTGCTCGGCGCGCTCCACGTCCTCGGCCGAGGGGGCGAAGATCGTGTTGGCCGGCTCCACCTGGCTCGGGTGGATGAGCGTCTTGCCGTCGAAGCCCATCTCGCGGCCCTGCCGTGCCTCGGCCTCGAAGCCCTCGGGGTCCTTGACCGCGTTGTACACGCCGTCGATGACCACCTTGCCGGCCGCGCGACACGCCAGCAGCGTCCACGCCAGCGACGTCAGCACGGTCGCGTTGCGGCCCGGCACGTGCAGCCCGAACGTCTCGTTGACGATGTCGTTGGTGCCCATCACGATCACCGTCAGGCGCTCGTGCGCTCCGGCGATCTCCTCGGCGTGCAGCAGGGCGCGCGGGGTCTCGATCATCGCCCACAGCTGCGTGTGCTCGGGGGCACCGGCGGCCTCCATGGCGGCGACGAGATCCTGCACCTGCTCGGCCGACTCGACCTTGGGCACGAGGATCGCGTCGGGACCGGCCTGGGCAGCGGCCGTGACGTCGGCGTCGTGCCACTGCGTGCCGATGGAGTTGACGCGGATCGCCAGCTCGCGGTGGCCGTACTCGCCGGAGCGGACCGCGGCGACGACGTTCTCGCGCCCGGTCTCCTTGGCGTCGGGCGCCACCGAGTCCTCGAGGTCGAGGATGAGGGCGTCGGCGTCGATCGTCTTGGCCTTCTCCAGCGCGCGCTCGTTGGCGCCGGGCATGTAGAGGACGGAACGGCGGGCGCGGAGCGTGGGGGTCTCGGACATGGGAGGTCTCCTCAGAGGTCGTAGGCGTCGGCGAGCTCGGGGTCGCGCTCGGCGAGCGCACGGGCGAGGTCGAGCATCACCAGGCACTGCTTGCAGGACGCGTCGTCCTCCATCTTGCCGTTGATCATGACGGCGCCGGACCCGTCGCCCATGGCCTCGACGACCTCCTTCGCGTGCGCGACGTCGGCGGGGTCGGGGGAGAAGACGCGCTTGGCGATGTCGATCTGCACCGGGTGCAGGCTCCACGCGCCGACACAGCCGAGCAGGAAGGCGTTGCGGAACTGGTCCTCGCAGGCCACGACGTCCTTGATGTCCCCGAAGGGCCCGTAGAACGGCAGGATGTCGTTCGCGGCGCACGCGTCGACCATGCGCGCGATCGTGTAGTGCCACAGGTCCTGCTGGTAGGTGGTGCGTCCTTCGGTGAGGTCCTCGCCGGTCGGGTCCTGGCGGACCAGGTAGCCGGGGTGACCACCGCCGACGCGCGTGGTCTTCATGCGTCGGCTCGCCGCGAGGTCGGCCGGGCCGAGGCTGATGCCCTGCATGCGCGGGCTGGCACCGGCGATCTCCTCGACGTTCGCGACACCCTCTGCGGTCTCGAGGATGGCGTGGACGAGGATCGGCCGCTCGAGCCCGGCACGTGCCTCCAGCTGGGCGAGCAGACGGTCGACGTAGTGGATGTCCTGCGCGCCCTCGACCTTCGGGACCATGACGACGTCGAGCTTGTGCCCGATCTCGGTGACGAGGGTGATGAGGTCGTCCAGGACCCAGGGGGAGTCGAGGCTGTTGACCCGCGTCCACAGCTGCGTCTGGCCGAAGTCGGTGGCCTTCGCGATGTCGACCAGACCCTGGCGGGCAGCTTCCTTCTTCTCGGTCTTCACCGCGTCCTCGAGATTGCCGAGGATGATGTCGACCTTCGCCGCGATGTCCGGCACCTTCGCCGCCATCTTCTCGTTGCTCGGATCGAAGAAGTGGATCATCCGGGACGGCCGGAACGGGACATCGGCGGCCGGGGCGGGAGCACCGACGGCCAGCGGACGGAGGAAAGCACGGGGGTTGCGCACGTGAGGACCCTTCGACGGACGGCTGGGTTACGCGTCAGTATGGCGGGCGGCGTGCCCACTGCGACCGGAGGGTGCGGCTCAGCCCAGCGTCACGGTGACCGTGCTCGGCGGCTCGGAGCCCTGGACCGCCTCGCCCTGCCAGCCGTCGGCGGACTCCTCGGCGGTCCACGTGCGACCGTCGACGTCGACGCTGCCGAGTCCGAGTCTGCTCGCGTTCGCCACGAGGTAGTGGGCGTACGACCACGCGAGCGCCGAACGGGACTCGGGCTCGCCCCCGGTCGGCACCGTCACCGTGAGGGTCCCTGCCTCGGCGGCGGTCTCGACCCGACCGAACGCGGTCGCGAGGTCGTCCTCGAGGTCCTCCAGCGAGCCACCGCCGGTCGGCTCGACCTGGCAGGAGAACGCGGCGGGGGAGAACCCGCGCAACGACGAGGCGAGGGCTCGCGCGTACGGCTCGTGCTGGGCGTAGGCCTCCGGGAAGGCGGAGCGCTGCACCTCCTGCGCCGCGACGGTGATCTCGAGGTCCTCGTACCCGTCGACCTCGACGAGCCCGTCGTAGAAGGCGCCGATCGAGTACACGGGGTCCATGATCTGCTCGACCGAGCCCCATCCCTGCGACGGCCGCTGCTGGAAGAGTCCGACGGAGTCACGGTCGCCGTAGTCGATGTTGCGGATCTTCGACTCCTGGAACGCCGTGGCGATGGCGATGGTCGTGGCCCGCGGCGGCAGGCCGCGTGCCTGCGCCATCGCCGCCATGAGGGACGACCAGCGTGCCTGCTCGGGGTCGACCTGGGCGCGGGTGCCGCCCACGTCGGCCTCGCAGTACTCGTCGCGCAGGCTCACCCGGTCACGCAGGGCGAAGACGGTCACCGCGACGACCACCACGGCGAGCACCAGCACCAGCGTGCGGGTCCTCATGGTCGTTCAGTTGGTGTGGAGCTCGGAGTTGAGCTCGATGCCCGCGCGGCCGTCGCGCGGCCGCGCCTCGACGGCGCCGGTCTCGCTGTTGGTCAGGAACAGCAGGTTGTCCTGACCGGAGAGCTCGAGGGCCTTGACGACCGTG
Source organism: Aeromicrobium halocynthiae (assembly GCF_039531385.1). Lineage (NCBI taxonomy): Bacteria > Bacillati > Actinomycetota > Actinomycetes > Propionibacteriales > Nocardioidaceae > Aeromicrobium > Aeromicrobium halocynthiae. The sequence goes on along the minus strand of NZ_BAAAPY010000001.1, from coordinate 602,726 downwards.
CCGTCCGGGGTGCGCACCTTCGTGCCGGCGGTGACGTAGCAGCCGGCCGCGACGACGCAGTCGTCGCCGAGGGAGATGCCGATGCCGGAGTTCGCGCCGAGCAGCGAGTTCTCGCCGATGCTGATCGTCTCCGTGCCACCGCCGGAGAGGGTGCCCATGATCGAGGCGCCACCGCCGATGTCGGTGCCGTCGCCGACCACGACGCCGGCGGAGATGCGGCCCTCGACCATCGCGTGGCCGAGGGTGCCGGCGTTGAAGTTCACGAAGCCCTCGTGCATCACGGTGGTGCCCTCGGCCAGGTGCGCGCCGAGGCGGACCCGGTCGGCGTCGCCGATGCGCACGCCGCTGGGCACGACGTAGTCGGTCATGCGGGGGAACTTGTCGATGCTCGTGACGTTGATGTCCTTGCCGGCGGCCCGGGCGCGGGCGCGGGTGAGCTCGAAGCCGGGCACGGCACAGGGGCCGATGGTGGTCCACACGACGTTGGTGAGCAGCCCGAACTGTCCGTCGAGGTTCAGCCCGTGGGGCCGGACGAGCCGGTGGGAGAGCAGGTGGAGGCGCAGGTAGACGTCGTAGGCGTCGGCGGGCGGTTGTGCGAGGTCGTCGATGACGACGTGCACGACGGCTCTGCGGACCTCGCGGACGGGATCGTCGCCGCTCAGCGCGCTGAGTCCGTCGGGCTCGAAGTCGTGCTCCGACGGCGCGCCGAGACGCGGCTCGGGGAACCAGACGTCGAGGACGTCGCCGTCCCAGGTGACGGTGGCGACGCCGTAGGCATGGGCTCCTGGATGCTGCTCGCTCATGGTGCCAACGGTATCGAGTGGGGCAGCATGGAGTCATGGCCACCGTCGTCCAGTTCACCCAGCCCGGTCCGCCCGACGTCCTCGAGGTGGTGGAGGTCCCTGTGCCCGAGCCCGGCGCCGGACAGGTCCTCGTCGAGATGTCGGCGGTCGGGGTCAACCCGTTGGACACCAAGATCCGCTCCGGCGTGCGACCCCTGCCGCCGGGGGGCGGTCCGTACCGACCGGGGTTCGACGGCGCCGGCGTCGTCCGGACCCTGGGGGAGGACGCCACCGGGTTCAGCGAGGGGGACCGGGTCGTCGTGGAGCGCACGCCCGGCACCTACGCGAGTCACGTCGTGGCTGACGCCTCGGCGCTCGCCCCTCTGCCCGATGCGGTCTCCTTCGCGCAGGCAGCGGCGCTCGGCATCCCCGTGGCCACCGCCTACCAGTCGCTCAGGTCCCTCGACGTCCGTCCCGGCAGCACGCTCGTGGTCCACGGCGGTTCCGGTGCCGTCGGCCAGGCGGTGCTGCAGCTGGCGGCGGCCGACGACGTCACGGTGGTGGCCACCGCCGGCGAGGCCAACCACGACCGCATCCGCGAGCTCGGTGGTCACCCCGTCGTCTACGGCGACGGACTGCTGGAGCGGCTCCGCGAGGCGACGCCGCAGGGCGTCGACCGGGTGCTCGACATCGCCGGCACCGACGAGGCCCTCGAGGCGTCCCTCGCGCTCGTCGAGGACCCCCAGCACGTCGCGACCCTCGTCATGGGCGCGCGTGCCGCCGAGCTCGGCATCCAGGCCTACCTGGGCGGCAGTCCCGAGCCCCTCACCGAGGAGCAGCAGCGCCTGCGCGCCGAGGCGGTGCCGGCGGTGCTGCCGCTCGTCGCCGACGGCCGGTTCGTCGTCGAGGTCGCCCGCGAGCTGCCGCTCGGCGACGCCGCCGAGGCCCACCGGCTCGTCGAGGCCGGAGGGTTGCGCGGCAAGATCGTGCTGCGTCCCTGACCCGTCCGCGTCACGTGCGTGATCGAGTTCGCGTCGTGGTCGGTGCTCAGGCGCGCAGGTCGGCGGCGAGGGGGCAGTCGAACGGGTCGCGGGCCTGCAGGCCGACGTGGTTGAGGTAGTCGATCACCAGCACGTACGACCTCAGCAGGCCGACCTCGACGTAGGCGATGCCTTCGCGCTCGCAGTGCGCGCGCACCAGCGGTCGCGCCCGCTTCAGGTTGCACCGCGGCATGTTGGGGAAGAGGTGGTGCTCGATCTGGTAGTTCAGCCCGCCGATGGCCGTGTCGATCCCGCGGTTGCCGCGCACGTTGCGCGAGACCATCACCTGTCGTCGCATGAAGTCCAGCTGCATCGTCGAGGGGACGATCGGCATGCCCTTGTGGGCCGGCGCGAACGAGGCGCCGAGGAGGACGCCCGTCACGGCAAGCTGGACCGCGAGGAACGCTGCCGCCAGGCCCGGTGGCAGCACGAGGAACGCGACGGCGGGGAAGGCCGCGAGGCGCACGAGGACGATCGCCAGCTCCGTCCGTCGCCACGGCGTCCGGCGGCTCGCGCCCAGGGCGCTGCGCACGCTCGCCACGTGCAGGTTGAGCGCCTCGAGCGTGAGCAGGGGGAAGAACAGCCAGCCCTGGTGCCGCCCGACCCAGCCGGCGGCCCCCCGTCGTTCGGCGAGGATCGCGGGGGTGAAGGCGATGGCACCGGGACCGATGTCGGGGTCGGCGCCCTCCTGATTCGGGGCGCGGTGGTGGCGGGCGTGCTTGGCCCGCCACCAGCCGTAGCTGAGGCCGGCGAACGCGCCGGCCAGGATCCGCGCGGCCCACGCGTTCCACGACGCCGAGGCGAACATCTGGCGGTGCGCGGCGTCGTGCCCGAGGAACCCGAACTGGGTCACGACCACCCCGAGGGCGGCGGCCAGCAGCAGGTGCCATCCCGACGGGGGGAGCAGGACGGTCGCGGCCCAGATCGCCGCGAAGGCCGTGACCCACACGCTGATCTGTCCCCAGTAGTAGGCGTGCCGGCGGTCAAGCAGCCCGGCCGCGCGGACCTGCGCCGACAGCTTTGCGTACCGAGCCGTGGAGGCATGCGCCTGCGGGAACCGCGCGGTGGGTCGCCCGGTGCTCATCGTGAGGGTCGTCGTCCGCTCGACGTCGGTGCCGGGGGCTCGCTCGCCGACGTCCGCTTGTCGGCGCGCTTCTGCTTCAGTGACCGGCCGGACTTCTTGGACAGGTGCTGGCGGGGTGACTTGTCGCTCATGGGGTGCTCCTGGTGCTGCGGGTCGGATGCTGCGGTCGGTGGACGGGGAACCGCCGGGCGACGTCGATCGGTGAGTCGAGCCCTGGATCCAGTCGAACCCGGGATCCACCCGTGCCGGCAGGCGACGGGGTGCCGGGCGCGCGCACGAAGGCAGTCATCGGTCTCGTGCCGGGTGTGAGGGCATCTCACGGCCGCCTCGTGTCGCTGCCGCCGCGAGGCTCTTCGATGCGAGGACGCCGGTGAGCTCGCGGGCGAGCAGTACTGATCTCGACGGTAGACCCGATGCGAGGGGTCGGCAGGCTGAATCGGCCCGAGCCTCGAGGCCCGGAGGGCTTGCGCTCGCGCGGTATCCTGAGGTCACGACCATGGACGTCAGGTCACTCCACGACCCTGACAGTGATGGCGACACGTCAGGCGGTGGGCCCGATGGCCTCACCATCCGAGCAGGACTCACGACTCCAGAGCTCGACTACCGCGCGCGTCGTCTTCGACGCCGATCCCGCCGACCGCTCCGCCGACCCCCTCGTGGGCCGCTGGTGGCCGCGCACCCGCTCGCTCATCGAGGAGCTCCCGGCTCTCGTCGACGCGTGGTCGCCGGACTCGACCCGCATCCAACGCGTCCTGTACTCGCCGCCGGACTGGGACGACCGCCCGCGATCGGTGCCGCTGAGCAGTCGATGGCTCAAGACGGGCTCGTTCCCCCGTGACGACACGCACCTCCTGACGATCACCTTGGCGAACCGTTCCGAGTGCCTCGTCACGGTCATCCCGCCGGCCACCACCGACGCCGCCGCCCGTCGCCTGCTCGCAGGCCGGACGCAGGCGCGCGGTGACGAGACGGCGAGCCGCGGTTGGGACAACGAGGGTGGCGCGGTCGGGACGCGGCGAAGCTGATCGCACGACGTCGTCGCCCAGCCCACACGTTCACGGAGAGGACCCGTCATGCAGAAGATCTCCCTCACGGCACTGGCACGGCAGCATCTCGACATCGCCCGCGGCGCGTCGAGCGGACGTAGTGCGCGCACCCTCTACGGCGGGCACGAGCACGTCCTGAGACAGACCCTGATCGCGCTGCGAGCCGGATCGGACCTCAGCGAGCACGAGAACCCGGGGGAGTCGACCCTGCAGGTGATCCAGGGTCGAGTGACGCTCGTCGCCGGTGAGGTGCGGTGGAACGGCTCTCCCGGGGACCTTCTGTTCCTGCCCGACGCCCGGCACGCCGTGGAGACCGAGGAGGACTCGGTCGTCCTGCTCACCGTCGCCAAGCTGGACGTGCCTCCCCGGGCCTGAGACCCTCCCTGGAACGACGGAGCCCCACCGTGCGACGTGCGCGGTGGGGCTCCTCGGACCTGATGACTCAGATGTCGTAGTAGTGACTGGTGCACCCGGTCTGACCTGCGCAAACGCTGATCTGGGTCACGCTGGGGCCGCGGTGGGGCCTCCGGCGGCCGACTTTCAGCTCGCCACCAGGGCGGTCACCTTGGCCAGCTCGTCGCTGTGGAGGTCGCGCTCGACTTCGAGGTCGTAGTCGGTCTGGATGTTGATCCAGAACCTGTCGTCGACGCCGAGCGCCTTGGACAGCCGCAGTGCGGTGTCGGTGGTGATGGCGCGCTTGCCGCGGACGATCTCGCTGATCCGGGTCTGGGGGAGCCCGGTGGCCTGGGCGAGGCGGTACTGGGTGATGCCCAGCGGCTCCAGGAACTCGGTCAGCAGGATCTCGCCCGGGGTGATCGGGTCGTGTGCCTTCGTTGTCGCAGCCATGGTCGGGTTCTCCTTTCTCGCTCGGTCAGTGGTAGTCGGTGATCTCGACGTCGGTGGGACCGGTGTCGGTCCAGTTGAAGCAGATTCGGTACTGGTCATTGATGCGGATGGAGTGTTGTCCGGCGCGATCCCCGACCAGTTTCTCCAGGCGGTTGCCGGGCGGCACTCGCAGGCTGTTCAGTTCGGCGGCCGCGTTGAGGAGGCGGAGCTTCTTCTGCGCGGCCCGCTGTAGTTCGGGTCCGAAGGCTCGGACGTGTTCGCGATTCCAGACCTTCTCGGTGTCGGTGTTCTTGAAGGACCGAATCACGACACAACCCTAACGCGAAACGATACTAACGGCAAGCGTAAGTATCGGCAGTTGAGTCCCCGCTAGTGGTGTAGCGCGGTCGCTGAGTTCGTGATCCTTCGAGTTCACCTACCAAAGCTCTCTCGAATGGAGTCATCACGATGACCGCTCCACACATTGTCGACCCTGCCGGCCTGCTGGGCGAAGCCCTGTCCGAAGCATCACCTGATCTGATGCGTTCGTTGTTGCAGACGATGATCAACGCCCTGCTCTCGGCCGACGCCGATGCGGTCGTTGGTGCCGAGTACGGCCGCCCGTCCCCGGACCGGGTGGCCCAGCGCAACGGCTACCGCCATCGGCGCTGGACACCAGGGTCGGGACGATCGACGTGGCCATCCCGAAACTGCGACGGGGGACGTACTTCCCCGAGTGGCTCCTTGAGCGCCGCAAGCGAGCCGAGACGGCGCTGATCACCGTCGTGGCGAACTGCTACCTCGCCGGTGTCTCCACGAGGCGGATGGCCAAGCTCGTGGAGACGCTCGGAATCGACAGCTTGTCGAAGTCGCAGGTCTCGCGGCCGGGCCGTTCACGTTCGTCGTTGCCGACGCGCTGGTGTTGAAGGTCCGCGAAGGCGGGCGATGCCGCACCCACTACTCAGCGAACCTGATGTCCGCGCCCCCGAAGACCAGCTGGCCGTGGGTCAAGGCGCTGCTGCACTCCATCTACGACCAGCCCGACGCCGACGCGGTCCACGCCCAGTTCGACCGTGTCGTCGACGCCCTGCACGAGAAGCTCCCCACCGTCGCCGAGCACCTCGAAGACGACCGCGCCGACATCCTCGCGCCGCGAGATCCGCCGCCGCACCGACGTGGTGGGGATCTTCCCGGACCGGGCCAGCATCATCTGCCGCTACCTCGGACTCGACGTCCTCGCCCGAGCCCACGCCGTCGACAACTCCACCGCCGAGGAGGTGAGCGAGCACGAGCTTCAGGCACTCACAGCCTGAGCGACACGCCCAACCGAAGGATCAACCTCGTACACCACCCCAGCGGACTTGACCGCTAGGACACCGACTATAGGCATGGCGGTAGGTCAGGACCGGCGTCGCTCCCTGCGCAGGAGGGAGCGCAGAGTCTCGGCGTTCGCGTAGCCGACCCGTAGCGCGATCTCGGCGGAGGTGAGGTCCGTGGTTGCTGAGAGGTGCCGAGCTCGTTCGGCGCGAAGCCGTTGGACGAAGCCGAGCGGAGTGAGGTTGAGCGCCGCACGGACTCGTCGTTCGAGGGTGCGCCGGCTGGTGCCGAGCGACCGCGCGACGAAGGCGACGTTGAACGGTTCGTCCAGGCGGGCGCGCACGAAGCGTTCGAACTCGACGACGATCGGGTCCTCGTGCCGGAGATGTTCGTAAGCGACGAAGGCCGCCTGCGACGGGCGCTCGTCGATGATGAGGAGCTTGGCGACATGTTGGGCCAGGTCGGGGCTGATCGATCGCACGAGTGAGAGCGCGAGGTCGATGTGGGCGAACGCGGCGCCGGCGGTGACGAGGTTCCCGTCGACCACGACCATGGTGTCGAGATCGAGGGCGACGGTCGGATAGCGCTTCAGGAACTCCGGCCCCAGGAACCAGCTGGTCGTCGCCCGCCGATGATGCATGCGTCCGGTCTCGGCGACGGCGAACACGCCGGTGCACGCCGCGGCGATCCGGGTGGTCGCGTCGTCGAGGCGCCCGAGCGAGGCGATGACCGAACGAGCATCTCGACTCTGGAGGGCGTCGTGGGTAGCGGCGGCCGTGAGGGTTCCGAGCGCAGGGACGACGACCACGTCGAACTCTCCGGACTCCGACAGCGGGTGGTCCACCGACAGGGACATCGATGCCGTCGTGGTCACTCGCCGTTTCGGTCCGAGGATGGCGAGTTCGATCGGGTCGATCCGCGGGTCGACATCGCCGCGGGCTCCGTCGGCCACACGCAGGATGTCGATGACCGACGCGACCGCCGAGCCGAAGCAGCCGTCGATCGCGATCAGTCCGATACGCATGGCGCGAACAATAGCAATACTGCCGTATACGCCACTTCTCACATGCTCTTGCTCGTCATACGCTGAACTCGCTTCACCAAGAAACCTCGACACCTAGGAGAACCCCTCATGTCCACACCCGCATCACTTCCGTATGCCTTCGTCGCCAAGATCGTCGCGGCCGATGGACAGCACGACGCGCTCGCCGATCTGCTCGCCGGCGCTGTCGCACTCGCCAACGAAGAAGAAGGAACGATTGTCTGGTTCGCGGTCAGGACCCACGCCGACACCTTCTGGATCTTCGATGCGTTCCCCGACGAGGCCGCTCGCGACGCCCACGCCAACGGCGCCATCGTCGCAGCCCTGATGGCCAACCAGCACCTCCTCGGCGCAGCACCCGAGATCCTGGCGGCCGACGTCCTCGCGTCCAAGCTCCCGTAGTCCGCCAACGCACGAGACGATCGCGCCCCGCCGAGTCGTCGGACCTGGCCGCGTTGCTGCCCGCGGCGCCGACACGGCCCATGGAGCCGACCATGCCGTGACGGTTGAGAGCGGCCACGAACTTCCGGCTTCGACATGGCGTGCACTGGTGAGCACCTATAAGCAGGTCAGCGAGACCCCGGAATCAGATGTCGTAGTAGTGACTGGTGCACCCGGTCTGACCTGCGCAAACGCTGATCTGGGTCACGCTGGGGCCGCGGTGGGGCCTCCGGTGGCCGAATCCTCGTCGCTCCTGGCGAGGAGCTCCAGGGTCAGTTGCGCCTGAGTGCGGTGGTCCTCCGGTAGTGCCCGCCAGGCCGGGTGCGCGCCATCGAGGCGCGTCGCCAGAGTAGCGATGCGACGCCGGTCGGAGCCGGTGAACTCGGCCCGCTCGGCGAACGGGTCGTCGATGCAGGCGAGCAACGCAGCGGCATCGAACAGGTGGCGCTCCTTGTCGCGCGAGTCGGTCGTGTAGGCAGCTGACTTCAGGATCAAGGCGCCGAATGGGCGTGGGACGGAGATCATCGCAGTAGTGCCGGGCGTGATCTCAAACTGCGCGTTCACTGTCCGACGTAGGGCTTGGGTGCCACCCTCGATGCGGATCATCTCGTGGCCGCGCAGTCGCTCGATCACGCGAGGTGCCGGGTGGTCGGCGATGAGCACGTCGACTTGATCTTCGTGGGCTCCGGCGACCAGGTCGACCTTCGTGGTGCCGCGGACGAAGCGATGCGCGGTGTTGTTGCGCGGGTCGATGCTCGGCTGGAACTGATAGCCGAGCGCCTCCAAGGCGGCGGCGACCTTGTTCGGCACGCCGCGCATGGTCTCAATGTGCAGCACGATGTCGACATCGTTGGTCGGGCGGACGATGCCGAGTCCGTGGTGGATGGTGTGGAGCTGTGTCATCAGTCCGCCGACCAGCGTCCAGCTCTCGGCTGGGAGGGTCTCGGCCAGTTCCGCGACGCTGGGCCACGGATCCGGCCAGCCGCCAGGGGCGGCGCTGACTTCGATGCTGGGGCGGTCGGTGCTCATCGGTACGACTCCAGCAGCTCGGCCAGTGTCCGGCGGCCGACGCCCCGGACGCGGGGGTCGATGCTGGTGGCCGCATCGAGCGCGGCGACGACAGAGGTGTCGACCAGGGCGCGGACGTGGTCGAAGTCGAAACCGGTTACGCGCAGCGTGACGGGTCCGCTCGCGTCGGCGCGTAGGCCGAGGGTCCGCACCAGGGCGTCGAGGTCGTCGGCGGCGACGTAGCCGTCGATGCTCTCGTCGACTGCGTCGGTGATGCCGAGAGATCTCGTGTTGGTTGCCGCCACGGTCTCGCGGAGTCGGGGGAGTGCGGCGCGGTGGGCCTCGTAGGTGTGGACCTGGGCGCGGTCGCGCATCCGAGTTGCGAGGTCATCGACATCGTGGGCGGCGGCGATCTCGCGCAGGTTGTGCCGTAGCCGAGAGGTTTGGGGAGCTCCCAGCCACGCTGCCTCCTGGCCAGCGAGCAGGGCAATGGCTCCCCAGGCGGTGTGCTCAGCCCAGGAGCGGGTGCGGCCCTGGCGCTGGGATTGGCGGTAGCGATCGACCGAGGTCCGGTCGATCAGTCCACGCGCAACCCGGCTGAGGGCCCCGGAGTCGGCCAGGCGGCGGGCATGACGGGTCGACACCCCGAGGGCGTTCGCAGTTTCCTCGATGGTGAGGAACTCCTGGCCAGCCATAACAGTTAATGTCTCATAGCGGACGCAATCTGTAAAGATCGGCTTGGTGTCGAGCGCGGATGTCATCGCGGAGCCTCGTGGTCTTCCTCGTCGCTCTCCGGGTCATCGTCGTTGCTGGACTTGCCCAGGAATGCGGCGTCGATGGCCCGCTTGGTGCGTTCGGAGCTGCCTTCCATCAGGTGGGTGTAGGTCCGCAGCGTGAAGCCGGGGTCGGCGTGACCGAGGTACTCGCTGACTGCCTTGATGGTCTCGCCCTCGTGGAGTGCGGTGCTGGCGAAGAAGTGTCGTAGCGCATGGCAGCCGTTCTCCCGGAGGTCGGGCACTCCAGCGCTCTTGAGAGCAGGACGCCAGAGGAAGGTGTTGAAGTAGTTGCGTCCCAACGACTTCTTCTCGCGCGACGTCAGCAGCAGAGACACAGTGGTCGACTTGCCGTCGACCACCATCCACGGCAACGCGACCTCCCTCGGCGGATAGGCCGTCATGTAGGCAGTAATGGCGTCCCGAACCGCGTCCGGCAGCGGGTGAATCGCCCCGGGTTTCGTGGAGGCTCGGTTAGTTGGATCCGGCCTCGGTGAGGACCGGGTTCTGACGGTAGTGCTTCGCGGGCTGGGATGCCCAGTGGCAGGCCTCGAACTCGGCTGGCGGGACGAGCCCGATCTCGCCGTGAAGCCGTCGGTGGTTGAACCAGTCGACGTATTCGGCGACGGCGATCTCGACGTCGCCGACGTTCTTCCGGCCGCTCTTCGGCCGCATGACCGGGTTGCGGATGCACTCGGCCTTGAACAGCGAGTTCAGCGCCTCAGCCATGGCGTTGATCGACAGTCTCACAGTCGTAGGAGTCGCCACGGCTCCCGACAGACGCGACAGCCTCAGCTTCAGCGAGCCGCTCGGTGTAGCGAATCGCTCGATACTGGACTCCTCTGTCGCTGTGGTGGATCAGGCCGGTGACGTCCTGGCCGACGCGCTGCCGGGCCCACAGCCCCATGTCGAGGGCATCCAACGCGAGGTCGGTGCGCAGCGACGTGGACACCTGCCAGCCGACGATCATCTGGCTGGAAACGTCCAGGACGAACGCAACGTAGGTCCAGCCCGCGTGCGTGCGTACGTAGGTCAGATCGGCCACCCACAGCTGGTTCGGCGCGGTCGCGACGAACTTCCGCTTGACCTTGTCCTCGGGCCGCTCAGTCTCAGCGCCGCCGCCGACCGTGGTCTTGCGGGTCTTCTCCCGCGGGATCCCACGCAGGCCCTCGGCGCGCATCAGCCGCTCGACGGTGCACCGGGCAACCGTGACGCCCTCACGGTTGAGCTCAGCGTGGATCTTGCGGGCGCCGTAGACACCGAGGTTGGCCTTGTGCGCAGTCTTGATGTCGACGACCAGCTCGGCGTCTCGCACCGCGCGTGCCGAGGGCGGCCGCTTCTTGGCGGCGTAGTAGGTGCTCGGGGCGATCTGCACGCCGGCGTCCTTCAGCACAGCGCAGAGCGGCTCGACCCCGAACCGGTCGCGGTGCTGGTCGATGTAGTCGACCAGCACCGCGGTGGGCACCTCTACTTGATTTTGCGGTCGAGCTCCGCGGCCGCGAAAAAAGCCGCGCTCGTCTTCAATATCTCGTTGGCCCGGCGCAGCTCGCGGACCTCACGCTCGAGCTCGGACAGTCGCTGCGCGTCGTCGGTCGTGGTGCCCGGTCGAACGCCGCCGTCGATCTCGGCCTGGCGGACCCAGTTCCGAAGCGCTTCGGGGTGAACGGCCAGCTGATCGGCGACCCGCTTGATCGCCCCACGAGCGGACCCTGGGTCCTTCCGGGCGTCCATCGCCATCCGCGTCGCTCGTTGCTGGAGCTCAACGCTGTACTTCCTCGGTGCTGCCATGACTCTCATCATCCTTCCCAGGATTGAGAGCCTCCATCAGACCCGGGGCGATTCACCCCAACGTGACGCGCCGCTTGCGGCAGACCCTCTGGGTCACTCTCTGACGCACCGCCTCGCCGGTCATATCCGTGCGACAGAGAGGAACGTCATCATGATCCGGCTCCTTTGGGCAGCGAGCGTCCGTACTCGTGACTACCTGCGGTTCTCTATGCCCACCAACATCGCTCTCGACGCGATCCGTAGCCGCCGGGGTCTCAAGTGGGGTGTCCCGGTCATGCTCTTGGCGGTCCCGTACCTGTATGCGGCGAGCATCTGCACCAGCATCCTGGCGGACGGCGGGCCGGGCTGGCTCAACTTGCTGGTGCTGTTGTTCATCTACAACGCGATGAAGTTCACCTTCATGGGACCGGTCAGCTCGTCCTGTTGATACGAGCCCGAGTCCATGAGTACGCCGAACGACGCCGCGCCGCGCGGTACGTGACGGTTCCGGCGCAGGGCTGATATGAGATGGGTTGTCACGTCCAGGAGTCCTTCGCATCGGGCACGGGCGACCTGTTCTGGTTACACACTGGTGACACATGCCAACGAAAAACGGCGACTGACGCTGGAAGACGTCGGAAGACGTTTCCGCAGGTCAGCCGCCGTTTTCGGCAACTACTGACAGAGGATGAAAACCCTCGGATCAGATGTCGTAGTACTGACTGACTGACCCATGCTGACCTGCGCAAACGTCGAGGACTTTCGACAATTTGTACCACGCTTGTAACGGATGCGGGTCTGCTAGGGAGTCGGGGCCATCGCTCCGAGCCGTCGAGCTCCGTGCCCTGTATCGGATCTTCCTGGCGGGCGGGGGAGTGGACGCAGTCGATGCGCCCGCCCATGGCAGCCATGAGCGAGCGACCGACGGGCGCGAGATTCTCACGGCATGGCCGATCGGGACGACCTGCCCGCCGTCCTTGGGGAGGGCGAATACTTGGTCGCCAACGACTACAGGATGGGCGGGTTCTGGGGGAGTTCTCATCGCTCCTTCTGAGGAAGCCATCCGCGCGAAGACCCCGAACTCATCATCGCCAGGACCCGACCGAAGTGGATGGACGAGGCCGCGCTAGAAGCAAAGCTGAGAGACGCCGTGGTGGTTGGACGACCACGCGCCGCAGGCTCTGCTTCTGGGCGCTGGTGCCTCAACCGGTGATCATGGCTTTGACCTTACCGAGCACGGTGCGCGGCCCAGGCGTGCGAGCGGTGCTTTGCTCCACGATGTTGCGTCGTCGCGCTTCGATCTCGAGACGGTGGCCGACTCGAACTGCTGGTTCATCGAAGGCACTGGCCAGCCCGGCTGCGACGGCCATGGCGGCCCAGTCGTTGTGCGCGGTCGCGCGGACGGCATGAGCAACTTCTTCGGTGGGAGGGTGGTCCGCGAGGTCGTCGATGACCTTCCGCACGCCCCAGTAGATCCAGGTGGCGTGCCGCCAGGCCTCGACAACGGCCTCTTCGCGGTCCTCGGGCTCGTCGGCGAGTCCCCGCTCTAGCGATGCCACCAGGCGGGTGTGCCATCGAAGCAGAAGAGCGTTCGCGAGGTCTTCGATGCCGTCGAAAAATACGTCGATGCCTTCGATGTCGGTGGGGATCTGTCCGTCCTTCCGGACAAGGATCTCCTCGATCACCTCGTGCAGGACCCTGGCGCGGCTTGGCTTCGGTCCTTCCTTCATGGCTGCTCCTTCCGAAGATGAGGTGGTGCGCCTGACCTACTGCAGGGCCAGCGAGACGTAGCCGCGGATCGGACCGGAGCGAAGTCGGACCGCTGAGTCGAGGTCGACGTTCCAGTCGCGATGGCGGGCTAGGAGTGCCTGTAGAGCGATGCGTGCTTCGAGGCGGGCCAGGGATGCGCCCAGGCAGAAGTGGATGCCGCGTCCGAAGGCGACCTGTCGTTCGGGTGCGCGGTGGATGTCGAAGTGGTCGGCGTCGGGGAAGGCGTGGTCGTCTCGGTTGGCCGAACCGAAGAGCAACAACACGGTGTCGCCGGCTTTCATGCGTTGCCCGTGCAGGTCCACCGGTCGGGTGACAGTGCGCGCAAGGCCCTGGACTGGTGAGTCGTAGCGGAGAAGCTCCTCAACCGCGGCCGGCACGAGATCTGGGTTGTCTGCCAGCTGCCGTCGGCTCTCGGGGTGAGCGGCGAGTATAGCGGCGCTGTTGGAGAGCAGGTTGGTGGTGGTTTCGTGCCCGGCGACGAGCAGCAGCAGGCAGAAGCCGAGAAGTTCCTCCTCGCTGAGATGCTCGCCGTCGACCTCGGCTTGAACAAGAGCTGTCATGAGGTCGTCTCGGGGGTGCGCGCGTCGCTCGGCGAGGAACGCAGAGAAGTACTCGTAGAGCGCTGCGGCGGCGTCCAAGCCGGGGCCGAACTCTCCGCGGACGGGGTTGGACTGGATGAGCGTGGTGGACCAGGTCCGGAACTGTTGGCGGTCTTCGCGCGGGACGCCGAGCATGTCGGCGATGACGATGGCCGGGAGCGGCCCGGCGAACCCTGAGACGAAGTCCCAGGCTCCGGTCTCCGGGGTCTTGTCGAGGAGGTCGTCGACGAGGGTCTGGATGTGCGTCTCAAGCCCGGCGATGCGGCGTGGGGTGAAGGCTTTGCTGACGAGGTGACGCAGTTGGGTGTGCCGGGTTGGGTCGCTCATGATGAGCATGGGCAGGAACAGGTCGGTCATGTCCACCCCGGGCGGGGTGGGGAATATCCCGGATGCCGAGGAGTACGTCGCCGGGTCGGCGAGGGCGGCCGAGACGTCGTCGTAGCGGCTGAGTACCCAACAGCTCGCCTGCGAGGACCAGTACGCGGGAGCGTGGTCGCGCAGCTCGCGGTAGACGGGGTACGGGTCCGCCATGACCTCTGGGTCGAACGGGCTGTAGGTCAGCTGCTGGTTGGTCATGGGGATCGCTTTCGGTCGTCGGTTCATGCGTGTGCGTCGGATGTGGTCGCTGGCTTTAGTGCGGACGGTGCGCGTGTCGGCCTCCGGTGTGGCCACCAGCTGCGGTCCTCGAAGAGGGCTGCGCAGGCGGGTACGACCAGGGTGCGGACGATGAAGGTGTCGAGCAGGAGTCCGGCGGCGACGGCGAAGCCGGTCTGGGCGAGCGCCTCGACGGGGGAGAACAGCAGCGCGACGAAGGTGGAGGCGAAGATGAGACCGGCTGCGGTGATGACGGGTCCGGTGGCGGTGACGGCGCGGGCGACCTCGTCGCGGTCCAGTGCGAGACCGCTTTCGCGCATCCGGCTCATGAGCAGGATGTTGTAGTCCGCACCCACGGCGACGAGCAGGACGAAGACGATGACCGGGACGGTGAAGTGGATGTCTTGTCCGGCCAGGTGTTGAAACATGAGCGTGGTCAACCCCAGGGCCGCTGCACAGGACAGCACCACGGAGGCGAGCAGGTACAGCGGTGCGGCCAGGGCGCGCAGGGTGAGGATGAGGATGAGCAGCACCATGAGCAGGACGGCGAGGACCACGAGGACTGCGTCCTGGGCGAGGTAGTGGGCCAGGTCTGCGCCCAGGCCGGCGGCGCCGGTGGCGAGGATCGTGGAGTCCTCGAGGCGGGTGTTGTTCATGGCCTGTTCGGCGGCGTCCTGGACTTCGTTGTAGCGCTGCTGTCCGGCGGGGGTGAGCGGGTCGGTGTCGCCCGTGACCTGGATGCGCGCGAGCTTCCCGTCCTCGGAGAGGAACTGGTTGCGGGCCAGGGCGAAGTCGGGCTTTCCGAGCGCGGAGGCGGGCAGGTAGAAGCCGCCGGCCTCGGGGGTGTCGGCGCGCTGGTTGACGGCCTGGAGGTAGTCGCCGGAGTCGTCGAGCCCGTTGCGTAGCTTCTCGGTCTGGGTCAGGAGCTGCTCGATGCCCGGTGCGATGCCGGCGGCACCGGTGGCGAGCCGGTCGGTGCCGCCCTCGAGCTCGCCGAGCTTCTCGCTCAGCAGCGCCTGGCCGTCGGCGATCCGGTTGCTGCCCGACTGTGCTCGGCGCAGGCCGGCGGCGAGCTGGTCCAGCCCCGTCGCGAGACGTCCGTTACCGGCGGCGAGGCGTTGGGCGCCGGCGGCTGCTTGGGCCAGCCCGGGCAGGAGCCGGTCGCGTTCGCCGGTGTAGATCTTTCGCAGGCCCTCACGGGAGCGTTTGCAGATCGGATCGGCGGTGCAGATCGGATCGTCCTCCAGGGCTTCCACGATCATGCCGAGACCCTCGACGGCCTGGGCGACCTGGTCGTGTGCGGTGCGGAGCCCTGCGGCCAGTGCGGCGGCGCCGTCGCGTAACCGGCGGGCGCCGTCGGCGGCCCGGCCGGTGCGATCGGCAGCCTGCCCCAGACCACCGGCGATCCGACGGCTGCCGTCGCTGAGCTTCCCGGCGCCGTCTTGGGCCTTCCCGGCGCCTGCGGAGACCAAGTCGAGGGCGTCTCCGAGGTCGCCGGTCCCTGACGCGAGTCGCTCCAGGCCGGGCTCTCCGGACTCCAGCCTGCGGTCGGCCTGGTGGAGTCCTTTGGCGAGTTTCCCGAGCTGGGCGGCGATGGAGGCGGGTTCCAGTCGCTCGCCGGCTGGCTGGGTGATGCTGCGGACCTGGTCGACACCGTCGACCTTGGCGACCGCGGTGCTGACGGAGTTGATGACGGCCAGGTCGCGGGTGTTGGCCATGTCGTGGTCGGAGCGGATGAGCAGGTAGTCGGGCAGGGTTTGGTTGGGCGGGAAGTGCTCGGCCATCGCGGCCAGGCCGAGGTTGCTGGGGGTGTCGGGCGGTTGGGCGGCACGTTCGTCGAAGGACAGTTCCATCATGGGTAGCGCGAGCGCGAGGAGGACCAGGACCGTCACCCCGACAACCAGGATCCGGGCGGGGTGGCGGCCGACGAGGCGGCCGGTGCGGGCCCACCTTGAGTCCGGACGCGCTTTCGGGGAGGGCCCGATGTGTGGCCCAAACCAGCGGATCAGGGCGGGGGTGAAGGTGAGGCTGACTGCGACGGTGACCGCGATACAGATCGCCATCGGGGGGCCGGTGGTGGCGAAGATGGCCAGGTCGGTGAAGCCCAGGCAGATGGCGCCGAGGATGACGGTGGCGGCCGAGGCCAGCAGCGCCGGCCCGACCCGGGAGAGAGCGTGTCAAGTTTTCTGTGTAAGTGCCGGTCAGAGGTGGGGGTTGATTCGGTCGGGGTAGGCGATGGCGAGCTGGGCCAGGGCTTGCTTCCAGTTGGTGACGATCTGGCCCTCGACGAGGCGTCCGGGGGCTTTGCGTTCTGCGGGTGGTCGGCCCTTCTCCTTGGCGCGTTGTCGGGCTCTCTTGTCCTCGATGTTGCAGATCGCGAGCCAGAGCAGCTTGATCACGGCTTCGTCTGAGGGGAAGTGGCCGCGGTTCTTGATGATCTTGCGCAGCTGGTAGTTCAGCGACTCGATCGAGTTGGTGGTGTAGATGACTCGACGCAGCATCGGCGGGAACGCCAGGAACGGGATGAACCGCTCCCACGCGTTCTCCCAAGTCGCGACCGCGTGCGGATACTTGATCCCGAGTTCTGAGGCCTTGAAGGTCTCGAACGCGGCCCGGGCGGCGTCGGCGTCCGCGGCGGTGTAGATGGGTTTGAGCGCCTTCGCGACGGCCTTGCGGTCCTTGTAGTTCACGAACCGCATCGCCGCGCGGATCAGGTGGACCACGCAGGTCTGGACCGTCGCTGCGGCCCAGGTCGCTTCGATGGCCTCGGGCAGGCCGGTCAGACCGTCGCAGCAGACGATGAGCACGTCGCTGATGCCGCGATTGGCCAGATCGGCGCAGACTCCGGCCCAGAACTTTGCGCCCTCGGTGGCCTGGACCCAGATTCCCAGGACGTGCTTGATGCCTTCCATGTCGACGCCGACCGCGATGTGCGCTGACCGGTTGCCCACGTGGGCGCCGTCGCGGACCTTGACCACGATCGCGTCCAGGTAGATCACCGGATAGAACGCTTCGAGCGGGCGACGCTGCCAGGCCGTGACTTCCTCGGCGACCTCATCGGTGATCTTGGAGATCGTCTCGCGACTGAGCTCGGTGCCGATCGTGGTCGCCAGATGGTGCTCGATATCGCGGACCGTCATCCCGCCGGCATAGAGCGAGATGATCATGTCGTCGAGCCCACCCAGACGCCGCGAGCCCTTCGGGACCAGCTTCGGCGTGAAGGTGCCGTCGCGATCGCGCGGCGTCGCGAGCTCGAATTCACCCACCTGGGAACGCATCGTCTTCGACGTCGCCCCGTTGCGCGAGTTCGTGAAGAACGGCGCTTCCGGCGCGCCCTTGTCATAGCCCAGATGATCGGTCAGCTCGGCCTGCAGGCCTCGCTCGAGCGCAGCCTTGATCAGCGCGGGGATGAAGCCGTCGCTGCCGGTCAACTCGATCTCTCCGGCGTCGATCTGCGCGAACAACTCATCCATGCCGCCAGAAGCCGCGAACGCTGCCGCCGCTTCAGAGCCAGAGGCCGGCGACGATCTCTCCTCGCCCGTTGCATCGGTCATAAGGTCCATCTTCATTCCTTTCAGACGGACCAGCGCTTACACAGAACATCTGACACCCCCCCGGGAGACCGCCTCGGCTACCGCATCGAGGGGTTCGAGGCCGTTGCCGTACTCCTCCCGGAACCGGGAGATGAGGAAGACGCAGTAGTCGGTCCCTGCCCCCAAGGTGATGGCCACCACGAAAGCGTCGGTGTAGGTGGACAGGGCCAGCCCTTGCTCACCTGCCCAAGCCAGGGCGCCGCGGGTGCACAGCAAGGCGACGCCGATGGTCACCAACGACACCAGCACCGTCGTGACCCGGCGGTAGACCAGCCACAGGATTCCGACCAGCAAGAACAGCGAGACGGCGGTGATCTTCAGCGAGGCCTCGTTCACTGCCGTGGTCAGGTCGGAGATCATCGCCGGGTCTCCGGTGACGTGCACCTCTGTCCCGGGTGGAGCATCGAGGTCCTCGACGGCCGAGCGGAGCCACTTCACGTCCTCATCCGAGGCCGGGGAGCCGACCGCGGATCGCAACCCGACGACCAGGTAGGTCGCCTGACCGTCCTTGCTGGTCATCGAGCGCCGAGCCTGCGGTTGGCCGAGGTAGTCCTGGACCTCCGAGACCCGCTCCGGCTCGTCCTCGAGGGTGCTCACGAGGTCGGCGTAGACGCGACGCTCCCCGTCGCCCAGGCCGTCGTCGTCGGTAATGACCACGAAGACGTAGGACTGGGTGTCACCGGACCCGAACGCGGTGTCCATCACCCGCAACCCCTGCAGGGTCGGTGAGTCCTCGGGCAGGAACGCGGTGCTGCTCCGTTCGACCACGGTCCCCAGCGGGGTGACCAGCAGCGAGAGCGCGGCGGCGGCCAGCACCCAGCCGAGCACCACGATGGCGGGGAAGCGGTGTCCCACTCCGAGGGCAGACCTCAGCGGTCCGCTGCTCCCGGCTCGTGGTCCGCGACCCATCACCCGCACCAATGCTCTGGACTGAAATGTTGTACTGGCAGTACAACATAGGATGTGGTCGACGTCGAGGCCGGTTGGCACGGTGGGGCACAAGGGGAGGAGCGAGAGCGGTGAGGAAACTTCCGGCGAAGCTGGCCAGCCAGCTCTACGGCGCGGCCGAGCTGATCGCCGAGCGCGGTCTGGACGGCACCAAGATCGACGACATCGCCGAAGCCACGGGTATCCCGAAGGCCACGATCTATTACCACCTGGACGGCAAGAACGGGGTGCTCGCATTCCTTTTGGGAGACCTGCTCGACCTCATCGCTGGCGAGGTCGGTGTCGCAGTCTCCACTGAAGAGGACGCCCGAACCCGGCTCGAGGCCGCCGTCGCGGCCCAACTAGGCGTGATGGTCGAGCATCCGTTCCTGTGCCGGGCGCTGGTGGGGGACCTCGGCCGCGCCACTCGGCTGCCCGACCTCGCTGAGGCGTTGCGCAGCGCGTTCTACCAGCCGATCGAGAAGCTCCTGTCCGAGGGCGTCGCCGACGGCTCGCTGCGCCAGGTCGCCGATCCGGGTGCCGTTGCGATGAGCGTCTTCGGTGCCATCACCGTGGCCGGTCTCAGCGCCGCGGTCGAGGGGTCTTCAACTGAGGCGTCCGCAGATGCGGCACGCTTCTCCGCGGCGATCTGCGAACTGATCCTCGACGGTCTCGCGACACGTCGCACTCGCGATGACCACGAATCGGGTGAGCGGCCGTGACCAGCCTGGATGAGCTCCTCGCGAGCTGGAATGAGAAGTTCCGGCCGCACGAGGACGGCGCTCGGCTTCCGCCGCACCACGATCACTGCCTCGCCTGCGGACCCGACAACCCCCACGGCCATCACCTCACCGTCCAGCGTCGCGGCGACGAGGTGCATGCGGTTCACGTCTTCGACGAGCGCCACGTCGGCGCTCCCGGGATCGCGCACGGAGGCGCCGTGGCAACGGTCCTCGACGACTTGTTCGGGTTCCTGCTCTACCTCACCGGCAGTCCAGCGGTGACCCGGAAGCTCGAGGTGCGCTACGACTCGCCCGTCATCCTCGGCACCACCTACGAGCTCGCGGCCAGGGTCGTCCGGACAGAAGGGCGCAAGCTCTTCGTGGAGGCCGACATGAGTGAGACCGCAGGACCAACTGTCGCCTTCGCTTCGGCCCTTTTCCTGAGGGTGGACGTGACCCACTTCGACCAGGGCAGGCCGCGATGACTAAGACGTGGGTGGGCCGCTTTATCCCCGAAGTTCCCGTGGGCGCCACGGTCGCAAGCGCACCGTGGCGGAGGGACTCTGCGGGATCTCAGCGCGGTCGGGTTCGACACGGGCGCGACCGGCACTCCCGGCCGGTACTCCCGGCTGGTGCCTGTTCCTCTGCCGTGTGACGACGGAAGGGTGCGAGTCGCACGCTGGGCTGACATGGCTGTCGGCGTGCGTGTCGGGAGGGATGACGCCCCCACTTGGATCGTGAACGGTGACGTGACTGCGTGAACAACGCCGCGAGCGTGCTGCTTAAGTGGCGCGAAGCGAGCGAAGGTTGGTAGCCGGGCCCTACCTAGCCCGGTTCGCGGCGACCGAACTGACGGAATTCGCTTGGCGACTGCCCGGTCCAGCGTTTAAAGGCATGCGAGAAGTTGCCCAGGTCGCTATAGCCGAGATCTATGGCGATCTGACCGACCGTCAGCGATCGGTCGAGCAGGCGGACGATCGCCCTCTCGCGCAACAGCGATTGCTGTACGTCGCGGAAGGTCGTGCCCTCCTCGTGGAGGCGCCTTTTCATGGTGCTCGGGGAGACTGCGAGGAGCTCAGCGATGTCATGGCTGCTGATGTGTCCGGGGTCCTCCTCGAGCAATCGCCTCACGGTCTCGGTAAAGCTGGTGGCAGCGGTGTGACGATCGAGGCTTCGGCGCAGTTCGCCGATGGCCATGCGATAGGCGACAGGGTCGGGGAAGCGACAGGGTGCTCGGAGGATGTCGACGGGAACGTCGATGAACGACGCGCGTGCGCCGAACACCAAGCGTCCGGCCAGCGCGCCGGCGATGCGCTGAGGGGACTGGGGTGTCTTCCAAGCCAGGTTCATCGTGACGCCTGGCAGCGGGCCCGTCAGCATGTCGAGGAGCCGCAGCAGTGCCGCTCCGCCGTAGGTGATGACTAGGCAGTCGAGATCACGGTCGCCGGTGTGGCCGGTGAGGCCCACGGTTAGGCTGCGCTGGCTGCGGTGGAAGTGGGGGCGCAAGGCGCTCGAGATGATCGGAAGATACCCGAGCAGCTCGAAGACCTCGGCCACGGAGCCGGAGCTGACTAGCGGCAGGCTGAGCGGGCCGAACGACGTCAATTGCGCGTGCTCGGCGAAGGAGAGCCCGAGGCTTGTGGCTTCGTCGTGGTCGAGTCCGGGGTAGACCTCACGGAACCACCGGATCGGCACCTGTCGGTCGCGCTGGACCAGCTCCAGTTCGGAAGTCCCCTCGCGGTCGATGATCGCGCGGAAGCGACCTACGGCTTGAGGACCGAGAGCATCGCTGTTCAAGAGCTGGACGAACGCCAACGGAGGCACCCCGGGCTCGGGGGACTTCATGGGCAGTGACCTCCTGAGCCGAAATCACAACATATTGACTCGAGTGACCATAGCCACAGCATGTCCAGAGTGCCAACACTTGACTCACGTTCGAGCAAGGAGTCGTTCCATGTCAGTTGTCACCTTCATCTCCCACGACGGGGAGAAGCGCGAGGCACCCCTCGAGGAGGGTGCGTCCCTAATGCAGATCGCCGTAGACAACATGGTGCCCGGGATCGACGGCGATTGTGGCGGGGAGGCCGCGTGTGGCACGTGCCATGTGATCGTCGAGGACCAGTGGATCGCCGATGTCGGCCGTTCGGGTCCGGTCGAGGAGGAGATGCTCGCCATGAACCCCGAGCGCGAGCCGACCTCGCGGCTCTCGTGCCAGATGCGGGTGAGCGAGAGCTGGGACGGCCTCGTCGTCCGACTCCCCGAGTTCCAGATGTGACTGTCGAGAGGAAGACTGCACCATGACGACCCTGACTACCGTGACCGACGCCGTGGCTGAGCGAGCCCAGTCCTTCATCCCGATGGAGATCCAGATCCGCGGGGCGCACCTGTACGACAAGACCCGTCGCTTCGTGACACGGACCAACGGGAAGAGGATCTTCGTCGAGGAGCCCATTCCCCCCGTGGAGGACGTCGCCCTCGCCGACATCGACCTGAGCAACCCGTTCCTCTACCGTCAGGGCAAGTGGCAGTCCTACTTCGAGCGCGTGCGCAACGAGGCACCCGTCCACTACCAGGCCGACAGCCCGTTCGGACCTTTCTGGTCCGTCACTCGGCACGCCGACATCATCGCGGTCGACAAAGACCATGAGACCTTCTCGGCTGAGCCCTTCATCATCATCGGCGAGCCCCCACGGTTCATGGATGTCGCGATGTTCATCGCCATGGACCCGCCCCGACACGACCGCCAGCGAGCCGCGGTCCAAGGCGTAGTCGCCCCCAAGAACCTGCGCGAGATGGAGAGTTTGATCCGCACGCGGGTCCAGGAAGTACTGGACGAGCTCCCGGTAGGTGAGCCCTTCAACTGGGTCGACCGCGTCTCGATCGAGCTCACCGCGCGGATGCTCGCGACCCTACTCGACTTCCCATACGACCAACGCCGCAAGCTCGTCGAGTGGTCGGACCTGGCCAGCTCCATGGAGCAGGCCAACGGCGGACCATCCGACAACGACGAGGTCTTCCGGGGCTTCGTCGACGCGGCGCGGGGACTGAGCGCGCTGTGGCGGGACAAGCAGGCGCGACTCGCGGCAGGTGAGGAACCCGGGTTCGACCTGATCACCATGCTCCAGAGCAACGAGCACACCAAGGACCTGATCGACCGCCCGATGGAGTTCCTGGGCAACCTGGTGCTCCTGATCGTCGGCGGCAACGACACCACACGCAACTCTATGAGCGGGGGTGTGCTCGCCCTCAATCAGTTCCCCGACCAGTTCGAGAAGCTCAAGGCCAACCCGGACCTCATCCCCAACATGATCTCAGAGATCATCCGCTGGCAGACGCCGCTGGCCTACATGCGTCGCGTTGCGAAGAAGGACACGGTCCTCAACGGCCAGTTCATCCGTGAGGGCGACAAGGTGGTCATGTGGTACGCCTCGGGAAACCGCGACGAGCGAGTGTTCGAACGTCCGGACGATCTCATCATCGACCGCAAAAACGCACGCAACCACATCGCGTTCGGTTTTGGCGTCCACCGGTGCATGGGCAACCGTCTGGCCGAGCTGCAGCTGCGGATCCTGTGGGAAGAGCTGCTCCCGCGCTTCGAGAAGATCGAGGTCGTGGGTGAGCCGGAGTATGTCCAGTCCAACTTCGTGCGCGGGATCAGCCGGTTGATGGTCCAGTTGACGCCGAAGACCGACGCGTGACCTCGGGGAGGGCGCTGATCGTCGGGGCCAGCCACGCCGGGGCCCAGTTGGCCGCCAGCCTTCGCCAGGAGGGGTGGGCAGGTGAGGTTGTCGTCATCGGTGACGAAGCCGCGCTTCCGTACCAGCGGCCTCCCCTGTCCAAGGCCTACCTTGCCGGCAAGAGCAGCTTGGAGGAGCTCGCCATCCGCAAGGCGGAGTTCTACGACAAGCAGAAGATCCGCCTGTTGCGGGCGACGGTCACCGAGATTGATCGTGCGGCCGGAGAGGTCGTGCTGAGCGACGGTGAGACGCTCGCCTACGACGGCCTCGCGTTGTGCACCGGGGGCCGGGCGCGTCCGCTGGCTATTCCTGGCATCGATCTGCCGGGCGTCTTCTACCTGCGGACGTTCGCGGACGTCGAGGCGATCCGTGAGGCCACGGCCTCGGGTCGCCGAGCCGTGATCGTCGGCGGGGGCTACATCGGGCTGGAGACCGCCGCGTCGTTGCGCGCCCTCGGGCTGGAGGTAACGGTCCTGGAGGCCGCCGAACGTGTCCTGGAGAGGGTCACGGCTGCTGAGGTGTCGATGTTCTACGAGCGCATCCACCGCGACGCCGGGGTCGTGGTGCGGACGGGCGCTCTCGTCGAGGCCGTGGCCGGCGACGGCCGAGCCCGCGAGGTGGTGCTAGCCGGGGGTGAGCGGATTCCCGCAGACCTGGTCATCGTGGGTGTGGGCTTGGTCCCGAACACCGAGCTCGCCTCTGAGGCGGGCCTGCAGGTCGAGGACGGTGTCGTGATCGACGACTTCGCCTCGACCAGCGATCCCAAGATCGTCGCGGCGGGGGACTGCGCCATCCATCACATTTCTCGCTACGGCCGGCGGGTGCGACTTGAAGCGGTGCCCAGCGCGGGTGAGCAGGCGAAGGCGGCTGCCGCCACGCTGTGCGGCAAGGAGCGGCCCATCTCGGCGCTGCCGTGGTTTTGGTCCGACCAGTACGACCTGAAGCTGCAGATCGCGGGACTGAACACGGGCTACGACGAGATCGTGCTAAGCGGCGACCCCGCGCGCGATCGCGACTTCACCTGCTACTACCTCCAACGTGGGCGGTTGCTCGCCGCGGACTGCGTGAACCGTCCCCGGGACTTCATGAAGGCCAAGAGAACGCTCGGCCAGGGTCTCGACGTCGATCGGGCGGAACTGCAACGGCCCGCCGCCTCCTGATTCACAGTGCCGGGCGCGCGCCTCGGCGAAGCCCCGCACCCCATCACCGCCCCCCTCAACACCCCATCGCCGGAGGACTACTCGTGCAGAGCACCATGATGAACGTCCAGCTGACGACGGCAGCCATCCTGCGGCACGGTGCCCGTGTGCACGCCACCGCGCGCGTGCGCACGCTCCAGCCCGACGGCTCGGTTAGGACCGGCACGTTCGCCGAGGTGGGACGCCGCTCGGCGCAGCTGGCCCACGCGCTGCGGGCCTGCGGGGTCGTGGGGGACGAGCGGGTCGCCACCTTGATGTGGAACAACCAGGAGCACGTCGAGGCCTACTGTGCAGTGCCCTCCATGGGGGCAGTCCTGCACACCCTCAACCCCCGACTGACCCCCGAGCAGCTGGTCTACATCGCCAACCACGCTGACGACCGGGTGGTGATCGTCGACGGTACGCTCGCCCCGCTCCTGGCGGCGGTCCTACCGCAGCTCGCCGAGGTGCACACCGTGGTCGTCACGGGGGGTGTCGATCTCGCGCCGCTCGAACGTGACGGCCTCACCGTTGTCGGTTACGACGACTTCATCGGAGGTCACCTGGAGACGTTCGAGTGGCCGGAACTCGATGAGCTCTCCGCTGCGGCCATGTGCTACACCTCGGGCACTACCGGCAACCCCAAGGGCGTGGCCTACAGCCACCGATCGACCTACCTCCACTCGATGGCTGCGTGTGCCGCCGACGGGCTGAGCGTCACCGGTGACGATGCCATCCTGGCGATCGTGCCGATGTTCCATGCCAACGCCTGGGGACTGGTCTACGCGGCTTTGATGGCAGGAGCCGACCTGGTCATGCCCGAACGGTTCCTTCAGGCCGAGCCACTGGTGCGACTCATCAGCAGCGAGCGCCCCACGATCGCCGGAGCTGTGCCGACGATCTGGAGTGACGTCCTGAATCACCTCGACTCCAACCCCGGTCACGACATCTCGTCGCTGGGGCTGGTGGCCTGCGGTGGATCGGCCGTGCCGCTTCATCTAATGAAGGCCTTCCAGGAGAAGTACGGCGTGCAGATCGTGCAGGCGTGGGGGATGACCGAGACCTCGCCCCTAGCCGCTATCGCTCGGCCGCCGGCAGCGGTCGAGGGCGAGGAGCACTGGGCACTGCGGGCCTCCCAAGGTCGTCCCGTCGCCGGGGTCGAGCTGCGACTGATCGACGACGACGGTAACGAGGTGCCGCACGACGGGAAGTCAGTCGGGGAGATCCAGGTTCGCGGCCCATGGATCACGGGGTCCTACATCGGTGACGAGGACGCGGAAAAGTTCGACGACGGATGGCTGCGCACCGGAGACGTGGGACGCATCGACGAGCGTAGTTTCGTCACCTTGACCGACCGGGCGAAGGACGTCATCAAATCGGGCGGCGAGTGGATCTCGTCAGTGGAGCTCGAGTTGCTGCTCGCAGGTCACCCGGATGTGCTGGAAGCGACCGTCATCGGCGTTCCGGACGACAAGTGGCAGGAACGGCCCCTGGCCGTGATCGTCGTTCGGGACGGGTCCGAGGTGACTCCCTCCCAGTTGCGGGACTTTCTCGAGGGCAAGGTCGCCAAGTGGTGGCTGCCCGAGCGGTGGTGCTTCGTGCCCGACGTGCCCAAGACCTCGGTCGGCAAGTTCGACAAGAAGCTGCTCCGCGCCCGGCACGCCGACGGCGACCTCGCTGTCATCGATCTCTGACTGCATGGGAAGGCATCACGGCGCGAGGCGCGATTGGTGGACGAGCTCGCGGCCGAGTCCGGCCAGGAGTTGCCGCCGCTGCCGCCGATCCCGTTCCAGCAGGAGCCGTCCAACGGCATCCCGCGCCGCTCCCAGCGCGAGCCCGGGGCATGGTGCCGCGAGCACGGGATCACCCCGCCTGCGTACTCCTTCGCCAGCGACTTCGCAACTGCTGCTGTCCCGCGCACTCCGCTGCAGGCCCACGGCGGCCGTCGTCTGACCGCGCAGCAAGCCAGGCCCTCCCGGGCACCGTCACCGACCTCGAGGAAGTGTCATGAACGCCCCGTCCGCACCCACCCTGCACATCCGACGTCCCGCCGACGGCGAAGTACTCCGATCGGTCCCGATCGTCGACGGCGACCGCGTGCGCGCCGCCGCTGAGGACCTGCGCGCGGCGCAGCTCGCGTGGCGCGACATGGGTCCTGCTGCGCGAGCCACCTGGCTGCGCAAGTGGCGGGGCTGGATCCTCGACCACACCGATGAGCTCACTGACCTGCTCGTCGCAGAGACCGGCAAGGTCCGCCCTGACGCCTTGGTGGAGACGACCGCTTCGTGCGAGTTCATCTCCTTCTACGCCGACCATGCGAAGGAGTTCCTCGCCCCCGAACGAGTGGGGGCAGGAGGGCTGCTCAGCCTTCCGAAGCGGCTGACCCGCAGCTATCGGCCCTACCCGTTGGTCGGACTGATCATCCCGTGGAACTTCCCGATCACCCTGTTCCTGATGGATGCAGCGCCGGCGCTCGCAGCGGGATGTGCGGTGCTGACGAAGTCGTCGGAGATGACCCCGCTGACTTGCGCGCGCATCATCGAGGGATGGCACGAGATCGGCGCCCCGCCGGTCCTCCTGCACGTCGCGGGGGCCGGGGACACTGGAGGAGCGGTGGTCGAGGCTGTTGACTTCGTTCAGTTCACGGGCTCGACGGCGACGGGCCGTCGGGTGGCCACGCGCTGTGCTCAGCTGCTCAAGCCGGTCAGCCTGGAGTTGGGCGGTAAGGACGCTGCCATCGTGCTCGAGGATGCCGACCTCGATCGGGCCGCGCACGGGATCGTCTGGGGCGGGATCTTCAACTCGGGGCAGGTCTGCATCTCGGTCGAGCGGGTCTACGTGGTGGACGCGGTCTACGACCGGTTCGTGGAGAAGGTGGTGGCGGCCCTCGGAGCGCTGAAGCAGGGCTGTCGAGCCCGCGATGATGTCGGCGCCATGGTGACCCGGGCGCAGGTGGACACGGTTGAGCGGCATGTGCGGGAGGCTCAGGAGTCCGGTGCGCGCGTGCTTGTCGGCGGGTCGCGGGGCGACGAAGGCAACTTTTTCGCCCCCACGCTGCTGGTGGACGTCGACCACAGCATGGCCTGCATGACCGAGGAGACGTTCGGGCCAACACTGCCGGTCATGCGGGTGGCCGACGAGGCCGAGGCTGTGGCCCTGGCCAACGATTCCGCGTACGGGCTCTCGGCCACCGTGTGGACACGAGACGTCTCCCGAGGGCGGCGCATCGCCGACCAGCTGGAGGTCGGTGCGGTCAACATCAACGACGTCTTCAGCAACCTCTTCGCCGTGGGGCTACCCCACAGCGGCTGGAAGTCCTCGGGCCTGGGGGCTCGCCTCGGCGGCGCGCAGGGTCTGCGGAAGTACTGCCGCGTCCAAGCGATCACCGAGCCGCGGATCCCGCTGACCACCAAGGAGCTCACCTGGTACCCGTACTCCGCCCGGCGTACGGCGATCGCCGGCCGAGTGCTGCGCCTGGCCGCTGGTCGCGGCCTGCGGCAGCGACTCGGCCTCTGAAAGGAAGCGGAACCATGACGACAACGAACAGGCGACGGGTGGTCGCCATCACCGGGGGCGCCCGGGGGATCGGATATCACACCGCGGAGGAACTCATCCGGCGCGGTCACCGGGTCGCCATCGGGGACATCGACGAGATCCAGCTCAAGGTGGCCGCCGAGGAGCTCGGC
Source organism: Aeromicrobium halocynthiae (assembly GCF_039531385.1). Classification (NCBI taxonomy): domain Bacteria; kingdom Bacillati; phylum Actinomycetota; class Actinomycetes; order Propionibacteriales; family Nocardioidaceae; genus Aeromicrobium; species Aeromicrobium halocynthiae. The sequence continues at coordinate 574,795 of NZ_BAAAPY010000001.1, read as the reverse complement.
CTCGACGTCGCGGTGCGTCTGGATGTCACCGACCCTGCCTCCGTGGCGTCCTTCCTCGACGTGACCGAGGAAGCACTGGGGCCGATCGACGTCCTCATCAACAACGCGGGTGTCATGCCGACGGGGCACGTGCACGAGGAGACCGACGAGGTCACCCGCCGGCAGGTGGAGATCAACATCCTGGGCGTCATCTTCGGCACCAAGATCGCCCTGCAGCGGATGCTGCCACGGCGACAGGGACACATCATCAACACGGCTTCACTGGCCGGGGAGCTCCCGGTCCCGGGGCTGGCGACGTATTGCGGGACCAAGTTCGCGGTCATCGGGTTCACCGAGGCCGCCCGGCAGGAGTACCGCAGGTCGGGTGTCACCCTGTCCACTGTGCGTCCGACCTTTACCAACACCGAGCTGGTCGCGGGGACGAGCGGGGCCAAGGGCATGCGCAACGCAGAGCCGCAGGAGATCGCGCGCGCCACGGCGGCTCTCATCGAGCGCCCGCAGCCCTTCGTGCGAGTCACGCGTATCGCCGGCACGATGGTGGCGGCGATGAAGTTCGTTCCCGAGCGGATCGCGACCCAGCTCGGGGCGATGCTCGGGACCGACACGGTCTTCCTCGACCGCGTGGACTCCGCGGCGCGTCAGGCCTACTTGGAGCGGGTCGGTCGCAGCTGATGCCACAGAAGGATCCACATCCCATGACCTCGGCCCACTACGACGTGCTCATCATCGGCTCCGGCTTCGGCGGCTCGGTGACCGCCATGCGCCTGGCGGAGAAGGGCTACCACGTCGGGGTGCTCGAAGCAGGCAAGCGCTACGACACCGACGACCTGCCCACCTCGTCCTGGGACACCCGTCGGTTCGTCTGGGCGCCACGGCTCGGCTGCTTCGGCATCCAGCGCATCCACCTGCTGCGCGACGTCGTCATCTTGGCGGGCGCCGGCGTCGGCGGCGGTTCGCTCAACTACGCCAACACCCTCTACCAACCTCCTGCCCCGTTCTTCAACGATCCACAGTGGGCGCACATCACCGATTGGCACGCCGAGCTGGACCCGCACTACCAGACGGCACGGCGGATGCTGGGTGTCACGCAGAACCCCCACGTGACGCCTTCGGACGAGGTGCTGCGCGAGGTCGCGCGCGACATGGGTGTGGAGCACACCTTCACACTGACCCCCGTCGGCGTCTTCTTCGGAGAGCCCGGCAAAGAGGTTCCCGACCCGTTCTTCGGCGGGGCGGGGCCGCGCCGCACCGGCTGCACCCAGTGCGGGTCGTGCATGACCGGGTGCCGGGTCGGGGCGAAGAACACCCTGGACAAGAACTACCTGTACTTCGCGGAGAAGCTCGGGGCCGAGGTACGTCCCCTGACCACCGTGGTCGACGTGCGCCCGCGCAAGGGAAGCGGGTACGTCGTCGACACCGTCCGCACCGGCAGGTCCGCGCGCCGTCGCCGCAACCGGCAGTCATTCACGGCCGACCACGTCGTCTTCGCAGCGGGCACCTACAACACCCAGAAGCTGCTCCACCGACTGAAGGCCACGGGCTCCCTGCCGCACATCTCCGCCCGACTGGGCACCCTGACCCGTACCAACTCCGAGTCGATCCTGGGGGCGAAGTCCCGCGATCGATCCAGCGACTTCACGCGCGGCGTGGCCATCACATCCTCGATCCACCCCGACGAGTTCACCCACATCGAGCCGGTGCGCTACGGCAAGGGCAGCAACGCCATGTCCCTACTCCAGACCGCGCTCACCGACGGGGACGGCCATGGCCCCCGGTGGTGGCGCTGGCTGCGGACAATCGCGACCCAGCCCTCTCACCTGACGTGGTTCAGCCCGCGACGGTGGTCGGAGCGCACAGTCATCCTGCTGGTCATGCAGACGCTGGACAACTCCATCACGGTGCGGTCGAGGAAGACCCTCCTCGGTCGCCCCACGATCACCTCGGGACCTGGCCACGGGGCGCCCAACCCCACCTGGATCCCCGTCGGCAATGAAGTCACCCGTCGCGTCGCCGAGAAGATCAACGGCGTGGCCGGCGGGTCCACGGGGGAGATCGCCAACATCCCGATGACCGCTCACTTCATCGGCGGGTGTGCCATCGGTGACTCCCCGGAGACCGGGGTCATCGACCCCTACCACCGTCTCTACGGGCACGACGGGATCTTCGTCGTCGACGGCTCCAGTATCACGGCGAACCTGGGGGTTAACCCGTCGTTGACGATCACCGCGCAGGCCGAGCGGGCAGCCTCCCTGTGGCCCAACAAGGGCAATCGGGACGAGCGTCCCCCGTTGGGCGCCGGCTACCAGCGGATCTCCGCCATTGAGCCGGAGCGGCCGGCCTTCGCCCCCCGGACCTGATGCCCGTCGTCGAGGGCGGCCAGCACCCGGCCTAAGCCACGGGACAGGAGACGACCGCGAGCGCCACGCGACGCTCGCGGTCGTTTCGGATGATCCGTGGCGCGCGATCGCGCCCTGTGGGCGTCCTGTGCCGTTGCTCAACGCGGAGGATCCCGCGGGGCTCGGCGCACAAGGCCCGGCCCGCCGGCTCCAGCGGTGCCGCCGGAGCCGGGTCGGTCCTCACAGGGACCGGCTGATGATCTCCTTCATGATCTCGGAGGTGCCGGCGTAGATCTGGGAGACGCGCATGTCGGCCCAGATGCGGGCGATGGGGTACTCGTTCATGTACCCGTAGCCGCCGTGCAGCTGGAGGCAGGTGTCGGCGACGCGCTGCGCTCGTTCGGAGCACCACAGCTTCGCCATGGCGGCGGTGGGGATGTCCAGACCCTCGCCGACGTGGAGCTGGATGCACTCGTCAACGAAGGACCGTGCCACGCGAGCTTCCGTAGCGACCTCTGCCATTTTGAACTTGGTGTTCTGGAACCCCCAGATCGGCCGTCCGAAGGCGCTTCGGTCGCGCACGTAGGCCAGTGTCTCGGCCAGGCAGAACTCCATGGCTGCGACGTTCGACACTGCGACCAACAGCCGCTCCTGGGGGAGCTGCTGCATGAGCTGCACGAAGCCCTGGCCTTCGGTGAGGCCCAGCAGGTTGGTGACCGGGACGCGGACGTTGTCGAAGAAGAGCTCCGAGGTGTCCTGCCCCTTCATCCCGATCTTGTCGAGCACCCGACCGCGGGAGAAGCCCTCCGTGCTGGTGGGGACCAGCATCAGCGAGATGCCGGCGGCGCGGTCGTCCGGATCGGTCTTGACCACGGTGAGCACCAGGTCAGCCTGCGAGCCGTTGGTGATGAAGGTCTTGGAGCCGCTGACAAGGTAGTCGTCACCCTCGCGCACCGCCTTGGTCTTGATGTTCTGCAGGTCCGAGCCGGTCCCGGGCTCGGTCATCGCGATCGCGCCGACGACCTCGCCGGACGCCATCTTGGGAAGCCACTGCTGCTTCTGCTCCTCCGTGCCGTAGGCGAACAGGTAGTGGGCGACGATGCCGTTGTGCAGGGACGCCCCCCAGGAGCTGTCGCCGACCCGTGCCTGCTCCTCGATCAGGATGGCCTCGTGGGCGAAGGTGCCGCCGCCGCCGTACTCCTCGGGGATCGACAGGCAGAGCAGACCGACATCACCAGCGCGGTTCCACAGTTCCCTGTCGACGTGCTTGTCGGCGATGAAGGTCTCGATGTGCGGTTTGATCTCCTTCTCACAGAACGTACGTGCCAGGTCGCGCACGTCGTCGAGGTCTTTGTCCATCCAGGGGGAGCGACGAGTGGGCAAGGGGTGCCTCCGGCAGGTCGGGTACAGGGTGTACCAATCTGACCACACCCGTCGCCCTGGGTACAAGGTGTTCCATGCATGCGGACCCGGGAGTCGTTGGTTTCGTCGAACCCGCATAGGCTGCCTCTTGTGGTCGAGGTCGGGCGATGGGTGGATTCGACGGTGCGGCGCCGGTCGTCGCGCGATGATCAGGTCCGGGCGCGGCGACGACAACAGGTGGCGAGCGCCGCTCTGCAGGTCGTTGACGAGGCAGGAGTGGGTGCCGGCACGGCCCTGATTGCCGAGCGGGCTGGCATCCCGAGGCCGCACGTCTACCGCTACTTCTCCAGCCGTGAGGACCTAGATGACGATGTGGTACGCCTCGCCGCGCAGGACCTCATTGCCTGCGTCCGGCCCCACCTGACTCGGCGCGGCACGCCCTCACAGGTCGTCGAGGGGCTGGTCCACGCCTGCGCCACCTGGGCCGACGTCCACCCTCACCTCTTCCGTTTCCTAGCCGCACGGGGGCAGAGTCGCACCCTTCACCGCGCTCGGATGGGTCGCTCGCGATTGCTGGACGAGATCGCTGCGGCGGCTCGCGGCTATACCAACTCGGCCGAGGAGACCTTTCCCGAGGGCATCTTGGTGGGCGTGATGGGGATGGTCGACGCGACAATCATCTGGTGGCTCGACCAGCGCGACGAAACCCTCGAGGTCATGGTGGGGCGCCTCTCGCGCCACGTCACTCTAGTGCTGCACGATGCCTTGGCCGCACACGGAATCGACCTCGACCCAGCGGTCGAGCTGGAGCCGTTCATCGGCGGGTGAGTCATCAACGGCCCGCAATATTGCCCTGCTCAAAGTGCTCAACATCGACGACGACGAATGTCGCGTGTGCGGTGGCGACCGGGTTGCCGTCCGCATCCAACGCCGCGGCTTCCACGTGTAACCGCCGTCCCGAGCGGTCCCGGACGTGGGCAGAGAACTCGTAGTCGGTCCTCAGCAGCACCGGACGGAGGTACTCGACGGTCAGGGACCTCGTCACGGCAAGCTCTCCGACCCGGTAGAGGAGGAAGCCGAAGAGGTCGTCGAACGCTGCAGCGACCAGGCCGCCGTGGGTGATCCCGGGCGCCCCTTCCTGACGGTGGTCGAAGCGGTGCACGGCGCGAACGCCGACCTCGGTGGCGTCGACCTTCAGTGCAAGACCGGCAGGATTCTCCGTCCCGCATCCCGCGCAGGTGGGGGAGTGCGAGGGGAGGCGTCCCTCCGCCGACGGCTCGGGCCGCGACATCGAGCGGATCCACGCCTCCAATGCCGACATGGCGCCCCCGTCGGAGCGTACCTCGTTCGCCGGGGCGGTTTGCTCGCCTGCGCCGGAGGCGCCTCGTAGCGGGTCGCGCATGGAAAGCTCCTCAGATTCAAGACCGACGGGCGCGGAGGCACAACGTCGCATCTGTCTCTCTCGCATACAGGATCAAGTCGTCGTCGTGACGAGAGTGGCCTATAGCCGAAAGTCAATGACCCGCCGTTCGCCAACGCACGAGACATGATGGCATATTTGTATTCACGTAAGACGTTGGGGCTACATTTGTCTACACTCGTCGCTATGCGGCTCATCTGGACACCTCACCGTCCTCAAACCGATGCCGAGCGACGTGGCCTTGCCTGGTGGGTGGCCGTGCTGAGCTGCAAGCCGTTCCTGATCGTGCTGCGCCGGCCGGACTGGCGCGGGGTCTCAGGGATCCCGCGGTCGGGTGGGGCAGTGCTGGCCGCCAACCACGTCTCGCACATCGACCCTCTGCTAGTCGCGGAGCTGGTGCTGGCCTCGGGGCGGGTGCCGCGGTTCTTGGCGAAGGACAGCCTCTTCCACGGTCCGATCGTGGGCAGGTGGTTCCGTGCGGCCGGCCACGTCAAGGTCGACCGGGCTGCCGGACGCGCAGGGTACGACGACGCGGTGAAGGCGGCACGCTGTGGTCAGCTCCTTCTGGTGTATCCCGAGGGTTCTATCAGCAAGCGGGAGGACGGTATGCCGATGACGATGAAGTCAGGGGCGGTTCGCATCGCCCTCGAGGCGTCGGTCCCGCTCCTCCCGGTGGCCCAGTGGGGTGCCCAGGAGATCCTGCCCGCATACAGCGGGCGGTTGCGATGGGGTTGGCGACGGCAAGTGAGCGTGTTCGTCGGCGCTCCCGTCCCGCTCGAGGACCTCCTTGACCTGGAGCCCGCACGTGCCGTCGAAGTGGGCCGTCAACGGCTCGAGGACGTCCTCATCACGATGGTGTGCGAGCTGCGTGGAGCCACCGCGCCGGCGCGGCCCATCCGTGCTCAGGCGCCGAAGGCGGGATCCTCAGGGCGCGAGGATCCCGAGCCGCGCACCATCGCGGGGCCGTAGGTGTCCAGCAGTGTTGCCATCAGCTCATCGAACGGTAGGTCCACGAACATCCCCCGCTCGCGGACGTACTCCATGTGGCGGCGGCCGGCGCCGTCGGCTGCGTGGAGCAGGGCGTCCTGCGATCCGTCGAACTCCAACGGAGGTACGCCGAAGCGGCGGCACAGCTCGGAGTTGAAGGCCGGCGAGCCCTTGCGCCACCGGCCGTTGACGTACGCCGCGCTCCACCCGTGGAACACGAACAGGTCCGTGCCCATCAGCTCCAGCAGCGCCTCGCTGTTGAGGTGGTTGCGGACATCGGAGAACCCCAGCACGGCCGGGATCCCCGCAGCGCGCAGGCTCGCCGTGAGCAGCACCGCCTTCGGGACGCACCAGGTGGGGCCACCGTCAAGGATCGCGCTGGCGCGGTAGGTCGGGGGGGCCGCGGTGACGCTGTAGGGGTCGTAGCGGAGTCGGTCGCGGACCTCCGCGAAGAGCAGCCCGACCCGCTCACGCGGATCCTGGACACCTCGCACCACGGACTCGGTGAAGTCGCGCACGTCGTGGTGGTCGCTGTCGATGAACCCGGTCGGGGCGAGGGCCTGCCGGGGGTCGAGCTCGTCGCCCATCAGGCACTGACCTCGGCATCCTGGGGTGCGCCGGCCGCCCCGAGGGCCGTGACGAGGTCCCGCTCGAGCGACGGGAGGGCGGCAGCTGCGAGGGCGGCTTGCTCCGCCCGGCCCCGGGCCGGACCCTCCTGCCGGCCCAGCGACGCGACCAGTGACCATGTCTCCGCGCAGAGGTGCGCAGCGTTGGCGACTTCGCTCGCGCGAACGTCCCCGGTCAGACGCGCGATGTCGGCGGCGCCGCTGGAGAGCAGTCGCCGGAACAGCCCACCGCCGGTGCCGGCCTTCTCCACGAATGCGCTGAGTCCCTGGAGCGCCAGGTCCAAGACCTCGTCGGGGAAGACCTCTGGCCATCGAGCGAGGTCCTCGGCGAACAGGTCGACGGCGGCCAGCCCCGTGCCCCCGGTCGCCGTGTCCTTCCCGGTGACAATCGAGGGACCGGTCGAGGTGGTCATCGCGACAGCCGCCTGGGCGAACGCCGCCCGGGCGACGGTGGCCAGGTCGGGCAGCGAATCGGGCCAGGCGATGTCGAAGTAGGTGTGGCGCGTCGGGACCGGAAATCCTCGGGAGGAGCGAGCCCGAGCCAGAGCCTCGTAAGGCACTAGCTGCACCTCGTCGCGGTCGTTGTCGACGACGTGCGCGAGCTGCTGCACGTCGTCGTAGCCGATCACGACGATGTCATGGCGACTCATCTGAAGGCGCACGCGCAGGTAGGGCAGCTCTGCGATGTCGGCCCACACAAGGGCTGGGCGACCGGCGCGCACGGCATCGCGCACGTAGGTCCAGCCCACCTGGGGGTCCTCCGTGGCGTGCACGGTGACCACGGCGCCGAGTCGTGTCGGGAGATCGGTCTCCAGGTCCCCGCCCCGACCCACGAGGTACACCGGTGGCATGAGCGCTGCATTCCGGACGTAGGAGAGGTCCAGCGACCCGCTCAGCGCGAAGACGAGGCCCTCGTCGGGCGGGCCTTCCCAGCCGAGCCCGGCCCATTCGAGGAGGTCGCGCATCGCGCCCGAACCGCAGTGGCCGCCACGTCGGTGCGGGTAGGGAACCACGACGGCGTCGATCGAGCTAGCCATGGAACTCATTTCATAAAGACAATTTGCATGATTTGTTCCAACCTAAGGCACGGGCATCTCATTGTCATGGCCAGGTCCGATGTGACATGAGTCCGTTGGGCAACACGGTCGCTATCGTGTCCACCGTGTCATCCCCCTCCATGCGCGAGCGCTACCGCGAGCACGTCCGCACGGCTGTGGTGGAGGCTGCTCACGACCTGATCGCCGATCGAGGCTGGGAGCGAGTCCGCATGGGTGAGATCGCCGAGGCAGTCGGGATTTCACGCGCCCTGCTCTATAAAGAGTTCGGCGACAAGCCCGGATTGGGAGAGGCCGTCGTCCTGAGGGAGGCGGCGCGCTTCATCGAGGGCATCGAAGGAGTGCTCGCGCACCACGACGCCGATGCTGCTCGCGGCCTCGCGGCCTCGGTGGAATTCGTGCTCGAGGAAGCTGAGAACAGCTCTCTACTCAGGGCGGTGCTGATCGCCAACCGCGATTCCTCCCCGACCGCGACGGGCATTCTCCCCCTGCTGACGACCTCCGCGCAGCTGCTGGAACTGGCCTCGAACTCGTTGGCCCGGTGGCTCATGGCTCACGTGCCCGGGGTGCAGGCCGACGATGTGGCGGACGCTGCGGAGGCTCTGGTGAGGCTCACCGTGAGCCATCTAGCCCTGCCCACCATGTCCCGCAAGGACACTTCACGGAAGATCACCGAGGTCGGACTGAGGTACCTCGGGCTCTCCGTCGAAGCGGCGACGTCCGAAGCCACGACCTGACGTCCACTCTCAGCCGGTGATCGGGTCCGCCGCCACCCCAAGGACCAAAAACCAGAGCTTCTACGGCCACTTCTACATCGAGCACAACCGGGGCCATCACGTCCGCGTCGCCACACCGGAGGACCCCGCCAGCAGCAGGTACGGCGAGAACTTCTACCAGTTCTGGCCGCGTTACGGTCGGTGGTTCCCTCAAGAGTGCCTGGAACATCGAGAAGAAGCGCTACGCGCGCAAGAAGCAGCACCCGTTCCGGATCGGCCACGACGTGCTCAACGCGTGGCTGATGTCGGCGGTGCTGTGGGGCGCGATGATCGCGTGGCTCGGTGTCGGCATCACGCCGTACCTCGTCATCCAGGCTGTCGTGGGATTCTCGCTCCTCGAGGTGGTCAAGCACATGGAGCACTACGGGATGGTGCGCTAGAAGGTTGGCGCACCCGGCAAGGAACGCTTCGAGCGTGTCGACCCCAGCCACAGCTGGAACTCCAACAACATCGCGACCAATGTGCCCCTGCACCACCTGCAGCGGCACTCCGACCATCACGCCAACCCGACCCGGCGCTACCAGACACTGCGCGACTTCGAGGAGTCGCCGGTCCTGCCCACCGGCTACGCCGGCATGATCGTCCTCGCCCTCTTCCCCCCGGTGTGGCGAAGGGTGATGGACCACCGCGTGCTCGCCCACTTCAACGGTGACCTCACGTGCGCCAACCTGAGCCCCCGCAAACGCGACAAGATCCGCACCAGGTATGCCGCACCGGAGACGACCCCGACCCGGGAGTCAACGGATGCACTCGGTTCGGGGGCCGCACCAGCGTGCATATTGTCCCGAGGGCGGACATCCTCGCGCATGCCTCCGATCGTGGGAACCAGGCCCACAAGCCCGGCGCCTCTTGGTCGGCCTCCGAGTTCGAGCTCTACGTGAAAAGTGACTACAGGTCGTAGTACAGCTCGAACTCGTGCGGGTGCGGACGCAGCTGGACCGGGAGGATCTCCTCGGTGCGCTTGTAGTCGATCCACGTCTCGATGAGGTCGGGCGTGAACACGTCGCCGGCGGTGAGGAACTCGTGGTCGTTCTCGAGGGAGTCCAGGACGGCGTTCAGCGAGGTCGGCACCATGTCGATCTCGTTGTACTCCTCCGGCGGGAGCTCGTAGATGTTCTTGTCGATCGGCGTGGGCGGCTCGATCTTGTTCTTGATGCCGTCGAGGCCGGCCAGCAGCAGCGCCGAGAAGGCGAGGTACGGGTTGGCCGACGGGTCGGGGCAACGGAACTCGATGCGCTTGGCCTTGGGGTTCGCACCGGTGATCGGGATGCGGACGCAGGCGGAGCGGTTGCGCGCGGAGTACACGAGCGCGATCGGCGCCTCGAAGCCCGGCACCAGGCGGTGGTAGCTGTTGACCGACGGGTTCGTGAAGGCCAGCAGGCTCGGCGCGTGCTTCAGGATGCCGCCGATGTAGTAGCGCGCGGTGTCCGAGAGGCTGCCGTAGCCGGCCTCGTCGTAGAACAGCGGCTTGCCGTCGTTCCAGATCGACTGGTGCACGTGCATGCCCGAGCCGTTGTCGCCGAAGATCGGCTTCGGCATGAAGGTCACCGTCTTGTCCGCGGCCCACGCCGTGTTGCGGACGATGTACTTGAACTTCATGACGTCGTCGGCGGCCTTGAGCAGCGTGTCGAACTTGTAGTTGATCTCGGCCTGGCCGGCGGTGCCGACCTCGTGGTGGCCGCGCTCGAGGACGAGACCGGCCTCGGCGAGGTTGCTCATCATGTCGTTGCGCAGGTCACCGAGCGTGTCGGTGGGCGCGACGGGGAAGTAGCCACCCTTGTAGCGGACCTTGTAGCCACGGTTGTCGACGACCTCGTCGCCGGTGGACCAGGCGGCCTCGACCGACTGCAGCTCGTAGAACGACTTGTTGGCGCTCGTGCCGTAGTTGACGCGATCGAAGATGTAGAACTCCGCCTCGGGGGCGAAGAAGGCGGTGTCGCCGATGCCGGTGGTGGCCAGGTAGGCCTCCGCCTTGCGCGCGATGTTGCGGGGGTCGCGCGAGTAGGCCTCGCCGGTGATCGGGTCGTGGACGAAGAAGTCCATCGCGATGGTCTTGCGGGTCTTGAAGGGGTCCACGTAGGCGGTGCCGAAGTCCGGGAACAGGACCATGTCGGACTGGTCGATGCTCTGGAAGCCGCGGATCGAGGATCCGTCGAAGGCGACGCCGTTCTCCGCGGCCGACGCGTCGAAGGTCCATGCCGGCAGCGTGACCTGCTGCTGGATGCCGGGCAGGTCGGTGAAACGGACGTCGAGGTACTCCACCCCCTCGTCCTTGACGAACTTGAAGAACTCGTCGGCATTGCCGAACATGGGGCCTCCTCGGCCACGGTCAGTGGCGTCGTTAGTCGAACACGGCGGGTGCACAGTGGTGACACTGCTGACGACGACAGTAGGGACAGGCAGTTTCCCGACCGTCACCGCTTTGTTTCCGGCATGTTACAAGTCGACCGGCGAGGTCGCCCGGCCACTCGCTAGGCTCGCTGCGTGTCCACGGTCTCCCTCGGTCGACGTCTGCTGGCCCTGATCATCGACTGGTTCGTGGCGCTGCTGAGCGTCGCGCTGCTGACGGGGTCGCCGTTGTCCGGCGAGGGGAGCGTCAACCCGCTCTGGAACCTCGGCATGTTCTTCGTGCAGGTGTGGGTGCTGACGGGGCTGCTGGGATACACGATCGGCAAGCGGCTGCTGGGGATGCGCGTCGAGGGGCCCGACGGTCGGCCCATCGGGCTGGTGCGCGCGGCCGTGCGCACGGCGCTGCTCTGCCTCGCGGTGCCCGCCCTGCTGCAGAACGACGAGGGACGCGGGTTCCACGACATCGCCTCGACGTCGCGGGTCGTCAGGGTCTGACCGACGGCCTCAGCCGCGCATCATCTTGCGGGCGCCCTTGACGCTGGTGGGCATGGGCCCGCGCGGCATGGGGGCGGCCGGACGCATCGCGTCGAGGGCCTTCAGCTTGTTGACGACGGCGGTCTGCTCGCCCGGCTTGATCTTCTTCGGCAGCTTCTTGACGTGCTTGAGGAGCTTGGGCAGGGGCACTTCGCCCTCGCCGCGGCCGACGACGATCGTGGTCACCGGGATCTCCTCGCCCACGATGCGCGCGTGCTTCTTGCGCTCGGCGACGAGGAGGTTCTGCACCCGCCCGCTGCTGGAGCCCTCGCCGATCAGGACGACGCCGGGACGTCCGACGACACGGTGGACGACGTCCTGGCTCTTCGTGAACCCGACGGCCGGCTTGACCAGCCATCCGCGCCGCAGCATCTGCAAGGCACCCGCCGCTGCTCCCGCCTGGCCCTCGGCCTGGGCGTACATCGAGCGCTCGGCGCGACGACCGAAGACGATCAGCACGGCCAGCAGGCCCGACAGCAGGGCGAACAGCGTCGTGCTGACGATGCTCAGCCAGTGCGTGCCGAAGACGAGGTACCCGAACGCTCCGGTCGCGGCGGCGACGCCAACGAACCAGGCCAGCAGGATCAGGCCGATGCGCTTGTCGGTCCGCTTGGTCAGGCGGTAGGCCTGCCGCATCTGGCGCAGGCGGCCCTTCTCGGGGGCGGGTGCGGGGGAGGACATGGCGGTCAGTCTACGGTCAGTCGCCGGCGGCGGAGGCGCCGTGGTGCAGCACGACCTCGCCGCTGGACTCCCGACGCTCGACGGCCTGCTGGTAGAGGCGCCCGGCGCGGTAGGAGGAACGCACGAGCGGTCCCGACATGACGCCGGCGAAGCCGATCTCGTCGGCCTCGTCCTTGAGCTCGACGAACTCCTCGGGCTTGACCCAGCGCTCGACCGGGTGGTGGCGCGGCGAAGGGCGCAGGTACTGGGTGATCGTGATGAGGTCGCAGCCCGCGTCGTGGAGGTCGCGCAACGCCTGGCTGACCTCCTCGCGGGTCTCGCCCATGCCGAGGATCAGGTTGCTCTTGGTGACCAGGCCGTAGTCGCGCGCCTGGGTGATGACGTCCAGCGAGCGGTCGTAGCGGAAGGCCGGTCGGATGCGCTTGAAGATGCGCGGCACCGTCTCGACGTTGTGCGCGAGCACCTCGGGGCGGGAGTCGAAGACCTCCTCGAGCAGCTCGGGCTTGCCGTTGAAGTCCGGGATCAGGTTCTCCACGCCCGTCTCGGGATTGAGCTCGTGGATCTTGCGGACCGTCTCGGCGTAGAGCCACGCGCCGCCGTCGGGGAGGTCGTCGCGGGCCACGCCGGTGATCGTGGAGTAGCGCAGCTGCATCTTCTGGACGCTCTCGGCGACGCGGCGCGGCTCGTCACGATCGAGCGGAGCGGGCTTGCCCGTGTCGATCTGGCAGAAGTCGCACCGACGCGTGCACTGCTCACCACCGATGAGGAAGGTCGCCTCCCGGTCCTCCCAGCACTCGAAGATGTTGGGACAACCGGCCTCCTGGCAGACCGTGTGCAACCCCTCGCCCTTGACGAGATTCATCAGCTCGTTGTACTCCGGGCCCATCTTCGCCCGGGTCTTGATCCAGGCCGGCTTCTTCTCGATGGGGGTCTCGGCGTTGCGTGCCTCGAGCCGCAGCAGCTTGCGTCCTTCGGGTGCGATGGTCACCCGTCCAGCGTACGCCTCGTCGCCTAGGCTCTCGCACGTGACGATGCTCGACAGGTCCTGGACGCGCCCGGCCCCGACGCGCGCGCAGGTGAGGGTCGATGTCGTGATCGGCGTCGTCACCGCGCTCGTGGCGATGGCGTCCGTGGAGCTCTTCCGCAGCGCGTCCGGTGCCGAGCTCGGCTGGCGAGGCGTCGAGGCCTTCCTCTGGTTCGGTGTCGCCGGTCTCGTGCTGGCCGGTCGGCGGCGGTTCCCGCTGACGGTCCTGGTCGTGCAGTCCGTGGTCTTCGTGGTGGTGGGCGAGCGGCTCGAGCAGCTGGGGGTCGTGTTCACCATCCAGATGACGCTGTTCGCCGCGCTCTACTCGGCCTGGGCGTGGTCGCGTCGTCCGCGGGAGCTGAGGATCCTGACGGTGGTCGTCCTCCTCGGGATGTTCGGCTGGCTGCTGTGGGTGCTGCGCGAGCCCGAGGGCATGAACCTCGCGGACGACCCGGGGCTGCTGCCCGCCCACGTGGCGATCATCGTCTACAGCATCGCCATCAACATCGTCTACTTCTTCGGGGCCATCGCGTGGGGGCAGGCGGCCTGGCTCAGCGCACGCCGGCGCAGCCACATCGCCGAGCAGATGCGGCGCGAGCGGGAGCAGAACGAGCAGGAGCGGCTGCGCGCGGTCCAGGGCGAGCGGATCCGCATCGCCCGCGACCTGCACGACGTCGTGGCCCACCACGTGAGCGGCATCGGCGTGCAGGCCGCCGGGGCCGCACGACTGCTGCACCGCAAGCCCGAGGCGGCCGAGTCGGCCCTCGAGACGATCGCAGCGTCCTCGCGACAGGCCGTCAGCCAGATGCACCAGCTCGTCGGCCTGCTGCGTCAGGCCGACGACACGGCAGGCGGCAGGGGTCCGCAACCGGGCCTCGCCGACCTCACCGACCTCGTCGCGTCCGTCGAGGGTCCCGAGACCAGCCTGCGGGTGGTGGGGGAGCCGCACGACGTCCCCGCGACCATCGGGCTGACGCTCTACCGCATCGTGCAGGAGGCGCTCACGAACGTGCAGCGTCACGCCGGCGCGCGCACGGTCACGGTCACGGTCCGCCACCTCGGGTCCGACGTCGAGGACGACGGGCGTGCCGGGCCGAGCGTCGAGGTGGAGGTGCTGGACGACGGTCGCGGGAGCTCAGCCGGTGCCGGACCCTCCGGCGGGTTCGGCCTGACCGGGATCGCCGAGCGGGCCGCGATGCACCGCGGCGAGTCCGAGGTCGGTCCCCGACCGACGGGAGGCTTCCGGGTGCGTGTGCGCATCCCGCTCGACCCGACGTCCTCCCCGCCGACGACCCAGGAGCAACCATGACCGATCGCACCTCGGTGCTCCTCGTCGACGACCAGGAGCTCATCCGCAAGGGCTTCGCCATGATCCTCGACGTCGAGGACGACATCGTCGTCGTCGGTGAGGCGCGCGACGGTGCCGACGCCGTCCGCAAGGTCGCGCAGCTGGCGCCGGACGTCGTCCTCATGGACGTGCAGATGCCGGACATGGACGGCATCGCGGCCACCGAGCGCATCGTCGCCGAGCATCCGGCCACCCGCGTCGTCATCCTCACGACGTTCGACGACGACGAGTACCTGTTCGCGTCGCTCGAGGCGGGTGCGAGCGGCTTCCTGCTGAAGAACTGCCCACCCGACGAGCTCGTCCAGGCCATCGGCCGAGAGGGGCACTCCCTGCTCGCACCCGAGGTGACGCAGAGGGTCATCGAGCGCTCGACCTCGCGGGCGCCGCGAGAGCGCGACCCGCGCCTGGAGACCCTCACCGATCGCGAGCGCGACGTGCTCGTCGCCATGGCGAGGGGGCAGAGCAACGCGGAGATCGCCGCAGGACTGTTCGTCAGCAGCGCCACCGTCAAGTCGCACGTCTCGAGCATCCTGGCCAAGGTCCAGGCCCGGGACCGGGTCCAGGCGGTGATCCTCGCCCACGAGTCCGGGCTGATGGACGACGCCGACTGACCTGCGGACCGGCACGCCTCCGTCGCGGGGACGAGGGCTGGTTCGTCCCCGTGGCCGATGACGTCGGGTGTGCGACTTCCTAGCGTGGTCACCATGATCACCGTCAACCACCTCAGCCGGGTCTACGGCGAGACGACCGTCGTCGACGACGTGTCCTTCTCGGTACGCCCGGGCCGTACCACCGGCTTCGTCGGCGCGAACGGCGCGGGCAAGACCACCACGATGCGCATGATCATGGGAGTGCTCGCCCCGAGTGCCGGTGAGGTCCTCTGGAACGACGCCCCCATCACCGCGCAGGACCGTCGTGCCTTCGGCTACATGCCGGAGGAGCGCGGGCTGTACCCCCGGTCCCCGATCGGGGAGCAGCTGCGGTACTTCGCGCGGCTGCACGGGATGAGCGCCGCCCGCGCGACCGAACGGGTCGACGAGCTGCTCGAGCACTTCTCCCTCGCCGATCGCGCCGACGACATCCTCGATGCGCTGTCCCTGGGCAACCAGCAACGGGTCCAGATCGCCGCGTCGCTGGTCCACGAGCCGAGCGCCCTCATCCTGGACGAGCCGTTCAGCGGCCTCGACCCGGTCGCCGTCGACACGATGGTCGACCTGCTCGCGCGCGAGGCCGCCGACCTGCCGCTGCTGTTCTCCAGCCACCAGCTCGACCTCGTCGAGCGGCTGTGCGACGACCTGATCGTCCTGTCCGCCGGTCGCGTCGTGGCGTCCGGATCGGTCGAGGAGCTGCGCAGCCGCGGCGCCGACCGCTACCGGGTCGAGTTCGCGTCCAGCGACGCCGCCTGGCTGCGCGACGTCCGAGGGCTCGACGTCCTCGACGTCGACGGCACCACGGCACTCGTCGACCTCGAGGGCCTCGACGCGACCGAGCTGACCCGTCTGGTGGTCGAGCGGGCGCCCGTCGTCGAGGTCGCTCGAGCCCGTCCACCGCTGTCCGAGATCTTCCGGGAGGTCACCCGATGAGCACCACCGACACCACGCCGAGCACACCCGCCTGGCGCCTCGTCGCCGAGAACGAGGTGCGCACCGTCCTTCGTCGCAAGTCCTTCCTGATCACGACGGCCATCTCGGTGCTCGTGATCGTCGTCGGCATCGTCGCGGCAGGCTACTTCGCCGACCGGCCCCAGGACCGCACGGTGGCCGTCGTCGACGACCCGGCCGCCCAGGTGGTCGAGTCCGCCGAGCAGGTCGGCCAGGCCACGAACGACCGCCTGACGATCGAGGTCCTGCGCGTCGACGACACCGCTGCAGCCGAGCGGGCGGTCACCGACGGCGACGCCGACGCGGCGCTGCTCAGCACCGACCCGGGCTTCGAGATCGTCGGCGACGACGGTGTGCCGAGCGAGCTCGCCGGAGCGCTCACCGCCGCGGCGAGCACCACGGCACTGCAGTCCAACGCCGCCGAGGCCGGGGTCGACCTCGCCGACCTCGAGCAGGGCACGGAGGTGCCCGAGCGTCTCCTCGACGCCAACGAGGACGACGGGCTGGGCACCGCGACCGGATTCGTCTTCATCATCGTGTTCTTCCTCATCGCCATCAGCTCGGGGATGATGATCGCCGGGGCCGTGGCCCAGGAGAAGGAGAGCCGCGTCGTCGAGATCCTCGCTGCGACCGTCCCGATCCGGGACCTGCTCTGGGGCAAGATCGCCGGGCACACGGTCATCGCGGTAGGCCAGGTCGTCCTCTACCTCGCGGCCGGAGCCCTTGGCCTGGCCGTCTCTGGCATCGACGCCGGCCTCGAACGGGTGGGTGGCGCCATCGCCTGGTACGTCGTGTTCTTCGTGCTCGGCTTCATGGCGCTCGCGAGCCTGTGGGCCGTCGCCGGGGCACTCGCGTCGCGACAGCAGGACCTGCAGTCGACGACGGCACCGGCACAGGCACTGCTGTTCATCCCGTACTTCGCGTTCTTCTTCGGCAACAGCACGGTCCAGGAGGTCGTGTCGATGTCTCCCATCGTCTCGGCGATGGTGATGCCAGCACGCATGGCGCAGGAGGCCGTCCCGCTGTGGCAGACCGCGGTGGCGATCGCGGGCACGGTGGTCGCGATGGTGCTGATCATCCGCGTCGCGGCTCGCGTCTACGAGCGCACCCTGCTGCGGACGGGCGACAAGATCTCCTACCGCGAGGCGCTCACGATGTCGGCCGACTGAGGCCGAGAACCGGGACCCCGGAACCGCGCCCACGAGCGTCGGTGCCGGGGTCCGTCGCGTCGGTGTCCGTCACGCCGGTGTCCGTCACGTCGGTGTCCGTCACGTCTGGGGACGGCGTGTAGGGACCCCAGGCGAGCAGCTCGACCAGGTGAGGGCGCACGAGGCCGGCGGCCTCCTCGACGCCGAGCGTCCGACCGAGCTCGACGGACAAGGTGGTGACGCCGGCGTCGGCGATCCCGCACGGCACGAACCGGTCGTACCAGGCGAGGTCGACGTCGGCGTTGAGGGAGAAGCCGTGCATGGTGACGCCACGCGCCACCCGGATGCCGATCGCCGCGACCTTGCGCTCGGGACGACCACCGCCGGCGGCGAACCAGACCCCCGAGCGACCCGGGACGCGGCCGGCGGTCAGTCCGACGTCGGCCACCGCCCGGATGAGTGCCTCCTCCACCCGGCGGACGTAGTCGACCACGAGGACGTGCGACGGCAGCCGGGTGATCGGGTAGCCGACGAGCTGCCCGGGTCCGTGGAAGGTGATCTTGCCGCCCCGGTCGACGTCGACGACGGGGGTGCCGTCGACGGGCCGCTCGTGCGGCTCGGTGCGCTTGCCGGCGGTGTAGACCGGCGGGTGCTCCAGGAACAGCGCGGTGTCCCCGATCTCGTCCGCCGCCCGCTGCTCGTGCAGCGACCGCTGCAGGTCCCACGCCTCGGTGTAGTCCAGGGCGCGATCTCCGTAGCGCCCCTCGACGATCGTCAGCTCGTGCACCTCGCCAGCCTACGCCTGTGGACGAGGACTGGCCCCACGTCGCCGGAGTGCGCACGCTGGCTGTGTGACCGAGTGGCTGGTGCAGGTGGCGGCGATCCTCAGCACCCTCGTGGGTACCGACGACGCCGACGAGCACTGCCTGCGCCTCGGCGGGCTCGACGCCCTGCGCGTCGAGGCGCTCGCCGCCGGCGACCCGCGGTCCCTGAACCAGGTGCACGCCGGCACGGCGGGCCGCGCCGCCGACGCCGCCGTCATCGCCTCCTACCGCGAGCGCGGGCTCCGGATCCGTGGAGCGGCCCTGCACCGGCTGGTCTGCGAGGCGCGGCACGCGGGCGAGTCGTCGACGGTGCTCGACGTGGTCGAGGTGCTCGGCCCCACGTGGGTGGTCGACGATCGTGGACGCTGGCGACTGCTTCCGGCCCCCGAGCCCGTCGCACGGAGCATCACCCTGACTCGCACCGACGACGGGTGGCGGATCGCTGCGGCTCGCTGAGTCCGATGCCGTGCGGACGGGTCAGGCGACGGCGGCACGCACCGTGCTGTGGAGGTCGGCGTGCTCGAAGCG
This sequence comes from Aeromicrobium halocynthiae, assembly GCF_039531385.1. Lineage (NCBI taxonomy): Bacteria > Bacillati > Actinomycetota > Actinomycetes > Propionibacteriales > Nocardioidaceae > Aeromicrobium > Aeromicrobium halocynthiae. Next base: position 556,196 of record NZ_BAAAPY010000001.1, on the reverse strand, counting down.
GAAGCCGGAGTCGAGCAGCGACTGCGGCACCATGCCGACCGACCCGAGCAGGTCGTCGGCGAGCGCGCCCAGCACGGTCCGCAGGGCGAACCGCGGCGCCACGAGGACGGTGGGACGCGAGAGCGCGTCCCCGACCGCGTCGGTGAAGGCGGCGTTCGTGACCGGCTCGGGCAGCGAGAGGTTGAACGGCCCGCTCAGGTCGTCGTGCTCGAGCAGGTGCGTCACCGCCCGGACCCAGTCGTGCAGCGCCAGGACCGACATCAGCTGGCGGCCGTCGCCGAGCCGGGCGCCGAGCCCGGCCTTGAACGCCGGGAGCAAGGGCTTGAGCATGCCGCCGTCACGGTGCAGCGGCAGTCCGGTGCGCAGGAAGACGACCCGGTGCCCGGCCTCCCTGGCCGGGGTCGTCGCCCCTTCCCATGCTCGGCACAGGTCGGCCAGGAAGCCGTCGCCCTGCGCGGCGTCCTCGCTCAGCCGCTCCTGCCCGCGCTCGCTGCCGTAGATGCCCATGGCCGAGGAGGACAACAGCGCGGTGCCGGTGTCGGCCTGGACGATCGCCTTGACGATCGTCGTCGTGGAGTCGACCCGCGAGTCCCACAGCACCCGCTTGTACTTCTCGGTGCGCGGCCACCGGGCGATCGAGGCGCCGGAGAGGTTGACGACCGCGTCGGCCCGCCCGACGAGCGTGCCGTCGATCCGTCCCGCGGCCGGGTCCCAGGAGGACGCGTCCGCCGACGTCGCCTCGCCGCGCACCAGCCGGGTGACCTCGTGACCCTGCTCGCGCAGGTGTGCCACGAGAGCGGTCCCGAGGAAGCCGGACGCGCCGGCGACGACGACGTGCATCAGCGGCTCAGGACCCGAGCTCGGACTCGAAGCCGCCGCCCTGCAGCCGCTCCTTGACCGAGGTCAGGAACCGTCCCGCGTCGGCACCGTCGACGATGCGGTGGTCGTAGGTCAGGGCCAGGTAGACCATGCTGCGCACCGCGATGCTGTCGCTGCCGTTCGCGTCGGTGATGACCACCGGACGCTTGACGACCGCACCGACGCCGAGGATCGCGACCTGCGGCTGGTTGATGATCGGCGTGTCGAAGAGGGCACCGTTGCTGCCGAGGTTGGTGATCGTGAAGGTCGCGCCCGACAGCTCGTCCGGACCGATCTTGTTCGTCCGGGTCCGCTCGGCGGAGTCGGCGATCTTGCGAGCCAGTCCGGCGATCGAGAGGTCGCCGGCGTCCTTGATGGTCGGGACGATCAGGCCCTTCTCGGTGTCGACCGCGATGCCGAGGTGCTCACCGGCCGGGTAGGTCACGGTGCCCTCGTCGAGGTCGAGCTGGGCGTTGACCTTCGGGTGGGCCTTGAGCGCCTCGATCGCGGCCTTGGCGAAGAACGGCAGGAACGTCAGCTTGACGCCCTCGCGCTCGGCGAACGCGTCCTTGTGCTTGGCGCGCAGACGCGCGACCTCGGTGACGTCGACCTCGTGCACCTGCGTGAGCTGGGCCGAGGTCTGCAGCGACTCCACCATGCGCGAGGAGATGATCTTGCGCAGGCGGCTCAGCTTCTCGGTCTTGCCGCGCAGCGGCGACTCCTCGGCCGGGGCCGACGACGGAGCGGACTGCTGCGGTGCGGAGGTCTGCGTCTCGGACGCAGCCCCCTTGGCCTTCTCGGCGGCGTCGAGGACGTCCTGCTTGCGGATGCGCCCACCGACGCCACTGCCGCTCAGGCTGTCGAGGTCGACGCCGTGCTGCTTGGCCAGCTTGCGCACGATCGGGGTGACGTAGGTGTCGCCGCCGCCCTGCGTGGCCGAGCCCGTGCCGTTGGAGGAGGACTCGCTGCTCGAGGACTGGCTGCTCGAGGACTGGCCGCTCGAGGACTGGGCTGCCTCCTGCGACGGTGCCTGCTTCTCCTGCTCCGCAGCCTCCTCGACGGCCTCGGCCTGGTCGGGGTCTTGAGCCGGGTCGCCCTCGGGCTCGGACGGCTTCTGCCCAGCATCCTCGCCGGCGGAGTCGTCGGAACCTGATCCGGAGTCCGCGGAGTCGGGGTCGCCGATGATGGCCAGCTCGGCGCCGACCTCGACGGTCTCGTCCTCGTCGGCCTTGATCTCCAGCAGGGTGCCGGCGACGGGGGAGGGGATCTCGGTGTCGACCTTGTCGGTGGAGATCTCCAGGAGGGGCTCGTCGACCTCGACGGTGTCGCCGACGCTCTTGAGCCACTGGGTGACGGTGCCCTCGGTGACGCTCTCGCCGAGCTCGGGCAGCGTGACGGCGGTGCCGGAGCCGGTGCTCTTCGTCTCCAGGTGCGGTTCCTCGCCCTCGGCGTTGCGGACCTCACCCTCCTCGTCGGCGCCGTGGTCGGCGTCGGTCGCCGGACCGCTGGCGTCACCGTCGGCCTCGGACTCCTCGACCTCGGTGTCGGTGGTCTCCTCCGGCTCGGCGGGGGCCTCGTCGTCGCCTGAGTCGGCGCCGGACTCGTCGGCGTCGCCGATCAGCGCCAGCACGGCGCCGACCTCGACGGTCTCGTCCTCGTCGGCCTTGATCTCCAGCAGGGTGCCGGCGACGGGGGAGGGGATCTCGGTGTCGACCTTGTCGGTGGAGATCTCCAGGAGGGGCTCGTCGACCTCGACGGTGTCGCCGACGCTCTTGAGCCACTGGGTGACGGTGCCCTCGGTGACGCTCTCGCCGAGCTCGGGAAGGGTGACTTCGGTTGCCATGGTGGGTCCTTCGTCTCAGGCGTGGGAGTGCAGGGGCTTGCCGGCGAGGGCCAGTGCGGCCTCGCCCAGGGACTCGTTCTGCGTGGGGTGGGCGTGGATGAACTGGGCGACGTCCTCGGGGTAGGCCTCCCAGTTGACGATGAGCGAGCCCTCGCCGATCTGCTCGCCGAAGCGCGAGCCGATCATGTGGACGCCGACGATGGGTCCGTCCTTCTCCCGCACGAGCTTCACGACGCCGGCCGTGGCGAGGATCTGGCTCTTGCCGTTGCCGCCGAGGTTGTACTCGACCGTCTCGACCTCGCCGTACTTCTCCTTGGCCTGCGGCTCGGTGAGACCGACCGAGGCGACCTCGGGCTCGCAGTAGGTGACGCGCGGGATGCCGGAGTCGACGACGGGCATCGGGTCCAGACCCGCGATCTCCTCGGCCACGAAGATGCCGTGGGCGAAGCCGCGGTGCGCCAGCTGGAGGCCGGGGACGAGGTCGCCCACGGCGAAGACGCCGTCGACGTTCGTGCGCAGCCGCTCGTCGGTGGGGACCCAGCCGCGGTCGACCGTGATGCCGGCCTCCTCGAAGCCGAGGCCCTCGGACCGGGGTCCGCGTCCGACCGCCACGAGGACGAGGTCGGTCTCGAGGGTGTCGCCGTTCTCCAGCGAGACGGTGACGCCGTTGTCGGTCTGCTCGACGCCGGTGAACTTGGTGCCGGTCTTGAAGGCGATCTTGCGCTTGCGGAAGGCGCGCTCGAGGAGCTTGGAGAGAGCGGGGTCCTCCAGCGGGACGAGATTCGGCAGCGCCTCGACGATGGTGACCTCGGAGCCGAAGGAGCGCCAGACCGACGCGAACTCCACGCCGATCACGCTGCCGCCGATGATGACGACGCTGTCCGGGACCTCGCTCATGCCGAGGGCCTCGTCGCTGGTCACGACCCGGCCGCCGATCTCCAGACCGGGCAGGGTGCGCGGGTACGAGCCGGTCGCCAGCACGAGGTTCCTGCCGGTGTAGCGGGTGCCGTCGACCTCGACGGTGCCGCCGCCGCCCTCGGCGGAGACGACCTTGCCCTCACCCTCGACGACGGTGATCCCACCGGACTTGATGAGTCCCTGCAGACCCTTGTAGAGGCGCTCGATGACGCCGTCCTTGTACGTGTTGACCGCCGGCATGTCGATGCCCTCGAAGGAGGCCTTGACGCCGAAGGTCTCGGACTCACGTGTGTTGTCGGCGACCTCGGCGGCGTGCAGGAGGGCCTTGGTGGGGATGCAGCCGTTGTGCAGGCAGGTGCCGCCGAGCTTGCCCTTCTCCACGAGCGCGACGCTCAGGCCGAGCTGGACCGCTCGCAGTGCGCACGCGTACCCGCCGCTGCCGCCCCCCAGGATGACGATGTCGAAAGTGTTGTCCGCAGCGCCGTCGGCCACTGTTCCTCCTCGTGGATGGTCTCCTGTCATCTTGTCACCAGGGTGGTGGGTCCCACCACCCGGGTGAGCGACTCGCGAGTAGGGACGAGAAGGGCTGCGACCGGGGGTCCGGCACACTGTGCGCATGGCACTGTTCGGCCGACGACGAGGCACCGGAGACCGTCGCGCGACCCGCGACGACCTGGCGACGATGCGTGACTGGGTCGCCTCGCGACGCGGCGTGGAGGCCTACGTCGAGCCACGCACGACGGTCTCGGAGACGACCGTGGTGCTCGTCGCCTCCGACGGCGAGTCCCTGCGCCGCCGGGTCGCCTCGCCGAAGGCCGCCGCCGACTTCGCCCGCAAGGCCGCCATACCGATCTACGACGCCAACCGCACCGGGTACCCGCAGCGCATGCGTGACTACGCGGTCCGGCAGAAGGCGCGGCAGTCCGGCACCTCCGCAGGGACCGGCCCTGCCGGTCGTGCGTCCCGGCCGTCCGCCGGCCGTCCGCTGTCGTCGGCCGAGCGTGACGCGATCGTGACGCTGCAGGTCTCCGCAGGCGTGGAGTCGACGGCCCCCGGCCGACCCGACGAGCAGACGCTGCGTCAGTGGTGGAAGCAGGCGCGCGTGCGCTCTCACCCCGACCGTCGTGGCGGGGACAGGACCGAGTGGGACCAGGTGGAGTCAGCCGCGGAGACCCTCGGGCTCACGTGAGCGGATCGGCGACCTCCGGCGGCCACACGACCGCGAACCGCTCGAAGACGATTTCGACGCCGTCGACATCGGCGTCGTCACGGCGGCCGAGCACGCGACGCACGTACCGTCGGTGCTCGCGCAACCACGACGCGCGGGTGCGGTCGTCCTCGCCCTCGTCGTGGGCGAACTCGTCGTCGACGCAGTCCAGTCGGCCGGTCCGCCGACGCGCACGGGGTCGGCAGGGTCGGGAGGCCCGGACGTGGCGCGCTTGACACCGGCCACGACGAGCGCGAGCAGCTCGTCGGCCAGCGCGGGGGAGTCGCCGAACGGGCCGCGCGCCGGTTCCTCGCCGACGTGCTCGGGACGAGCTCGCGTGTAGTCGTGCCACAGGCTCACGACCAGCCGCCGTCCGTGCCGCCCGGGACCTCGCCGGCGGGGTCGTAGGGCGTCCGCGTGAAGACGAAGGACGCCAGCTCCAGGCGCCGTGCGACGCCCGCACCGTCGCGGTGGACCACGAGGCGCTCCCCGCTGTAGTAGCCCTCCAGCCCCCGCCAGGCGTCGCCGTCGCGCTCGAACCGGGCGCCGCGACCGACACCCGGCTCGCCGAGCACGAGGTGCTCGCCGCGTCGGGTGAGCGGGAAGCGCGCGGTGCCCCAGAACCAGTCCCCGAGCAGGTCGAGGTCGTCCCGGTGGTCGCGCGAGGCCGTCCACGGTGTCACGGCCGCCGGCTCCCGCTCGGCGAGCAGCGCGAGGAGGTCGGCCGCGAGCGGACCCAGCCCGGAGGTCGCGTTGGCGAGGACCACCACGCCGTCGCCGGACTCGACGTCGACCCGCAGCTGGGCCAGGAACCCGGGCATCGAGCCGCCGTGGCCGACGAAGCGTCGACCGTCCTTGACGCTGACCTGCCAGCCGAGGGCGTGGGCCGTGGTCCATGCGTTCGTGGGGTCGTCCCACAGGGCGACGGCGCGTTGCGACTCGGCGAGGGTCCCGGGGTCGATCACGTCCGCGGTGTGGCCGGCGGCGAAGGCCGCCCACCGGGACAGGTCGTCGACGCTCGACCACAGCTGACCGGCGGGAGCCATCGCGACCGCGTCGTGCTCCGGCTCGTCGTGCAGGACGTCGGCGAACGGGTGGACCGCCAGGCCGGGCGCCGTCGGCGACACCGGCCGTGGCGTCGTGCGGCGCATGTCGAGCGGCTCGAGGACCTCCGCCGCCACCACCTCCGCCCAGGGTGCCCCCCGCAGCCTCGCGACGAGCTCGCCGAGCACCCCGAAGCCCACGTTGGAGTAGTGGAACCGCGTGCCGGGCGCATGGAGCAGGCGGCACGAGGACCGCAGCGCCGACCAGTCGTCACCGGCCGTCCGCTCCCACCACGGACCGTCGGTCTCGGCCTGCAGACCCGACGTGTGGCTGAGCAGCTGGGCGACCGTGACGGGGAGGTCCAGGTCGGGCAGGTGGCGGTGGATCGGGTCGGCGAGACCGATCAGGCCCTCGTCCCTCAACCGCATGACCTGCACGGCGACGAACGTCTTCGTCAGCGAGCCGATCCGGTACTGCGTGTCCGTGTCGGCGACCGTGGACCCCGGCCGGCCGGACGGGTGGCCGACCGCCGCGGACCACACCCGTCGTCCGTCGCGCACCAGCGCCGCGGCCACCGACGGCAGCCGCCGCTCCGCCTGCTCCGCGGCGAGCCTGCGGTGCAGGACCTCCGCAGTGCCGGACGCGAGGCTCATGCGCCGGCGAGGTCCTCGGCCAGGCGGACGAGGGTGCGCACGGCAGCGCCCGTACCACCGGTCGGCGTGTAGTCGCGGACGCCTCCGTCGTTCCACGCCGGACCGGCGATGTCGAGGTGCGCCCACGCCTTCTCGCCGACGAACTCGCGCAGGAACGCAGCGGCGTAGAGCGTGCCGCCGTACGGCTTGGGATTGTGCTGGCGGACGTCGGCGATCGTCGAGGAGGTGACCGCCTTGCCGATCTCCTCGGGGATCGGCAGCGGCCACATCGGCTCGCCCGCGAGCTCGGCGGCACCGAGGACCCGCTCGCGCAGGTCGTCGTCGTTGCCGAGCACACCGGTCGTGCGCTCGCCGAGGGCGACCAGGCAGGCGCCCGTCAAGGTGGCGACGTCCACGACGTGGTCGGCGTCGGACTCCGCCGCGAGGGCCAGGCCGTCGCCGAGGACGAGGCGTCCCTCGGCGTCGGTGTTGTGGACCTCGACGGTGCGTCCGCCGCGCAACGTGAGGACGTCACCGGGGCGTGTGGCGGACCCGCTGGGCATGTTCTCGGCGAGGCAGGCCCACGCGGTGACGGCGACCGGGAGGCCCAGCTCGGCGATCGCGGTGGTCGCCGCGACGACGGCAGCCGCGCCGGCCATGTCCATCTTCATGGTCTGCATCCCGGGACCGGTCTTGATCGACAGTCCACCGGAGTCGAAGGTGATGCCCTTGCCCACGAGGGCCAGGTGCTGCGTCGCCCCGGCAGGGGAGTAGGTCATGCGCACCAGGCGGGGCGGCACCTCCGAACCCGCCGCGACGCCGAGGAGTCCGCCACAACCCTCCTTGGCGAGGCGCTTCTCGTCCCACACGCTGACGTCGACGCCCTTGGTGCCGAGACCGGCGATGGCGTCGGCGAACGCCGGCGGGCGCAGGTCGCCGGGCGCGGTGTTCACCCAGTCGCGGGCGGCGTTGACCGCTCGGGCGACGACGACGGCCCGCTCGGCCGCTGCCGTGGCGGTCGTCTGACGGCCGAACGGCGTCAGCACCTGGACGGACTCGATGTTCGTCCGCGAGTCGTCGTCGGACGTCTTGTACCGGTCGAAGCGATAGGCGCCGAGCCCCGCTCCCTCCGCGATCGCCCCGACCTCCTCGACCCCTGCCGGGTGGAGCGCCATCGCGACGCTGGACGCCTTGGCGGCGCTGGCCTTGCGCAGCCCGACCGCCGCGGCCCGGCGCAGCTGCTCGGCCGTCGGCTCGGCCGGCAGTCCCACCGCGACGACGGTGCGGACCTTGCCGAAGTCGCCGGCCGGGAACACGGCCGTCTCACCCTCCTTGCCGGTGAAGCCGACGGCGGCGAGAGCCTCGGAGACCTCGGCGCCGTCGTCGTCGGATCGCACCCCGAGGACGAGGGCGTCGGCGCGGACGGTGCTGGGCTTGGACGTGCTGACGGTGACCTCGAGCATGACCGCCACTGTAGTGGCGCACCCATGCCCTAGGTTGGGGGTCATGGACCTGCTGCACTCGCCGTTGCACGAGCGGCACCTGGCCCTCGGTGCCAAGATGGCGGAGTTCGGTGGGTGGTCGATGCCGCTGGAGTACCCCGGCGACGGCGGGGTCCTCGCCGAGCACGCCGCCGTGCGCGAACGGGTCGGCCTGTTCGACGTCAGCCACCTCGGCAAGGCGAGCGTCAAGGGCAGCGGCGCGATCGACTTCCTCAACGGTTGCCTCACCAACGACCTGCGTCGCATCGGTGCGGGGCAGGCGCAGTACACGCTGTGCTGCGACGCAGGCGGCGGCACGGTCGACGACCTCATCGCCTACGTCCGCAGCGAGTTCGAGGTCCTCCTCGTGCCCAACGCCGCCAACACCGCGGGCGTCGTGCAGCGGCTGCGTGCCGCGGCTCCCGCCGGCATCGAGGTGACCGACCGTCACCGCGAGTACGCCGTCCTGGCGTTGCAGGGTCCGTCCGCCGACGCCGTCCTGGCCGCCATGGACGTCGCCGTCGACCACGCCTACATGTCGTTCGTCGAGTCACGGGTCGCAGGCGTCGAGGCCATCGTGTGCCGCACCGGCTACACGGGCGAGCGCGGGTACGAGCTGATCGTGCGGGCGGAGGAGGCGGCGACGGTGTGGGACGCCGTGCTGGAGTCCGGTGCCGAGCACGGCATCCGGCCCTGCGGTCTCGGTGCCCGCGACACGTTGCGCACCGAGATGGGCTACCCGTTGCACGGGCACGAGCTCTCCGCGGAGATCAGTCCCGTCATGGCACGCGCGGCCTGGGCCGTGGGCTGGGACAAGGAGACCTTCTGGGGCAAGGAGGCCCTCGTCGCCCAGCGCGAGGCCAGGAGCGGCCCCCTGCTGCGCGGCATCCGGGCCGAGGGGCGCGGGATTCCCCGACCGGGCATGACCGTGCGGACCGTCGGTGCCGACGGCGAGACCGCCGAGGTGGTCGGCGAGGTCACCTCGGGGACCTTCTCGCCGACGCTGCGCGAGGGCATCGGTCTCGCGCTGCTGGACCGTTCGGTGCGCGAGGGCGACCAGGTCCTGGTCGAGGTGCGGCGCCGTCAGGAACCCTTCATCGTGGTGAGACCGCCGTTCGTGGACAACACGACCGCCTGAGCGAGACAGGGAGACGACGATGGCCTGGACCTGGACCTACGAGACCGCCGACGGACGCGAGACCGGGCGCTCCGCCGAGTTCGAGACCCGTTCGGACGCCGAGTCGTGGGTGGGCGAGGCGTTCGGCGAGCTGCTCGAGCAGGGCGTGGACCAGGTGCGGCTCTTCGACGGGTCCGACGAGGTCTACGGCCCGATGTCGCTGCACCCGGCCTGAGCCCTCTCGCTCAGTACCTCTCGCGAAGGGGCCCGCCGCGGGCGATCTGCACCTTCGGCAGACGGAAGCGACGCAGCTGCGTCGAGCGCAGGACGGCGTAGCCGGTCGTACCGCGCTTGGCGTCGTCGCCGAACCGGTCGCCGACGGCCTGCTTGACCGCCCGCACCATCCGGATCTCGTCGAAGATCGTCAGCAGCACAAGACCGAGCCAGGCCAGCACGATGAACGCGTCGACCTGCGGGTCCTGGATGACGGTGCTGTTGAGGAGGTTCAGGACGATGATGAGCAGCAGGATCGGGAGCAGGTACTCCGCGACGTTGAAGCGGCGGTCGACGACGTCGCGCACCAGCGCCTTGACCGGGCCACGGTCACGCGGCGGGAGGTAGGCGTCGTCGCTCCCGCCCGAGCGCAGGGCCTCCTGCGTCTTGCGCTTCTCGCGCATGCGCCGCTCGCGCTCGCGCATCATCTGCTCGCGGCGAGAGAGCGGCTGCTTCATCGCCTTCTTGCGAGCGAGCTCGGCCTCCTTGCGACTCGGGGTCGGCTTGCCCTTGGCGTTGCTGCTCTCCTCGCTCACGGGGGCAAGGGTACTAGGCAGCCGCCGGTCTCCCGCGGGCCCCGTATCCTGGCGACATGGGTATCGCCGCGCGCCTCAGAGCCGTGTTCCGGGCCGAGCGCGGCGCTCGCGCCCAGGCGAACCTCGCCGAGGACCTCGACGGCGTCTACCGGCGCCAGCTCGCGCAGCTGCAGCAGGTCCGCCGTGGCGTGGCCGACGTGACCACGAGCCGCAAGCGCGTCGAGGTCCGGCTGCGACAGATGCGGACGCAGGCCGATGCGCTCGACCAGCAGGCCGCCGACGCCGTCGCCCGCGGTGACGACGCCGCGGCGCGGACCGTGCTCGGGCGCAAGGTCACCCTCGAGGCGGGCATCGCCGACCTCCAGGAACGGCACGCCGCGCTCGCTGCCGAGGAGACGGCGCTCGGCGACGCCGCGACCTCCTTGGAGGACGCCATCGAGGACTTCCGCACGCGCAAGGACACCCTGCGCGCGCGGCATGCCGCGGCCACCGCCCGGGTGGAGGTCACCGGCGCCGGGAGCGGCATCACCTCCTCGATGAGCCAGGTCAACCAGCAGATGGCCGAGGCCGAGCGACACACGCGCGAGCTCGAGGCCCGTGCCGACGCCGTCGACGAGCTGGTCGCCGAGGGGATCATCGCCCGTCCGGGCGAGAGCATCGAGGACATCGAGAAGCGTCGCTTCGACGCCGAGCTGGACGGAGGGACCGACGATGGCCCGCACCAGATTTCGCAGTGACCGCGGCCTGAGCCTGCGGATGGGGGGAGTGGGACTCGGGCTCGGGCTGCTCTACGTCGTCTTCGGCGCCGTGCTGATCTCCGCCACGAACTTCGCCTTCGGGCTCGTCATCGTGCTCGCGATGTCGCTGGGGCAGTGGTACTTCTCCGACTCCCTCGCCCTGAAGTCCATGGGCGCCAAGGTCGTCACCCCCGAGCAGGCCCCCGAGCTGCACGCCATGATCGACCGGCTGTGCGTGCTGGCCGACATGCCCAAGCCCAAGGTGGCCGTCGCGCAGACGGACATGCCGAACGCCTTCGCCACCGGCCGCACCCCCAACCACTCCGCCGTGTGCGTCACGACGGGCATCATGAAGCGGCTCACCGCCGAGGAGCTGGAGGGCGTGCTGGCGCACGAGCTCGCCCACATCGCGAACCGCGACGTCTCGGTGATGACGGTCGCGTCGTCCATCGGTCTGCTCGCGGGCTTCATCACCCGGTGGGGCTTCTACCTCGGTGGGCGCAACCGCAACGGTGCGCCGTTCATCGTGGTCTTCCTCGTCAGCGTCGTCGTCTACTTCGTCAGCTACCTGCTCACGCGGGCCCTGTCGCGCTACCGCGAGCTCAGCGCCGACCGCAGCGGCGCCTACCTCACGGGACGACCCTCCCAGCTCGCCTCGGCCCTCACGAAGATCAGTGGCGAGATGAGCCGCATCCCCACCGACGACCTGCGCGACAAGCAGTCCATGAACGCGTTCTTCATCACCCCGGCGATCAACCGTCAGTCGATGGGCGCACTCATGTCCACCCATCCGCCGCTGGAGCAGCGGCTGCAGAACCTGGCGAAGGTCGGCGCCGAGCTGTCGGAGCCGATGTGAGCTGGCTCGACTCGCTGCTGGGGCGCACCAAGCCGCCCCAGGCCGACCTCGACGTCCTGTTCGGGCTCCCGCAGGCGGCCATCACGCTCCAGGCCGGTGGGTTCGCGGCCACCGGACAGGGGGCGGTGTGCTTCCGCGACGTCGACGGCACCCACGACGACGCCGTCGTCGACGGCGTCCTCGAGGTCATCGCCACGGACGTCACCGCGCGGACCACGCTCACGACCGACGCCCACGGCTACCGCTGGCTCACGGTCACGCGGCCCGGTCCGGACGTCACCGGGCTCGTGACCGACCTGCACGCCGCCAACTCCGCGCTCGCCGACGCCGGGTACGGGCCGTCGTTGCTGTGCTCGACGGTCCTTCTCGCCACGCCGGCCGGAGGTCCCGCCGCTCTCGTCTACCTGTTCAAGCAGGGCACCTTCTACCCGTTCGTCCCGCTCGCGGGTCAGCGCCGCGACAACGCTGCGGAGCTCCAGCTGCGCAGTCTCGCGGAGCGCGACGTGCCGATCGAGCAACGCCTCGAGCGCTGGCTCGCCCTGTGGGGAGCACCCGGGCTCGACACGGCCCGCTGACGACGCGGCCGATAGTCTGACGGCGTGAGCCTGCAGAGCCGAAGCGCCGACGAGATCCGCACCCTCCACGCCGAGATGGAGCAGGCCTACGCCGCGCTCCAGCAGGCGGGGCTGACGCTCGACCTCACGCGCGGCAAGCCCTCGCCGGACCAGCTCGACCTCGCCTCGGCGCTGCTCGAGGAGCCCGGCCAGGACTTCAGGGACTCCGCCGGGACCGACACCCGCAACTACGGGGGCCTGGTCGGCAACGCCGACCTGCGCGCCACCTTCGGTCCGCTCATGGGTGTCCCGCCCGAGCAGGTCGTCGCCGGTGACAACGCGAGCCTGGCGATCATGCACGACCTGGTGGTCTTCGGCCTGCTCAAGGGCGTCGTCGGGTCGCCCCGCCCGTGGGGCGAGGAGGACGAGGTCGTCTTCCTGTGCCCGGCGCCGGGTTACGACCGCCACTTCGCGATCTGCGAGCAGTACGGCATCACGATGCGAGCGATCGAGATGCACGACGACGGACCCGACGTCGAGGCCGTCCGGCGGGAGGTCGCCGACCCCGCCGTGAAGGGCATGTGGATCGTGCCCACCTACGCCAACCCGACGGGTGCGGTCGTGAGCGACGAGGTCGCCACGGCGCTCGCGCAGATGCCGACCGCCGCTCCCGACTTCCGGATCTTCTGGGACAACGCCTACGCCGTGCACCACCTCACCGAGGAGCGCACGCCCACCGCCGACATCCTCGGGCTGTGCGAGCGGGCCGGTCACGGCGACCGTCCGTTCGTCCTGGCGTCCACCTCCAAGATCACCTTCGCCGGGTCCGGGGTGAGCTTCTTCGGCGCGTCGGCCGACAACGTCGCCTGGTACACCGGCCTCATCGGCAAGCGCACGATCGGTCCGGACAAGGTGAACCACCTGCGCCACGCCCGGCTCCTCCCGGACGCCGAGGCCGTCCACGCCCACATGGACGGCCACCGCGCGATCCTGGCCCCGAAGTTCGCGGCGGTCCAGGAGATCTTGCAGGACCGGCTCGGGGGCCACGACGTCGCGACGTGGACGGACCCGGCCGGCGGCTACTTCGTGAGCCTCGACGTCCCGGACGGCACGGCCTCACGGGTCGTCGCCCTGGCCAAGGAGGCGGGCATCGCCCTGACCCCGGCGGGCGCCTCCTTCCCCCATGGGCACGACCCCCGGGACCGCAACATCCGGATCGCGCCGTCCTTCCCGAGCATGGCCGACCTCCGCGCGGCGATGGAGGGCCTGGCCACGTGCGTGCTGCTGGCGGCCACCGAGCAGCGGCTCGACGCCTGAGCCGGTCCAGGACCTGCCGATGAAGGTGCTCGTCGCGCCCGACGCGTTCTCCGGCACCCTGTCGGCCCCCGAGGCGGCGCGGGCGATCACCGCCGGCTGGCAGCGGACCTCGCCGGACGACGCCCTCGTGGCGATGCCGATGTCGGACGGCGGCCCGGGATTCACGCAGACCGTGCACGCCGTCCTGGGCGGGGAGGTGGACGTCCTGACGGTCCCCGACCTGGCGCGTCGAGCCGCGCCGGTGACGGTGCTCCGGTCGGGGCGCGCCGCCTACGTCGAGGCCGCCGAAGCCACCGGCCGTCAGCTCGCCGCCGCCGCGGATCCGTGGCGCTCGACCTCCGTCGGCGTGGGTCGTGCCGTCGACGCCGCGGTCTCCTCTGGTGCCTCGACGGTCGTCGTCGGTCTCGGTGGCACGGCGACGCTCGACGGGGGAGCGGGTCTGCTGGCCGGTCTCGGTGCCACCGCCGACGTCCCGCTCGACCAGGGACCCCGGTCCTTGCGGGGCATCGGCCGCATCGACCTGGAGCCCGTGCTCGACCGGCTCGAGGGGGTGCGACTCGTCGCGGCGGTCGACGTCGACCTGCCGCTGCTGGGGATGTTCGGCACCACGCGGGCCACCGGCGCGGACCTGGGGCTCGACGACGGTGACGTCGTGGAGGTCGACGGCGTCCTCGACGCCTGGGTCGACGTCCTGTGCGGGCCGAGTCCGTCTCAGCGACGGGTGGCCGACGCCAAGGGCGCCGGGGCTGGCGGCGGGCAGGCGCTGGCGCTGGCCCTGCTCGGCGCCGAGCTGCGACCGGGTGTCGAGCTCGTCGGTGACGTCGTCGGTCTCGACGCGGCCTGTGCGGCCCACGACCTGGTGGTCTCCGGCGAGGGCCGCTACGACCACACGTCGCGCGCCGGCAAGGTCGTGCACGGCGTCGCGGCCTGCGCAGCAGCACGGGCCCGACCCTGCATCGTGCTCGCCGGCGAGGTGACGGTCGGGTCTCGCGAGATGCGCGCGATGGGGGTCGAGTCCGCCTACGGGACCGTCGACCTCCTCGGTCGCGACCGAGCACTCCTCGACCCCGCGGCGGCCCTGGCCGACCTGGCCGAGCGGGTAGCGCGCACGTGGGCGCGGTGACACCGCGACGCGAGCGTGGGGTGGAACCGTTCGTCACGACACGTAGGATGGGAACAGACTCGCGCACGGGCACGTTGACGCCCGTGGACGTAACCCCCGAAGCGACGGAGAAGACATGAGCGTCGACAGCACCACCGAAGTCCAGACCGAGAAGCCGGCCGACGGCGTCACGCTCACGGGCGGTGCCGCCGAGAAGGTGCGCAGCCTGCTGGCGCAGGAAGGACGCGACGACCTCGCGCTGCGCATCGCCGTGCAGCCCGGTGGCTGCTCCGGCCTGCGCTACCAGCTCTTCTTCGACGAGCGCTCCCTCGACGGTGACGAGATCCGCGACTTCGACGGCGTGAACGTCGTCGTGGACCGGATGAGCCTTCCGTACCTGCACGGCGCGACGATCGACTTCGTCGACACCATCGAGAAGCAGGGCTTCACGATCGACAACCCCATGGCCACGGGATCGTGCGCCTGCGGTGACTCCTTCCACTGACCCCTGACGCTCGAGCGACGACGGCCTCCCGCCCCGGCGGGAGGCCGTCGTCTATCGTTCTGCGGGTGCACCTCGCCATCGCCGGGTCCGTCGCGACGGACCACCTGCAGATCTTCTCCGGCAAGTTCTCCGACTCCCTCGTGCCCGACCAGCTCGACAAGCTGGCCGTGTCGTTCCTGGTCGAGGACCTCGACGTGCGCCGGGGCGGTTGCGCGGCGAACATCAGCTTCGCGCTCGGGTCCCTGGGGCTCCGGCCCACGCTCGTCGCCTCCGTCGGCAGCGACTTCGCCGCCCAGGGCTACCGGACGTGGCTCGAGGACGCCGGCGTCGACTGCAGCCTCCTGCGCGTCTCGCCGACCCTCCACACGGCGCTGTGCACCATCACGACCGACGACGCCCACGCCCAGATCGTGACGTTCTACCCCGGTGCGATGTCGGAGGCTCGTCACATCGACGTCGCGGCGATCCACGCCGACCGTCCCATCGACATGCTGCTGATCGGCCCCGACGACCCCGCCGGCATGCAGCGTCACACGCGTACGGCCCGCGAGCAGGGGATCCCCTTCGCCGCCGACCCGTCGCAGCAGCTCGCGTGGGCCGACGGCGAGCTCATCGCCGACCTGATCGACGGCGCCGCCTACCTGTTCAGCAACGACTACGAGGCGGCCCTGATCGAGAAGAAGACCGGGTGGAGCTCCGCGGAGGTCCAGTCCCGGGTCGGCATCAGGGTCGTGACCCGCGGCAAGGGCGGGGTGTCGGTCTACCCCGCCGAGGGCGACCCCATCGAGGTGGCGGCCGTTCCCGACGTCGAGGCGGTCGACCCGACGGGCGTGGGCGACAGCTTCCGCGCCGGGTTCCTCGCCGGTGTCTCCGCCGGCCTCGGACTCGAGCGTGCCGCTCAGATCGGTTGCACGATCGCCGCCGGAGTCGTCGAGACCACGGGGACCCAGGAGTACACGCTCACGCGGGAGGGCTTCGTCGCCCGGATCCGCGGGGCCTACGGCGAGAGCGCGGCGCAGGATGTCGACGCAGCGCTGAGCCTGCCGTGACGACACCCCTTCAGGGGGCCGAGGCAAGGGTGCCCTCACCTGAGCCGAACGGCACGCCTCAAGATACAGTGACCTGGTCAACGGGCGGTGCTCCGGACAACGGATCGCCCAGAGAAGAAAGGCGCCTCGTGGGTCGCAGAAAGCTCGCGGTACTCCTTGCCGTGGCCGCCGTCGTGCTCAGCGCGTGCGGCAAGATGGACGACAGCCAGATCATGCGTCTCGCCCTGCCCCAGGCGGCGAGCGATCGCGGCGACGCGGTCTGGAACCTCTGGCTCGGCACCTGGATCGCCGTCCTGGTGATCTTCCTGCTCGTCTTCGGGCTGATCATGTACGCCGCGGTCCGCTACCGCCGTCGCAGCGACGACGAGATCCCCACGCAGGTGCGCTACAACCTGCCGATCGAGGCGCTGTACACGATCGCACCGATCGTCATCGTCGCCGTCTTCTTCTTCCACACCGTCACGGCGCAGAACGAGATCATCGCCGACGTCGAGAACCCCGACCACACCATCCAGGTCGTGGGCTCGAAGTGGCAGTGGACGTTCAACTACCTGGAGCCCGAGGCCACCAACGGCGAGCCCGTCTTCGACTTCGGCGACACCGAGAACCTGCCCGAGCTCACGCTCCCGGTCGGCGAGTCCGTCCGCTTCGAGCTGCGCAGCCCCGACGTGATCCACTCCTTCTGGATCCCGGAGTTCTACTTCAAGATGGACGTCGTGCCCGGCGAGGGCCCGCAGAAGAACCGCTTCGACATGACGCCGACGCGCGAGGGCACCTTCACCGGTCGGTGCGCCGAGCTGTGCGGGCTCTACCACAGCCGGATGATCTTCCGGGTCAACGTGGTCTCGCCCGAGGAGTACCAGGCCCACCTGCGCGACCTGCAGGCCCGCGGCCAGACCGGTTCGCCCGCAGGCCAGATCAGCGCGGACACCGTCGCCGGCCTCGGCGACAGCGAGAGTGGAGTTGAGGACTGATGGCGACCAGCACTGCCTTCGAGGAGTCGCGCACCGAGGCGACCCCCCGGTCGGACCGCTCGGCCTCCTTCGGCCAGCGCGCCGTGATCCTGCTGACGACGACCGATCACAAGGTGATCGGCAACATGTACCTGGTGACGTCGTTCTTCTTCTTCATCGTCGGCGGCATCCTGGCGCTCGCGATCCGCGCCCACCTCGCGCAGCCCGGTTCCTCGGTGCTGAGCGACGAGGCGTACAACCAGGCCTTCACGATGCACGGCACGATCATGCTGCTGCTGTTCGCGACGCCGCTGTTCTTCGGCTTTGCGAACGTGATCATGCCCCTGCAGATCGGCGCGCCCGACGTCGCCTTCCCGCGCCTGAACATGTTCAGCTACTGGCTGTACCTGTTCGGTGGCACGATCGTCGTCGCCGGGTTGTTCGTGCCCGGCGGTGCGGCGAGCTTCGGGTGGTTCGCGTACGCCCCGCTCTCGGACAGCGTCCACAGCCCCGGCATGGGCGGTGACCTGTGGGTCATGGGCCTGTGGCTCGCGGGCCTCGGCACGATCCTCGGTGCGGTCAACTTCATCACCACGATCTTCTGCATGCGCGTGCCCGGCATGACGATGTTCCGGATGCCGATCTTCGTCTGGAACACCCTGGTCACCAGCCTGCTGGTCATCATCGCGTTCCCGATCTTCGCCGCAGCGCTGTTGGCGCTCGCCGCGGACCGGATGCTCGGGGCCAACGTCTTCGACCCCGCCACCGGCGGACCGATCCTGTGGCAGCACCTGTTCTGGTTCTTCGGCCACCCGGAGGTCTACATCATCGCGCTGCCGTTCTTCGGCATCGTGACCGAGATCCTCCCGGTCTTCAGCCGCAAGCCCATCTTCGGCTACGTCGGCCTGGTGGCCGCCACACTGATGATCGCGGCGCTGTCGGTCGCGGTGTGGGCGCACCACATGTTCGTCACCGGCGCCGTCGACCTCGCGTTCTTCAGCTTCATGACGTTCCTCATCGCCATCCCGACAGGCGTGAAGTTCTTCAACTGGATCGGCACGATATGGGGTGGCAGCGTCTCCTTCGACACCCCGATGCTGTTCTCCCTCGGCTTCCTCGTCACCTTCCTCTTCGGTGGCCTGACGGGCGTCATCCTGGCCTCGCCGGCCCTGGACTTCCACCTCTCCGACAGCTACTTCGTCGTGGCCCACTTCCACTACGTCGTCTTCGGCACCGTCGTGTTCGCGATGTTCGCCGGCTTCTACTTCTGGTGGCCGAAGTTCACGGGCAAGATGCTCGACGAGAAGCTCGGCAAGATCCACTTCTGGCTGCTGTTCGTGGGCTTCCACATGACCTTCCTGGTGCAGCACTGGCTCGGCGTGGAGGGCATGCCGCGCCGTTACGCCGACTACCTGCCCACCGACGGCTTCACGACGCTCAACGAGATCTCCTCGATCGGTGCGTTCCTGCTCGGAGCATCGACCCTGCCGTTCTTCTACAACGTCTGGGTCTCGCGAACCAAGCCGCTCGTGCAGCTCGACGACCCGTGGGGCTGGGGCCGGTCCTTGGAGTGGGCGACCTCATCGCCGCCGCCGCGGCACAACTTCCACTCCCTGCCGCGCATCCGCTCCGAGAGCCCGGCGTTCGACCTGCACCACCCGGAGATCGCAGAGCTGGAGCTCATCCACAACCCCGACGAGGACTCGGTCTTCGCCGACGCGCCCGACGTGAACGGCAAGGCCGACGTCACCGGACACGACGAGACGAAGGATCGCTGATCGATGAAGGTCGAGTACTGGACCATCGCCTCCACGGGCATCTTCTTCGCCTTCATCGCCCCGGTCTACTGGTTCCTGACCGCCGACTGGACCGGGACGACGGCGCTGGTCATGACGTTCCTGCTGTGCGCACTGCTCGGCTTCTACCTCTACGTGGTCGCCAAGCAGATCGACGACCGTCCCGAGGACCGCAGCGACGGTGAGATCGCCGACGGTGCCGGCGAGCAGGGTTTCTTCCCGCCCTACAGCTGGTGGCCGCTCTACGCCGCGGGAACCCTCGCCACGATGGTGCTCGGCACCGTCATCGGGTGGTGGTTGTTCATCATCGGCGCAGTCTTCGGCACCGTCACCGTGCTGGGCTGGGTCTTCGAGTACTACCGGGGTGTGCACGCTCACTGACGGCACGGGTTCGGTCCGCGCGGTTCGATCACGTACCCTGATCGAGTGAATCGCCTGGTCCTGCCTGTCCTCGTGGGCACAGTCGTGCTCGCCGGTTGCTCCGCCGACGCCGTGCGTGATGTCGTCGAGCGAGAGCCCGTCGACGTCACGTTCCAGACCAACGTCGAGGCCGACGCCGCCGACGTAGTCGTCGACACGCTCGTCGAGCTCACCGCCACCGACGGCACGCTCGAGGACGTCAGCGTCACGAGCGAGGACGGTGAGGAGACCATCGAGGGCGAGGGCAGCGGCGAGCGGTGGGTAGCGACCGACCGGCTCGAGCCTGCCACGGTCTACGTGGTACGGGCGACCGGCGTCAACGACGACGGCGAGACCCCCTTCGAGGCGACGTTCACGACCGTCGCCCTCTCGCTGGACGAGCAGACCTATCCGGCGGTCTCGCCGATCGACGGTGAGACGGTCGGCGTGGGCATGCCGATCGTCGTACGGTTCGACCTCCCCGTCACCGAGCGCGAGCTGTTCGAGAAGAACATGCACGTGCGCACCGACGCCGACGTCGAGGGCTCGTGGCACTGGTACAGCGACAACGTCGTGCACTACCGCCCCAAGGAGTACTGGCCCGCCGGGACGGAGGTCACGGTCGCGCTCGACGTCAACAGCCTGCCCGCCGGCAACGGCATCTACGGTCAGCAGGACCAGGAGGTCTCCTTCACGGTCGGTTCGCGCGTCATCACCACCGTCGACACCGCCCGTCACACCATGACGGTGGAGAGGGACGGTCAGGTCGTGCGCACCATGCCGGTCTCCACCGGACGCTCGGGCAAGGAGTCCCGCAACGGCATCAAGGTCATCATGGAGAAGTTCGACTCCGTCGACATGGACGCCGCGAGCACCGGCGTCTCCGAGGACGACCCCGACTACTACAACCTGAGCGACGTGAAGTGGGCGATGCGCGTGACGAACTCCGGCGAGTTCATCCACGCCGCCCCGTGGTCCGTCGGGTCCCAGGGACGTGCCAACGTGAGTGCCGGGTGCGTCGGCATGAGCACCGCGGACGCCTCGTGGCTGTACCAGAACTCCAAGCGTGGCGACGTGGTCGTCTACACCAACAGCCCCCGCGGGCTGGAGGCACAGAACGGCTGGACCGACTGGAACGTCGACTGGGAGACCTGGAAGGCCGGCTCGGCCCTCGCCGGCTGAGGGAGTCCTCAGCCGGCCGTTCGACGTCGCCCAGGACGATCACCAGGTCCACCGTGCAGACCGCTCAGGTCGTAGGCACCCTCGCGGCGATCTCGGCGACCAGCTCGACACGACGAAGCCCCCTCCCCGTGGGGGAGGGGGCTTCAGCCAGCGCCTCTGTCGCAGAGGAACCGCTCAGTGCGACTTCGGGACGCCGGTCTCCGAGACTCCGCGGAACTCCTGGCCGAGCGCCGCCGGATGGCCGTCGAACTCGCCCAGGTGCTCGTCGGCGTGCTCCACGTCCTCGGCCGTGGGCTTGTCGACCACGCCCTCCCAGTAGAAGCGTCGTGCGCGCGCCTTGAGCCTCGCCCGCCGCGACGCCGGGACGGCCACGCCGTTCTCGTCCGTCTCGCCGGCGGCCTCGAGGGCCGGAGCCCGGTCGTGCGCCGTGATCGTGTAGCGGTCGAGCTCGGGCAGCGGCTGGTGACGCTCGGAGTAGCCGCCGTCGGGAGTCCGTTCGATGATGCCGGTCTCGTAGCCGTGCAGGACCTTGTCGCGGTCCTGACGCTGCAGCCCGATGCAGATGCGACGGGTGATGACGAAGGCCAGGATCGGACCGACGATGATCGCGACCTGCAGGAAGCGGATCATGGCGTAGACGTCGAGGCCGAACTGCGTGGCGATGATGTCGTTACCGCCGGCGATCCACGCCAGGCCGAACCAGGTGATGCCGGCGACGCCGAAGGCGGTACGGGTCGGGGCGTTGCGGGGACGCTCGAGCAGGTGGTGCTCGCGCTCGTCACCGGTGATCCACCGCTCCACGAACGGCCAGACGCCGAGGGCGGTGAACAGGAAGGCCATGCCACCCAGGCCCGGGATCATCACGTTCCAGCTGAAGGTCCAGCCGAGGATCGTGCTCTCCCAGTTCGGCATGAGGCGCAGCAGACCCTCCGCGAAGCCCATGTACCAGTCCGGCTGGGAGCCGGCGGTGACCTCGGCGGGGTTGTACGGCCCGTACACCCAGACCGCGTTGATCTGGAACAGCGCACCCATGAGGGCGGTGAAGCCGAAGACGACGAAGAAGAAGCCGCCGGCCTTGGCCGCGTAGACCGGGAACATCGGGTAGCCGACGACGTTCTTCTCGGTGCGTCCGGGCCCGGGCCACTGCGTGTGCTTGTGGTAGACGAGCAGCAGCATGTGCGCGGCGATCAGGCCGAGGATGAGCGCCGGGATCAACAGGATGTGCGCCATGTAGAGGCGGGGGATGATCACGTCGCCGGGGAACTCCCCACCGAACATGAAGAACGAGAGGTAGGAACCGACGACCGGGACCGAGAGGATCATGCCCTCGGCGATCCGCAGGCCCGTGCCGGACAGCAGGTCGTCCGGCAGGGAGTAGCCGGCGAAGCCCTCGATGATGCCGAGGGAGAGCAGGCCGATGCCGATCAGCCAGTTGAGCTCGCGCGGCTTGCGGTAGGCGCCGGTGAAGAAGACGCGCAGCATGTGGGCGAGCATCGCTCCGATGAACAGCGCCGCCGCCCAGTGGTGGATCTGCCGCATGAGCAGGCCACCGCGGATGTCGAAGGAGATGTGCAGGGTCGAGGCGTACGCCTCGGACATCTCCAGGCCGCGCATGGGCGCGTAGGAGCCGTCGTAGACGACCTCGGCCATGCTCGGCTGGTACCAGAACGTCAGAAAGACGCCGGAGACCAGCAGCACGACGAAGCTCCAGAGCGCGATCTCGCCGAGCATGAACGACCAGTGCTCGGGGAAGACCTTGCGCAGGTTCTTCTTGGCCACACCCGCCAGACCGAGACGGTCGTCGAGCCAGCCGACCGGGCCGGCGGCCTTCTTGCCGCCCGGAGTGTTCTCAATGGGGGTGTAGGTGGCGCTCATGACTCAGAATCCAACTTCTCCTGGTGACGGGCAATCTCCGGGTAACTCGGTCCCTGGATGTCGAGGAAGTCGCTCTGTGCAACCAAGTAACCCTCCGAGTCCAGCATAAGCGGAAGTTGGGGAAGCGGCCGGTGAGCTGGACCGAAGATCACCTTTCCGTTGTCCGCGAGGTCGTAGGTCGACTGGTGGCAGGGGCACAGCAGGTGGTGCGTCTGACGCTCCCACAGGCTGATCGGGCAACCGACGTGCGTGCAGATCTTGGAGAAGCACAGGATGCCGTCGATGCCCCAGTTCTCCTTGCCGGCCTCGGGCGTGATGTCCTCCGGGCGCATGCGCACCACGATCACGGCGGCCTTGGCCTTCGGTGCGAGCTGCGAGTGGCCCGAGATCTCGGCCTCCTCCTCGCCGTCCTGGGGGAAGAAGATCGCCGGCTGGGCGTTGACCAGCTGCCCGACCTCGATCTCCGAGGGCCGGATCGGCAGGCCCGAGACGTCGTTGACGACGCGCATGCCCGGCTCCCAGACGGTGCTCTCCTGGTCGTAGGGCAGCGGACCGAGGTCGCGCAGGAGCACGACCGACGGCGCTGCCAGCGCACCGAGGGACAGCAGCAGGCTGTTGCGGATCATCGGGCGACGGCCGAGGGTGGACTCCTCGATGCCGGCGTTGATGTCCTTCATGACCGCCTCGCGGTCCTCCTTCGAGGAGGCCGCGGGGTGGCGCATCTCGACCATCTCGTGGTCGGCCATGAGCTTCTTGGCCCACTGGATGATGCCCATGCCGATCAGCAGCAGGCCACCGCCCAGCGTGACGCCGAGGGCGATGTTGGACGCCGAGTAGTCGAAGATGATCGCGTCGACCTCGACGGCGAAGTACGCCACCACGAACAGCACGAACAGCAGGGCCGCGGTCAGGAACATGCCGGTGACCTGACGCTCGGCACGCCGCTCCTGGGCGGGGTCGACGTCGGTGGGGCGCCACTGGTGCTCGGGCAACCCCGGGTCGGCGATGGGGTCGGCCGCGGGGAGGTTCTCGCCGTCGCGGCCGCTCTTGTCCAGATCGTCGCTCATGACTTCTTCTTCACTCTCGCTCCGTGGGCGCCGATCCAGATCGCGAACAGGACCAGCCCGCCGATTCCGACGATCCAGACGTAGATGCCGTCGACGACGGGTCCGAGGCGGCCACCGACGCCGCCGTAGCTGGGCTCGTCCTGGACGGCCTTGATGTAGGCGATGACGTTGCGCTTGTCCTCGGGGGAGATGACCTCGTCACTGAAGGACGGCATCTGCTGCGGACCGGTGAGCATCGCCTGGTAGATGTGCCTGGCGCTGACGCCGTCGAGCTGCGGGGCGTAGCGTCCGCTCGGCAGCGCGCCGCCGGCTCCGACCGAGTTGTGGCACGCCGTGCAGTTGGTGCGGAAGAACTCGCCGCCGCGGGTGACGTCCTCCTCGGTGGCGGCCGCGTAGTCGAGCCAGCGCTCCTCGGGGATGGCCGGTCCGGGACCGAGCGAGGCGACGTAGGCCGCGAGCTGGCGGGTCTCCTCCTCGGTGTAGTCCGGGGCCTTGCGGGGCGCCTGCTGTGAGCTCTGGGCCATCGGCATGCGTCCCGTGCCGACCTGGAAGTCGACCGATGCTGCGCCGACACCGATGAGCGGCGGACCGTAGTTGCCCCCCTGCCGGGTGTCGATGCCCTGGGCGTTCACGCCGTGGCAGCTCGCGCAGCCGACGAGGAACAGCTCTTGGCCGGCCTCGACGTCACGGGCACTGACCGTGTCGGTCTCGGCCGTGGCTGGGGACAGGACGGCGTACTGGACGACGGCGTACACCGCAGCAGCGGCGAGCAGTCCGAGCAGCAGGACGGCGGGGCCCGCCAGGCGATGGCGGCGTCGGGTCGACAGAGTCCGCACCGAGGACCTCATTTCTGGGGTAGGTGGTTCCAGGATACCCGCTGGTAGGCAGGCTGCTGGGGGGTCTGGTTGTGGGCTGCTGGGGACGAGGCGTGAGGGTCAGCGGATCACGTAGATGGCGAAGAACAGGGCCACCCACACGATGTCGACGAAGTGCCAGTAGTAGGACACGACGATCGCGCTGATGGCTTGCTCGTGGGTGAAGCGGCGGGCGACGAAGGTGCGGCCGATCACGAGCAGGAAGGCGAGCAACCCGCCGATGACGTGGATGCCGTGGAAGCCGGTGGCGAGGTAGAAGACCGAGCCGTAGCCGGAGGACTGCAGCGTGAGGCCCTTGTGGACGAGCTCGGCGTACTCGAAGGTCTGTCCGCCGATGAAGATCGCGCCCATGACGTAGGTGGTGACGAACCACTCGCGCATGCCCCACTGCTTGACGTCGAGCAGGCCGCCGGCGCGTCCCACGCGGCCACGCTCGGCGGCGAACACGCCGAACTGGCAGGTCAGCGACGACAGCACGAGGATCGTGGTGTTGACGGTGGCGAACGGCAGGTTGAGCAGCTGGGTCTCCTGCGCCCACAGCTCCGGCACGACGCTGCGGATCGTGAAGTAGGCAGCGAAGAGGCCGGCGAAGAACATCAGCTCGCTCGCCAGCCAGACCACGGTGCCCACCGTGACCATGGAAGGCCGGTTCTCGGTGCCGTGGAGTCGGGACGCAGGGATCACGGAAGAAGTCGCCACGCGATCATTATGTACGATTCGATCGTGACTGAGCACGAGGCCCTCCGCGTCCTGATCTACAGCGACGATCGCGACGTGCGCGCCGCCGTCGTCGCAGCGCTCGGGACCCGCCCGCACCCCGACCTCCCGCCCTTCGAGTACGTCGAGGTCGCGACCGAGCCGGTCGTGTGGCAGCACCTGGACGAGCGTCGTGATCGTCCCGACCTCGTGATCGTCGACGGGGAGGCCGTCCCTGCCGGCGGGCTCGGCATCGCTCGACAGATGAAGGACGAGATCTACCAAGCACCGCCGGTGCTCGTCCTGACCGGACGTCCGCAGGACGCGTGGCTGGCGACGTGGTCGCGCGCGGAGGCCGCCGTGCCCCACCCGATCGAGCCGATGCGACTGGCCGAGGCCGTCATCGACCTCGCCCGCGGTGTGCTCGCTCGTGCCTGAGGCCGCCTCGCCGAGCACGTCCGGGCTCACCTGGCCGACGGTCCTCGGACCCCTGGTCCGGGGCGACGACGTCGGGCCCGAGGGGGCCGCCTGGGCGATGGAGCGGATCCTCGCCGGCGACGCCACCGCCGCGCAGGTCGCGGGCTTCGCCGTCGCCCTGCGGGCGAAGGGGGAGTCGGTCGCCGAGCTCACGGCGCTGGCCGACACGATGTTCGCCCACGCGCGACGCCTGGAGGTGAGCGACCGCGTGGTCGACATCGTCGGCACGGGCGGCGACCTCGCGCACACCGTCAACATCTCGACGATGTCGGCGGTGGTCATCGCCGGGGCCGGTGCCGGCGTCGTCAAGCACGGCAACCGCGCGGCCTCGTCCAGCAGCGGCGCGGCCGACGTGCTCGAGGCGCTCGGCGTCCGCCTCGACGTGCCCGTCGAGAACGTGCTCGACGTCTACCGCGAGGCCGGCATCACGTTCTGCTTCGCTCCGCTGTTCCACGCCTCGTTCCGCCACACCGCCGCGCCGCGACGCGAGCTCGGCATCCCCACCCCGTTCAACCTGCTGGGCCCTCTGACCAACCCGGCCAGGCCCGCCGCCATGGCCGTGGGGTGCGCCGACCGCCGCATGGCCCCGGTCGTGGCGGGAGTGCTCGCCGGTCGCGGGACGGACGCCCTGGTCTTCCGCGGTGACGACGGCCTCGACGAGATCACGGTCAGCACGACCACCACGGCGTGGGTGGCCGCCGGGGGAGCGGTCCGCGAGGCGACGATCGACCCCCGGGCTCTCGGTCTCGACCTGTCCCCGCTGGAGGCGCTGCGCGGGGGCGAGCCGCAGGAGAACGCCGCCGTCTTCCGTCGCCTGCTCGAGGGAGAGCCCGGCGCGGTGCGCGACGCCGTCCTGATGAACGCCGCGTCGGCACTGGCCGCCCACGCCGGCGACCTCGACGACCTCGACGCCGCCATGGCCCGCGGCATCGAGCGGGCGCGCGAGTCGATCGACTCCGGGGCCGCGAGCCGCGTCCTGCAGGGGTGGGCCGAGGCCACGAGGCGACACCTGCCCTGAGCGCGGGGTCTGCGGCGTCTACAGGCCGATGCTGAAGGCGTCCTCGAGGTCGTGACGGCTGTGCACGCGGTACGCGATCTGGGTCTGGGTGGCCAGGACGCCGTCGACGGTGTTGACCCGGTCCGCCACGACGGCGGCGACGTCGTCGATGTCCTTGACGCGGACCATGGCGACGAGGTCGAGGTCACCGGTGACGGAGTAGACCTCGCTCACGCCGTCGATGTCGGCCAGGGTCGCGGCGACCTCGCCCAGGCGGGAGACGTCGGCCTCGATGAAGACGATGGCGGTGATCACCGGCCCAGCCTATCGCCGACCCCTCACGAGGACGGGAGCAGCGAGAGGTGCCGTGCCGCCGAGGCGAGGTCGCTGTGCCAGGCGCCGCGCGCCATCCGTAGCCCGGGCTGCTCCATCCAGCGCAAGATGGTCTCGGTCTCCTCCGCCGTGGCCGCCGGCAGCGGGCCCGGCCCGGGCTCGACCGACTCGGCCGTGGACAGGAGGGCGTCGACGAAGGGTGCCGGGGGTCGTCCCGGGGGCAGGACGCCCGAGGCGCACAGCCGACCGTGGCGGACGACGTGGACGTCCCAGCCGCCCGAGCCCGGTGCCGCGGCGACGAGCTCGGCCTGCCCGGCGAGCTGACGCAGCCTCTGGGTGCGGTGGACGCCGCGCAGCAGGGCCGCGAGCCGGTCACGCCACCGTCCGGCGTCCTCGTAGCGCTCGTCGACGGCGAGCTCGCGCATGCGGGCGCGCAGCGCGACGACGATCTCCTCCGGGTCGGCCGTCATCGCTCGACGCACCCGGACGACCTCGGCCTGGTAGTGCTCCTGCGTGACGGACCCGTCGCAGGGGGACAGGCACCGGCCGAGCTCGGCCAGCGCGCAGGCCGATCCGCGAGGGGTGCGAGGGAGTCGACCGGCGCAGCGTCGGACGGCGAAGACCTCGTGCAGGCAGGCGAGGGCCTCCTCGGCGAGCGCGCGGCGACGGAACGGTCCGAGGTAGTCGGCGTCGTCGTCGAGGACGCGCGCGACGACGCTGACGCGCGGCCACGGCTCCCGGGTGAGCTTGAGCCACGTGACGCGATCGGGGAAGCGCGAGCGGCGGTTGTAGGGAGGGCGGTGGGCCGCGATGAGACGCAGCTCGCGGACCTGGGCCTCCAGTGCGGTGGCGCACACGATGGGCTCGACCCGCTCGGCGAGGGAGACCATCTCACCCATCCGGGTCCGGGTCTCGGACTCGGTGAAGTAGCCGCGGACGCGTCGGCGCAGGTCGCGCGAGGTGCCGACGTAGAGGACCTCGTCGTTGCGGTCGCGGAACAGGTACACGCCCGGCGCGTGGGGGAGCGGGTCGGCCAGGTGGCGCTTGCGGCGCTGCTCGGGCGTCACGCGGGACGTGAAGCCGGCGAGGTCCTCCATGGAGTGGACGCCGAGGTTCCCGAGCCGCTCGAGGAGGCCGTGCAGGACGTCGACGGTCGCGCGCGCGTCGTGCAGGGCGCGGTGGTCGGGCGTCGTGGTCGCGCCGAAGTGCCGCGCCAAGGTGGCCAACTTGACGTTGCGCACCTCGTCGCGCTGCAGGGCGCGGCGCGCGAGCACCGCGGTGTCGAGGACCTCGAACGCCGGCCACGGCACCTCGAGCCGTCGGGCGGCGTGCTTGAGGAAGCCCGTGTCGAACGGGGCGTTGTGCGCGACCAGCACCGTGCCCGCGGCGAACTCCAGGAACGACGGGAGCACCTCGGCGATGCGCGGGGCCGCGACCACCATCGCGTCCGTGATGCCGGTCAGGACGGTGATGAAGGCCGGGACGGGTCCTTCGGGGTCGACGAGCGTCTGGAACTCCCCGAGCACCTCGCCGCCGCGGACCTTGACGGCCCCGATCTCGGTGATCATGGACCCCTTGGCCGCCGACGCACCCGTCGTCTCGAGGTCGACGACGCAGAAGGTGACGTCGCGCAGGGGGCGGCCGAGGTCGTCGAAGGACTGCTGGATGCCGAGCACGTGCCGCACGCTAGGCGCGGCTCCCGACAAGACCGTCCCGGATTTGTCGGCGACGGTCCCTAGCGTCGTCGCCATGAGCACCGAACCCGTCGTCATCGACTGCGACTCCTGCCTGGTGCGGAGCCCGAGCGCCTGCGGCGACTGCGTCGTCACCGTCCTGCTGGGCGCGCCGCCCGAGGGCGTCCACCTCGACCCCGAGGAGGTGGCGGCCCTCGACGAGCTCGCGAGGGGCGGCCTGGTGCCGCCGCTGCGTCTCGTGACGCCGGTCCCGTCACCCCACCTCCACGCCGGGTGATCCGCATCACACTCGTCCGCGCTGTGAGCGGGTCGGTTGATGCCTCGCCACGGGTTCCCTAGACTCGGGCATCGTGCATTCGTGGTATGCCGTCCGCCCTGGACGGCAGCGGGTGCGCCGCCGAATCGCGGTGGACGTGGGGAAGACGCCCGCCGCGGACCGGGGACCCACGTGCAGTTCTGGGGTGAATCGGAGTCGTCGCCCGACGGCGCCGTAGGGCAGACCTTGGCCCGAACCCGTCAGCTCACCCGGTAGGCGACGAGGAGTAGGAGAGTGCGTGACCCGTCACGACACCACCGGGCGGACCCGTCGAGTCCTCGCCGTGTCCGCCGCCACCGTCCTGACCACCGGCCTGATCGCCACCGCGGCCTCCGCCGATCCCGACGTCACCGCCGACGACGTCCGCGAGGCGATGAACGCGCTCTCCGCGGCCAACGAGGAGATCAACGCGATCTCCGAGGAGATCGACCGCTCGTCCGCCGACATCCGCGCCCTCGAGAAGGACATCGCCGCCCAGCAGGGCGAGTACGACGAGCAGCGTGAGGTGCTCGCGCAGTCCGTCGTGCGGCAGCAGATGGACGCCCCGCTCGGTGCGACCGTCAGCCTCTTCGGCAGCGAGGACCCCGAGGCGTTCATCGACGGCCTCGGCGCGAAGCTCGCTCTCGACACCACCCAGGCCCAGCGCCTGCAGGCCTTCGCCGACCTCTCCCGCGCGTTGGAGAACCGTCGCACGGCACTGGAGGACCGCAAGGCCGAGCTCGTCGAGGACCGCGAGAGCCTGCAGGAGCGCCAGGAGCGCCTCGAGGCCGAGCACCGCGAGGTCGAGGCGCAGCTGCGCCAGCTGGACGCCGCCGAGCAGGCCACCGCGACCGGTGCCGACCAGAGCATGGAGCTGGAGGACATCGACCTCAGCGAGGTCTCCGGTCGCGGCGCCAAGGCCGTGGCGTTCGCCCGCGCGCAGCTCGGTGACCGCTACGTCTACGGCGGCACGGGCCCGGACGCCTGGGACTGCTCCGGCCTCACCCAGGGCGCCTGGGCTGCCGCGGGCGTCTCCATCCCGCGTGTCGCCGGCGCACAGTACTCCGCCGGTCAGTCGATCCCGATCAGTGCGGTCCAGCCCGGTGACCTCGTCTTCTACGGCGACATGTCGCACACCGGCATCTACGTCGGCGGCGGGCAGGTCATCCACGCCGCCAACCCGCGGCGCCCCGTCGAGGTGACGAGCATCGGCTACGGCTTCACCCGGGCCGCTCGAGTCGGCTGACGGCCGTGCCGCGACGGCCGTCCGCCAACGCCGTCGCGGCACTCGTGCTGCTCGCGCTCGGGGCCGGCCTGCTGCTCTGGCAGCAGCCGTGGTCGAGCGAGGGGCAGGCCCCGGCCGCCGCCATCCCTGCCGACGCGTCGGACCGCCTCGACCTCGCGCTGCGGGCGATGAGCTCGGCCGAGGACGAACGAGCCTTCACCGGCGCCCTCGACGGCGACGAGCGCTCCCGCGAGATCCTCGCCGACGCGTGGCAGGCCCGCGAGGTCCTCGGGGTCGGGTCCGTCGAGCTGCGTCTCGTCGACGTCTCGACCGCCCCCGACCGCCCGGACGGCACTGCGCCCGCGCGCGCCAGGGTCTCCTGGACCACGGAGGAGGACTCCGTCCTCGCCGGCACCACGGTCCGCGAGGTCGAGGTGGAGCTGCGCTTCACCGGGACGCCGGACGGTGACGTCGCCCTGCGCGGCGTCGACGCCCTCGACGACCCCCTGCCGCTGTGGCTCGCCGGACCCCTGGAGCTGCGCACCGCCGACGACGCGCGCGTGGTCCTCGTCGACGGGGGTGACCCGACGGTCGACGTCGCCCGGCTCGCCGAGCGCGCAGCGCGCACCGTGCGCGCCCAGGTGCCCACCGGCGACGACGTCCTGACGGTCGTCTCGCCCGCCACCGCGGACGGTGCGGCCGCTCTCCTCGGGCGCACGCTCGAGCAGGTGGAGCGGGTCGCGGCCGTCACCACGACCGTCGACGGCACGGCGGACACGCCGCGAGTGGTGGTGCTCAATCCCGATCTCTTCGCCTCGATGGACGAGCGGGCCGCCCAGGTCGTCGTCAGCCACGAGGCCGTCCACCAGCTCACCGGTGTCGTCGGCACGCAGATCGAGCCCTGGGTCGCCGAGGGATTCGCCGACTGGGTGGCCCTGCGCGACGACGAGGTGCCGGTCCGCGACAGCGCGGCACAGGCGCTGCGCCGCGTGCGCGACGAGGGTCCGCCGCCGCGGTTGCCGACGGAGGAGGACTTCGCCTCGGCCGAGCACGGGATCGGCGCCGTCTACGAGTCGGCGTGGCTGATCTTCCTGACCTTGGAGGACCTCGGTGTCGACGAGGACCGCATCATCGCCTTCTACGAGGCGGTCGTCGGTGGGGACGGCACCGCGGCCGCGGCCGAGCGACACCTGGGTCTCGGGATCGCCGAGCTCACCCGGAGCTGGCAGGACTACCTGACGAACAACGCCTCGACCCTGTCGTGAAAGTCGCGCAGCACCGCGTTGCGCTTCACCTTGAACGACGGTGTGAGGTAGCCGTTGTCCTCCGTCCAGTCGTCCTCGAGCACGACGAAGCGCCGGATGGACTCCGCCTGCGAGACCTGCGTGTTGGCGTCGTCGACCGCACGCTGGATCTCCGCCTGCAGCTCGGGATCCTCCAGCGAGCCGGTCCACGCCTCGGGGTCGACGGTGATCATCGCGGCCACGAAGGGCTTCCCGTCGCCGACGACGAGGCACTGGCTGACGTAGGGATGAGCGCGCACACGGTCCTCGAGCACCGCCGGTGCCACGTTCTTGCCGCCGGCGGTGACGATGATCTCCTTCTTGCGACCGGTCACCCGGACGAAGCCGTCGGCGTCGACGTCGCCGAGGTCCCCGGTGGAGAACCAGCCATCGGGATCGAGGATCTCGGCCGTGGCCTCGTCGTTGCCCCAGTAGCCGGCGAAGACCTGCGGTCCCCGGAACTGCAGCTCGCCGTCGCCGGCGACGCGGACCTCGGTGAGCGGGAAGGGACGACCGACCGTGCCGATCCGCTGCTCGGTCGGGGTGTTCACGGCCAGCGCCGCCGTGGTCTCGGTGAGGCCGTAGCCCTCCAGGACGGTGACGCCGATGCCGCGGTAGAAGTGCGCCAGACGCTCACCGAGCGGCGCACCCCCGGAGATGGCCCACTCGGCGTGCCCGCCCAGGGCCTGGCGGAGCTTGCCGTAGACGAGCCGGTCGAAGAGTGCGTGACGGGCCCTGAGCACCGGTCGGGGTCGACCGTCGTCGAGTGACTTGCTGCGCGCGATCGCCGTCTTCACGGCCTGGTCGAAGACCTTGCCCTTGCCGTCGGCGTAGGCCTTGGCGCTGGCACTGTTGAAGACCTTCTCGAAGACGCGCGGCACCGCGAGCACGAAGGTCGGCTGGAACTCACCCAGGTGCTCGACGAGGTCGGTCACGTCTGCGGTGTGCCCGAGGCGCGCTCCGGCCCGGACGGCCCCGACCTGGATGATCCGTGCGAACACGTGGGCCAGGGGGAGGAAGAGCAGCGTCGAGGCCCCCTCGCGCTCGAAGAGGTCGGGCAGCCGCTCCAGGGCCCCGCCCAGCTCGGCGCGGAAGTTGCCGTGCGTCAGGCAGCATCCCTTCGGCCGACCCGTCGTGCCCGAGGTGTAGATGATCGTGGCGAGGGACGTCGAGGTCAGGCCGCCACGAGCCCGCTCGAGGTCGGCGTCGTCGACGGCCGCACCGGAGACGGTGAGATGGTCCACCGCACCCACCGCCGCCGCGGAGGCCGACGACGGGACCTCGATCGCCCACACGTGGCGCAGGTCGGTGCCCGAGCGCACCGACTCGATCCGCTCGACGTGCTCGGCGGTCTCCGCGATGGCGGCCACCGCACCGGAGTCCTCGAGGATCCACCGGACCTGCTCGGCCGAGGAGGTCTCGTAGATCGGGACCGTGACGGCCCCGGCCCACCAGATGGCGTAGTCGCAGATCGTCCACTCGTAGCGCGTCTTGGACATGAGGGCCACGCGGTCACCGGGTCGGACCCCGGCGGCGAGGAGCCCCTTGGCCACCGCCGTCACCTCGCGATGCATCTGCTCGACCGTGACGTCGTGCCACTGGCCGTCACGGCGTCGGGCGAGGACGACGGCCTCGGGGCGGGACGCCAGCAGGTCGAGGACGTCGTGGGTCAGGTTGCCGAGGTCGAGAGCACCGGGGGAGGACACGTACGGCAGGCTACCTCCCGAGCGCGGACGCGCTCCGGGTGCCGAGGAGGTGGAACCGATGCCGTTGCTGGACGTGATCGACCAGACCTTCGTCGTGGCACCTGCGTCGGTGCTGCGGCCCCAGCTCTGCGACGAACGGATGTGGGCCGGTGCCGGCATCGTGGCCACCGTGCGCGAGGACCGGGGGCTCCTCGGTGTGCGGTGGGACGTCTGCGGAGCGGTCCGGGGGACGTCGGAGATCTGGCTGGAGCAGGCCCACGGTGGCACGCTCGTCCACCTGTTCCTGCAGGCCGATCCGGTGCGGGCGACGTCCTCCAGCAGGGCGCACCGCCGGCACGTCGCCCCGGTGAAGCGGTGGATCCTGTCCGTCAAGCGCCGACACGACATGCACCGTCCGGCCGCCGTGCTGCCCGCCCCGCCTGCGCCCCCCTCTACGATGGACCCGCATTCCCACGACCCCCAGGAGAGCTGATGGCCAGGACCGCCAGCGACATCGTCATCGATGCCGATGCCGCCCGGATCATGGACGTCATCGCGGACTTCGACTCCTACCCGTCGTGGGCGACGGGCGTGCGGTCCGCAGAGGTCACCGCCGAGGGTGCGCAGCGTCCCGAACGGGTGCACTTCGTCCTCGACGCCTCGCCGATCAAGGACGAGTACGAGCTGTCCTACACCTGGCAGGGCGACGAGGCCGTCTCGTGGCACCTGTCCGAGAAGGGTTCCATGCTCACGGCGATGGACGGCTCCTACGAGCTCGAGCCTGCCGACGGAGGCACCAGGGTCACCTACCGCCTCGCCGTCGAGGTCGCCGTCCCCCTGCTGGGGATGCTCAAGCGCAAGGCCGAGAAGGTCATCATCGACACCGCCCTGACCGGCCTCAAGCGACGGGTCGAGCGTGACGGCTGAGCCGATCGAGCCCGACCACGCGCAGGTCGGCACCGTCGGCCAGGAGCTGGCGCTGCTCGTCCAGCTGCTCGCCTCCCGGTCCACGGTCCCGAGCCCGGTCACGACCCTCCTGCGCGAGCACCCCGAGCTCGTGGAGACGGCGGCCGACACCGTGCTGGCGTGGGTGAGGACCGCGCAGGACGTCCTCGGCGACGCGGGCTCGCCCCGATGACCGCCGTCGAGCCGGCCATCGGCGTCGACATCGGCGGCACCAAGGTCGCCGCGGCCCTGGTCGAGGCCGACGGGACGGTCCTCGACTCCGCGGAGGTCCCCACCCCCTCCGCCGCCGACCAGGTGGCCGAGGCCGTCGCCGACCTCGTCGCGAGGTTGAGCGCGGACCACGCCCAGATCGCCCCCCGGGCCACCGTCGGCGTGGGGGCGGCCGGGTTCGTCGACGTCGACCGCTCGACGGTGACCTTCGCGCCCAACATCGCCTGGCGCGACGAACCCCTCGGTCGCCGGCTCGCACAGCTCACCGGTCGCTCGGTCGTCGTGGAGAACGACGCCAATGCCGCCGCGTGGGGGGAGTTCCGCTTCGGCGCCGGGTCCGACATCGACGACATGGTCCTCGTGACCGTCGGCACCGGCGTGGGGGGCGGGATCGTGCACCGGGGCGAGCTCGTGCGCGGCGGCTTCGGTGCCGCCGGCGAGATCGGCCACCTGCGGGTGGTGCGCGACGGTCGCCCGTGCGGCTGTGGTCGCCGCGGGTGCTTCGAGCAGTACGCGAGCGGCTCGGCCCTCGTGGCAGCAGCGCGCGAGCGTCTCGCCGACGGTGGACCAGGGACGACGGCCCTCGCCCGCGCTGCGGACGACTCCGGCGTCACGGGCCCGATGATCACGACGCTCGCGCAGGGTGGCGACCCCCTGGCGATCGACCTCCTGGCTGAGCTCGGGCGCTGGCTCGGGGAGGGGTGTGCCGACCTGGTCGCTGTCCTCGACCCGCGCGTCATCGCCGTCGGAGGTGGCGTCGCCGCCGCCGGGGAGCTCCTGCTGCAGCCGGTGCGCGAGGCCTTCGAGGCGCACCTCCCGGCCGCAGGGCACCGGCGAGCCGCGCAGATCCGGCTGGCGACCCTCGGTCAGCGAGCCGGACTCCTGGGGGCGGCCGACCTCGGACGACGCGCTCCTATGACGACCCGAGAGAGAGCACAGTGATGGCGACCCAGCGTCCCGCGCCCGCCCGTCCGCAGAAGACCCGTCTCCTGGCCGAGCGCCTGGCGATCGGCGTGGACATCGGTGGCACGAAGATCGCTGCCGGCGTGGTCGACGAGGACGGTCGGATCCTGGAGCGGACCCGCACCAGCACCCCCACCACCGACCCCGACTCCGTCCTCGACGCGATCGTCGAGGTGACCGAGACCCTGCGCGAGAACCACGTGGTGAAGGCCATCGGCATCGGCGCGGCCGGTTTCGTCGACGCCACCCAGTCGACCGTCGTCTTCGCCCCCCACCTGTCGTGGCGCAACGAGCCGTTGCGTGACCGGGTCGCACGACGCACGAAGCTTCCGGTGCTGGTCGACAACGACGCGAACGCCAGCGGCTGGGCGGAGTGGCGGTTCGGAGCCGCGCAGAACGAGCCGGACCTCGTGCTCATCACGCTCGGCACGGGCATCGGCGGCGCGATCGTCATCGACGGCCAGACCTACCGGGGCAGGTACGGCATCGCCGGGGAGTTCGGGCACATGCGTGTCGTGCCCGACGGTCGCCGCTGCGAGTGCGGCAACGTCGGCTGCTGGGAGCAGTACGCCAGCGGCCGGGTCCTCAGCCGGTTCGCGGCGGCAGAGGTCGAGGCGGACTCCGCACTCGGTCGTCGGCTCGTCGAGGTCGCCGGTGACGCGCCCGTGGACGGACCGCACGTGACGGCGCTGGCCGAGGACGGCGACGAGTCGTGCCGCGAGAAGATCGCCGAGGTCGGGCACTGGCTCGGCATCGGCATGGCCGACCTCGCCGCCGCGCTCGACCCCGGCATGTTCGTCATCGGCGGCGGCGCGAGCGCAGCGCGCGAGATGCTGCTGGCGCCGGCGCGGGCCAGCTACGAGGAGCAGCTCACCGGCCGGGGCTACCGACCGACGGCGCGGATCGTGGGCGCGCACCTCGGACCGGAGGCGGGCCTCGTCGGCGCGGCCGACATGGCGCGCCTCACAGCACGGCGCCGTCGTCCGGCCAGTCCGGGTGGGAGGGTCCGCGTTCGGGGAGCTGGGAGATCAAGTAGATCGACCCGGCGACGACGGTGAGTCCCGCGGTCAGCAGCACGGGTCGGGAGATCCAGATGCCGGCCACCAGGCAGATCGCGAGGACCGCCGGGGTGCCGAGCACCCCGGCCCACGCGAGCGCTCGCCCGCGGTGGATCGGACGCACCGGTCCGTCCCCGACGCGACGGTAGAACTGCTCGTCGACCGGGTCCGGCTCGGCGTCGAGGTCGGGCTCGCGCTCGAGCTCCGGGGGAGTCTGCGACTCCGGGGTGCCGAAGGCGATGACCCCCGGGTCGGACCAGTCCATGTCGAGACCCCGGACGATGTCGTCGAAGGCGTCGCGCGGGGCGTCGGGGTGGGGGTCCTCGTGCGGATCAGCCATCGTGGCCACCCGTGTGCGTCGCGATGAAGGCGGCGGAGCGCTCGACGATGAGGTCGGCGTCGTGGTCCAGGGTGGCGACGTGGTAGCTGCGCGGCAGCTCCACGAACTCGGCCACGGGGGAGCCGATCCGGTCGCGCACGAGGTCGATGGTCAGTCCGTCGACGACGTGGTCCTGCGGTGAGCGCAGGAACAGCAGGGGAGCGGTGACGTCCCCGAGCAGGTCGGCCGTCTCCCGCCACAGCTGCGTCCCCGAGTGCAGGGCCTTGAGCGGGGTGCGCGGGTAGGCGTGCTCGTCCTGACCGGGCTTGGCGATGTCGTTGCCGATCGCCGGCAGCGACGGCACCAGGTGCTTCAGGACGGGGAGCAGGCGCAGGCGGGGGTCACCCGAGGCGAGCGCCGGGTTCACGACGACCACCGCGTCGACGGTCTCGGGGTGGTCGGCCGCCAGGCGCAGGGCGAGCGCACCACCCATGGACAGGCCGCCGACGACGACGCGCTCGCAGCGCTCGCGCAGCTCGACGAGCTCGCGCTCCAACCCGTCGTACCAGTCGGTCCAGCGGGTCGCGTTGAGGTCCTGCCAGCGCGTGCCGTGACCGGCGAGCAGCGGCACGCGCACCGTGTGGCCACGGTCCGCGAGAGCGCGACCCCACGGGACGATGGAGGCCGGCGAGCCGGTGAAGCCGTGGCTCAGCAGGACCCCGACCGGTCCGCCGTCCGCGGAGAAGGGTTCGGATCCGGGGAGCCTGGAGACGTCGGCGTTCATGGGTCCCATCTTCTCCCATGGCGTGCATCGGCAACAGGCCGATGGCGGAGTAGAGTGCGGGCGACGCACAGGAGGCGCCGAGTGTTCTACTGGTTCTTGAAGTTCCTGGCCCTGGGGCCGATGTTGAGGGTCATCTTCCGCCCATGGGCCGAGGGCACCGAGAACGTCCCCACCGAGGGGCCGGCGATCCTCGCGTGCAACCACCTGTCGTACAGCGACTGGTTGTTCATGCCGCTGGTGCTGCCGCGACGGATCACGTTCGTCGCGAAGGCGGAGTACTTCGAGACGCCCGGCGTCAAGGGGTGGTTCCAGAAGAAGTTCTTCTCCGGATCGGGTCAGGTCCCGATCGACCGGACCAGCGGCAGTGCAGCCGCCGGCGCCATCGCCACGCAGCTGCGTCTGCTCTCCGAGGGGGAGGTCTGCGGCATCTTCCCCGAGGGCACCCGCTCCCACGACGGTCGGCTCTACCGCGGGCGCACCGGCGTCGCGCGCCTCGCGCTCGAGGCGAAGGTCCCCGTGATCCCGGTGGCGGTGATCAACACCGAGGTCATCGCGCCGCCGGGCAAGGTCTTCGGCAAGCTCGCGCGCCCGGGGGTGCGGTTCGGCACCCCGCTGGACTTCAGTCGCTACGAGGGCCTGCAGGACGACCGCTTCATCCTGCGCGCCATCACCGACGAGATCATGTACGAGATCATGCACCTGTCCGGCCAGGAGTACGAGGACCTCTACGCCCAGGACGCCAAGAAGCGTGAGCGCGAGCAGCAGCGGGCCGAGCAGCGGGCCCGGGCGCAGGCGGAGTCCGACGAGGTGTGGGAGGAGATCCGGCCCCTCTGACCGGGTGCTGGGTAGCGTCGACGTCATGAGCCGAGCCGAGCGTCCGGTCGAGAACGTCTGGGACTATCCCCGTCCGCCGGCGCTGGTGCGCAGCGACGAGCGGATCGTGGTCGAGGTCGGGGGCGCGGTGCTCGCGCGCACCGAGCGTGCCTGGCGCGTGCTCGAGACGAGCCACCCTCCCACGTACTACCTGCCGTGGGAGGACGTCGACGACGACCTGCTGGTGCCGAGCGATCGCCGCTCGTGGTGCGAGTGGAAGGGTCGCGCCCGCTACTTCGACGTCGTGGTCGGCGAGCTCCGCCTGCCGGACGCGGCCTGGACGTACCCCGACCCGACGCCGGCGTTCGTGCCCATCACCGACCACCTGGCGCTCTACCCCGGCCGGGCACGTCGGGCTGGTGACGGCCGATTCGGTCGCCCCGGTGGGCCCGCGTATCCTTGGCGGGTGAGCATTCCGAGCCTCGACGACCTCCGGGCGATGGGTGCGGCGCAGCAGCCGACCTACGCCGATCCTGCCGCTCGCGACGCTGCCGTCGCGACCTTGCGCCGGATGCCCCCGCTGGTCTTTGCCGGCGAGTGCGACGACCTGCGTGACCGCCTGGCCTCGGTGGCGCGGGGCGAGGCCTTCCTGCTCCAGGGCGGCGACTGCGCCGAGACCTTCGAGGGGGTCACGGCCGAGAACGTGCGCAACAAGCTGCGCGTGCTGCTCTCGATGGCCGTGGTCCTGACGTACGCCGCCAGCGTCCCGGTCGTCAAGGTGGGACGGCTCGCGGGCCAGTACGCCAAGCCGCGCTCGAGCGACACCGAGACCCGCGGCGACGTCACCCTGCCGGCCTACCGCGGTGACGCGGTCAACGGGTTCGACTTCACCCCCGAGGCCCGTGCGCACGACCCCCAGCGCCTCGTCGACGTCTACAACGCCTCCTCGGCGACCCTCAACCTCGCACGCGCCTTCACGACCGGTGGCTACGCCGACCTGCGCCAGATGCACGTGTGGAACACCGACTTCGTGAAGCGGAGCCCCGTGGGGGTCAGTTACGAGCGGGTCGGGGCCGAGATCGACCGCGCGCTGGCGTTCATGGACGCCATCGGTGTCGATCCCGACGAGTTCCACTCGGTCGACTTCTACTCCTCCCACGAGGCGCTCGTCCTCGAGTACGAGCACGCCTTGACCCGCATCGACTCGCGGACCCAGAGCCCCTACGACGTCTCGGGCCACTTCGTCTGGATCGGGGAGCGCACGCGACAGCTCGACGGCGCCCACGTCGAGCTGCTCAGCCACATCGCCAACCCGATCGGCGTGAAGCTCGGTCCCACGACGACGCCCGACGACGCCATCGCGCTGTACGAGAAGCTGAACCCCGAGCGCACCCCCGGCAAGGTCTCCTTCATCACGCGCTTCGGCGCCGGTCGCATCCGCGACCTGCTGCCGCACCTCGTCGAGAAGGTCACCGCTGCCGGCATCGACGTCGCCTGGATCTGCGACCCCATGCACGGCAACACCTTCGAGGCGTCCTCGGGCTACAAGACCCGCGAGTTCGACGACGTCATCGACGAGGTGCGCGGGTTCTTCGAGGTGCACCGCTCCCTCGGGACGTGGCCCGGCGGACTGCACGTCGAGCTGACCGGCGACGACGTCACCGAGTGCGTGGGAGGGGGAGCGCGGCTCTCGGCCGACGACCTCTCGCGTCGCTACGAGACGTTGTGCGACCCGCGGCTGAACCGCGAGCAGTCGCTGGAGCTGGCCTTCCTCGTCGCCGAGATGCTCCGCGACCGCTGAACCCCTCGTCGACGGGAGCGTCTCAGTCGGGCTGGACGCGCAGGGTCAGCAGGGTGGTCGCGAGCGCGTCGTAGTGCCCGCAGAGCATGAGCCACTCGATCGTGCGCGCCTCGTCGAGGATCGAGCGCACCGACGCCCACGTGTCGTCGCCGAGTCCGCGGGTGCGGACCAGCTCGTCGGTGGCGGCCAGGAGGATGCGCTGGCGCTCGCTCCACCCCGACCACGACACGTCACCGGCGTGCTCGACTTCCGCGCGGGAGAGCCCGACGCGGGCGCCGAGGCGCTCGTGGTGGCGGCGCTCGTAGGCGCACTCCCGCACCGTGGCGACGTGCAGGATGACGAGCTCGGTGTCGGTCCGGGGGAGCCGCCCACCGGGCATCATCGTGGCGCTGTAGAGCAGCCAGGCACGGAAGAGGCCGCGGCGGCGACCCAGCGTCGTGAAGACGTTCGGAGGTCCCGACCCGATCGTGCGACCGGCAGCGGTGCTGAGCAGGTGGTTGACGAGACCGATCTCCCGGCGGCCCCCCGGCGCGATGCGTGGTGTCGACATCGAGCCACCCTAGGCCATGGTCCTCGGTCCCGGGTCAGACGAAGATCGTGACGCGCGACCCGACGCGTTGCGTCTCACCGGCGTCCGGCGTCTGGGCCAGCACCGTGTCACCGGGGAGGACGTTGCGGACCCGTACCTCGAACCCCGCCTCCTCGAGGATCTCCGTCGCCCGCTCCTCGGTCTCGCCGCGGACGTCCGGCACGTCCACCTGCTCCGGCCCGCGGGAGACGACCAGGGTGATCGTGTCGCCGCGCACGCCGGTGCCTCCGTCCGGGTCCTGGGAGATGACGTCACCGCGGTCGACGTCGTCGGAGAACTCCTCCTGGACGTCGACCTGGAACCCGGCCGCCTCCAGCGCGGCGACCGCCTGCTCGCGGCTGCGTCCGCTCTGGTCGGCGATCTCGATCGGCTCCGGACCCTTGCTGATCTCGAAGTCGATCGTGGTGCCGCGGCGCACGGAGTCGCCGGCGGCGTGGCTGACCGGGCGGACGATCCGACCCTCTGCGACGCTGTCGCTGAAGACCTCCGTGACCTCGCCGACCTGCAGCGTGAGCGGCTCCAGCTCGCGTTCCAGCTCCTCGAGCGTGAGTCCCTTGGTGCGGGGGACCTCGTACCGCTCCACGCCCTTCGAGACGACCGCGGTGATGGTGCTGCCCGGCAGCAGCCGGTCCCCGGCAGCCGGGTCGGTGGAGATGACGGTGCCGAGCGGCGCGGTCTCGGAGAAGGCACGGCGACCGACGGTGAGCTCGAACCCGGCCTCCTCGGCCTCGGCGACCGCCTGGGCCTCGCTGCGCCCGACCAGCTGGGGGGTCTCGGCGTACCGTCCGACCCCCAGCCAGTACCCGAGGCCGGCGAGGAGGACCGCGAGGACCACGACGCCGATGAGCAGCGCACGACCGCGGCGGGCGCCGGCGCGCAGGGCCGCGACCTGGCCGTACTCCTCGTGCGTCGGCGGCTCGCCCGGGGGGTCGTCGTCGGCTGGGTCGCCGTCCTCGTCGTCGTGCCAGTCCCGCGTGCTCCACTGCATCGTGGGCTCGGCGTCCGCACCCGCGGCGGCGACGGCTGCGGCACCGCCGACGGGGATCGGTGCCGTGGCTTCCTCGTCGGGGTCCAGGGGCGCACGGGGGGCGAGGTCGGCGACGAGCTCGGGATCTGCGGCGAGACCCGCGTCCAGGGCGCCGATGACCATGCGCACCTGGTGGAGCAGGACACCGGCGTCCGCCGAGCGCTGTGCTCGGTCGCGGGCGGTGGCGCGCGCCACGAGCGCGTCGACGTAGTCCGGCAGGTCGGGCACGACGCTCGACGGAGGCGCGATGTCCTCGTGCACGTGCTTGTAGGCGACGTGGATGGGCGTGTCGCCGGTGTGGGGCTTCTCGCCCGTCACCATCTCGAAGAGCATCGCCCCGCACGCGTAGACGTCGCTGCGACGGTCGACACCGTCGTTGACCACGATCTCCGGAGCCAGGTACGACACGGTGCCCATGAGCGTCCCCCCGGTCGCCGTCGTGGCGCTGCTCACGGCGCGCGACAGTCCGAAGTCGGCGACCTTGACCTCGCCCTCGGGCGTGATGAGCACGTTCTCGGGCTTGACGTCGCGATGGATGAGGTTCTCGCGGTGCGCGACGGCCAGTGCCGCGAGCACGTCGGCGAGCAACCCCAGCGCGCGGCGGGGCGGCATGGGTGCCTCGTCGCGCATCACGTCGCGCAGGGTGCGACCCGGGACGTACTCCATGACGAGGTAGGTGACGTCCCCGTCGTGACCCTGGTCGAAGACCGCGACGACCCCGCGATGGTTGAGCTTGGCGGCGGCGCGCGCCTCCCGCTCGAAGCGCTGGGTGAAGGTGCCGTCGTCGCCGAGCCCCGAGTGCATGACCTTGATCGCGACGCGACGGTCCAGCCGCTGGTCGGTGCCCAGGAACACGCTGGCCATGCCGCCGCGTGCGATCCGTTCGCCGACGAGGTAGCGGTGGTCGAGCAGTCGGCCGACGAGCGCTTCGTCGCCTGTGACGGGCACGTCGGCCTCCTCTCCTGGTCGTCCACGCAGCAGGGCCGAGTGTAGTGAGTGTCGGGCAGGATCAGCGGCTGCGGCGCGTGCCGACGAGCAGCAGGGGCTCGATGGCCGCGCGGGCGGCCTGCGGAAGCAGGTCCAGAGCGTCCCGGGCGGCCTGCTCCCGATCGGCGATGTCCTTCTCCACGGCGGCGAGAGCGCCCGAGCGGACGATCATGTCGCGCAGGGGCGCGATGCCCTCGCGCGTCCCGAGGAGGCGGCGCAGCTGCTCACGCTCCTGCGGGCCGGCGCGTTCGACCGTGCGGGCCACGAGCACGGTGCGCTTGCCCTCGCGCAGGTCGTCACCGGCCGGCTTGCCGGTGACCTCGGGATCGCCGAAGACGCCGAGGACGTCGTCGCGCAGCTGGAACGCCTCGCCGAGGGGGAGGGCCACCGAGCTCAGGGCGTCGACGAACGCGTCGTCGGCGCCGGCCAGGGCGGCACCGATCTGCATCGGCCGCTCGACGGTGTAGGTCGCAGCCTTGAAGCGGACGATGCGCAGGGCCTCCTCGACGCCGACCTCGGGGCGGGTCTGGGCGAGGACGTCGAGGTACTGGCCGGTGGCGACCTCCGAGCGGCACAGGTCCAGCAGGTCGAGGCCGCGCCCCACGGTCGGTAGGGCCGAGGCGCGCAGCTGCTGGTCGGCCCAGGAGAGCAGCAGGTCGCCCAGCACGATGGCCACGGCACGACCGTGGGCGGCGGCGTCCCCGCTCCACCCGCCCTCGCGGTGGGTGGACTCGACGGCCCGGTGGACGCTGGGACGACCGCGACGGACGTCGGAGTCGTCCATCACGTCGTCGTGGACGAGGGCGCTGGCCTGCAGCCACTCCAGGCCCGCGGCGGCGACGTCGATGCGTCCGTCGTCGGGGTCGCCGCCGGCGGCGAGCCAGCCGGCGCGGCAGAACGTGGGTCGCAGGCGCTTGCCGCCGGCCACCGCGTCCCGGGCGAGGTCGAGCAGGGCCGTGGCATCGGGGCCCAGCGGCTCGAGGTCACGACGCCGCTCCTGCACGAACGCCTCGAGGGCGGCGTCGACGGCGTCTCGACGAGCGAGTTCCTCTCCGGGGATCACGTCCGGGACGATACCTTTGCCTCGTGCCCGACCTCCCCTCGCCGTCGATCCGTGCCGACCTCGAGTCGTCCCGTCCCAGCTACTCCTTCGAGTTCTTCCCGCCGAAGGACGACGCCGGTGAGGACCTGCTGTGGCGCACGATCGCCGAGCTCGAGACGCTCGAGCCGACGTTCGTGTCGGTCACCTACGGTGCCGGTGGCACGAGCCAGGAGCGCACCGTGCGCGTCACGTCGCGCATCGCCGAGCAGTCGGGGATCCGGGCGGTCGGGCACCTGACGCTCGTCGGACAGAGTCGTGACGAGATCGCCGTCGTCCTCAAGCAGTACGCCGAGGCGGGGATCGACCACGTCCTCGCCCT
This sequence comes from Aeromicrobium halocynthiae, assembly GCF_039531385.1. Classification (NCBI taxonomy): domain Bacteria; kingdom Bacillati; phylum Actinomycetota; class Actinomycetes; order Propionibacteriales; family Nocardioidaceae; genus Aeromicrobium; species Aeromicrobium halocynthiae. The sequence continues at coordinate 512,397 of NZ_BAAAPY010000001.1, read as the reverse complement.
GCGCGGCGACCCCGAGGGTGGACCCCGCGCGCCGTGGCAGGCCCACCCCGGTGGCATGACCCACGCGGTCGAGCTCGTCGAGCTGGCCCGCGAGACCGGTGACTTCCGCGTCGGTGTCGCGGCCTTCCCGGAGGGTCACCCGGACGCCGCGGACCTGCAGGCCGACGCCGAGGTGCTCGTCGCGAAGGCCCGCGCCGGTGCCGAGTTCGCGATCACCCAGCTGTTCTTCCGCGTGGCGGACTACTGCGGCCTCGTCGAACGGGTGCGGGCGCTCGGCTGCGACATGCCGATCGTGCCGGGCATCATGCCGATCCTGAACTTCAAGCAGGTCTCACGGATGGCCGAGCTCTCCGGCGCGGCGATGCCGCAGGAGGTCCTGCGCGAGATCGAGCCGCTGGTCGACGACCCGGCGGCCGTCCGGGCGAAGGGGATCGAGCTCGCCACCCAGCTGTGCCGCGACCTGCTCGCGGAAGGGGCGCCGGGACTGCACTTCATGACGCTCAACCGGTCCAAGGCGACCCGCGAGATCTTCACGACGCTGCGCGACGAGGGACTGCTCTAGCAGCACTCAGCGGGGGACCGGTCCGAGGTGCTCGGCGACGGCCTCGGCGGCCAGCCCGACGAGCTCCAGGCTCGAGCCGGGGTGCGCGTGGGCGCCGACCATGAACAGGCCCTCCGGACCGGGCCGTGACGGACGGTCGACCTGGGACCGCCATCCTCGCCACTGCCACCCCCAGTGCCCGGCGCGCACCAGGTCCGACGGACTGAGGTCGTGGCGTTCCTCGACGTGCTCGCGCAGGTCGAGTCCGACCCGGGCGAGGGCGACGAGGGGGTCCTCGGCGTTGTGGTGCGCGATGGTCCAGCAGTCTGAACCGTCGGACCACAGGTGCAGGGGAGGATCGGTGTGCGCCATCACGTCGCGCGGCATGCCCGGCGCGTCCGGACCGAGCCGGACGAGGGTGCGGGCGGCCGGGATGCGGGGGAGGAGCCGCGGTGCTGCGAGCGGCTGCGGCCACCGTCCGGCGGCCCAGACCACGTGGTCGGTCTCGAGCGTGCCGCCGTCGGTCACCACCCGCGCCACCGTGCCGCCCGGTCCGGTCTCGACCCCGGTGGCTCGCTCGCCGAGCCGCGTGGTGACCTTGCGCTCGACGAGGCGACGGGTGAGCGCGTCGGCCAGCGCAGGCATGCCACCGACGACCCGCCAGCGGCCGAAGGTGCGCTCCAGGTAGTGGTCGACAGCCGTGAAGGCCGGGGTCACGCGGTCGTCGTCCCCCGCGAGACGGACCGGGTCGAGCACGAGGGCGCGCAGGCGATCGTCCTTGAACCGCGAGCGGACCTCGCGTCGCAGGGACCGACGCGCGCGCAGGAGGGCCCGGTCGTCGCGGGAGAGGTCACCTGCTCCCGTGGGCAGGCGGTGGACGGTCCGTCGTCGCAGGACCTCCCAGGTCTCGGACATGGTGTCCAGCCACGGGGACCAGGGATCGGAGCCGAGCAGGTCCCGGATCGCGTCGTGCTGGTCCGAGCGCCGTCCCATGGGCAGGTCGAGCACGGTGCGGTCGTCGAAGACGTGCCGCCGGCCGGTCGTGATCTCGAGCTCGAGGACGGCGTCGAGCGGGCGACCGGACTTGCGGAACAGGTCGCGGACGACACCGGGCATGGTCATCGTGTCCGGGCACACGGGCCAGCGCCCCGTCCCGAGGACGATGTCGCGGAGTCGACCGCCGAGCTCCTCGCCCTGCTCGAGGAGCGTCACCTCGTGGCGCAGCTTCGCCAGTCGCGCGGCGGCCGCCATGCCGGCGAACCCCCCGCCGACCACCACCACGCGTGCCATGGCCGAAGGGTAGCCGTATGACACAGTGGCGCCATGGGTCCGGTGCGTGGCGAGATCATGTGGCAGGCGGTGCTGGAGGCCGTGGCGACGGTCGGCGGAGACGGGCCGCTGGACGTGCTCGACGTCGGGGGTGGCACCGGTGGCGACGCCGTGCGGCTCGCCGCGCTCGGTCACCGCGTGACGGTCGTCGACCCGAGCCCGGACGCCCTGGCCTCGCTGAGTCGTCGCCACGCCGAGTCCGCGAGCTCGTCGGGCTCGGTCACCGGCGTCCTCGGCGACGCCGCGGACGTGGCGCAGGTCGTCGCGCCGGCGTCGCAGGACCTCGTGATCTGTCACGGGGTCCTCGAGCACGTCGAGGATCCCGCCGGCGCCGTGCGCGCGTCGCTCGCGGCACTGCGCGACGGCGGCCGCTTCAGCGCGGTCGTGCCGGGCCGTCCGGCGGCGGTCCTGTCCCGCGCGATGGCGGGGGACTTCGAGGCGGCGCAGCGCCTCACGACCTTGCGCGCCGACGACTGGGACGTGCGGGCCGACGGGCCGCGGCGTTTCGTGGTCGACGAGCTCGACGCGTTGCTGCGGGGGGCGGGGCTGCGGCCGGAGCGGACGGCCGCGCTGCGCGTCTTCAGCGACCTCGTGCCGTCGGCGATCGTCGATCTCGAGCCCGGCGGACGGGACCGGCTGCACGCGCTCGAGCGTGCCGTGCGGGACAGTGCGGACTTCTCAGGTATCTCGGGTGGTCTGCAGTGCATCGCGTGCCTAGACTTGTCCTCACCACCGACCGACCGAGGAGACCAGCATGCCGCTGTCTGAGGAAGAGGCTCGTCTGCTCCACCAGCTGGAGCAGTCGCTCGCAGCGGAGGACCCGGACTTCGCCTCCACCCTCCGTGGCTCCAAGCAGGCTGCGCGCAACCGCCGGCTGGCCGCCGTGGCCGGCCTCGGCTTCGCGATCGGCATCGTCGTGCTGTTCGTCGGTGCCCTCTCGGCGGTGGCATGGGTCGGCGTCGTCGGTTTCGTGGTCATGCTGGCCGCGACGTACGTGTTCGTCACCGCGTGGCGCGGGGGCCTGACCGGCGTCGAGGACGAGAACGCCCAGGCCGGCGGTTCCGGTCGTGGCACGCCGAAGGCTCCCAAGCAGTCCGGTGGTTCGTTCGTCGATCGCATGGAGCAGCGCTGGCAGCGTCGTCAGGACGGCGACGACCGCTGATCCTGCGCTAGACCCGGACGTCAAGGGCCACCTCGTCACCACGAGGTGGCCCTTCGTCGTGTGCTGGGGCTCCACAGGTCCTCCACCCCGCTCCACCCGAGACCGCCAGGCCGGTCCTGCCGGGACCGAGTGCTGCGAGCGCAGGGATTCGAGCCGATCTGCCCGTCGCCGTTCGTGCGCGACATGCCGGGCCGATCGGCCGATGTCGCCTTGACAGTGGAGTGATGTGGAGTACTGTGGTGCGCAGTGGAGGAGCTGGTCGACGGCCGATCCCGTGACCGGCCCGAGGAGGAACGAGGTGAGCGTCGATGGCCAGAACTTCTTTGGGACGTTCACCCCTCGCTTGGACGAGAAGTCCCGTCTCTTCCTGCCGGCCAAGTTCCGACCCCGCCTCGAGGACGGCATCGTGCTGACGCGCGGGCAGGAGAAGTGCATCTACGGCTGGACCACCCAGAGCTTCACCGCCTTCACCGACCGCATCCGGGACACCCCGTTCACCAACCGCCAGGCTCGCAACTTCGTGCGCATGCTCTACTCCGGCGCCTCCTCGGAGGTGCCGGACAAGCAGGGGCGCATCTCGGTCCCGCAGGTGCTGCGCGAGTGGGCCCAGCTCGACCGCGACGTCGTCGTCGTCGGTGCGATGGACCGGCTCGAGATCTGGGACGCCCAGCGGTGGGCCGAGTTCTCCGCCGAGCAGGAGGAGACCTTCGCCGACATGTCCGACGAGGTGATGCCCGGCATCTTCTGACCCGCGTCCGCTGTCCTCGACCTCCGGCTGTGCGCTCCTGACGTCCCTTCCCCGACGTCAGGCCGCACGGACGGGGATCCGGAACCACGGCCGCCCTCCCCACCAGCAGTCCACTCCCAGCAAGCCACCCCCCCCCCCCACCAGCACGGAGCACGCCCATGATCGAGGAGAACGTCGCCACGCGGTCGACGCGTCGAGTGCGCCACGACATGGCCGACGCCGCCCTCGTGATGGCGTTCTCCTTCGGCGCCTCGGTGGTGCTCGCCGGTGCGGTGGCACTCGCGATGAGGTTGTCGTGACCGGCGAGGAGCACGTGCCGGTGCTCCTCGGGCGGGTCCTCGAGACCCTCGCGCCCGCGATCGAGTCGCAGCACGAACCGGTCGTCGTGGATGCCACGCTCGGTCTGGGCGGGCACGCCGAGGCGCTGTTGACGCGGTTCCCGACCGTGCGCCTGATCGGGATCGACCGCGACCCGCAGGCGCGCGAGAAGGCCGGCGCGCGCCTCGCGGCATTCGGTGACCGCGTCGAGCTCGTGGGGGCGGTCTACGACGAGCTCGACGACGTGCTCGACCGTCTCGGACGACACGCGGTGGCGGGGGTCCTGTTCGACCTCGGGGTCTCGTCGATGCAGCTCGACCGGGCCGATCGCGGGTTCGCCTACGCCCAGGACGCCCCGCTCGACATGCGCATGGACCCCACCACGGGCCCCAGCGCCGCCGACGTGCTGAACACCTACTCCGCGGACGAGCTCGCCCGCGTGCTGCGGGTCTACGGCGAGGAGAAGTTCGCCCGCCGGATCGCGGATCGCATCGTCGCGGCCCGCGAGGTCCAGCCCTTCGAGAACAGCGCCCGTCTCGTCGAGCTGCTGTACGAGGCCATCCCCGCGCCCGCCCGACGGACCGGGGGACACCCCGCCAAGCGCACCTTCCAGGCCCTGCGCATCGAGGTCAACGACGAGCTCGACGTCTACCGTCGCGCCCTCCCGCAGGCGGCCTCCGCCCTCGCGGTCGGTGGGCGCGTCGTCGTGCTGGCCTACCACTCCCTGGAGGACCGCATCACCAAGCGCGAGTTCGCGGCCCTCACCACGAACGACCTGCCGCGCGACCTGCCCTTCGCCCCACCCGGTCACGAGCCGGCCTTCCGGCTCGTCACCCGAGGAGCGGAGCAGGCGACGGACCAGGAGGCGCAGGAGAACCCGCGCGCCCGGTCCGTCCGCATGCGGGTGCTGGAGAGGACCGCCGCGTGAGCGCCCACACCGCTGCCCCACGGCCGCGGCCCGGCACCGCCCGCACGGCACCGCGGCCCTCGGTCGCCGGACGCGCCCTGCCGCTGCGGCTCGTCGCCCCCGTGCGTGCGCGGACACCCCGCGCACCGTTCGTGGTCGTCGTCCTGGTCGTCCTCGGGGCCGGGCTCGTCGGGCTCATCCTCATCAGCACGGTCCTGCAGGGCCAGGCCTTCGAGATCGCCCGGCTGCAGGGCCAGGCGCAGGAGCTGCAGATCCAGCAACAGGCCCTGGAGCGCGACGTCGAGAGGCTGCAGGCCCCAGCCGGTCTGGCCGAGCGGGCGATGCGTCTCGGCATGGTCCCGAACGCCAACCCCGTCTTCCTGGACCCCGCCGCCGGCGAGGTCGTCGGCAAGGCCGTCCCGGCCGAACCGCGCTCGAACGTCGCCCGGGTGGACCGATGAGTCGCCAGCGGCTCGTGCGTCGGCGCCTCTCGGTGGCGCTCGCCGCCGTCACGCTCGTGTTCGGCGTCTTCGGGCTGCGGTTGTTCCAGATCCAGGGCATCGACGCGCAGGCCTACGCCGCGATGGCGATCGAGGCGGGCACCGCCCGATCCGTCGTCCCGGCGCCACGCGGGGAGATCCTCGACCGGAACGGGGAGGTCCTGGCCACGAGCGTCGCCGGCACCACCATCACCGCGGACCCCAGCATGACCTCCGCGGAGGCACCGCGGATCGCGAAGATCCTCGTCGACGAGCTCGGCGAGGACGAGCTCGACTACTTCGCGACCGTCGACCTGCTGCGGACCGAGGGGTCGCGGTACGTCGTCGTCGCGAAGGACCTGCCCGCGGAGCGCGCGCAGAGCGCCGTGGCAGCCGTCCGCGAGGAGGAGCTCACCGGGGTCTTCAGCGAGAAGGTGACGCTGCGCGCCTACCCCGGCAACCGGCTCGCCGCCAACCTCGTCGGGTTCGTCGACGGCGAGCGCAAGGGCGTCCAGGGACTCGAGCGCCAGTACGACGACATCCTCACCGGCAGTGACGGCGAGGCCACCTACGAGGTCTCGCCGCGTGGTCAGCGCATCCCCATGGCCGACAGCACCGTCAAGGAGATGGTGCCCGGGACCGACGTCGAGACGACGATCGACCGCGACCTGCAGTGGTACAGCGACCAGCGCCTGGTCGACGCGGTCCGCTCCTCCGGGGCCGAGTGGGGCCTGGCGATCACGATCGACGTGCGGACCGGTCAGGTCGTGCAGCTGTCCCAGGCGCCGACCTTCGATCCTGAGGACCCTCGCACGATCCAGGACTCCACGAGCGTCTCGCGGTACCTGCAGACCGTGTACGAGCCGGGCTCGGTCATGAAGCCGATCATCATGGCCGCGCTCGCCGACCTCGGCAAGGTGACGCCCGAGACGCAGATCTCCGTGCCCGGTCAGATGCTCATCGACCGCTTCCGCATCGCCGACTACTGGGAGCACGGTCGCATCAACCTCACGGCCGCCGGCGTCATCGCGAAGTCCTCCAACCTCGGCACGATCATCGCCGCGCAGCAGATGGACGACGACACGATGCACGACTACCTCGCGTCGTTCGGCTTCGGCTCGGCCACGGGGATCGCCCTCCCGGGCGAGTCGCAGGGGATCCTCCCGCCGGCGGCGGGCTGGACGCGCGCCAACCACGCCACCATCTCCTTCGGCCAGGGCGTCTCCGTCACCGCGGTGCAGATGCTGTCGGCGATCGCCGCCATCGCGAACGGTGGCGTGCTCGTCGAGCCGACCGTCGTCGGCGGGTTCGTCGACGGCGACGGCAACCGGACGCCCGTACCGGCCCCGGCCACCCGCCAGGTCGTCTCCAAGGAGGCCGCGTCGATGGCGACGCGGATGATGGAGGCGGTCACCGACGACGACGGCACCGCTCCCGCCGCCCAGATCCCGGGCTACCGCGTCGCGGGCAAGACCGGTACGGCATGGCGGGTCAACCCGCAGACCGGTCGGTACGTCCGCGGCCAGAACACGGTCTCCTTCGTCGGCTTCGCGCCGGCGGACGCGCCGCGCTTCGCGACCTACGTCGTGCTCGATCGGCCGCACCGCGACGCCGGTGGCGGCTCGACCGCGGCACCGGTCTTCCACGACATCATGTCGATGGCGCTGGAGCGCTTCGGCGTCCCTCCCACCGGCTCCGCGCGCCCGAAGGTCGAGCAGGAGTGGTGACGTGCAGCCCTCCGAGCCCGCGGGACCGGCCGGTAGGTTGGGCGCTGATGAGCACCGATCCGACCCCTCCCGAGACCATGCGGGTGCGTCCGGCCCGCCCCCCTCGCCGCAGCCTGACCGAGGTCGCCGCGCAGCTCGGCGTCCCGGCGCCCGTCGCCGACGGTGACGGTCCGGAGCTGACCGGCCTCACGCTGGACTCACGAGACGTCCGGCCCGGCGACCTGTACGTGGCACTCCCGGGTGCGAGTGCCCACGGCGCGGACTTCGCCGACGCCGCGGAGCGGGCCGGCGCGGGGGCGGTCCTCACCGACGCCGACGGGGCGCAGCGCCTCACCGCGATGCCGACGATCGTCGTCGACGAACCGCGTGCGCGTCTCGCCGGGCTCAGTGCGTGGTTCCACGACCACCCGAGCCGGGCCCTCGCGACCGTCGGCGTCACCGGCACCCAGGGCAAGACCACGACGACCCACCTCGCGGAGGCGGCGCTCGGGGTCACGGACGCGGCCGTGGTCGGGACCATCGGTACCCGGATCGGTGGCGTGGCGGCCGCGTCGACCCTGACGACGCCGGAGGCCCCAGCCCTGCAGGCCCTGTTCGCGGTCATGCGGGAGGAGGGCATCGCCACGTGCGCCATGGAGGTCTCCAGCCACGCCCTGGTCAAGGGCAGGGTCGACGGCGTCGTCTTCGACGTCGCGACGTTCCTGAACCTGGGGCGCGACCACCTGGACTTCCACGCCGACCTCGAGGACTACTACCGGGCCAAGGCGTCGCTGTTCACACCCGAGCGCGCCCGCCGCGCGGTGGTCTGCCTCGACGACGAGCACGGACGTCGACTCGCCACGGAGACGCCGCTGCCGCTCACGACCTTCTCGACCACGGGTGCCGCCGACTGGCAGGCCGTCAACGTGCGGCCGCACCGTCTCGGCACCGACCTCGAGGTGCTCGGCCCGCAGGGCGTGCGGCTCGACCTGCACGTCCCGCTGCCCGGCGTGTTCAACGTCGCGAACGCGCTCGCGGTCGTCGCCTCGCTGTCGTTGATCGGTCATGCTCCGGAGGACCTCGCCGCGGGGATCGCCCGCAGTCCCGGGGTGCCGGGTCGGATGGAGCGGGTCGAGGCCGGGCAGGAGTTCACCGCCGTCGTGGACTACGCCCACAAGCCGGACGCCGTCACGGCCGTGCTCACGGCGCTGCGCCCGGTCACGCCGGGTCGTCTGATCATCGTGCTCGGTGCCGGGGGCGACCGCGACCACGGGAAGCGTCCGCTGATGGGCGAGGCGGCAGCACGCCACGCCGACCTCGTCGTCGTCACCGACGACAACCCCCGGTCGGAGTCCCCGGCGGCGATCCGTGCCGAGGTGCTGTCCGGCGCCGCCCAGGGCCCGGGGGAGGCGCTCGAGGTCGCGGGCCGGGCCGAGGCCATCGCCCACGCCGTCGGCCTCGCGCGGCGCGGGGACACCGTGGTGGTCGCAGGCAAGGGCCACGAGCGCGGACAGGAGGTCGCCGGCGTCGTCCAGCCGTTCGACGACCGCGTCGTCCTGCGCGACGCGATCGGAGGCGTCTCGTGATCCCCATGACCGTCGCCGACATCGCCGAGGTGGTCGCAGGCACGGTGCACGGCGACCCGACGCGTCGGGTCACGGCCGCTGCCGACGTCGACTCCCGGGCCGTCGAGCCCGGTGGCCTGTTCGTCGCGATCGCCGGCGAGCGGGTCGACGGTCACGACTACGCCGCGGCAGCGCTGGAGAGCGGCGCGGCGGCGGTCCTCGCGTCCCGCCCCGTCGACGGTCCGTGCATCGTCGTCGACGACGCCACCGTCGCCCTCGGCCGGCTGGCCCGCCACGTCCTCGACCGGCTCGACGCCACGGTCGTGGCGATCACCGGGTCGCAGGGGAAGACCAGCGTCAAGGACCTCGCGACCCACCTGCTCGGCGTCCACGGTGCCGACGTCGTCGCGACGCGCGGCAACAACAACAACGAGCTGGGCGTGCCGCTGACGGTCCTGCGGGCGACGGGGACGACGCGCGCCCTCGTGGTCGAGATGGGGGCGCGCGGGATCGGCCACATCGCACGGCTGTGCCGCGTCGCCCCTCCGCACGTGGCCGTGGCGCTGAACGTCGGCTCGGCCCACCTCGGGGAGTTCGGCTCGGTGGAGAACATCGCCCGGGCCAAGGGCGAGATCATCGAGAACCTGCGACCCGGCGGCACCGCGGTCCTCAACGCCGACGACCACCGCGTGCGCGCCATGGCCGACCGCCGACCCCCGGGCACCTCGGTGCGCTGGTTCGGTCGCGGGAGCGACGCCGACGTCCGGGTCCTCGACGTCCGGGTGGACGCCGCCGGCGAGCCCGACGTCGACCTCGACGTGGAGGGCCGGCCGTGCCACGTGCACGTGCCGCTCGTCGGGTCCCACCACGCGGTCAACCTGGCCGCGGCCGTCGCGATCGCTCGATCGGTCGACCCCGACGCCCCGCTGCCAACGCTCGCGGGGTACGCGAGTCCGTCGCCCATGCGCATGCAGCGTCACCGTCGCGACGACGGCCTCGTCATCATCGACGACTCCTACAACGCCAACCCCGAGTCGGTGCTCGCCGCCCTGCGCGCCGTCGCGGACACCACCGCCGGCCGCCGGGTGGCCGTGCTGGGGGAGATGCTCGAGCTGGGCGCCGACGCCCACGCCGAGCACGTCCGAGTGGGTCGCGAGGCCGCCGCACTGGGTCTGGACCGTGTCGTCGTGGTGGGCAAGGATGCCCGGGGGATCGCCGAGGGCGCTGGTGACGTCGCCGTGCCCGTCGACGACGTCGTCGCCGCCCTCGCGGACCTGGCGTCGTGGCTGCGACCGGACGACCTCGTCCTCGTCAAGGCGTCCCGGGGTGCCCGTCTCGAACGGGTCACCGAAGGGCTGCTCGGCCGGTGACGGCATACTCGGACCGTCGCGCCGACCCCCTCGCGCGACGCACCACCGCTCCCGGAGAGGAACCGTCGCCCCCATGCTCGCCATCCTGATCGCCGGCGCCCTCGCCCTGCTGGGGACGCTCCTCGGAACGCGAGTCGCGATCGCGGTGCTGGTGCGGCGCGGGTACGGCCAGCTGATCCGCGACGACGGGCCCACGTCCCACCACGTCAAGCGCGGCACCCCGACCATGGGCGGGACGGTCATCATCCTCTCGGCGGTGGCCGCCTACGCGGTCGCCAAGCTCGTCACCGGCTTCGCCCCGTCGGCGTCGGCGCTGCTGCTGCTCTTCCTCTTCGCGGGCCTCGGCGCCATCGGCTTCCTCGACGACTACATCAAGATCTCCAAGCAGCGCAGCCTGGGCCTGCGCAGCAAGGCGAAGATGGTCGGACAGATCCTCGTCGGCCTGGTCTTCGCGGTCCTCGCGATCTCCTGGGAGGACGCCAACGGACGCACACCCATCTCCAACGCGATCTCCTTCACCCGCGACATCTCCGGCACCCAGATGCCGACGATCCTGCTCATCGTGTGGGTGCTCGTCATGATCGCCGGCGCCAGCAACGGCGTGAACCTCACCGACGGGCTCGACGGGCTCGCGACGGGTGCCTCGGTGATGGTCTTCGGCGCCTTCGTCATCATCAACATCTGGCAGTACAACCAGAACTGCGCCTTCAACCCCGGCGTGAAGTGCTACGAGGTGCGCGACCCGCTCGACCTCGCCGTGGTCGCCTCCGCCATCATGGGCGCCTGCTTCGGCTTCCTGTGGTGGAACGCCTCCCCGGCGAAGATCTTCATGGGCGACACCGGTTCGCTGAGCCTCGGTGGAGCGATGGCCGGCTTCGCGCTGATGACGCGCACCGAGCTGCTGCTCGTGCTCATCGGTGGCCTGTTCGTCCTCATCACGGCCTCGGTGATCATCCAGGTGGCGTACTTCAAGATCTCCGGCGGCAAGCGGGTCTTCCGCATGGCGCCCCTGCAGCACCACTTCGAGCTGCTCGGCTGGGCCGAGATCACCATCGTCGTCCGGTTCTGGATCATCAGCGGCCTGTTCGTCGCCACCGGTCTCGGCGTCTTCTACTGGGAGTGGGTCACGGGCGCATGAGCGGTCCCCAGGAGGACGGCGACCAGCACCGCGTCCCGGGGCGACTCGGCCGGGACGACTCCTGGGAGGGCGTAGCCGTCACGGTGGCCGGGTTCGGCACGAGCGGGGCCGGTGCCGCCGACGCCCTGCAGCACCTCGGCGCCGACGTGGTGGTCGTCGACGAGCGCGAGCCGCAGGGACCGGCGGCCGAGCGCGCGGAGCTGCTCGAGAGCCTGGGCGTGCGCTTCCGCGTCGGCCCGGGCGTCGCGTCCGACCTGCCGACCGAGGCCCCCGACCTCGTGGTCACGTCCCCGGGGTGGCGGCCGGACGCCCCCCTGCTCCGCGCCGCCGGCACGCGAGGAGTCCCGGTCTGGGGCGACGTCGAGCTCGCCTGGCGACTGAGACAGCCCGACGGACCGGCCTGGCTCGGCCTCACCGGGACCAACGGCAAGACGACGACGGTGCAGATGACCACGGCGATCCTGCAGGCGGCCGGGCTGCGCGCGGCCAGCGTCGGCAACGTCGGCCGGTCCGTCGTCGAGGCGGTCATGGATCCCGAGCCGATGGACGTCCTGGTCGTGGAGCTCTCCAGCTTCCAGCTGCACTGGACGCGGTCGACGGCGCTGGAGTCGGCGGCGGTGCTCAACCTCGCCGACGACCACCTCGACTGGCACGGCTCCTTCGCGGCCTACGCGGAGGCGAAGGGCCGCATCTACTCGGGCGTCGAGCGCGCCTGCGTCTACAACGTGCAGGACCCCGCCACCGAGCGGCTCGTGCGGGCGGCCGACGTCGCCGAGGGGGCCCGCGCGATCGGGTTCACGCTCGGCGTGCCCGAGGCGGGCATGGTCGGGGTGGTCGACGACGTGCTGGCCGACCGCGCCTTCGTCGCCGAGCGGCGCACCAGCGCCGCGCCCCTGGCCGAAGTGGGCGACCTCGACGACGATTCCCCGCACCAGGTGGCCAACGCCCTCGCCGCGGCCGCCATGGCCCGCTCCCACGGCGTCCCCACCGGTGCCGTCCGCGAGGGCCTGCAGGGCTTCCGCGCGGGGCCGCACCGCAGGGAGGTCGTCGCCGAGGCCGACGGCGTGCGGTGGATCGACGACTCCAAGGCGACCAACCCGCACGCCGCGCTCGCCTCGCTGCGGGGCGTCCAGCACGCCGTGTGGATCGCCGGCGGCCTCGCCAAGGGGGCGACCTTCGACGACCTTGTCGTCGCCGCCCGCGACCGGCTGCGCGCCGTCGTCCTCATCGGCGCCGACGCGCCGCTCATCCGGGCCGCTCTGGCGCGACACGCACCGGAGGTCCCCGTGCTCGACGGGGGGAGCGGCGAGGATGGGCCCATGCAGATCATGGCTGCGGCGGTCCGCACCGCCGAGCGGCACGCTCGCGAGGGCGACGCCGTGCTGCTCGCCCCCGGGTGTGCCTCCATGGACCAGTTCCGCGACTACGCCGCGCGGGGCGACGCCTTCGCCGCGGCCGTCCGAGCACACCTGCACCAGGACTGAGCCGTGGCCTCGACGACCGACTCCACGCCGTCGGGCCGCACGCCCACGCGCAGCGGTCCCCTGGCGCGCGTCCGCCAGCACCTCGACCGCCCCCTCGCCACCTACCAGCTGGTCCTCGGCTCCATCTCGCTGCTCGTCGGACTGGGACTGATCGCGGTCCTCAGCGCCAGCTCGGTCCTGTCCTACTACCTCTACGACGGCAACTCCTTCGCCATCGTGCAGCGCCAGGCGGTCTTCGCGGTCGTCGGCGTCGTGGGGGCCTGGCTGGTCACCCGCGTGCCGATCCCCGTGCTGCGCCGCCTCGTGCTCCCGGCCCTGGTCGTCTCCGTGCTGCTGATGATGGCGCTGTTCATCCCGGGCGTCGGCATCACCATCAACGGCAACCGCAACTGGCTGCCGATCGGGTTCGGCCAGAGCGTGCAGCCCTCGGAGTTCGCCAAGCTGGCCCTCATCCTGTGGATCGCCGACCTCTACGCCCGCCGCCAGCACCTGATGCACCGCCCGCGGTACATCCTGATGCCGATGATCCTGGTCGGGTTCGCCGTGGCCGGGCTCGTCGTGCTGCAGGACGACCTCGGCACGGCGCTCGTGGTGTTCTGCATCATCCTCGGGATGCTCTGGGTCGCCGGACTGCCGGTGCGCTACCTCGGCGTGCTGCTGGCCGGTCTCGGCGTGGTGTGCCTGTACTTCGTCGCCACGGCGCCGTACCGCGTGGCTCGCATGCTGAACTTCCTCAACCCGCTGTCGGACCCCGACCGCGACGGCTACCAGTCGATCCAGGCGATGATGGGCTTCGCTCGTGGCGGGATCGCCGGCGTCGGGCTCGGCAAGAGCCGGCAGAAGTGGGGCTCCCTGCCCGAGGCGCACACCGACTTCATCCTGGCGGTGATCGGCGAGGAGCTGGGGCTGCTCGGCACCCTGGTGGTGCTCGGACTGTTCCTGACGCTCGTCGTCGCGGGCGTGCGCATCGCGCTGCGCACCCGACAGCCCTTCGTCCGCTACGCCGCGGCCGGCATCACCATCTGGTTCGCGTCGCAGACGCTCATCAACATCGGGATGGTGCTCGGCCTGCTGCCGGTCATCGGGATCCCGCTGCCCTTCCTGTCCTACGGCGGGTCCAGCCTGATCGTCACGCTCGTCGCCGCCGGTCTGCTGCTGTCCTTCGCCACCACCGAGCCGGGCGCCGCCGCCGCCCTGCGGGCCGGGCGGGCCCGCCGTCGCCGACGCGCTGCGGCCAGGAGGAGATGACGGTGCGGGCCCTGCTCGCCGGCGGTGGTACCGCCGGCCACACCTCGCCGCTGCTCGCGACGGCCGCCGTCCTGGGCGAGCGCGGCGTGGACGTCACGTGCCTCGGCACCCCTCGCGGGCTCGAGGTCACGCTCATCCCCGAGGCGGGGTACCCGCTGGAGCTGGTGCCCCCGGTACCCCTGCCGCGTCGACCTGGCAAGGACCTGCTGGCCGTCCCCTCACGGCTGCGCTCGGCGGTCAAGGCCACGCGGGAGGTCGTCGAACGGGTGCGGCCCGACGTCGTCGTCGGGTTCGGTGGCTACGTCTCGGTCCCTGCCTACATGGTCGCGCGCCGGCTGCGGATCCCGCTCGTCGTCCACGAGGGCAACGCCGTGCCCGGTATCGCCAACAAGCTCGGGGCCCGCTTCACCGAGCACGTCGCGACGAGCTTCCCCGACACGGACCTGCGGCACGGCCGCTACGTCGGGCTCCCGATCCGCCGGCAGATCTCCACGCTCGACCGTGCCGCGTTGCGCGAGGAGGCTCGAGCGCACTTCGGACTGCGTGGGGACGCCCCGACACTGCTCGTGACGGGTGGGTCACAGGGTGCCCGGCGCATCAACCACGCCGTCGCGGCCGCCGCTCCTGCGCTCGCCGCGTCCGGGGTGCAGGTGCTGCACGCGGCGGGCCGGCCGGAGGAGGTAATGGTCGAGCCCGGCCCCCAGGACCCTCCGTACGTCGTCGAGCGCTACATCGACCGCATCGACCTCGCCTACGCCGCCGCGGACCTCGTGGTCTGCCGCGCCGGGGCCAACACGGTCACCGAGGTGGCCGCCGTGGGACTGCCCGCCGCCTTCGTCCCGCTGCCGATCGGCAACGGGGAGCAGGCGCACAACGCCCACCCCGTGGTGCGCGCGCACGGTGCGCTGCTGGTCGACGACGCGGCGTTCACCGCGGCGTGGATCGAGAACGCCGTGATCCCGCTCGTGCGCGACGCCGAGCGGCTCGAGGCGATGTCGGCCGCAGCCGCCGGTCTCGTGCCCCGCGACGCCGACGAACGGCTCGCCACGATGGTCCTGGAGGCGGCACAGCAGCGATGAGGATCCCGGTGCCCTCGACCATCGAGCCCCCGAGCGCCATCGGTCCCGTCCACTTCGTGGGGATCGGCGGAGCGGGGTTGTCGGCGATCGCGCGACTGATGGCGCAGCAGGGGGTCGCTGTCTCCGGCAGTGACGCGAACGACTCGGCGGTCGTGCAGGCACTGCGCGCCGAGGGCATCACGTGCCACGTGGGCCACGCGGCCGAGCACGTCGGGCTCGCGCGCACCGTCGTCGCCTCCACCGCCGTCCGCGAGGACAACCCCGAGGTCGTCGCCGCCCTCGAGCGCGACCTGCGGCTCTGGCCGCGCTCGGCCGGCCTCGCCTCGGTGATGGTCGGTCGTCGCACGATCGCGGTGGCGGGGACCCACGGCAAGACCACCACCACCGCGATGCTCACCGTCGCGCTGCGCGCGGCCGGCGCCGACCCGTCCTTCGCGATCGGGGCGGAGGTCGCCACCCTCGGGACGAACGCCGCGCTCGGCTCCGGGGACGTCCTGGTGGCCGAGGCCGACGAGAGCGACGGTGCCTTCCTGGTCTACTCGCCGGAGATCGCGGTCGTCACCAACGTCGATCCCGACCACCTCGACATTTGGGGGAGCGAGGCGGCCTACCACGCCGCCTTCGAGGAGTTCGTCTCCACGGTCGGCCGGGCCGTGGTGATCGGACTCGACGACCCCGGCGCAGCGGCCCTCGTCCCCATCGCGCGTGCCGCCGGCCTGGAGGTCGTGACCACGGGCACCGGTACCGGGCACGGTTCGCCCGACCTCCTCGCCGAGGACCTCGAGGTCTCGGCGACAGGGACGACGATGACGGTGCGACGTGCCGACGGCCCCGACATCGACGTCGCGCTCGCCGTGCCCGGGGTGCACTACGCGCAGGACGCGCTGCTGGCGCTCGCGGCCGGCCTGTGGCTCGGACACGACCCCGAGACGCTGGCGACGGGGCTGGCCCGTCACGCCGGTGCCAAGCGACGCATGGAGGTGCTGGGGGCCGAGGCGGGCGTCACCGTCATCGACTCCTACGCCCACCACCCCACCGAGATCCGCGCCGACCTCGCCGCCGCGCGCGCGATCGCCGGGGACCGCCGTCTCGTCGTGGCGTTCCAGCCGCACCTGGTGAGCCGCACCCGCCTGTACGGCGAGCGGATGGGCCAGGAGCTCTCGGCGGCCGACCTCGTCGTCCTGGCCGACCTGTACCTCGCCCGCGAGGACCCGGACCCCGCCGTGACCTCGGCGCTCGTCGCCGCCGCGGTCTCCGGGCCGCCGGCCCTGCTCGGGGGTGGCGTCGAGGAGCTCCCCGCGCTGCTCGTGGACCACCTGCGCGCCGGTGACCTGCTGCTCACCCTCGGCGCAGGGGACATCACGACGGTCGGCGCCGCGGTCCTGCGCGTCCTCGCGGGGCGGCCATGACCCAGGGGGTCTTCGAGCGCGTCCGGCGCCGTGACCGACGTCGCCGCGTCCTCGCGGTCCTGGTGCCCGTCGTGCTCGTCGCCGTGGCCGGTGCGTTCGTGTGGCTGGTGTGGTTCTCGAGCCTGCTCGCGGCCGAGACGGTCACCGTCGACGGTCTCGACACGCTCGAGGTCGAGCAGGTCGAGGAGGTCGCCCAGGTCCCGATCGGACGTCCGCTGGCGCGAATCGACACGGTGGGCGTCGAGGGTCGCGTGGGTGCCATGGAGCGGGTCGAGAGCGTGCGCGTCGAGCGTTCCTGGCCCTCGACCGTGCGAGTGGTCGTGCGAGAGCGCGAGCCGGTGGGCTGGGTCACCTCCGACGGTCGCATGCGGGTCGTGGACCGGTTCGGCATCGACTTTCGCACCGTGGAGCGTCGCCCGCGTCGACTCGTCGAGATACGGGTCCCCTCCATGGAGGCGCGGCAGCGTCAGCAGTCGCTCGCGAGCGCAGCAGCGGTCGTGCACTTCCTGTCGGTGAACGATCCCGCGCTCCTGGCGGACGTCCGCCACGTCGACGTCGCCTCGCGCGACTCCGTCGTCCTGGCGTTGGAGGGGGACCGAGCCGTCACGTGGGGGAGCGCGGCCCGCTCGGAGGAGAAGCTCACGATCCTCGCCTCGTTGCTGGAGGCCGTGCCGGCTGCCGGGTACGACGTGAGCGCGCCGGAGCAGCCCACGACGCGGGACTGAGCCGCGCGGACCGTCCGACGAGGATCACGTACGCCGTCGGCGGCGTGTCGCGGCGGCGGTCGTCGCCGGTCCGCGTAGCGTCAGCATCGTCGACAGGTTGACATAACTGTGAACCTCCACCTCAGGGTGAGACTTCATCCCTCCACTCCACGTTTCACTCCGCTCAGGAAGGCACGCACATGGCGGTCCAGAACTATCTCGCCGTGATCAAGGTCGTCGGCATCGGCGGCGGCGGCGTCAATGCCGTGAACCGGATGATCGAGGTCGGCCTCAAGGGCGTCGAGTTCATCGCGATCAACACCGACGCCCAGGCGCTGCTCATGAGCGACGCCGACGTCAAGCTCGACGTCGGCCGTGACTCCACCCGTGGCCTCGGCGCCGGCGCCAACCCCGACATCGGCAAGCGTGCCGCCGAGGACCACGCCGAGGAGATCGAGGCGGCCATCAAGGGCGCCGACATGGTCTTCGTGACCGCGGGCGAGGGCGGGGGCACCGGCACCGGGGGTGCCCCGGTGGTCGCGCGCATCGCCCGTTCGCTCGGTGCGCTGACGATCGGCGTCGTCACCCGCCCGTTCACCTTCGAGGGTCGCAACCGCTCCGCCCAGGCCGACCACGGCATCCAGGCGCTGCGCGAGGAGGTCGACACCCTGATCGTCATCCCGAACGACCGCCTGCTCTCGATCAGCGACCCCAACGTGAGCCTGCTGGACTCCTTCCGCCAGGCCGACCAGGTGCTGCACCAGGGCGTCTCCGGGATCACCGACCTCATCACGACGCCGGGCCTCATCAACCTCGACTTCGCCGACGTGAAGTCGGTGATGTCCGACGCCGGCTCTGCGCTCATGGGCATCGGCTCGGCGCGCGGTGAGTCGCGTGCCGCTGCCGCCGCCGAGATGGCCGTCTCGAGTCCTTTGCTCGAGGCCTCCATCGAGGGCGCGCGCGGCGTCCTGCTGTCGATCGCCGGTGGTTCCGACCTCGGACTGTTCGAGATCAACGAGGCGGCGGGCCTGGTGAGCGACGCGGTCCACGAGGACGCGAACATCATCTTCGGTGCCGTCATCGACGACGCCCTCGGCGACGAGGTCCGGGTGACCGTCATCGCCGCCGGCTTCGACGGGGGTGAGCCCAAGGCACGCGACGCCTCCCAGCCCGCGCTGCTCAAGGACGGCGAGAGGCGTCCCGGCGCTGACACTCCCACCCAGGGAGTGCAGGAATCGTCCTCGGCGGTCGCCGGGAACCACCGCTCGGAGGTGCCGGAGCCACCCCGTCGCGAGGCGCCCGACGCCTCCCGCGGGTTCCCGCCCCCGTCGGCGGAACCGCGCGAGGTGGCCTACGGCGACGACCTCGACATCCCCGACTTCCTGCGCTGAGCCGCTCGCTACGCTCGGCTGCGTGTTCTGGTTCCGCGAGACGATCGGTGAGGTGGAGGTCGCCGTCACCGACCGCCAGGGGGGCGTCAGCGTCGGTGGCCGCTCCAGCCTGGACCTCGGAGGCGCCGGCCGGGCCGCCGCGCCGGACGTCGTGACCAACCACGCCCGCCTCGCCGACGCACTCGGGGTCGAGGAGCTGCGCGCGATGTCGCAGGTCCATGGAGCCGACGTCGTCATGGTCGACGGCGCGGGACTGCCCGAGTGCGACGCGCTCGTCACCGACGTGCGGGGGGTCGCCCTGCTCGTCCGGGTCGCCGACTGCACCCCGGTGGTGCTCGCCGACGCCGCGGCCGGGCTCGTGGCGGTCGCGCACGCGGGCCGGGCGGGGCTGGTCGACGGCGTCGTTCCCGCCACGGTCGAGGCGATGCGGTCGCGCGGGGCCACCACGGTGCGTGCCTGGGTGGGCCCGCGCGCGTGCGGCCGGTGCTACGAGCTCCCCGAGGAGATGGCCGACGCCGTCGACGCGGCCGTCCCCGGGACCCGGTCCACCACCTCGTGGGGCACCCCGGCGGTGGACGTCGGTGCCGGTGTCCTGGCCCAGCTCGAGGCGCACGACGTCGAGGCCCGCGACCTGGGGGCGGACTCGTGCACGATCGAGGACGAGCGCTTCTTCTCCTACCGTCGCCAGGGCGCGGAGTCCGGCCGGTTCGGGGCCCTGGTGGTCCTGCGATGAGCCGCCGTGAGGAGCTGGCCGAGCGGCTCGCGGTCGTCGAGGAGCGGATCGACGCCGCCTGCGCGGCGGCGGGACGCCCGCGCGAGGACGTGACCCTCGTCGTGGTCACCAAGACCTACCCGGCCTCCGACGTCGAGCTCCTCGCCGGGCTCGGCGTGAGCGACGTGGGGGAGAACCGGCACCCGGAGGCCGGTGACAAGGCCGAGGAGGTCCGCGCGGACCTGCGCTGGCACTTCGTCGGTGGCCTCCAGACCAACAAGGCGGGTGCCGTCTCCCGGTACGCCGACGTCGTCCAGAGCCTCGACCGCGTGAAGCTCGCCCGCTCCCTCTCGCGGGGCGCCCAGGCTGCAGGCCGCGAGGTGGGAGTCATGATCCAGGTCGACTTCGACGGCACGGACCCCGGCCGGGCCGGGACCGCTCCCGATGACGTGTCGGCCCTCGCCGACGTCGCCGCCGAGCTCCCCGGGCTGCGCCTCGACGGACTCATGACCGTCGCGCCCCTCGGGGTGGACCCTCGCCCGGTCTTCGACCGCCTGGCCGGGCTCGCGGAGCGCGTCCGGGCGGACCACCCAGGGGCGCGGGCCCTGTCGGCAGGCATGAGCGAGGACTTCGAGGACGCCGTCGCCGCTGGCGCGACACACCTGCGGATCGGGCGCGCCGTCCTCGGCGAACGGCCTGTTCTCGGGTAATCTCACCAGTGTCATTCACACGGCGCGAGCAGGCGTCGCGACCCGATCGCAGGAGATCTCATGGCTGGCGCAATGCGTAAGGTGGGCGAGTACCTGGGACTCGTCGAGCAGGACCTCGACGGTTGGAGCGAGGACGACGAGATCGCCGAGCCCGCTCCGAAGGAGCGCTCACGACGACCCGAGCGAGCCGCGGCCGTCCCCGCCGCCGTCGCGACCCTCGACGAGCGTCGCCCGACGCGTCGTGAGCCCCGTACCGCGCCGTCGCCCGTGCCCACGGTCGCCGAGCTCGCGGACTCCTCCCCGCTGCTGCGCATCGAGACCGTCACGCCTCGCACGTACAACGACGCGCGCTCGGTCGGCGAGCACTACCGCTCGGGCGTCCCGGTCATCATGAACCTCTCGGAGATCGACGACGACGACGCCAAGCGTCTGGTCGACTTCGCCGCCGGCCTGGTCTTCGCCGTGCGCGGTAGCATCAACCGCGTGACCAGCAAGGTCTTCCTCCTGTCGCCGGAGAACGTCGAGGTCACCGACGAGGACAAGCAGCGCATCGCCGCCGGCGGCTTCTACAACCAGAGCTGACGCAGTGGAGGTGTCCGCCATCGGTGAGCTGATCCGGTTCGTCCTGTGGATCCTGATCTTCGTCCTGCTGGCCCGGATCGTCATCGACTGGGTCCAGATGCTGGCCCGCACCTGGCGTCCCTCGGGATTCGTCGCGGTGATCTGCGAAGGCATCTACACGGTCACGGACCCGCCCCTGCGAGCCGTCCGCAGCGTCGTGCCCCCCATCCGGCTCGGCGGCGCGATGCTCGACCTCTCGCCCATGATCCTCATGGTCGGGATCTACCTGCTGTTCATCGTCGTCAGCGTGAGCCTGGGCTGACGTGGACACCGCCGACGACGCCGCGCCCCGACGCCTGCGGGCCGATGACGTGCGCGCCGTGCGGTTCAGCCCCGTCCGCCTGCGCGAGGGCTACGACATGCGCGAGGTCGATCTCTTCCTCGACGACGTCGAGGCCGAGCTCCGACGCCACGAGGCCGCTCGCGCCGCCTGCCCGCACTGCGAGTCGTGACCGCCCGCCGCGCCAACCTGTGATTGTCGCGAGAATCACGCGGTCGTGCGGGACGCCGGTGGCCGTGCCCCACGGCCACCCAGTACGGTGGGTGGACCAGAGTCGAGTGACTACCAGCTACCACGAGGTGAACTGATGCCGTTGACGCCAGAGGACGTGCGCAACAAGCGCTTCACTCCGGTCCGTCTCCGCGAGGGCTACGACATGGGC
Organism: Aeromicrobium halocynthiae; assembly: GCF_039531385.1. Lineage (NCBI taxonomy): Bacteria > Bacillati > Actinomycetota > Actinomycetes > Propionibacteriales > Nocardioidaceae > Aeromicrobium > Aeromicrobium halocynthiae. Next base: position 491,114 of record NZ_BAAAPY010000001.1, on the reverse strand, counting down.
GAGGTCGATGCGTTCCTCGACGACGTCGAGGCAGAGCTCGAGCGTCTCACGGTCGAGAACGAGGAGCTCCGCGCCAAGGTCGCGGCCGCCTCCACGGGTGAGCCGACGGGTCTGATCCCCGCCGTGTCCCCGGCTCAGGAGACCGCTCCGCAGCCCGTCGTCCAGGAGAAGGCCCCCGAGCCGGAGCCCGAGCCGGAACCCGAGCCCGAGCCCGTCGTGCAGGCGCCCGAGCCCGCGTCGGCTCCGGCGCGAGGCGCCTCGATGGGCGAGGCGTCCACCGCGGCCGCCCGACTGCTCGAGATCGCCTCCAACAACGCCGACCAGCTCATGGACCAGGCCAAGGAGGAGGCCGACCGCATCGTCGGCGAGGCTCGCACCAAGGCCGAGCGTCTGACCCACGAGGCCCGCGGCAAGGCCGATCGCCTCGAGACCGACGCGCGGATCCGCTCGCAGAAGCTCGACGAGGAGACCAACGAGCGTCGTCAGCAGGCCGTTGCGGCCATCGAGCGGGAGCGCTACGAGCTCCAGCGCGAGGTCGAGCACCTGCGTGCCTACGAGCGCGAGTACCGGGCCCGGCTGAAGAACTACTTCCAGAGCCAGCTGGACCAGCTCGCGGCGAACGAGAACCCGACCTCCAACCCGGTGCAGAACCCCAGCGACTCCTCCCCGAGGCGCCTGCGGTCCCTGCTGGGCGACGAGGACACGAGCACCTCGTCCTCGGGCTCCTCGCTCTGAGACCACGCGAAGCGGCCCCCTCACCCGACGGGTGAGGGGGCCGCTTCGTCGTCGGCTACACGCGCTCCAGGTCGATCGCGGCCCGTGCGCCCGTCACCTCGACCTGCGTCGTGAGGGTCGCGAGCGCGTCCTCCACGACGTCGAGGTCGACGGCCAGGGTCTCGTGGGCGATGAGCTCGCGGTGGGCCCGCGCCGCACGGACGACGGCGTCGTCGCCGCCGATCGCGAGCCGGATGCGGTCGGAGACGGCGAGTCCGGCGTCACGACGTGCCTGCTGCACGCCGCGCACGAGGTCGCGGGCCAGCCCCTCGTCGCTCAGCTCGGGGCTCACCCTGACGTCCAGGGCGACGAACCCGCTGCTCGGCAGCACCGCCACCTCGAAGCCCTCGATGGCTCCGGCGACCTGCTCGAGCGTGAACTCGCCCTCGAGGAGCGCGAGACCGCCGGCCACCACGGCCCCGTCGGCGCCGACCGACCAGTCGCCGGACTTCGCGGCGCGGATCGCGGTCTGCACGTCCTTGCCCAGCCGTGGTCCGGCCGCACGGGCGTGGACCGTCAGCCTCTGGCTGACGCCGAAGCCGGCGGCCTCGTCGCCGTCGCGCGCGATGACGCGCACCGACTGGACGTTCAGCTCGCCGGCGACGATCGGCTCGAACCCCGCGAGCCGCTCGGGGTCGTCCACCGCGACGACCAGCTCGGCGAGCGGCAGACGGGTGCGCAGACCGGCGGCCTTGCGGACCGAGGAGCCCGCGGAGCACACCTCGCGCACGAGGTCCATGGCCGCCGCCAGCGCGTCGTCCTCGGGCAGGTCGGACACGTCGGGCCAGTCGGCCAGGTGGACCGAACGTCCTCCGGTGAGCCCGCGCCAGACCTCCTCGGTGACCAGGGGCAGCAGGGGAGCCGTCGTGCGGCACACCGTCTCCAGGACCGTGTACAGCGTGTCGAACGGTTGGCGGCTCGTCTCGTCGACCGCAGCACCGTCGGCCAGCCAGAACCGTTGGCGCGAGCGTCGGATGTACCAGTTGGTGACGACGTCGAGGAACACGCGTGTCGACTCGCAGGCCTCGGCGATCGCGTAGGTGTCCAGCTGCTGGGTCACGTCCTCGACGTAGCGGCGCAGCTTGGTCAGGACGTAGCGGTCCATCGCGTGGTCGGCGGTGGTGACCGACCGGGCCACGAACGGCTCGGCGCCGTCGCCGCCGGCCAGGTTGGCGTAGAGGCCGAAGAAGTACCAGCTGTTCCACAGCGGGTTCAGCACCTGCCGCACGGTGTCGCGGATGCCCTGCTCGGTGACGACGAGGTTGCCACCGCGCAGGATCGGCGAGGACATGAGGAACCAGCGCATCGCGTCGGCACCGTCGCGGTCGAAGACCTCCGAGACGTCGGGGTAGTTCCTCAGCGACTTGCTCATCTTGTTGCCGTCGGAGCCGAGCACGATGCCGTGGCTGACGCACGCCTCGAACGCCGGCCGGTCGAACAGCGCCGTCGCGAGGATGTGCAGCGTGTAGAACCAGCCCCGCGTCTGCCCGATGTACTCCACGATGAAGTTCGCCGGGAAGTGCTCATCGAACCACTCGGCGTTCTCGAACGGGTAGTGCACCTGCGCGAACGACATCGACCCGGAGTCGAACCACACGTCGAGGACGTCGGGGACGCGGCGCATCATCGAGCGCCCGCTCGGGTCGTCGGGGTTGGGACGCACGAGGTCGTCGACGTACGGACGGTGCAGGTCGGGCACGCCGTCGCGCATCGGGAGCCGACCGAAGTCACGCTCCAGCTCGGCAAAGGATCCGTAGACGTCGATGCGCGGGTGCGCGGGGTCGTCGCTCGTCCACACCGGCACGGGCGAGCCCCAGAAGCGGTTGCGGGTGATCGACCAGTCGCGCGCGTTCTCCAACCACGTGCCGAACTGACCGTCCTTGATGTTCTCCGGCACCCAGGTGATCTGCTGGTTCAGCTCCAGCATCCGCTCCTTGATCGCGGTGACCTTCACGAACCACGACTCGACGCCCTTGTAGATGAGCGGCTCGCGGCAGCGCCAGCAGTGCGGGTAGCTGTGGTCGTAGGTCTCGCGGCGCACCAGGACGGTGCCGGGGGAGACGCTCGCGGCGTCGTCGGCGCGACCGGCGGTAGCGGCCTTGAGGTGGTCGATGATCACGCCGTTGGCGTCGAAGACCTGCATCCCCGCGTAGTCGCCGACCGGCTCGGTGAACCGTCCGTCCTTGGCCACCGGCATGACGGCCTCGATGCCCTCACGGTCGGTGACCTCCTTGTCGACCTCGCCGAAGGCGCCCGCGCTGTGGACCAGCCCGGTGCCGTCGGTGGTCGTGACGGCCTCGTCGGCGGCCACGACGCGGAACGCGTTCTCGTGCCCGGCGAAGTAGGTGAAGGGCGGGGTGTACGTCAGGCCGACGAGGTCGGCGCCGGTGCCCCGCCACACGACCGGTGGCTCCTCGCCGAGCTCTCGGGCGTAGGCGCCGAGGCGTGCCTCGGCGAGGACCACGGGGCAGGCCGATCCGTCGGGCAGGGTGTGGCTGACCGCGACGTAGTCGATCTCCGAGCCCACCATGACGGCGAGGTTGCTGGGCAGGGTCCACGGCGTGGTCGTCCAGATCAGCAGCTTGGCTCCGCGGAGGGGGCCCTCGGAGACGACGTCGAACCCGACGGTGACGGCCGGGTCCTGACGGTTCTGGTAGACGTCGTCGTCCATGCGCAGCTCGTGGTTCGACAGCGGCGTCTCGTCGTTCCAGCAGTACGGCAGGACACGGAAGTCCTGGTACACCAGGCCCTTGTCCCAGAGCTGCTTGAACGCCCAGATCACCGACTCCATGTAGTCGGGGTTGAGCGTGCGGTAGTCGTTCTCGAAGTCCACCCATCGGGCCTGGCGGGTGACGTAGGCCTCCCACTCGCCGGTGTACTTCAGCACCGACGCGCGGCACGCCTCGTTGAAGGCGTCGATGCCCATCTCGGTGATCTCGTCGGTGGTCTTGATCCCGTTCAGGCGCATGGCCTCGAGCTCGGCGGGCAGGCCGTGGGTGTCCCAGCCGAAGCGCCGCTCGACCCGGCGACCGCGCATCGTCTGGTAGCGCGGCACGACGTCCTTGACGTAGCCGGTCAGCAGGTGGCCGTAGTGCGGCAGACCGTTGGCGAACGGAGGACCGTCGTAGAAGACGAACTCGTTGGCGCCGGCGTCGCCGGTGGCCCGGGCCTCGACGCTGGCGCGGAAGGTGTCGTCCGCGGACCAGTAGTCGAGGACGCGACGCTCGATGGCCGGGAAGCTCGGGCTGGAGGGGACGCCGGCGGCGCCGTTCGGGCCGCCGTCGGGGTCGGTGGTGGTGCGGGGGTACGTCATGGCTGCTCCTGCGTCCTCGGGCCTGGGATCTCGCGTCCGGCACGAGGACGACGCCTGGGCTGCGCCGCGGTACCACCTCGCTTGCCGCCCGGTCGGGCGACCACTCCATGAGGGCTGTGACGGGCCCACCCGGCCGGTTCTACTGGGGACCCGGCAGGGTCCTGTTCTTCCGGCGGCTCGCCGCTGATGACGGCTCGAACGCTGTGCGTCGATCGTACCGCCGGTGCGCCTGTGCCCGACGAGGAGCCCGGGTGTACTGTCCCGGCATGCCCAAGTCGACGTTGGCCGTCCGCTCGGACGAGGACCCCTGGACCTCCGAGGAGAGCGCCGAGGTCCGCAGCGAGCTGGAGGCCGACCTCGTCCGCCTGCGCAAGGAGCTGGACCTCTCGGCCAAGGAGCTGCAGGACCTCCTGCGCGACGGCGTCGACGGTGCCGGCAACGACCAGGCCGACGTCGGGTCCAAGGGCCTCGAGCGCGACGCCGAGATGTCCCTCGCGGCGAACCAGCGCGAGCTGCTGATGCAGACCGAGCGTGCCCTGCAGCGTCTCGACCAGGGCACGTACGGCCTGTGCGAGATCTGCGGCGAGGCGATCGGCAAGCTGCGTCTGCAGGCCTTCCCACGGGCGACGCTGTGCAAGGAGTGCAAGCAGCGCGAGGAGCGTCGCTGACCCCCGACGGGGGCACCGTGGCCCCCGAGCGACCGAGCCAGGTGCGCCGCCTCGCGATCGGCGTCGTCGTGGCCTACGCGATCGACCAGCTGACCAAGGTCTGGGCGGTCGCCACGCTGGAGGGCGAGCCGTCGCGCGAGCTGGTGCCCGGGTTCCTCTCCCTGACCTTCCTGCGCAACCCCGGTGCCGCGTTCGGCATGGGGGCGTCGATGACGGTGATCCTGAGCGTCGTCTCGCTCGCGGTCGTCGTCGTGGTGGTGCGCATGGCGGCGCGGCTGCGCGACCCGTGGTGGACGGTCGGTCTCGGCCTGCTGCTCGCCGGCGCTCTCGGCAACCTCACCGACCGGATCCTGCGCGAGCCGGGCGTCCTGCGCGGTCACGTCGTCGACTTCATCGACTACGGGCCGTTCGTGGGCAACGTCGCCGACATCTACCTGACCGTCGCGGCCGTGGTCATCGTCGTGCGCTCGTGGCAGGGCCACGCCCTCGACGGGACGAGGGAGTCGCGATGAGCGAGGCCACCGAGCGCAAGGTCGTGTCCGTGCCGGAGGGACTCGCGGGGGAGCGGGTCGACGTCGCGGTGTCCCGTCTGCTCGGTCTGTCGCGCTCACGGGTCGGCGACCTGCTGGCCGACGGCCTCGTCGAGCTCGACGGGGAGGTGCCGCAGAAGTCCACGCGGGTCGAGCCGGGCATGCTGCTGGAGGCCACGATCCCGGCGCCACGCGTCGCGACGGTCGTCGCCGAGACGGTGGCCGGGATGCACATCGTGTTCCAGGACGACGACATCGTCGTGGTCGACAAGCCGGTGGGTGTCGCGGCGCACCCGAGCGTCGGCTGGGAGGGACCGACGGTCGTCGGGCACCTGGCGGGAGCGGGCGTGCGCATCTCCACGTCCGGCGCCCCCGAGCGTCAGGGCATCGTGCAGCGGCTCGACGTCGGCACGAGCGGGCTGATGACGATCGCGAAGTCCGAGCACGCGTACACGGTGCTCAAGCAGGCCTTCCGCGACCGCGCGGTCGACAAGACCTACCACGCGCTCGTCCAGGGCCACCCCGACCCGCACACGGGCACGATCGACGCGCCCATCGCCCGCCACCCCAAGCACGACTTCAAGTTCACCGTCCGCGCCGACGGCCGGCCGAGCATCACCCACTACGACACGCTGGAGGCGCACCGGTACGCCTCCCTGTTGACGATCGCCCTCGAGACCGGGCGCACCCACCAGATCCGCGTCCACATGAGCGCCCTGCACCACCCCTGCGTCGGCGACCTGCAGTACGGAGCCGACCCCACGCTGGCCCAGCGCGTCGGGCTCGAGCGCCAGTGGCTGCACGCCGTGCGCCTGGGCTTCGACCACCCGCGCACGGGGGAGTGGGTCGAGTTCACGACCCCCTACCCCGAGGACCTCCAGGCGGCCCTCGACGTCGTCCGCGACCTCGACTGACACCCGCCGTCCCCCCGTCACCCACCGTCCCCCCGTCACCCGCGAGTGGCGCGATCGGGGGAAAGTGAGACGGCGTGTTGCCCCGGATTGCGCCACTCGGACCCGACTGTGCGCCACTCGTGGCGTGGAATCCGCCACTCGTGGCGTCGGGGACCGACGCTGCGGTGGGAGGATGAGCCCATGACCACCTCCGCCGTGCGCCAGTCCGAGAAGCTCAGGGACGTCCTCTACGACATCCGCGGACCCGTCAGCGCACGAGCCGCCCAGCTGGAGGCCGAGGGTCATCGGATCCTCAAGCTCAACATCGGCAACCCGCAGCCGTTCGGCTTCGACGCGCCGGCGGAGATCCTCCAGGACGTCATCGCCGGTCTCCCGGCCTCGGCCGGCTACTCCGACTCGCGCGGCATCCAGTCCGCACGTCGCGCCGTCGTGCACCACTACCAGCTGGCCGACGGCTTCCCCGACATCGACGTCGACGACGTGTGGATCGGCAACGGGGTCTCCGAGCTGATCCAGATCGCCCTGCAGGCCCTGCTCGACAACGGCGACGAGGTGCTGATCCCGGCCCCGGACTACCCGTTGTGGACCGCCGTCACGAACCTCGCCGGCGGTGTCCCGGTCCACTACCTGTGCGACGAGGAGAACGACTGGAACCCCGACCTCGCCGACCTCGAGGCCAAGATCACCGATCGCACGCGCGTCATCGTCGTGATCAACCCGAACAACCCGACCGGCGCGGTCTACTCGCGCGAGACGCTGCAAGGCATCGCCGACCTCGCCCGCAAGCACGGCCTGATCCTCATGGCCGACGAGATCTACGACAAGATCCTCTACGACGACGCCGTGCACGTGCCGATGGCCAGCGTCGCGCCCGACGTCCTGACGCTCACCTTCAACGGTCTGTCCAAGGCCTACCGGGTGTGCGGCTACCGGGCGGCGTGGCTCGTGGTGACCGGACCGCTGGAGACCGCGCGCGACTACCTCGAGGGCATCACGCTGCTCGCCTCGATGCGGCTGTGCCCGAACGTCCCGGCGCAGAACGCGATCCAGGTGGCGCTCGGTGGCTACCAGAGCATCAAGGAGCTGATCCTGCCCGGCGGACGGCTGCTCGAGCAGCGCGACACCGCCCTCGCCGAGCTCGAGAAGATCCCCGGCGTGAGCGTCGTTCGACCGCGCGGCGCGCTGTACGTCTTCCCGCGCCTCGACCCCGAGGTGCACCCGATCGTCGACGACCAGCAGCTCGTGCTCGACCTCCTGCTGAGCGAGAAGATCCTGCTCACGCAGGGCACCGGCTTCAACTGGCCGGCCACGGACCACGTGCGCATCGTGACCCTGCCGTGGGCGCGCGACCTCTCCGACGCCATCCAGCGACTGGGGAACTTCCTGTCCTCCTACCGGCAGGTTCGCACCTAGGTCGCTGCGACATCGGGAATTCATCCTGAAGGACGATGGTTCTGTCGGCAGGGCGCGGCATGATCGAGCCGTGAACTTCTCGAGGAGGCAGCCTGCTGCCGGACGGGTGACGTGATGACGGACATGATCGTGGCTCGGGGGTTGGTCAAGCGGTACAAGGAGGTCGAGGCCCTCAAGGGTCTGGACCTCACCGTCCCCGAGGGCAAGGTGCTGGGGCTGCTCGGCCCCAACGGCGCGGGCAAGACCACCGCCGTGCGCATCCTCGCCACCTTGCTGCAGGCCGACGGCGGGTCGGCGACGGTCGCCGGCGTCGACGTCATGGCCGACCCGGTCGGCGTGCGCTCGCGCATCGGCCTGTCCGGCCAGTACGCCGCCGTCGACGAGCACCTGACGGGCTACGAGAACCTCGAGATGGTGGGCCGTCTGTACGGGATGGGTCGCCAGGCCGCCTCCGCGCGCGCCCGCGAGCTGCTCGAGCGGTTCGCTCTCGCCGACGCCGGCGACCGGCCCTCCAAGACGTACTCCGGCGGCATGCGCCGTCGCCTCGACCTCGCCGGGGCCCTCGTCGCCGCACCGCCGGTGCTCATCCTCGACGAGCCCACGACCGGCCTCGACCCCCGCAGCCGCCAGCAGATGTGGGGAGTCATCCAGGACCTCGTCGCCTCCGGCGCCACCTTGCTGCTGACCACCCAGTACCTGGAGGAGGCCGACCTCCTCGCCGACGACATCGTCGTCATCGACCGCGGCGAGGCGATCGCGCGCGGCACCGCCGACGAGCTGAAGGCCCAGGTCGGCGGCGAGCGCATCGAGATCGTCCTCAAGGACGAGTCCCGCGCCGAGGAGGCCGCAGCGCTGCTGCGGCCGCTGGCCATCGGCGAGGTCGGCGTCACCGGAGGAGGTCGCGACGTCTCCGCCGCCGTCGAGGGCGGTGCGGCCGAGCTCGCCCGCGTGCTCGCGGGGCTGGAGTCAGCCGGGCTGGACGTCTACGAGGTGGGGCTGCGCCGGCCCACGCTCGACGACGTCTTCCTCTCCCTCACCGGGCACGTCGCCGAGGACGAGTCCGCCGACCAGACGCAGGAGGTCGCCCGATGAGCGTCCAGCCCTCCACCCACGGTTCCAACGCAGGGTCCACGGACCGGTCGTCGCGTGGGTTCGTCCCCGACACGACCCCCGGCGGGCTCGGCCGTGCCCTGTCCGACGGCTGGGTCGTGGCCAAGCGCAACGTCATCAAGATCAAGCGGGTCCCCGAGATCCTCGTCTTCGTCCTGATCTCGCCGATCATGTTCGTGCTGCTGTTCGCCTTCGTCTTCGGTGGCGCGATCAGTCCCGGCGACGGCGTGAACTACCGCGAGTTCCTCATCGGCGGCATCTTCGCCCAGACGGTCGTCTTCGGTGCCACCTTCACCGGTGCCGGCCTGGCGGAAGACATGCAGAAGGGCATCATCGACCGGTTCCGGTCGCTGCCGATGTCGCAGTCGGCCGTGCTCGTCGGACGCACGACGTCGGACATCATCTACAACGTCCTGTCGTTGATCATCATGGCGCTCACCGGCCTGCTGGTCGGGTGGCGGGCTCGCGAAGGCGTGCTCGACATGCTCGCCGGGTTCCTCCTGCTCCTGCTGTTCGCCTACGCCGTCAGCTGGATCATGGGCTACGTGGGTCTGCTGGTGCCGAGCGTCGAGGTCATCAACAACGCCTCGTTCATCGTCATCATGCCGTTGACGTTCGTGTCCAACGCCTTCGTCCCAACCGAGAGCTTCAACTCCGTCCTGCGCCCGTTCGTGGAGTGGAATCCCGTGTCGGCGGTCACCCAGGCGTGCCGCGAGCTCTTCGGCAACACCGGCGCCCTCGACGCGTCCGCGCCGTGGTCGCTGCAGAACCCGGTGCTGTACACGCTGATCTGGGTGGCCCTGATCCTGGTGGTCTTCGTGCCTCTGTCCGTGCGCCAGTACGCGATCTCCAGCGCCCGCTGAGCCGGTCCCGGTCAGGTCCGCGGGACCGTCCCGCGTGCCTGACCGGGAGCGTCGGGGCGCTCGCGTAGGCTGAGGCCCTTCCCCTCCACCCGCCCCTCGGGGCCGTCCGTCCGCCATGTCTGGAGGCGCATCACCCGATGCCGAGCGACTCGTCCTTCGTGCACCTGCACAACCACACGGAGTACTCGATGCTCGACGGGCACGCACTCCTGGACGGGATGTTCGCCCGCACCGCCGAGCTCGGCATGCCGGCCATCGCGATGACCGATCACGGCAACCTCCACGGTGCGTACGACTTCTGGTCCAAGGCCAGGAAGCACGGCGTCAAGCCGATCATCGGCATGGAGGCGTACCTGACTCCCGGCACCCACCGCAGCGAGCGCCGCAAGGTGCGCTGGGGCAAGGGCGACGCCGCCGAGGAGGGTGGCAAGGACGTCGCCGGAGGCGGTGCGTACACCCACATGACGATGCTCGCCTCGAGCACCGAGGGCATGCACAACCTGTTCCGCATCTCCTCGCTGTCGAGCCTGGAGGGCTACTACTACAAGCCGCGCGCCGACCGCGAGCTCCTGCAGCGCTACGGCACGGGACTCATCGCCACGACCGGGTGCCCGTCGGGGGAGATCCAGACCCGGCTGCGCCTCGGCCAGTACGCCGAGGCGCGTCAGGCCGCCGCCGACTTCCAGGACATCTTCGGCAAGGAGAACTTCTTCCTCGAGCTGATGGACCACGGCATCGCGATCGAGCGGGAGACCCGCGACGCGCTGCTGCGTCTGGGCAAGGACCTCGGCCTTCCCCCCGTCGCCACCAACGACTGCCACTACACCCACCCCGACGACGCCGCCGCGCACGACGCGCTCATCTGCGTCGCGTCGGGCAAGACCGTCGCCGACCCCAACCGCCTGCGGTTCGAGGGCGGCGGGTACTACGTCAAGTCCGCGCACGAGATGCGCGAGCTCTGGGAGGACCGCTACGACATGAAGGAGGCGTGCGACAACACCCTCCTGATCGCCGAGCGCTGCGACGTCGAGTTCACCGAGTCCAACGGCGGCTACATGGCGCGCGCCGACGTCCCTCCGGGCGAGGACGAGGAGAGCTGGCTGACCAAGGAGGTCTGGCGCGGCATCGAGAGCCGCTACCCGGGCGAGGCGTTGACGCAGGAGGTCCGTGACCGCGTCGAGCTCGAGCTCGGCGTCATCAAGGCCAAGGGCTACTGCGGCTACTTCCTCGTCGTGGCCGACTTCATCGGCTGGTCGAAGGACAACGGCATCCGCGTGGGTCCGGGCCGCGGGTCCGGCGCCGGCTCCATCGCCGCCTACGCGCTGCGCATCACCGACCTCTGCCCCCTCACGCACGGCCTGATCTTCGAGCGCTTCCTCAACCCCGAGCGACCGTCCATGCCCGACTTCGACATCGACTTCGACGAGCGTCGTCGAGCCGAGGTCATCCGCTACGTCAGCGACAAGTACGGCTCGGACCGCGTGGCCTACATCGCCACCTTCGGCCGGTTGAAGGCCAAGGCCGCCATCAAGGACGCCAACCGTGTCCTCGACTACCCCTTCGCCATGGGCGAGCGCATCACCAAGGCGCTGCCGGCCGACGTCATGGGCAAGGGCGTGCCGCTGTCGCAGCTGTTCGACTCCTCGCACAAGCGCTACAGCGAGGGCAAGGAGTTCCGCGACCTCCACGAGTCCGACGCCGAGGTCCGCAAGATCTACGACACCGCCCTCGGCCTGGAGGGCCAGATCCGCAACTGGGGCGTGCACGCCGCCGGCGTGATCATGAGCAGCGAGCCGCTCGTCGACATCGTGCCGATCATGAAGCGCGAGCAGGACGGCGCGATCATCACGCAGTTCGACTACCCGATGTGCGAGTCGCTCGGGCTGGTCAAGATGGACTTCCTGGGGCTTCGCAACCTCACGGTCCTCGACGACGCCCTCGTCAACATCAAGGCCAACCGCGGGGAGGACGTCGTCCTCGAGGACCTCGCCTTCGACGACCCGGCCACCTACGAGCTGCTCTCGCGCGGCGACACGCTCGGCGTCTTCCAGCTCGACGGCGGCCCGATGCGCGCCCTGCTGCGCAGCATGCGTCCCGACAGCTTCGAGGACATCTCCGCCGTCGGTGCGCTGTACCGCCCCGGACCGATGGGCGCGGACTCCCACAACAAGTACGCGCGCCGCAAGAACGGTCGCGAGAAGATCGAGCCCATCCACCCGGAGCTGGAGGAACCGCTCAAGGACGTCCTCGGCGAGACGTACGGCCTGATCGTCTACCAAGAGCAGGTCATGGAGATCGCCCAGGTCCTGGCCGGCTTCAGCCTCGGCCAGGCCGACAACCTGCGTCGGGCGATGGGCAAGAAGAAGAAGGAGGAGCTCGACAAGCAGTACGCCGGGTTCCAGAGCGGCATGCTCGAGCGCGGCTACTCCCAGCCGGCCATCACGGCCCTGTGGGAGATCCTGCTGCCGTTCTCGGACTACGCCTTCAACAAGGCGCACTCCGCGGCGTACGGCGTCATTTCCTACTGGACGGCCTACCTCAAGGCCAACTACCCGGCCGAGTACATGGCTGCCCTGCTCACGAGCGTCAAGGGCGACAAGGACAAGTCGGCGATCTACCTCAGCGAGTGCCGCCGGCTCGGCATCCAGGTGCTGCCGCCGGACGTCAACGACTCCGTCGCCAACTTCGCCTCCGTCGGCGAGGACATCCGCTTCGGCCTCTCGGCCATCCGCAACGTCGGCGACAACGTGGTCTCCGGCATCGTGGCGGCGCGTGAGGAGGAGGGAGCCTTCACGGACTTCACCGACTTCCTCGACAAGGTCCCCACCCACGTGTGCAACAAGCGGGTGCTCGACTCCCTGATCAAGGCGGGGGCCTTCGACTCCCTCGGGCACGGGCGACGTGCCCTCACGACCATCGCCGAGGACGCCGTCGACCAGTACATCGACCTCAAGCGCAACGCCGCGATCGGCCAGGACTCGCTGTTCGGCGGGCTCGACGACGCCTTCACCGGCACCACGGTCAGCGTGCCGACGATGCCGGAGTGGGACAAGACCCAGCTGCTCGCCTTCGAGCGCGACATGCTCGGCCTCTACGTCTCCGACCACCCGCTGCTGGGGCTCGAGCACGTGCTCAAGGCCAGCAGCGACTGCAGCGTGGGCCAGCTGCTCGCCGAGACCGACCGCGCCGACGGCTCGACGGTCCGGCTCTGCGGGCTCATCACGGGAGTGCAGCGCCGCCTCACCAAGAAGGGCGACACGTGGGCCTCCATCACCCTGGAGGACCTCGAGGGCAGCGTCGACGTGATGGTCTTCCCCGCCGCCTACAACCTCGCGGCGCCCACTCTCGTGCCCGACACCGTCGTGGTCGTCAAGGCACGGCTGCGCCGCAAGGACGACGACGAGCTCGACCTGCACGCCCAGGAGATCACCCTGCCGGCCATGGGTGCGGCCCAGGCCGAGGCGCCCGTCGTGGTCAGCCTGCCCGTCGCGCGCTGCACGTCCGACGTCGTCGCGGAGTTCAAGCGGGTGCTCGCGGCCTATCCCGGCCCCACCGACGTGCACCTTCGTCTCGTGGGCAACGGCACCACCAAGGTGATGCGCCTCGACGACACCCTGCGCGTCACTCCGTCCTCGGCCCTCATCGCCGACCTCAAGGAGCTGCTCGGACCACGGTGCCTGTCGTGAGGGGCCTGTCGTGAGGGGCCTGTCGTGAGGTGCCTGTCGTGAGGGGCTGGCGCACGGTCGGGGGCGCCGTCCTCGTCCTGGTGGCAGCGTCCGCGCTCGCGGGAGTGGCGTGGTCCTCCTGGGCGGAGCCGGGTACGTGGCAGGTGACCGAGCAGGGCGTCGTGCTCACCCAGGAGGCCTCGCAGGGCCAGTTCGACGTCGAGGTCCTGTTCGTGGGCATCGGCGTCGTGCTCTGCCTGGTCTGGGGACTCGCGGTCGGCGTGGCCGGTCGCTCGCTGGGGTGGCCGGTCGTGCCCGTCACGGCCGCCGCGGCGGCACTCGCCTCGCTCGTGGCCTGGACGGTGGGGCTCTCGCTCGGTCCGCCGGACCCGCAGACGGTCCAGGGGCTCTCCCTCGGGGACTCCTTCCCCGACCAGCTCGCCGTCTCCTCGTTCTCGTCCTTCGTCGCGTGGCCCGTCGCCGCCCTCGGCGGTCTCGTCGTGGGTCTGCTCCTCACGGTCGACCGGGCGGCCCTGGCCGAGCGTCCCGGCGAGGAGACGTCGACCGCCCACCCCTGATCCCTACTCGCGGGCGATCGGGACCACGAGCGCGTCGCACACGCGGACGAGGTCGTGCGGGTCCAGCTCGACCTCCAGGCCCCGACGCCCGGCAGAGACGAGGACCGAGCCGTGGGCGAGGGCCGAGCCGTCCAGCAGGACCCGTCGGACTCCTCGCACCCCGATCGGGGAGATCGCTCCGACCCGTGACCCGGTGACCCGCTCGGCGCGTCGAGGCTCGGCGAGGGCGACCCTCTTGAGCCCGAGGGCAGTCGCCGTCGCCTTCAGGTCGAGGGTCGCGGAGACGGGCACGACGGCCGCCGCCAGGTCGCCGGCGCCGGTGGTCACGACGAGGGTCTTGAGCACGCGTCGCGGGTCGAGACCCAGGGCGTCGGCGGCTTCCGCACCGAAGGACGCGGCGCGCGGATCGTGCTCGAAGGTATGGATGTGCGCCTCGACGCCGGCCGCCGCAAGCACCTGCAGGGCGGCGGTCGCCTTACGGCCGGGGCGGCGTGCCACCGTCGTCTCCCTCGTCGGTCGGCTCCTGCACAGGACCGGAGCGTTCGAGCACGCCGCGGACGGCCAGTCCCAGGACGAGGGCCCAGAAGGCCGCGCCGACGCCCAGCACCTGCATCCCGGACCCGGCCACGAGGAAGGTGACCACCGAGCTGGTGCGGTGCCGCTCGATCGACAGTGCTCCGAGGACGGCGGCGGCGAACGGCGTCAGCAGGGCGAGCCCTGCGACCGTCTCGACGATGCCGGCCGGGGCGGTGGCCGTGACAGCCACGAGCGCCCCGGAGACCAGGGCCAGCACGAGGTAGGAGGTCCCTGCGCTGACGCCGGCGACCCACCGCCGTGATCGCTCGCCCGCCTCGGGGCCGGCCGCGAGCGCTGCCGACAGGGCCGCCAGGTTGATGGCGTGACCCCCGAGGAACCCTGCCACCGACGTGCCGGCCCCGGTGGTCACCATCGCCGCTCGCCACGGCACCGTGAATCCGAAGGACCGCATGACGGCGACGCCCGGGACGTTCTGCGAGGCCATCGTCACGACGGTGAGGGGCACGGCGATGCCGACCACGGCTGCGACGGTCAGGGTCGGCGTCGTCGGGTCGACCCGGGGCACGAGGTCGGCAGCAGCGACACCCACGTCCGTCGTGAGGGCCGAGACGGCGATGACCACGAGCGCGGCGCCGAGTGCCAGGGGGACGGCCCATCGGGGCAGCCAGCGCTGGGCGACCAGCCACACGAGCACGACGGGTGCGACCCAGCCGGGGCTGTCGGCGAGGGCGACGAAGGGCGCCAGGCACAGCTGCAGCAGGACGCCGGCGAGCATGGCCTGCGCCAGCGGCACCGGGATGGCGGAGGCCAGACGACCGAGCGCGGGGACCAGCCCGGTGAGTGCTAGGAGCACGCCCGTCAGCACGAAGGAACCCACCGCGGCCGCCCAGCCACCCTCGACGGTGCCGGTCGAGACGAGCAGCGCGGCACCAGGTGTCGACCAGGCCAGGGTGACGGGGGAGCGGGTCCGCCACGACAGGCCGATCATCGCGAGCCCGAACACGACCGAGAGCGCCAAGAGTCCGCTCGCGGCCTCGGCATCCGTCGCACCTGCGGCCCGCAGACCCGCCAGCACGACGGCGAAGGAGGACGTGAAGCCCACGAGCGCCGCGACGACGCCGGCGACCACGGGCTGCTGCAGCGACGTCTGGCTCACCGTCGCATCGTAGGGGCGCCTAGAATCTGCCCGTGAGCCCTTCCCTGATCCGCCGCCTCGACCTGCGTCACGACGACACCCAGGACCTGCCCCGGGCGCCTCTGGACGTCGCGCGGGCGCTCGACGTCGTCGCTCCCCTGTGCGACGACGTCCGCGACCGCGGCGAGGTCGCGGTCCTCGACTACGGTGAGCGCTTCGACGGTGTGCGCCCGACGTCGCTGCGGGTGGCTCGGGAGCACCTGGTCGACGCGCTGGCCGGTCTCGACCCGGCGATCCGGGCGGCCCTGGAGGTCTCGATCGCGCGGTTGCGGGTCACGTGCGAGGCCGAGCTGGAGTCCACCGTCGTGACCACCGTCGCCGAGGGCGCCACCGTCGAGCGGCGCATCGTCCCGATGTCGCGCGTGGGCCTGTACGTGCCGGGTGGGCTCGCGCCGCTCGTGAGCAGCGTCGTGATGAACACCGTGCCCGCGCAGGTCGCCGGCGTCGGCTCGATCGCCCTCGCCACGCCGCCGCAGGCCGAGTTCGGCGGGTTGCCGCACCCGACCATCCTCGCCGCGTGCGAGCTGCTCGGCATCGAGGAGGTCTACGCCGCCGGCGGTGCCCAGGCGGTCGCGATGCTGGCCCACGGCACGCTCGCCACCGGCGGCGACGTCCGGCCGGTCGACCTCGTCACGGGGCCGGGCAACATCTACGTCGCCGCCGCCAAGCGCCACCTCCGCGGAACGGTCGCGATCGACAGCGAGGCCGGGCCCACCGAGATCGCGGTCGTCGCCGACGACACCGCCGATGCCGCCTTCGTCGCGGCCGACCTGATCAGCCAGTCCGAGCACGACCCGAACGCCGCGAGCGTGCTCATCACCGCCAGCGAGGACCTCGCCGCGGCGGTCGAGTCCGAGCTCGCGCGCCAGGTGCCTCGTGCTCGCCACCACGAGCGCATCACCACCTCCCTGGCCGGTCCGCAGTCGGCGATCGTGCTCGTGCGCGACCTCGACCACGCCGTCGAGGTCGCCGACGCCTACGCCGCCGAGCACCTGGAGATCCAGACCGCCGACTCCGCCGCGGTCGCGGCACGCATCACCAACGCCGGCGCGATCTTCGTCGGCGGCTTCACGCCGGTCTCCCTGGGCGACTACGCCGCCGGATCGAACCACGTGCTGCCGACGGCCGGGTGCGCCTGCCACTCCTCGGGCCTGTCGGTGCGGGCGTTCGTCAAGAACGTCCACGTCGTCACCTACACCGAGGCCGCGCTGCGGGAGGTCGGGCACCACGTCGTCGCCCTCGCCGAGGCCGAGGACCTCCCGTCGCACGGTGCGGCGGTCAGCGCCCGCACCGGGGCGCCGGCCCGCGCCGGCGAGTCGACGTGAGCGCCCCGGCCTGGCTTCCGCTGCGTCCTGAGCTGCGTGAGGAGGAACCGTACGGTGCGCCGCAGATCGACGTGCCGGTGCGGCTGAACACCAACGAGAACCCGTACGGACCGAGCGAGGCGGTCGCAGCCGACGTCGCGGAGTCGGTGCGTGCCGCGGCTCTCGGGCTGAACCGCTACCCCGACCGCGAGGCCACCACGCTGCGCGAGGCGCTCGCCGGGTACCTCTCGCGCGAGGTGCCCGGCCTCGACGCGTCGAGGGTGTGGGCCGCCAACGGGTCCAACGAGGTCATGCAGCAGATCCTCCAGGCCTTCGGTGGGCCCGGGCGCACGGCGCTGTCGTTCGCGCCGACGTACTCGATGTACCCCGAGTACGCGCGCAACACCCACACCCGCTGGGTCACCGGACGCCGGCGCGACGACTTCGGCATCGACGTCGACACCGCCCTGGAGCTCATCGCCGCCGAGCAGCCGGACGTCGTGTTCCTCACCTCGCCGAACAACCCGACGGGCACCGCCCTCGACCCCGAGCACACGAGAGCGGTGCTCGACGCCGCACCCGGCATGGTCGTGGTCGACGAGGCGTACGCGGAGTTCCGCCGCGCCGGCACGCCCACGGCGCTGGAGCTGCTCGACGGGCACCCGCGACTGGTCGTGACGCGCACCATGAGCAAGGCGTTCGCGCTCGCCGGGGGCCGGCTCGGCTACCTCGCGGCGCACCCCGACGTCGTCGACGCCCTGCGCATCGTGCGGCTGCCGTACCACCTGTCCGCCGTCACCCAGGCGACCGCGGTCGCGGCCCTGAGGCACACCGACGAGCTGCTGGCCCAGGTCGACGCGTTGCGCGCCGAGCGGGACCGCACCGCCGAGCGCCTGCGCGGGGCCGGCTTCACCGTGGCCGACTCCGACGCGAACTTCGTGCTGTTCGGGATGTTCGACGACCGGCACGCCACGTGGCAGGCGCTCGTCGACCGTGGCGTCCTCGTGCGCGAGACCGGGCCCCTAGGATGGTTGCGCGTCTCGATCGGCACGCCCGAGGAGATGGACGCCTTCCACACCGCCCTGACGGAGGTCACCGATGTCTGACCCCATGCCTGTCGACGACCGGCCCACCGAGGCCCCACGGGCTCGCCGCGCGCGCATCGAGCGCACCACCTCGGAGTCCAGCGTCCTCGTCGAGCTCGACCTCGACGGCACCGGTCGTGCTGACGTGTCCACCGGGGTCGGTTTCTACGACCACATGCTCACCGCCCTGTCGCGGCACTCGCTGATCGACCTGACGGTGCGCACGGAGGGCGACCTGCACATCGACGCCCACCACACCGTCGAGGACACCGCGATCTGCATCGGCGACGCCTTGCGCGAGGCGCTCGGCGACAAGGTCGGCATCACCCGGTACGGCACCGCGACGATCCCTCTTGACGAGGCGATCGCGACGGCGACCGTCGACGTGTCGGGACGGCCCTACTTCGTGCACTCCGGGGAGCCGGAGCGTCAGATCACCGTCGTCATCGGCGGGCAGTACTCCGGGTCGCTGACGTCGCACGTGCTCGAGTCGATCGCGCACCACGCGGGCATCACGCTGCACGTGCGGTTGCTCGAGGGACGCGATCCCCACCACATCGCCGAGGCGCAGTTCAAGGCGCTCGCCCGCGCGCTGCGCCAGGCCGTGGCCATCGACCCGCGCGAGAGCGGCGTGCCCTCCACCAAGGGCGCGCTGTGACGCGGCGTACCTCCTCGTGAGCGACGAGGGCCGACCCCTGGTCGCCGTCCTCGACTACGGCTCGGGCAACGTCCGGTCCGTCGTGCGTGCCGTCGAGCGTGCCGGTGCGCGCGTCGAGCTGACCGCCGACCGGTCGGTCACCGAGCGCGCCGACGGTCTCCTGGTGCCGGGCGTCGGTGCCTTCGCGGCCTGCATGCACGGTCTCCGGGGGGCCGACGGGGTCGGTCTGATCGAGCGTCGCCTCATCGCGAACCGGCCCGTGCTGGGGATCTGCGTGGGGATGCAGATCCTGTTCGGCGAGGGCATCGAGCACGGCGTCCGCACCGAGGGGTGCGGTGAGTGGCCGGGCACGGTGGAGCGGCTGCAGGCGCCCGTCGTGCCGCACATGGGGTGGAACACCGTCGCGCCGCCGCAGGACTCGACGATGTTCGCCGGCATCGAGGAGGAGCACTTCTACTTCGTGCACTCCTACGGCGTGCGCCGTTGGGAGCTGGGCAACCCGACGGGTGTCGTCGGGCCGGTGCCTGCGGACGCGCAGGTCGACACGCCGCTGCGACGACCGCTGGTGACCTGGA
Source organism: Aeromicrobium halocynthiae (assembly GCF_039531385.1). Classification (NCBI taxonomy): domain Bacteria; kingdom Bacillati; phylum Actinomycetota; class Actinomycetes; order Propionibacteriales; family Nocardioidaceae; genus Aeromicrobium; species Aeromicrobium halocynthiae. The sequence goes on along the minus strand of NZ_BAAAPY010000001.1, from coordinate 471,932 downwards.
CCGAGCACGGCGGCGACCACGTCGTCGCGGCCGTCGAGCACGGCCCTCTCTGGGCCACGCAGTTCCACCCCGAGAAGTCCGGCGACGCGGGTCGCCGCCTGCTCGAGAACTGGATCGCCACGCTCTGAGCCGTCCGGGTGACCGATTCCCATGACCTCGTGGGAATCGGTCGGCGTGTCACGGTTTTCCTGCGTTGGCACGGGTTGCTTCCCGCGCATGCCGCAGATTCCCACGTCGTCCTGGGAATCGGCAGCCGGGTGTACCCCGGGCGTCGCCCGGGGACCGGCAGATACGATCGGGCGGTGAGCGACTACCTCCAGCTGCTGCCCGCCGTCGACGTCAAGGACGGCCAGGCCGTGCAGCTCGTGCAAGGCGTCGACGGGTCGGAGAAGCGCTTCGGCGACCCGGTCGAGGCAGCGCTGCGCTGGCAGTCCGCGGGGGCCGAGTGGATCCACCTCGTCGACCTCGACGCAGCCTTCGGGCACGGCCACAACCGCGACCTCCTCGCCGAGATCGTCGGTCGTCTGGACATCGACGTCGAGATGTCAGGGGGGATGCGCGACGACGAGTCGCTCGGTGCGGCCATGGCTGCGGGGTGCCGCCGGGTCAACATCGGCACCGCCGCCCTCGAGGACCCGCAGTGGTGCGCCTCGGTCATCGCCGAGTGGGGTGACCGCGTCGCCATCGGCCTCGACGTGCGCGGCACCACCCTGGCGGCACGTGGCTGGACCCGTGACGGTGGTGACCTGTACGAGACCCTCGCCCGCCTCGACGCCGAGGGCTGTGCCCGCTACGTCGTCACCGACGTGAACAAGGACGGCATGCTCCAGGGCCCGAACCTCGACCTCCTGCGCGACGTGTGCTCGCGCACTGACCGACCCGTCATCGCCTCCGGTGGCGTCACGACCCTCGCGGACGTCGAGGCGCTCATGGGCCTGGTCGACATCGGCGTCGAGGGCGCCATCGCCGGGACCGCGCTGTACACCGGTCAGTTCACCCTCGAGGACGCCCTGGCCCTGACCCGCGGGGCTCCGGCCCGCGACCACTGAGACGCCCGGTCACCGATGAGCGGGCGCGACGTGTGGTCGAGGTTCTCCTCCGACCCGCGCGCCCGCGCCGCCGGTGAGCTCCGTGCCACCGACGCCGACCGCGACGTCGTCCTCGAGGTCCTGTCGATCGCCTACTCCGAGGGCCGGCTCGACCGCGCCGAGTACGACACCCGCAGCGACGCCGCCCTCGCCCTCCGCACCCTCGGGGAGGTCCGTCCCCTCGTCGGTGACCTCGTCGCCCTCCCGGCGGTCCGGGGAGCAGGCCAGGAGGTCCGGGAGGAGGCCGTGACGCGGTTGCACCGAGAGGTCCGCGACGCACGTCTCGGCTTCCTCGCCGTCTCCGGCGTCACCACGACGATCTGGGCCGTCACCGCGCTGGTCGTCGGGTGGCACTTCTTCTGGCCCGCCGTCCCGATCGCCGTGCTGGGCGCCGGTTGGCTGGCGAGCCGCTGGGGCACGGAGTCGCGCCTGGAGACGCTCGAGCAGGAGATCCGCGAGCGCCGCCGCCGCGACCGGCCCTGACCGGCCGTCCCGCAGGTGCTCAGGCGAGGCCGAGCAGCGTGACGACCCCCAGACCGGCCCCGATCACCAGCGCGAAGACCGCCACCGAGGCGACGAGGACGGCGATGACCAGACCGAGCCCCTTGCGCCAGTCGCCGTCGTCGTCGTGGTCGCTCACGGAGCCACGCTATCGCGTCGGTAGGCTCGGCTGGTGAGTGTTGCCGTCCGCGTGATCCCCTGTCTCGACGTCGACGCCGGCCGCGTGGTCAAGGGCGTCAACTTCGTCGACCTCGTCGACGCCGGGGACCCGGTCGAGATGGCGCGCGTCTACGACGACGCCGGGGCCGACGAGCTCACCTTCCTCGACATCACCGCCTCGTCGGGCAGCCGCGAGACCACGTACGACGTGGTGTCGACGACGGCCGAGGAGGTCTTCATCCCCTTGACCGTCGGGGGAGGGGTGCGCACCGTCGACGACGTCGACCGGCTCCTGCGCGCCGGGGCCGACAAGGTCGGCATCAACACCGCCGCCATCGCCCGACCCGAGGTCATCGCCGAGATCGCCCACCGGTTCGGCAACCAGGTGCTCGTCCTCAGCGTCGACGCCCGCCGCGCCCCTGCGCACGGCGAAGGCGCCCAGCCGAGCGGGTTCGAGGTGACCACCCACGGTGGGCGGCGCAGTGCCGGGATCGACGCCGTGGAGTGGGTTCGACGCGCTGACGAGCTGGGCGTCGGGGAGGTCCTGCTGAACTCGATGGACGCCGACGGGACACGCGACGGGTACGACCTGGAAATGATTCGGGCGGTCCGCAGCGTTACACAGGTGCCGCTCGTCGCGAGCGGCGGCGCCGGTCGGCTCGAGCACTTCGCTCCCGCCGTCGAGGCCGGTGCCGACGCCGTGCTCGCCGCGAGTGTGTTCCACTTCGGCGTGCTCACGATCGAACAGGTGAAGCAGACCTTGCGAGCAGCAGGACACCGTGTCAGGTAGGACCACCACCGAGGTGCGTGAGGACGGCACCGTCCCGGGCGAGCAGCCGCTGGACGACGCCGTCGCGGCCGAGTCCGGTGCCGAGCCCGACCGGGGCGGCCTCGGCTCGGCCACGCCGGACCGCATCATGCGTCGCGGCTTCGGCCTGCTCGGTCGTGGCATCAGGGAGCAGAAGCTCCTGTTCACGATCTCCGCGGTCGGCAGCGTCCTGTTCGGCGCGATGACGGTGGCGGACGCCTGGGTGCTGGGCTGGGCCACCGACAACGTCATCCGGCCGTCGTTCGCTGCCGGCGAGGTCACCACCGGCGCGCTGTGGGTCGCGGTGCTGCTGTTCATCAGCGTCGCGCTGCTGCGCGCGCTCGGTGTCATCGCCCGGCGCCTCATCGGCGGCATCGTCTACTACCGCCTGGTCGCCACCTACCGCCGCAAGGTCACCCGCAAGTACCTCGTGCTGCCCATGTCGTGGCACCACCGCCACCCCACGGGCCAGCTGCTGTCCAACGCCAATGCCGACGTCGAGGCCGCGTGGGCGGTCTTCATGCCGCTGCCGATGGCCGTGGGCGTCATCGCGATGCTCGCCGCGGCGCTCGTGGCGATGCTCGAGGCCGACGTCGTGCTGACCCTCGTGGGTCTCGTCGTCTTCCCGGCGCTGTTCGGCATCAACGTCTTCTACCAGCGGTGGCTCTCGCCCAAGGCCGCTCGTGCCCAGGCGCTGCGCGGTGACCTCAGCGCCGTCGCGCACGAGTCCTTCGACGGTGCCATGGTGGTCAAGAGCCTCGGTCGCGAGGCCGACGAGACCGAGCGCTTCGCGCGGGCCACCGACGAGCTGCGCGACGCGAACATCGAGGTCGGGAGGATCCGCAGCATCTTCGACCCCCTGCTGGAGGCGTTGCCCAACCTCGGGGTCCTGCTCGTGATCATCCTCGGTGTCGGACGCGTCGCCTCGGGGGCGGCCGAGCCCGGCGACGTCGTGCAGGTCGCCTACCTCTTCACCGTCGTGGCCTTCCCGGTGCGCGCCATCGGCTGGGTGCTCGGCGAGCTGCCGCGCAGCGTCGTCGGGTGGGACCGCGTCGAGTCCGTGCTGTCCTCGCAGGGCCAGATGCCGTACGGCGACCGCGAGCTGAGCGGGCAGGGCCCGGCCCGCCTCGAGCTCCGCGACGTCGCCTACCGCTTCGACGACGCCGACCGCGACGTGCTCTCGGGCTTCGACCTCGACGTCCCTGCCGGCAGCGTCACGGCGCTCGTCGGGTCGACGGGCAGCGGCAAGAGCACCGTCACGACGCTCCTCTCGCGTCTGGTCGACCCCACGCACGGGCGGGTGCTCCTCGACGGCGTCGACCTGCGCGACCTCACCCACGCGGCGGTCGCGGACGCCGTCGCCGTCGTCCCACAGGGCACGTTCCTGTTCGACGACACGGTCCGCGAGAACGTCGCACTCGGGACCGACGTCGACGACGAGGCCGTGTGGGCGGCGCTGCGGACGGTCCAGGCCGACGCGTTCGTCGCCCGGCTCCCGAAGGGACTCGACACCCAGCTCGGCGAGCGAGGCACCACGCTGTCCGGCGGCCAGCGCCAGCGCCTCGCCCTGGCCCGCGCCCTCGTGCGGCGCCCGCGCCTGCTCGTAATGGACGACGCCACGAGCGCGGTCGACCCCGAGGTCGAGCAGCGCATCCTGCGGGCCTTCGCCGAGCGGACCCGCGGCGCGGGTGGCACCGGCCCGACCGTCCTCGTCGTCGCCTACCGCAAGGCCACCATCGCCCTGGCCGACGACGTCGTGCTGCTGGAGTCGGGCCGCATCGTCGAGCGCGGCACCCACACCGAGCTGACGGAGCGCTCCGAGCGCTACCGGGACCTCGTCGACGCCTACGACCAGGCCAGGGAGGCTCGCTCATGAGCGCCGCGAGCGGAACCACCGACGTCAGCCTGCCGGGGGTCACGACCGTGCGCGAGGGCGGCTTCACGGTGGTGCGGCGCGGCCTCGCGCTCTCGCCGTCGATCCGCGTCGGGCTGCCGTTCACGATCCTCCTGGCGGTGCTCAGCACCGCAGGAGGCGCCGTCGTGCCGGTCCTCATCCAGCGCACGATCGACGCCGGACTCGCCGACGGCGGGGACCTCACGGTCTCCGACGTCGCCGACACCCTGACGGTCGCGCTGGTGCTCGTGCTGCTCACGGCCGTCGTCGCCTACTGGATGCGCGTCCGCCTGTTCATCGCCAGCGAGCGCGGGCTGGCCGAGCTGCGCGTCACCGCCTTCCGGCACGTGCACGACCTCTCGATGCTGACCCAGAACGCCGAGCGGCGCGGGGCGCTCGTCTCACGGGTCACCTCCGACGTCGACCAGGTCTCCATCTTCTTGCAGATGACCGGCATCATGATCGTGCTCAGCCTGGGGCAGATGGCCGTCGCCACCGTGATCATGGCGTTCTACTCCTGGCAGCTGACGCTCGTGGTCTGGTTCTGCTTCCTGCCGCTGGTGGTGAGCCTGAAGTACTTCGCCTCCCGACTGAGCCGGGCCTACGACCGGGTCCGTCGCACCGTCGGGGAGATGCTGGCCGTCGTGGCCGAGCCGGTGGTGGGTGCGTCCGTCGTCCGCGCGCACGCCATCGAGGACCGCACCCAGTCCCGCGTGGACGGCGGCATCCAGGGCAACCTCGACGCGAACGTCAGGGCGCAGAAGCTCGTGGCCGTGACATTCGCGTCCGCCGGGCTCGCCGGCGGCCTGGCCAACGCCGGTGCCGTCGCCGCGGGGGTGCTGCTCGGCGTGGCCGGGAACCTCTCCATCGGCACCGTCATCGCGTTCGCCTTCCTGGTCGGGCTGCTCGTCGGGCCGGCGCAGATGGCCACCCAGGTGCTCACCGAGGCGCAGAACGCGGTGGCCTCGTGGCGGCGCGTCATCGAGCTGCTGGACACCCCCGCCGACGTCGTCGACCCGGGCGCGGCGGGCCAGAGCCTGCCCGATGAGGTCCTCGGGGCGCGCTTCGAGCACGTGCGCTTCGCCTACCCCGACGGTCCGGTCGTCCTCGACGACGTCGACGTCGAGATCGCGCCGCGCCAGCGGGTGGCGGTCGTGGGCGAGACCGGCTCGGGCAAGACGACGTTCGCCAAGCTGCTCACCCGTCTCATGGACCCGGTGGAGGGCACCGTGCGCCTCGGCGAGACCGACATCGCGCAGGTGTCCTTCGACGAGCTGCGCCGGCACGTCCTGATGGTGCCGCAGGAGGGGTTCTTGTTCGACGCGACGCTTCGCGAGAACCTGCGCTACGGCCGCGACGGCGCCACGGACGCCGACCTCGTCACCACGATCGAGGACCTCGGCCTCGAGGACTGGTACGCCTCGCTCCCTGCGGGCCTCGACACCCGTGTCGGCCAGCGCGGTGAGTCCCTGTCGGCGGGGGAGCGTCAGCTCGTCGCTCTCGTGCGCTCTGCGCTGGCCGACCCGGACTTCCTCGTGCTCGACGAGGCCACGAGCGCGGTGGACCCGCAGACCGAGCTGCGCGCCACCCGGGCACTGGAGAAGCTGCTCGACGGTCGGACGAGCGTGACGATCGCACACCGGCTGAGCACGGCCGAGAACGCCGATCGGGTGCTGGTCTTCGACGCCGGGCGCCTCGTGGAGGACGGTCCGCACGACGACCTCGTCGACGCCGGCGGGGTCTACGCGCGCCTGCACGCCAGCTGGGTCGCTCAGGCCTCGCTCGGTGGGATCGACCCGGCCTGATCGGGCCCATCCTCGTCGAGCCGGTGCGTCGGTAGGACGCGTCGAGCAGCTCGGGTCGTCGTCGGAACGTCCGCGGGTGCGCTGTCGTCGTCGGTCTCTCGTGGAGCAGGTCCAGGATGCCGCAACGGGCGGGTCGTGGGTCGGTTGAGACAATGGTGTGGTGACCACCCTCGACCCTGCCGTCGCCGACCGGCTCAAGCGCACCGACGACGGGCTCGTCGCCGCGATCGTGCAGGACGCCACGACGCACGCGGTGCTGATGCTCGCGTGGATGAACGACGAGGCGCTGCAGCGCACGCTCAGCACGGGACGCGGGACGTACTGGAGCCGGAGCCGGGGCGAGCTGTGGGTCAAGGGCGAGACGTCCGGCCACGTGCAGCACGTCCGTGAGGTCCGGCTCGACTGCGACGGCGACGCCCTGCTGCTCGTCGTGGACCAGACGGGTCCGGCCTGCCACACCGGGGCCACCACCTGCTTCGACGCGGACCGGTTGCTGTGACCCCTCGCCGCCTCTACGGCCCGGTCGTCCTCGCGACGCTTGCTGCCGGTGGTGCCGTCGTCCTCACCTCGGGACGACCGTGGGCCCGCACCACCGTCGGGGGCGCCGGTGTCCCCGACGACGCGCTCGGGGTCACCGGGACCCAGGCCGTGCCGCTCGTCGCGGCGCTCGGCGTGGTCGTCGTGACCGCAGCGCTCGGCGTCCTGGCCACGCGGGGTCTCGGACGTCGGATCGTGGGTGGTCTCGTCATCGCCCTCGGGCTCGGGATCGTCCTGCTCGTCGCGACGGCGGCCGAACCGCTCGCCTCGGCGGTCGACGACGCGGTCGCGGCCTCGCCGTCCTTCACCGGGGCGAACGACCCAGGAGAGGTAGAGCGCACTGCGTGGCGGTGGGTGACGCTGCTGTGCGGGGTGGCCGTGGCGGCCCTCGGCGTCGTGGTCGTGCGGTTCGCGTCGACCTGGCCGGGCCTGTCCGGCCGGTACGAGGCGCCGCGCGGCACCCGCGAGGACACCGACGACGACATCTGGAAGGCACTCGACGACGGGCGCGACCCCACCGAGTAGGCTTGCGCCTGATCGACCGCCCGCGCGGAGCAGCCCGTGCGGACCTGCCCCGAGGAGTACCCAGCACCATGTCGCACGGATCATCGAAGGCCTCCTGGACCGCCGTCCTCGTCTGCCTCGCAGGCATCCTCATCGGCGGCATCGCCCTGATCCCGGCCCCCAACTGGGTGCTCTTCACCATCGGCGCCGTGATGACGCTGCTGGCCGGCCCGATCGGCCTGATCATGTCGCGTGCCGGGCTCGGTGCCGAGCGTGCACCCGGACACGGCCGCACCGAGCAGGGCGTCGACGAGCACCGCTCCACGCTGGACTGATCCTCGTGGCCGGGCCCGCAGGCGAGGTGAGCGGCCCGATCGCGGCGACGTCTGCGCGTCGTCGCCGCGACCGGCTGGTCGCGCCGGCCCTCACCGGGGTGGGCGCGGCGACCGTCGTCACGGCGCTCGGCGTGCGCGACCCGCACGTCGAGGGGTCGTGGGGGTTCTGCCCTTTCCTGCTGCTCACCGGAGCGCCGTGCCCCGGTTGCGGGGGTCTGCGGGCCGTGCACGACCTCACCCGGCTCGACGTCCCCGCGGCGTTGTCGTCCAACGCGGTCGCGGTCCTGCTGCTGCTCGGCGTCGTCGTCGCCTGGACGCTGTGGACCGTGCGACGGTGGCGCGGGAGCGAGGCCCCGATGGTGCGCCTCGGCGTGCGGACGAGCCTGCTCCTCGTCGGCGTCTGGGCGGTCTTCTCGGTGGTCCGCTGGACCTCGTGGGGTGCGGGACTCGCGCCGTGACGGCACACGGTCCCTGGGTGTCGAACCGGCCCGCGGCGCCGTCCACGAGGGCCGGGTCTACCCTGGAGGGCAAGTGATCAGGCCGTCGATGCAGCCGGCGAACCCGAGGGGAGGGCCACCGTGAGCGTTCTCGACGACATCGTCGCCGGCGCCCAGGCCGACCTCGCGGTCCGCATGGAGACCACGTCGATCGACGACCTCAAGGCCGCCGCGCACCGCCAGGACCCGGCACTCGATCCGATGCCCGCGTTCCGCGCCGACGGCGTCAGCGTCATCGCCGAGGTCAAGCGGGCCAGCCCCAGCAAGGGGGCGCTGGCCTCCATCGCCGATCCCGCGGCGCTCGCGCAGAACTACGCCGCCGGTGGTGCGGCAGCGATCAGCGTCCTGACCGAGCAGCGCCGCTTCAACGGCTCGCTCGAAGACCTGCGGGCCGTCCGCGCCCAGGTGGGGGTGCCGGTCCTGCGCAAGGACTTCATCACCACCTCCTACCAGCTGTGGGAGGCGCGGGCCGCCGGTGCGGACATGGCGCTGCTGATCGTCGCCGCCCTCGAGCAGGACGCCCTCGTCAGCCTCATCGAGCGGTCCCGCTCGATCGGGCTGACGCCCCTCGTCGAGGTCCACGACGAGGAGGAGACCGCACGCGCGGTCGAGGCCGGGGCCGACCTCATCGGCGTCAACGCCCGCAACCTCAAGACCCTCGAGGTCGACCGGGGGACGTTCGAGCGGCTCGTGCCCGCGATGCCCGACCACGTCGTCTCGGTCGCCGAGTCCGGTGTCCGCGGTCCGCACGACGTCATCGAGTACGGCCGGCTCGGCGCCGACGTCGTGCTCGTCGGGGAGACCCTCGTCCGCGGCGACGACCCGCGTGCCTCGGTGGCCGACCTCGTCGCCGCAGGTGCTCACCCGGCCCTGCAGCACCGTGGCTGACATGCTGGTGACGAGGCGATGGTGACCCTCCCGCCACCGCCCCCTGCCCCCTGCCCGCTCCCGCCCACGAGGATCGTGTGATGTCCGCTCCCGCCACCCCCCAGGCGTCCGACGCCTACGCCCAGCCCGATGCGACCGGCCACTTCGGCCGCTTCGGCGGTCGCTTCATGCCGGAGGCGCTCGTCGCGCCGCTCGACGAGCTGGCCGAGGCGTGGGCCGACGCCCGCCAGGACCCGACCTTCACGGCCGAGCTCGACCGCATGTTCCGCGAGTACGCGAACGTGCCGAGCCCGCTGTACGAGGCGCACCGCTTCTCCGAGGCGGTCGGCGCCCGTGTCCTGCTCAAGCGCGAGGACCTCAACCACACCGGCGCCCACAAGATCCGCAACGTGCTCGGCCAGGCCCTGCTGGCCAAGCGCATCGGCAAGCCGCGCGCCATCGCCGAGACCGGCGCCGGCCAGCACGGCGTCGCCTCGGCCACCGCGTGCGCGTACCTCGACCTCGACTGCACCGTCTACATGGGAGCCGTCGACACCGAGCGGCAGGCCCTCAACGTGGCCCGCATGAAGATGCTCGGCGCCGAGGTCGTCGCCGTGGAGTCGGGCAGCCGCACCCTCAAGGACGCCATCAACGAGGCGCTGCGCGACTGGGTCGCGAGCGTCGACCACACGTCGTACCTGTTCGGCACCGCGGCCGGCCCGCACCCGTTCCCCTCGATGGTCCGCGACCTGACCCGCGGCATCGGCGACGAGGCCCGGGCACAGTGCCTGGAGCTCACCGGCTCCCTGCCGGACGCGGCCATCGCGTGCGTCGGCGGCGGGTCCAACGCGATCGGCCTGTTCACGGCGTTCATCGACGACGCCGACGTCCGCCTGCTCGGCGTGGAGGCCGGCGGTGACGGCGTCGCGTCCGGCCGGCACGCAGCCACCATCACCGGTGGTGACGTCGGCGTGCTGCACGGCGCGCGCTCCTACCTGCTGCAGGACGAGGACGGCCAGACGCTGGAGTCGCACTCGATCTCGGCGGGGCTCGACTACCCCGGGGTCGGTCCGGAGCACTCGCACCTGGCCCACATCGGGCGCGCGCAGTACGTCCCGGCCACCGACACCGAGGCCATGGAGGCCTTCGACCTGCTCTGCAGGACCGAGGGCATCATCCCCGCGATCGAGACCGCGCACGCCCTCGCGGGCGCCGTCCGGCTCGCCGAGGAGCTCGGACCCGACGCCACCTTGCTCGTCAACCTGTCCGGCCGCGGCGACAAGGACGTCCACACCGCGGCCCAGTGGTTCGGGTTGATCGACGAGCCGGTCGTGCTCGACGAGGGGGTCGAGGAGTGAGCGCAGGTCCCATCGCCGAGCTCTTCGAGCGCACGCGCGCGCAGGACCGAGCCGCGCTCGTCGGCTACCTGCCGGCCGGCTTCCCCGACGTCGAGACGTCCAAGGCCGCCATCGCGGCGCTCGTGGAGGGCGGCGTCGACCTCGTCGAGGTGGGACTGCCGTACAGCGACCCGGTGATGGACGGTCCGGTCATCCAGGCCGCGGCCGAGCAGGCCCTCGCGGCCGGGTTCCGCGTGCGCGACGTGTTCGACGTCGTGCGGGCGACGGCCGCGACGGGTGCGCCGACGGTCGTCATGACGTACTGGAACCCGGTCGAGCGGTACGGGGTGGAGCGGTTCGCCGCCGACCTCGCCGCGGCCGGCGGAGCGGGCATGATCACGCCCGACCTGATCCCCGACGAGGGAGCCGAGTGGGACGCGGCCTCGCGCGAGCAGGGCCTCGACCGCGTCTACCTGGTCTCGCCGTCCTCGGCGGACGCGCGTCTGGCGATGACGGCGGAGCAGGCCAGCGGGTTCATCTACGCCACGGCGGTGATGGGCGTGACCGGTCAGCGCGACCAGTCGAGCTCGCACGCCGAACCGCTCGTCTCGCGCCTGCGCCAGGTGACCGACAAGCCGGTGGGCGTCGGCATCGGCGTCAGCAACGCAGAGCAGGCGCGCGAGGTGGCGCAGTTCGCCGATGCGGTGATCGTCGGGTCGGCGATCGTGCGGACGTTGCTCGAGGCGCCGTCCCCGGCCGAGGGCGTCGACGCCGTCCGCGAGCTGGCGCGCGAGCTGCGCGCGGGGGTGGAGCGGTCGTGAGCCTCGCCTCGAACGCCGGTGCCGGCCTGGCCGCGTCGATCCCCAGCCCGGAGACGGGGGTGCTGTACCTCGGTCCGGTGCCGCTGCGCGCGTACGCCTTCGCGATCATCCTCGGGGCGGTCGTCGCGATCTGGATGACGGAGCGGCGCTACGTGGCACGGGGTGGCCGCGCCGGTGCGGTCAGCGACGTCGCGATCTGGGCCATCCCGTCGGGGATCGTCGGCGCGCGGATCTATCACGTGGTGACGTCGCCGGAGCTGTACTTCGGCGAGGGTCGCAACGCGGTGGAGGCGTTCTACATCTGGAACGGCGGCCTGGGCATCTGGGGTGCGGTGCTGGGCGGCGCGCTGGGAGCGGCGGTGGCGTGTCGCCTCTACGGGGTGAACATCTGGACCCTGGGCGACTCGCTGGCGCCGGGCCTGCTGGTCGCGCAGGCGATCGGCCGGTTGGGCAACTACTTCAACCAGGAGCTGTTCGGCCGCCCGACGGACCTGCCGTGGGGCCTGGAGATCGACCCGCCGAACCGGCCGTCGGGCTTCGCGGAGTTCGCGACGTTCCACCCCACGTTCCTGTACGAGATGATCTGGAACCTCGCGGCGGCAGCGCTGATCCTGCTGATCGACCGGAGGGCGCGACTGACGCACGGTCGGGCGTGGTGGCTGTACGTGATGCTGTACACGGCCGGTCGGGTCTGGATCGAGGCCCTGCGCATCGACACCGCCAACCTAATCGGCCCGTTCCGGCTGAACGTCTGGACGTCGATCATCGTCTTCGTCGTCGGAGCCGCGATGTTCTGGTGGGCGACGAGGCGCAGCCGTCACGAGCCCGAGGTCGTCGGCGAGCAGCAGGCCGAGGAACGGCAGTCGCCCGCCCGCGACGAGTAGACCGGCCCCCCGGACGCTCGCCTCGCGTGCACTCGCCGTGTAACCTGACTCTGCTTGGGCCAACGTCGTCCCAGGGGAGCGCTTCGGCGTTCCGTCACCGCATCCACCGACGACGCTGAGGGGTTCCGATGCATTTCTCGTCCCAGCCGACCGCGCAGGGCCTGTACGACCCGAGCAACGAGCACGACGCCTGCGGTGTCGCGTTCGTCGCGACCCTGACGGGCACGCCGAGCAACGAGATCGTCCAGCACGGCCTGACCGCGCTGCGCAACCTCGACCACCGTGGCGCCGTCGGCGGCGAGCCCGACACCGGAGACGGTGCGGGCATGCTCATGCAGGTGCCGGACCGTTTCCTGCGCGCCGTCGCGCAGGAGGCTGCCGGCGTCGAGCTGCCCGAGGCCGGGTCCTACGCCGCGGGCATGGCGTTCCTGCCCGTCGAGGCCGAGGAGGCCGCGCAGGCGCGCGCCGACATCGAGGCGCTCGCCACCGAGGAGGGCCTGGAGGTCCTGGCCTGGCGCGACGTGCCTGTCAACCCCGACATCCTCGGCTCCATGGCCCGTGGTGCGATGCCGTCGTTCGCTCTGATGTTCGTGGCCGCGACGGGTGAGCCCCGCACGGGCATCGAGCTCGACCGCCTCGCCTACTGCCTGCGCAAGCGTGCCGAGCACGAGGCCAAGGTGTACTTCCCGAGCCTGTCGGCCCGCACCCTCGTCTACAAGGGCATGCTCACGACCGAGCAGCTCGACGAGTTCTTCCCCGACCTGCGCGACGAGCGCATGGAGTCGGCTCTGGCCATCGTGCACAGCCGCTTCTCCACCAACACCTTCCCGAGCTGGCCGCTGGCGCACCCGTTCCGGTTCGTGGCGCACAACGGCGAGATCAACACCGCCCGCGGCAACCGCAACTGGATGCGCGCCCGCGAGGCCACCCTCGAGAGCGACCTCATCCCCGGCGACCTCGACCGGCTCTTCCCGATCGTCGACCCCGAGGGTTCGGACACCGCGTCCTTCGACGAGGTCCTGGAGCTGCTGCACCTCGGTGGCCGCGAGCTGCCGCACGCGGTCATGATGATGATCCCCGAGGCGTGGGAGAACGACGCCGAGATGGATCCGGCCCGTCGGGCCTTCTACGAGTTCCACTCGAACGTGATGGAGCCGTGGGACGGTCCCGCCTGCGTGTGCTTCACCGACGGCACCCAGATCGGCGCGGTCCTCGACCGCAACGGCCTGCGGCCCGGTCGCTACTGGATCACCGACGACGGCCTCGTCGTGCTCGCCTCCGAGTCCGGCGTCCTCGACCTCGACCCCGCCACCGTCACCCGCAAGGGTCGCCTCGAGCCCGGACGCATGTTCCTGCTCGACCTCGACGAGGGACGCGTCGTCGAGGACGAGGAGATCAAGGGGCGCCTCGCCGCCGAGCAGCCCTACGACGAGTGGCTGTACTCCGGGTTGGTCCGGTTCGAGGACCTGCCCGATCTCGAGCACATCATCCACACCCACGCCTCGGTCACCCGCCGTCAGCAGGTCTTCGGCTACACCGAGGAGGAGCTGCGCAAGCTCATCGCGCCCATCGCGCGCACCGGTGCCGAGGCGATCGGCTCCATGGGCACCGACACGCCTATCGCCGCCATCTCGGATCGTCCGCGGACGCTGTTCGACTACTTCAGCCAGCTGTTCGCGCAGGTCACGAACCCGCCACTGGACGCCATCCGTGAGGAGGTCGTCACGTCCCTGGCCGGCACGATGGGTCCGGAGACGAACCTGCTGGCCCCGAGCCCGGCGTCGTGCCGGATGCTGCAGCTGCCGTTCCCGGTCATCGACAACGACGAGCTCGCCAAGATCCGTCACCTCAACCGCGACGGCGACATGCCCGGGTTCGCCACGCACGTCGTCCGCGGCCTGTACGACGTGCACGGTGGGGGAGCGGCCATGGCCGCCACGCTCGAGGAGATCTGCGCCGACGTCTCGGCCGCGGTCGCCGACGGTGCACGGATCATCGTCCTGTCGGACCGGCACTCCAACGCCGACCTCGCCCCCATCCCGTCCCTGCTGCTCACCGGCGCCGTGCACCACCACATGGTGCGCGAGAAGCTGCGCTCGCAGGCCGGACTCATCGTCGAGGCCGGCGACGTCCGCGAGGTGCACCACGTCGCGCTGCTCATCGGCTACGGCGCCACCGCCGTCAACCCCTACCTGGCGCTGGAGTCCGCGGAGGACCTTGCCCGCGAGGCCGTCTTCGTCACCGGCGTCGAGCCCGAGCAGGCACTGCGCAACCTCGCGTACGGCCTGGGCAAGGGCGTGCTCAAGGTGATGAGCAAGATGGGCGTCTCCACCGTCGCGTCCTACACGGGTGCGCAGATCTTCGAGTGCGTCGGTCTGTCCCACGAGGTCATCGACGCCTACTTCACCGGTACCGCCAGCAGGCTCGGCGGCGTCGGCCTCGACGTCATCGCCGCCGAGGTCGCGTCGCGCCACGCCAAGGCCTACCCGACCCAGGGCATCGCCGGTCGACGTCGCACCCTCGACGTCGGCGGCGAGTACCAGTGGCGCCGCGAGGGCCCGGAGCACCTGTTCGACCCCGAGACGGTCTTCCGGCTCCAGCACTCGACCCGCACCGGCCGCTACGACATCTTCAAGCAGTACACGAGCCGCGTCGACGACCAGACCGAGCGACTCATGACGCTGCGCGGGCTGTTCTCCTTCGCCGACGGCGTCCGCCCGCCGGTGCCGATCGACGAGGTCGAGCCGGTCAGCGAGATCGTCAAGCGCTTCTCCACCGGCGCGATGAGCTACGGCTCGATCAGCCAGGAGGCGCACGAGACGCTCGCGATCGCGATGAACCGCCTCGGTGGCAAGTCCAACACCGGCGAGGGCGGTGAGCACCCGGACCGCCTCTACGACCCCGAGCGTCGCTCGTCGATCAAGCAGGTCGCGTCAGGCAGGTTCGGCGTCACGAGCGAGTACCTGTCGAACGCGGACGACATCCAGATCAAGATGGCCCAGGGCGCCAAGCCCGGCGAGGGCGGCCAGCTGCCCGGCCCCAAGGTGTACCCGTGGGTGGCGGAGACCCGTCACTCCACGCCCGGCGTCGGCCTGATCAGCCCCCCGCCGCACCACGACATCTACTCCATCGAGGACCTCAAGCAGCTCATCCACGACCTCAAGAACGCCAACCCGTCGGCCCGCGTCCACGTGAAGCTGGTCTCCGAGGTCGGCGTCGGCACGGTCGCGGCAGGCGTCTCGAAGGCCAAGGCCGACGTGGTCCTGATCTCCGGACACGACGGCGGCACCGGCGCCTCCCCGCTCACCTCGCTCAAGCACGCGGGCGGTCCGTGGGAGCTGGGCCTGGCCGAGACGCAGCAGACGCTGCTGCTCAACGGCCTGCGCGACCGCATCGTCGTGCAGTGCGACGGCCAGCTCAAGACCGGCCGCGACGTCGTCGTCGCCGCGCTGCTGGGAGCCGAGGAGTACGGCTTCGCCACCGCCCCGCTCGTGGTGAGCGGGTGCATCATGATGCGCGTGTGTCACCTGGACACGTGCCCGGTCGGCGTCGCGACGCAGAACACGCTGCTGCGCGAGAAGTACTCCGGCAAGGCCGAGTACGTCGTGAACTTCTTCGAGTTCATCGCCGAGGAGGTGCGCGAGTACCTGGCCCAGCTGGGCTTCCGCTCCCTCGACGAGGCGATCGGTCACGTCGAGATGCTGCGCACCCGCGAGGCCGTCGACCACTGGAAGGCCTCGGGACTGGACCTCTCGCCGATCCTGTACGCGCCGGAGCTGCCCGAGGGCACGTCCCTGCGCTGCACCACCGGCCAGGACCACGGACTCGACGTCGCCCTCGACGCCGAGCTCATCGAGATGTGTGCCCCGGCGCTGGAGTCCGGCGAGCCGGTGCGCGCCCAGATCGGCATCCGCAACGTCAACCGCACCGTCGGCACGATGCTCGGACACGAGCTCACCAAGCGCTACCGCGGCGAGGGCCTGCCGGAGAACACGATCGACCTGACGTTCCTCGGCTCGGCCGGGCAGTCGTTCGGTGCGTTCGTCCCGCGCGGCATCACCATGCGGTTGGAGGGCGACGCCAACGACTACGTCGGCAAGGGTCTGTCCGGTGGTCGACTCATCGTGCGTCCTCCGCGCGACGCCGGGTTCGAGGCCTCGACCCAGATCATCGCCGGCAACGTCATCGGCTTCGGTGCGACGAGCGGGCAGATCTTCCTGCGTGGTGTCGTCGGCGAGCGGTTCTGTGTCCGCAACTCCGGTGCCAGCGCCGTCGTCGAGGGGGTGGGCGACCACGCGTGCGAGTACATGACCGGTGGGCGCGTCGTCGTCCTCGGTCCCACGGGTCGCAACGTCGCCGCGGGCATGAGCGGCGGCACGGCCTGGATCCTCGACCTCGACCACTCGCTGGTCAACCCCGACATGGTGGAGCTGCGCGACGTCAAGGGCGACGCCGCCGACGAGCTGCTGGCCTTTGTGCGTCAGCACGCCGAGGAGACCGGTTCCGACGTCGCCGAGGCGCTGCTGCAGGACTGGGACGCCTCGGTGGTGCGCTTCACCGAGATCATGCCCGTCAACTACCGCAAGGTCCTCGAGGCCAAGGAGCAGGCCGAGGCCGAGGGCCTCTCCGACGAGGACACGACCGCACGCATGATGGAGGTGGCCGCGAATGGCTGATCCCCGAGGTTTCATCACCACGCCCCGCGAGGTCGCCGAGCGGCGGCCCGTCGAGGAGCGCGTCAAGGACTGGAACGAGGTCTACCCCGGTGGGCCCGGCAAGGCCCTGCTGCCGATCATCACCGAGCAGGCCGGACGGTGCATGGACTGTGGCATCCCGTTCTGCCACCAGGGCTGTCCGCTGGGCAACCTGATCCCGGAGTGGAACGACCTCGTCTGGCGCGACGACTGGAACGAGGCCATCGACCGTCTGCACGCCACCAACAACTTCCCGGAGTTCACCGGACGGCTGTGCCCGGCACCGTGCGAGACGGCCTGCGTCGTGGGCATCAACCGCGACCCGGTGACCATCAAGAACGTCGAGGTCTCGATCATCGATCGCGCCTGGGAGTGGCGCAACGTGCGTCCGGAGCCGCCGGAGTGGCTGACGGGCAAGACCGTCGCCGTCGTCGGGTCCGGACCGGCCGGTCTCGCCGCGGCACAGCAGCTGACCCGCGCCGGGCACACCGTCGCGGTCTACGAGCGCGACGACAAGCCCGGTGGCCTGCTGCGCTACGGCATCCCCGAGTTCAAGATGGAGAAGGTCCACGTCGATCGCCGCATCGACCAGATGCGCAAGGAGGGCACGGTCTTCCGCTCCGGCGTGGCCGTGGGGGAGAGCATCACCGGTCCGCAGCTGCGCGAGCGCTACGACGCCGTCGTGCTCGCCATCGGCTCGACCGTCCGCCGTGACCTCCCGGCTCCCGGACGCGAGCTCGCTGGCATCCACCAGGCGATGGACTTCCTGCCGCAGGCGAACCGGGTCGCCCTCGGCGAGGAGGTGGCCGACCAGATCGTCGCCACCGACAAGGACGTCGTGATCATCGGTGGTGGCGACACGGGCGCGGACTGCCTCGGCACGTCCATCCGCCAGGGTGCCCGCTCGGTCACCAGCCTCGAGATCATGCCGCAGCCGGGCGAGGACCGTCCCGAGAACCAGCCGTGGCCCACCTACCCGATGGTCTACCGCGTCGCCTCGGCTCACGAGGAGGGCGGTGAGCGCACCTACGCCGTCTCCACCAAGGAGTTCCTCGGCGACGACGACGGCAACGTCTCGGGCCTGCGGATCGTCGAGGTGGAGATGAAGGACGGCCGCTTCGAGGAGGTCGCGGGCAGCGAGAAGACGATCCCCGCGCAGCTCGTGCTGTTCGCGATGGGCTTCACCGGTCCGCAGAAGGAGGGTCTCGTCGAGCAGCTGGGCGTCGATCTCGACGAGCGCGGCAACATCCGCCGCGACCGCTCCTACATGTCGAGCGTCCCCGGCGTCTTCGTCGCCGGCGACGCCGGGCGCGGGCAGTCGCTCATCGTGTGGGCCATCGCGGAGGGTCGCTCGGCCGCCGCCGGCGTCGACGCCTACCTCGGCACCGGCCAGAGCCCCCTCCCGCGTCCCATCAACCCGAACGACCGGCCACTCGTCGTCTGACCCGGGGTCGCCCGGCCGTCGCCCCGGGGTCGCCCTGCCGTCGCCCTGGGACCGGGAGCCGACGTCGCGCTGATTCCCAAGAAATGATGGGAATCAGCACGACGTCGCCGATCGAGGCACTTCGCATGGTTCCCTGGTGCTCATCGTGGGTCGCAACGCGTGACAGGTGGTGGACTTCTGTGCAGAGCTCGCCTTCAATCGATGATTCCCATGAATTCATGGGAATCATCGATGCGGGCCCGTGCCGCCCCCGGGTAACTCGCCGGTAGACCACCGGGTCGATAGGGTCGAGACGTGCGTAGAGCCAAGATCGTCTGCACCCTCGGACCCGCCGTCGACACGGCGGACCGCATCCTCCAACTGGCCGAGGCCGGCATGGACGTTGCGCGGCTCAACATGAGCCACGGTGACCACGCCGACCACGAGAGCAACATCGCCCACGTGCGCGCCGCCGCCGAGCGGACGGGCAAGGCCATCGCGCTGCTCGCCGACCTCCAGGGCCCCAAGATCCGGCTCGGCCGGTTCTCCGGTGGCCCGGTCGAGCTGACGCTCGGTGATCGCTACACCATCACGACCGACGACGTCGACGGTGACGGCACGCGGTGCTCCACCACGTACAAGGGCCTCCCGGGCGACGTCTCGCCCGGCGACGAGATCCTCATCGACGACGGCCGCGTGCGCCTGCGTGCCCTCGAGGTCAACGGCAACGACGTCGTCACCACCGTCGAGGTGCCCGGCGCCATCAGCAACAACAAGGGGCTCAACCTGCCCGGCGTGGCGGTGAGCGTCCCGGCGATGAGCGACAAGGACGTCACCGACCTCCGGTTCGCCCTCGAGCAGGGCGTCGACTTCGTCGCTCTGTCGTTCGTGCGCAACGGCCGTGACGCCGACGACGTGCGTCGCGTCATGCGCGAGGTCGACATCCACCGTCCGGTGATCGCCAAGATCGAGAAGCCGCAGGCGGTGGAGAACCTCGACGAGATCATGGACGCCTTCGACGGCGTCATGGTGGCGCGCGGCGACCTCGGCGTGGAGCTGCCGCTCGAGGACGTCCCGATCGTGCAGAAGCTCATCGTCGAGAAGGCCCGCCGCAACGCCAAGCCGGTGATCGTGGCCACCCAGATGCTGGAGTCGATGATCGACGCCCCGCGGCCCACCCGTGCGGAGGCCTCCGACGTCGCCAACGCCGTCCTCGACGGTGCCGACGCCGTGATGCTGTCGGGGGAGACCAGCGTCGGCAAGTACCCGATCCAGACGGTGCGCACCATGGCCCGCATCATCGGCTCCACCGAGGAGCACGGCCTGCCGCGCATGGCCGCCTACACGTGGACGCCCAAGACCCGCACCGGCATCATCGGCCGCGGGGCGTCGCAGGTGGCCGAGGCCATCGGAGCCCGCTACGTCGTCGCCTTCACCACCATCGGTGGGTCGGCGCGCCGCATGGCCCGCTACCGCTCCGACATCCCCATCATCGCCTTCACCCCCGACCCGCTGACCCGCAACCAGCTGGCCCTCACGTGGGGCGTCGAGACGTTCCTCGTCCCGGAGGTCAAGCACACCGACGAGATGGTGATGCAGGTCGACAAGGCCCTCCTGGAGGTCGCCCGGTGCGACGAGGGCGACGAGGTCGTCATCGTCGCCGGCGCGCCTCCCGGCATCCCCGGCTCCACCAACGCCCTGCGCATCCACCGCATGGGCGACGCCATCAACCGCGTCGTCCCCGCGTACAACCTGCCCGAGTAGTCGTTCGGCTCGCAATCGGCCGGGTGCGAGGTAGCGTCGAGGCATGAGCGAATCGAACACAGGAACGAAAGCAGGGCCGCGCGCCGACGAGAGCCCGTCGTCGGACGACGTGATCGGCGCGAGCGCCCCGCGGCCAACACGACCGAGAAGGATCCCGACGACTGGGTCACCGGCGACGAGCCCATGACCGGCGCACAGCGCAGCTATCTCGACACCCTCGCCCGCGACGCCGGCGAGACCCTCCCCGCCGTCGTGCGGCGTGGGGACAGCGGTCTGGTGCGCCCGGACCTCTGCGGTGGCGGCACCCAGCCCTTGCGGCGCGCTCCTCGGGGCGAGCGGGGGCTTCGCGAGCCTTGTGCCGGCGAGCCGGCACCGGGTCGGGCGAGCTTTGCACCGTGCCTGGTCGCGGCTCGGTCGATTCGCTACCTGCTGACTTGGGGTGCCGGGTGCGGGACTTGAACCCGCACGCCCTCTCGGACAACGGTTTTTGAGACCGTCGCGTCTACCGATTCCGCCAACCCGGCTCACCACACGGCCGGATAACCTTCTCACGTGGACGACACCGCAACGGCACCAGCCCCCGACCACCCCCGCGTCGTCATCGCCGAGGACGAGGCCCTCATCCGTCTCGACCTCGCCGAGATGCTCGCCGAGGAGGGCTACGACGTCGTCGGACAGGCCGGCGACGGCGAGCAGGCCGTCCGTCTCGCCCGGGAGCTGCGCCCCGACCTCGTCGTCATGGACGTCAAGATGCCCCGCGTCGACGGCATCACCGCCGCCCAGGAGATCGCCGACGAACGCATCGCCCCCGTCGTCATGCTCACCGCGTTCAGCCAGCGCGACCTCGTCGCACGTGCCAGCGCCGCCGGGGCCATGGCCTACCTCGTCAAGCCGTTCTCGGCCACCGAGCTCGTCCCCGCCATCGAGGTCGCTCGTAGCCGGTTCGCCGAGCTCGCCGCGCTGTCCGACGAGGTCGACGGGCTGACCGACCAGCTCGCCACCCGCAAGGCCGTCGAACGAGCCAAGGCCCTGCTCCAGCAGAGCCTCGACCTCAGCGAACCCGACGCGTTCGGCTGGATCCAGCGCACCGCCATGGACCTGCGGACGTCCATGCGCGAGGTCGCCGAGCGCATCGTCGAGCACGGGGTCACGGGCCACGGGGCCGCCACCAGGGAGCCCGATTCGCGGCAGGACGACTGATCGGATCGCTCGCCGGGTTACAAGTTGACTACGAATGGTCACTTTCGGGCGACTGTCGCCACGCCTGACCCGCTCCCGCACATAGGTTTCCCCAAAAGGACAGGGCCCGCGAGGGTCCACGACGATCCCGGGAGGGACAGATGAAGCGCAGTACCAGGACCATGCGCCTCGCCTCGATCGCAGCGGCCGGCGTGCTCGTGCTCGCCGCGTGCGGCGGCGACAGCGACGATGACGGCGGCGACAGCGCGGCCCAGTCCGAGGCCGACGGCGTGCTGACCTTCGGCTCGCTGCTGCCCCAGACCGGCAGCCTCGCCTTCCTCGGCCCCCCGGAGTTCGCGGGCGTCGACCTCGCGGTCGAGGAGATCAACGAGGCCGGCGGCGTGCTTGGCGAGGACGTCGTCCACGTCAAGGGCGACTCCGGCGACACCGACTCCGGCATCGCACCCGACGAGACCGACCGCCTCCTCGACGCCGGCGCCGACGTCATCATCGGAGCTGCCTCCTCGGGTGTCTCCATGACCGTCATCGACAAGATCATGAACGCCGGTGCGGTCATGTTCTCCCCGGCCAACACCTCGACGTCCTTCGACGAGGGCGACTACGCCGAGCCCGACCTGTACTTCCGCACCGCTCCCTCGGACATCCTCCAGGGCGCCGTGCTGTCGAACCTGCTGATCCAGGACGGCAAGCAGAACGTCGCCATCCTGGCCCGCCAGGACTCCTACGGCGAGACGCTCGCCGAGCAGGTCGGCGAGGGCCTCGAGGCGGCCGGCTCGACCGTCGCGGCCACCGTCTTCTACGGCGAGAACGCGCAGTCCTACGACTCGCAGGTCGCGGACATCGCGGCCAGCGACCCGGACGCCGTGCTGCTCATCGCCTTCGAGGAGACCACGACGATCATCCCGCAGCTCGTCTCGGCCGGTGTCGGTCCGCAGGCGGTCGACACCTACTTCGTGGACGGCAACACCGCCGACTACTCCGAGACGCTCGACGCGGGTCTGCTCGAGGGTGTCAAGGGCACGATCCCCGGCGCCGACTCCAGCCAGGACTTCAAGGACCGGCTGCTGGAGATCGACCCGGACCTCGACAGCTTCGCCTACGCCGCGGAGTCCTACGACGCCGTGATCGTCTCGGCACTGGCCGCCATCGCCGCTGACAGCGACGCCGGCTCCGACATCGCCGAGGAGATCGTCAACGTCACCCGCGACGGCGAGAAGTGCACCACCTTCGCCGAGTGCAAGGAGCTGCTCGAGGCGGGCGAGGACATCGACTACGACGGTGTCTCCGGTCCGATCGAGCTCGGTGAGACCGGCAGCCCGACCGCCGCGTCCATCGGCATCTACGAGTACGACGGCAACAACCAGATCGAGGCGGTCGACTTCATCGACGGCAACATCTGATCGGACGTCCTCGACGTTCGGCCGAGGCCCCCGGGACATCGTCCCGGGGGCCTCGTCGTGTCTCCGGGCGAGCGCAGCTCGGGGTGACGCGTCCCGACGCTGCCGGGACCTCATGGTCTCGATACGCGGGACCTGCTCCTGCGTCGCCGTCCCACGACTCGACCAGCGAGGTGGTGGGTGCGCCGGCCTCGGGTGGGGTGACGGGATGTCGGTGGTCGGGCAGGGCTGACGAGATGTCGGTGGTCGAGTAGGGGGCGGGGCGACGCAGGAGCGCCTCGACCCGTATCGAGACCCGGACCCGGGACGGTGCTCGCCTCGCGCTGCGACCAGGTCACCGCACGACGACGCCGCCCTCCCCTCGGGAGAGCGGCGTCGTGGGCCGTGCCGTGGCGCGGGCGGCGTCAGTCCGTCTTGGCGCCGAGGGTGCCCAGGTACAGCTGGATGACCTTGGGGTCGTTGGCGAGGGCCTTGCCCGTGCCGGAGTAGGCCGTCGTGCCGTGGTCGAGGACGTAGCCGCGGTCGCAGATCTGCAGGCACCGCTTCGCATTCTGCTCGACCATGATCACCGAGACGCCCGCCTTGTTGATGTTGCGGGTCTGCAGGAACACCTCGTCCTGGAGCACGGGGGACAGGCCGGCCGACGGCTCGTCGAGCAGCAGCACCTGCGGGTCCATCATGAGCGCACGACCCATGGCGACCATCTGGCGCTCACCACCGGACAGGGAGCCTGCGCGCTGCTTGCGGCGCTCGCCCAGACGCGGGAAGACGTCGGTGACGAACGCGAACCGCTCGGTGAACTTCTTGGGCTCCTGGTAGCAGCCCATCTCGAGGTTCTCCTCGATCGTCAGGCTGGGGAACACGTTGTTCGTCTGCGGGACGAACCCGATGCCTGCGGTCACGAGCGTGTCGGCCCGCTGGTTGGTGATCTCCTTGCCCTTGAGGGTCACCGTGCCGCTGTGGATGGTCACGAGCCCGAACAGCGACTTCAGCAGCGTCGACTTGCCCGCCCCGTTCGGGCCGATGATGCCGACGAGCTCGCCGGGCTGGCAGTACAGGTCGGCGCCGTTGAGGATGTTGACACCTGGCAGGTAGCCGGCGATCAGGTTGTCGGCCCGAAGGACGGCGCCGTCGGCACCGGCGAGGTGCTTGTCGCGCTCGACCTGCGCGTCGGGACTCAGCTGCTCGCTCATGAGCGGTCTCCTTCGTCGAGCTCGGCCTCGGCCTCGTGCTCCAGGCCGGCCTCGTCGAGCTCGGTGATGTCGGTGTCGTGGTGCGCGCCGAGGTAGGCGTCGATGACGGCCTGGTTGCTCATCACCGCGTCGGGGGTCCCCTCGGCGACGATCTGGCCCTGGGCCATGACGATCACCCAGTCGGAGATGTCGCGAACCATGTCCATGTCGTGCTCGACGAACAGGACGGTGCGGCCCTCGTCGCGCAACGACTTCACGTGCCCCAGCAGGGACTGCTTCAACGCCGGGTTCACACCGGCCATCGGCTCGTCGAGCATGATCAGCTCAGGGTCGACCATGAGGGCGCGCGCCATCTCCAACAGCTTGCGCTGGCCGCCGGACAGCGACCCGGCGAAGTCCTCGCGCTTGGCGTCCAGCTTGAACCGTGCGAGCAGCTCGTCGGCGCGGGTGGTCAGCTCGTCCTCCGCCGAGCTCCACAGGCCCTTGAACGGGGCGAGCCAGAAGCGTTCACCGCGCTGGCCCGTGCCGCCGAGACGCATGTTCTCGATGACCGTCATCTTCGACAGCACCTTGGTCAGCTGGAAGGTGCGCACCATGCCGAGCCGGGCGACCTTGTAGGCCGGGACCTTGGCCAGGGAGTGGCCGTTGAAGGACCACGTGCCGGAGTCGGGGACGTCGAACCCGGTGAGCAGGTTGAACAGCGTGGTCTTGCCCGCACCGTTCGGACCGATCAGTGCGGTGATGACGCCGCGCTGGATCTCGATGTGCTCGACGTCGACGGCCCTGAGGCCGCCGAACGTCCGGGTGATGCCCGAGCCCTTGACGATGGGGTCGGGCTTGGGCACGCCGGGGGAGTTCTCGACCCCGGCGAGTGCATCCTGCGAGGTCTCAGCGGGCATCGATCGCCAGCTCCTTCCGGTCTCCGAAGATCCCTTGTGGTCGGTAGATCATCAGCAGCATCAGTCCGAGTCCGACGAGGATGAGTCGCACCACGCTGGCCTGGACGTCGGTCATCGCCCAGGTGGGGATGAGCGGGTCCGCACCGGAGGTGGCCTGGCCGAAGAAGGTGCCGAGTCCGGACATGAGGAACCAGAAGATCATCGCTCCGACGACCGGGCCGAGGACGCGTGCGGCGCCACCGATCAGCAAGGCCGTGTAGGCGAAGAACGTGAACTGGGTGGAGTAGTCCGTCGGCACGACCGACGCCTGCTTGAGGGCGTAGAAGATGCCGGCGATGCCACCGAACAAGCCACCGAGGATGAGCGCCTGCATCTTGTAGAAGAAGACGTTCTTGCCCAGGGAGCGGACGGCGTCCTCGTCCTCGCGGATGGAGCGCAGGACGCGGCCCCAGGGGCTGCGCATGAGCGCCCAGACGAGGATGCAGCCGAGCGCGACGAGCGTCCAGCCGACGGTCATCGACCACAGGTCGTCGGCGCGGAACCGCACGATGCCGAGGTCGAGTCCGGAGGAGTACGGGTTGAAGTCCTGGAACGTCCGCGCGTAGCCGTTGAGGCCGTTGGTGCCGCCGAAGACGTCCTTGTACTCCACGGCGCCGAAGATGAGGCGCAGGATCTCCGCCGTCGCGATCGTGGCGATGGCGAGGTAGTCCGCTCGCAGCCGCAGCGTGGGGACGCCCAGGACGATCGCCAGGACGATCGGTGCCATCAGGCCGATGGCGATGCCGAGCCAGAACGGGAACTCGAGCGTCACCACGGTGACGGCGAGGCCGTACGCACCGACGGCCATGAAGCCCGCCTGGCCGAAGTTCAGCAGACCGGTGTAGCCGAAGTGGATGTTGAGCCCGATGGCCGCGAGGGCGAACACGATCGCCTGCGGTCCGAGGGCGGAGGAGAAGGCCGATGTCAGTACCTGCATGAAGTCCATGTCCGCCCCCTCAGCCGATTCGCTCGCGTCGACCGAGGATGCCCTGCGGTCTGATCAACAGGATGAGGATGAGCACGATGAGCGCTCCTACTTCCTTGATGGACGAGGGGACCCCGAACAAGGGGCCGACCTCGTAGAGCAGGCCGATGATCATGGAGCCGACCAGCGCACCCCAGATGGTGCCGAGGCCACCGAGGGTGACTGCGGCGAAGACGAGCAGCAGCAGCTTGAACCCCATGAGGAAGTTCACCTGGCTGTTGATCGCCAGCAGCGCCCCGGAGAGGGCGGTGAGCGCGGTGCCGAGGATCCACACCGATCGGACGACGCCGTCGACCCGCATGCCCGACGACGCGGACAGGGCCGGGTTGTCGGCGACGGCGCGCATCGCCTTGCCGAGGCGAGTCTTCATCAGCGCGATGCACGTGATGGTGAGGACCACGGCCGCGACCACGATGATGCCGAGCTCCTTGGGGGCCAGGTTGATGAAGCCGAGGTACTCGTCGCGGCGCTGGGCGCCGTACTCCGAGAGCGAGCGCCGCGAGCCGCCGAAGGTGTACTGGTAGATGAAGCGCAGGAAGAGCCCGAAGCCGATCGAGACGATCATCATCGCGATGACGCCGATGCCCTTGTTGCGCAACGGCTTCCACAGGACCTTGTCCTGCAGGTAGCCGAACACGGCGCCGGCCAGCACCGCCGCAACCACGGCGTAGATGACCGGCAGCCCGAGCCCTCGGTTGGCGACGTAGGTGGCGATCGCGCCGAAGGTGATCAGCTCGCCGTGGGAGAAGTTCGTGAGCTTCGTGGTGCCGAAGATCAGGTTCAGGCCGAGCGCCGCGAGCGCGACGATGAGGCCGAACTTGATGCCGCCGAGCGTGGCGGTGACGAGCCGCTCGGCGAACGGCGTCTGGACCCGCTCCTCAGCTCCGATCTGGAACTGCGCGAAGTTGCCGCCGTCGAGCAGGGCGTTGACGGTGCGCTCGGTGCTGCCGTCGAACTGGATGCCGGCCGGCAGGGTCGTCGGATCGATGCTGACGACGTAGGAGCCGCGCTCGGGGATGGGGATGAAGACCCGGCCCTCGGGGCCGGTGACGCCCTCGGCGACGGCCTGGCCCTCGGGTGACTGGACCGTGAGGGTCACCCCTGGGAGCGGCGCTCCGTCGTCGGCGCTGTTGAGCAGCGTGACGCCGATGTAGGGGCCGTCCTGCGGGGGCGTGTTCGCCTCGCCGGGGGGTTCTTCGGTGGCGGTACCCGGGCTCGGCGTCGGCGCCTCGGTCGCCCCGGCACCGATGGGTGCACAGAGGACCAGCAACGCCAGGAACGCCGAGACGAGGACCTTGAGTGTCAGTCGCACGCAGGACTCCTGGTGGTGATGGAGAGCGCTCGTGGCGCAGTCGTCCGAGGGAGCATAACGCCGCCAGGGAGTCACGTGTCCCGGTCGAGGAAGTTGAGAGGTAACGGTTCTGTGAAGTTGCGCCGCGGCGGATCGACGCGGCATCAAGCCACGACGACGGCGAGCTGGGTGAGCACGGGCGCGACGAGCAGCGCCGGCAGCAGGTCCGCCACAGGGATGCGCTTGACGTCGAGCAGGCGCAGGGCGACGCCGACGAGGATGAGTCCGCCCGTGGCGGTGACCGCGAGCAGGTGCGCCTCGGGCAGCAGCGAACCGATCGCGACGCCCAGCAGCGTCAGGCTCCCCTGGATGACGCCCACGGACAGGGCCGAGGCCATGACGCCGATGCCGAAGGACGCGGCGAAGGCGAGGGACGCGAACCCGTCGAGCACGGACTTCAGCAGCAGCTGGTCGGGGCCGTTGCCGAGGCCCTCGTTGAGGGAGCCGACGATGGTCAGGGGGCCGACGCAGAAGACCAGGGAGCTGATGACGAAGCCCTCGATGAAGCGTCGGCGGGCAGCGTCGTCGTCGCTGCTCGAGCGCGCCCCCGCACGGCTCAGGCGCTGCTGCAGCCACCCCCCGAGTGCCTCGACGCGGTCCTCGAGGCGCGCCCACGCACCGAGGATGGCCCCGACGGCGAGGGACCCGAGCACGACCAACGTCGGTGCTCCCCGGCCGGTGGCCTCGACCAGGGCGGGAGCGAAGACGTCCAGCGCGGCGTCGGCGGCGATCAGCAGGGTCACGAGGCCGAGCGCTGTGGTCACGGCGGTCCGCACGCGCTCGGGCAGGCGGTGCCCGACGAGGAGCCCGAGTCCGGACCCGAGCAGGACCGTGAGGACGTTGACGGCCGTCCCGGTGCCGATGACGGCGCTGGTCACCGGATCGCCGCTCGCGCGCCGCTGCCTGGGTCGGCCACCCTGTACCCTCCTCGTGTCGGACCGACCGGTCCGGTCCGTGTCCGGGCGTCAGTCTGACACCTCCTCCGGACCGCTCGCCCCCTCGATCCTCGGAGGTGCCATGTCCGCACGGACCCCCGTCGTGCTGCGCGACGCCACGGTCGACGACGCACCGGCGCTGGCGGCCCTGTGGATCAAGAGCGTGGAGGACTCCGCAGACGGCAGCGACGGTCCGGCGCAGGGGCTGTGGCGCGAGCCCACCGACGTGGAGGCGCGCGAGGCCCTCGCCCTGCAGCTGTCGAACCCCCGCAAGCGCATCATCGTCGCACTCGTCGACGACGTCGTCGTCGGAGCAACGGTGTGCGAGCTGACCACGGTCTCGCCCGTGTCGATGATCCGGGTCCTGCTGGTGACCGAGATCCAGGTCGACCCCGAGCACCGACGCCGCTCGGTGGCGTTGACGTTGCTGTCGGCCGCCGCCTCGTACGGCGAGGAGGAGGGCGTCGAGGTGGTCATGGCGGCCATCCCGACGCAGGCGCGCGAGCCGCACCGCTACCTCACCAAGATCGGGTTCAGCCAGGTCGCCGTCGTGCGGGCCATCCAGGCCAGCAAGCTGCGCTCGCAGGTATCCTCGCGGGCCACGCAGTCGCGCGACACCGGCCGCCTCATCGCGGTACGGCGGACCCTGCGCCGACGCCAGGGCGAGCGCCCCCGCGGGTGAGAGCACGAGCGGCGACGCCGCGGCGCGAGGACGTCGGTCCGACCCTCTAGAGTCGGCGGGGTGGATCGACTCCTGCTGATCGACGGCCACTCCGTCGCCTACCGTGCCTTCTTCGCCCTGCCGGTCGAGAACTTCTCCACCTCCACGGGCCAGCACACGAACGCGGTCTTCGGGTTCACCTCGATGCTCATCAACGTCCTGCGCGACGAGCAGCCCACGCACGTCGCGGTCGCGTTCGACGTCTCGCGCCAGACGTTCCGTGCGCAGGAGTACGCCGAGTACAAGGCGAACCGCAGCACGAGCCCGGCGGAGTTCCGCGGCCAGGTCGACCTCATCAAGGAGGTCGTCGAGGCGCTCGGCATCACCACCGTGGAGAAGGACGGGTTCGAGGCCGACGACGTCATCGGCACCCTCGCCACGGAGGCGGCGCAGCGCGGCATGGAGGTGCTGATCTGCACCGGCGACCGCGACGCCCTGCAGCTCGTCACCGGCACCACCACGGTGCTCTACCCGCGCAAGGGCGTCTCCGACCTCGTGCGCATGACGCCGGCGGCGGTCGAGGAGAAGTACGGCGTCTCCCCGGAGCACTACCCCGAGATCGCGGCGCTGGTGGGGGAGACGAGCGACAACCTGCCGGGCGTGCCCGGGGTGGGTCCGAAGACGGCGGCCAAGTGGATCAACGCCTACGGCTCGTTGGAGTCGCTCGTCGCCGACGTCGACTCCGTGGGCGGCAAGGCCGGTCAGTCGTTGCGCGACCACCTCGACGACGTCATCCGCAACCGACGCATCAACGCGCTCGTGCGCGACCTGGAGCTCCCGGTGGGTCCGGACGACCTCGCCTTCAGCACCGAGTGGAACCGCGACGCCATCCACCGGGTGTTCGACGCGCTGGAGTTCGCGGCGCTGCGCACGCGCCTGTTCGAGTACCTCGGCGGGGGCGACGAGGCCACGGTCGCCGAGGCGGGGGTCGAGGTCGAGGTCATCACGGCGTCCCCCGGCGGGGTCGGGCCGTGGCTGTCCGAGCACGCCCGCGAGACCGTGGGCCTTCAGGTCGGGGGAGTCGTGCGGCCCGTGGGTTCGCGGGTCGACACCGTGACCGTGGCGGCCGCCGACGGTCCGGCGCTGTGGATCTCCGTCGACGCCCTCGAGGCCGGCGACGAGGCGGCGCTGGCCGCGTGGCTGGCCGACGGGGAGCGTCCCAAGGTGCTGCACGACGCCAAGGGGCAGCTCCACGCCCTCGCGGCGCGGGGGTGGACCACCCGCGGGGTCGTCGCCGACACCGCTCTCGCGGCCTACCTGGTGCGTCCGGACCAGCGCTCCTACGACCTCGCCGACCTCACCCTGCGCCACCTCAAGCGCGAGCTCGTCACGGGCGACGACTCCGGACAGCTCGCCTTCGACGACGACAGCGCGGGGGCGCAGACGTCCGCGCAGCAGGCGCGCGCTGCGCTCGACCTGTGGGGCGATCTGCGTGGACAGCTGGAGTCGGAGGAGTCCCTGACGCTCCTGCAGGAGCTCGAGCTCCCGCTCGTCGACGTCCTGCTCACGATGGAGCACGTCGGCATCGCGATCGACACCGAGCACCTGGACACCCTGCACGCGGAGTTCACCGAGCGGATGGTGACGGCGGCCGACGAGGCGTACGACGTCATCGGCAAGGAGATCAACCTCGGCTCGCCCAAGCAGCTGCAGGCGGTGCTGTTCGACGAGCTCGCGATGCCCAAGACCAAGCGCACCAAGACCGGCTACACCACCGACGCCGACGCGTTGCAGCAGCTGTTCGTCAAGACCGAGCACCCGTTCCTGCAGCACCTGCTGGCGCACCGCGACGTCACGCGGCTGCGCCAGACCGTGGAGGGTCTGCAGAAGACGATCCAGCCGGACGGGCGCATCCACACCACCTACGCGCAGACGATCGCCGCCACGGGGCGGCTGAGCTCGGCCGACCCGAACCTGCAGAACATCCCGATCCGCACCGAGTCGGGCCGGCGGATCCGCGAGGCGTTCGTCGTCGGCGACGGGTTCGAGACGCTGCTGACGGCCGACTACAGCCAGATCGAGATGCGCATCATGGCCCACCTGTCGGAGGACGCCGACCTGATCGAGGCGTTCCGCTCCGGTCGGGACTTCCACACCGTGATGGCCGCCAAGGTCTTCGAGCGCGATCCCGACGACATCGACGGCGGCCTGCGGGCCCGCATCAAGGCGATGAACTACGGACTCGCGTACGGCCTGTCGGCGTACGGGTTGAGCCAGCAGCTGCAGATCTCCACGGGAGAGGCGCAGGCGCTGATGGACGACTACTTCGAGACGTTCGGCGGCGTGCGCGACTACCTCGCCGGTGTCGTCGACGAGGCGCGCCAGACGGGGTTCACGGCCACGATCATGGGACGGCGGCGCTACCTGCCGGACCTGCAGAGCGACAACCGTCAGCGTCGCGAGATGGCCGAGCGGATGGCGCTCAACGCCCCGATCCAGGGCTCGGCGGCCGACATCATCAAGGTCGCGATGCTGGGCGTCGACGCCGCGCTGCGCGAGGCGGCCCTGACGTCGCGGATGCTCCTGCAGGTCCATGACGAGCTCGTGCTCGAGGTGGCGGCCGGCGAGGTCGAGCAGGTCGAGTCGCTCGTGCGCGAGCAGATGGCGGGCGCCGCCGAGCTCTCCGTCCCTCTCGACGTCTCCGTCGGCACGGGACGCACCTGGCACGACGCCGCGCACTGAGACCCGGCCGACGCCCGGGTCAGCGGTCTCCGCGCGGAGACGGCGGACGCTCGCAGTCCGAGGGCGGCAGGGGCGGGCGGTCCTCGGCGCGCAGGACCCACACGTCGATGCCGCAGACCGTGCCGTGCCGCTCGTAGCTCGATCCGATCGTGCGCCGGACCTCACCGTCCTCGTCGAGCCCCCACGAGCTCACGGCGTGCACGACGACGATCCAGGTCGGCGCGTCCGGCCCGGTGAGGACGGCGTGCAGCTCGTCCAGGTCGGGGTCGAGGGTGCGCCGGGGCAGGCTCCAGAGGTGTCGGTAGGGCGTGGAGAGGCCGGAGGCGTGCACCACGTTGGGCGCGCCGTGCATGACGACGATGGTGTCGTCCGGTGCGGCAGCCGCCTGCACGGCGCGACCGACCGTCGTCCCGGTGGCGGTGCCCTGGGTCGCGCTGGGCGTGGCGCCGGTGACGAGCGAGACGGTCAACGGCACGACCATGCCGACCGTGACGAGCCGAGGGACCGCCCCCGTCGACCCGGGCATCGTGCTCAGCAGCGCCACGACCAGCACCGCGGCCGGGGTGAAGACCTGCAGGTAGGAGTCCCAGTAGCTGCCCCCGAGGACGACGCCGGCGGTGTCGACGGCGATGACGGCCAGCAGCGCGAGCCCCACCTCCGGGTGCCGACGCAGCGCAGGGACCAGACGCAGCACGAACCAACCGAGGAGCGGGACGATGCCGGTCACGACGGCCAGGCCGACCAGCCGCAGCGCGCGCGCGGTGTTGGCCTGCGACTCGGTCTCGGAGATGACGGCGTAGGCGTCGGCGCGGAAGCCGAGGAGGACGTCCCACAGCAGCTGGGGCGACACTCCGACTCGCGCCCCCCACAGCAGCACGACGACCAGCGGGAGCGCCCCGCCGACGACGGTGGCACCGAGGAGCAGGGCTGCAGGGCGTCGCGGCGACACCCCTCGGACGAGACGCGCTGTCATGAGGACGGCGATGAAGACGACACCACCGACGAGGTTCTGCTTCATGCCGACCGCGAGCGTGGCGGCGACCCCGGCGGCGAGCGCGGTCGCCAGCCCGGACCACCGCTCGGTCCGGCGCGTCGACTCCACCGCGAGCCAGCAGGCCACCAGCACGAGGGGTACGCCGAGGGACTCGCTCTTGCCCGCCCAGGTCGCCAGGGTGGTCCACCCGAGGAGGATCACTGCGACGGCCGTGCTCCAGGCGGCCGCCCGTGCCCCGCCGAGCGCGGTGCCGAGCCGGTGGGCCGCCAGCACCGCCGCGACGGCCAGCAGCGCCGAGACCAGGCGCACCCCGTAGCTGCCGAGCAGGGCGTCGGCGACTCGGTAGGTGCCGATGAGGACGGGTGGACGGTCCACCCACAGCGGCCCGTAGAGCGTGCCCGGTCCGGGGTCCCAGTGCCGGGCCACCAGCAGGAAGCCGGCCTCGTCCGGCATCAGCGGCCAGGTGAGCGCCGGCGCGGACAGGGCGAGGATGCCGGCGACGGCGAGCGTCAGGTGCCGTCGCCGCGTGCTCCGCTCGGAGCGTCCGGGCGGCGGACGACCGGTCACGACGCCCGGTGCGACGTCGACTCGCCCGGCAGGAACCACACCACGACGGCGAGCGTCGTGGCCACGGCGACGACGATCGTCACCAGGCCGGTCAGGTGGACGTCGAGCGTGTACGCAGCCACCAGCACCGTCGCGACCGCGCCCCACAGCAGCACGACGATGCCGTGCGCGTGGCGGGCGAGCGCGTCGAAGACGAGGATGTGCACGACGGCGAGCAGGGACCCGGCGAGGGCGAACAGCCACAGACGGTCGGCGATCTCGGCGTACTGTGGCCCGCCGACGAGGATGAGCGCGACCTGCGGGAGCAGTGCGGTCGCTGCGACAGCCACGGTCCCGAGACCGACCACGGCCAGGACCGCCAGACCGCGGGCGCGCCGCGTCTCGTCGCGAGCGAGGGCGGGGAAGACCACCACGCTGACGAACTGCGGGGCGAACAGCGCCGCCTTGGTGAGGATCAGGCCCGCCGCGTACAGGCCGGCCTCGTCGGGCTCGAACCTGTTCCGTGCCACGAGTGCGTCGAGGCTGCTCAGCACGAAGTAGGCGAGCAGTGCATGGGAACCGCCCACGGCTTCACGGACGAAGGCGCGTCGCCCACCCGCCTTCGGGTGCAGCAGGTGACCGCGCAGTAGCGGGAGCCCGGCGAGCACCGGCGCCCAGGCGCCGACGGCGATGCCGACCATCGCGGCGGTCGCGGTCGGCTCGATCGCGACCGCGAGGCTGCCGAAGAGCAGCCGACCGACGCCGTTGGCCAGGTAGATGGCGGTCAGCGCACCCCAGCGCTCGGATCCCTGGGCGATGCCGGCCTGCGCCCCCATCACCGTCAGGGGCACGAGGGTCAGCCCGGCGAGGATCACCGGCCAGGAGGAGTCGAGGCGCAGCACCGGTGTCATCACGACCGACGAGAGGGCGACGAGGGCGCCGACCGTGGTTGCGGCCGCGGCGGTCACGCGCAGGACGGGGCCGATGACGTGCGCTCGGTCCTGCGGCGCGACGGCGATGCGTCGGGCCGTGGCGGCCTGGATGCCGAGGGAGACGACGTTCCCGATGAGGAGCACCCCGAGCAGGGCGATGAGGGCTCCGAGCTCGGCCGGGACCAGTGCGCGTGCCGCAGCGACGGTGAAGACGTAGATGGCGACGTTCATGCCCATCATCCCCGCCGCGACCGTCGTGCCGCTGGAGAGTCGGCTGGTCGCAGAGGTCACCGGGACACCCTAGGTCACAGCGTGTCACCCGGCTTCCCGGTCGCGAGCGGACCCCTGCACCGTAGGCTCGGGCCGTGATCGTGGCGGCCGTGCGACGTGCGCCGGTGCTCCTGTGGTCCGTCGTGCTGGCGCTGCTCGTCGGGTGGCCGTGGCTGCGCGACGGGCTGGTCCTCGCCTACGACATGGTGTGGGTGCCACGCTGGGACCTCACCCGTCCGGACCTGTGGGGTCTCGGGTCGGCACTGCCGCGGGCCGTCCCGTCGGACGCGGTCGCGGCGGTGGTGTCGTCCCTCGTCGGCTCGACGGTGGCTCAGCGGGTCGCGCTGTTCGGTGGTCTGCTGCTCGCCGCGACGGGCGGGGCGCGTCTGGTTCCGCGGGCGTCGACGGCCGCCAGGCTCGCGGCAGCGACCCTGGCCGTGTGGAACCCGTACGTCGCCGAGCGGCTCGCCATCGGCCAGTGGCCGATGGTCCTCGCCTACGGAGCACTGCTCTGGCTCACGGCGGAGCTGCGGTCGGGCCGTCCCAGGCTCCACGTCGTGACGCTCGCCGTCGTCGGCACGGCGCTCACCCCGGCGAGCGGGGTGATGGGGGCCGTCGTCGTCCTGGTGCTGCTCGCCCGTCGTGGGGCTGGCCGACTCCTCCTCGCAACGGCGCTCGTGACGATGGCCAACGCGCCGTGGTGGGTCGCCTCGCTGCTCGGGTCGTCGCTACCGCCGGACCCGGCGGGGGTCGAGCTGTTCGCGCTGCGGGGCCAAGGACTCCTCGGGCACCTCGGGGCGGCGCTGAGTCTTGGAGGCATCTGGAACGGTGAGGTCGTCGATGCGACGAGGGGAGCCTTCCCGGCCGTGCTCCTGGTCGTCGGGGTGTGGGTGGTCGCCGTGGTCGGACTCGTGGCTCGCCGCGGGTCCCTCGGTCCACTCGGTGTCCTCGCCGCGACCGGTCTCGTCATCGCCTGCGCAGGGTGGCTGGCGCCCGGGGCGATGGAGCGACTGGTGGAGGCCTGCGGTCCGGCGGCGCTGCTGCGAGACGGTGCCAGGTTCCTCGCCCTCGCGGCTCCGCTGCTCGTCGTCGGGTTCGGCCGGGGGATCGACGTCGCCCTGGGGCACGCCAGGCGCCACGGACTCGCCGCCGTGCCGATCGTGGTCGGTCTGCTCCTTCCCGTCGCCGCGCTGCCCGGTCTCGTCTCCGGGGTCGGGGGCCGACTGGAGCCGGTCACGTACCCCGCGTCGTGGGACGAGGCGCGGACGGTCGTCGCCGCGAGCGACGTCCCCGGCGACCTCCTCGTCCTGCCGTTCGCCGCGTACCGGGCACCGGAGTGGAACGGGTCCAGACCGGTGCTCGACCCGGCCGGCCGCTTCTTCCCGCGCCCGACCGTCGTCGACGACCGCCTCCTGGTCGACGGGACGATCGTCAGGGGCGAGGACCCGCGTGCGGCGCAGGTGCGGGTGGCACTGTCGTCGGACGACCCGCCGCGGGCGCTCGCGGACCTGGGGATCGGGCTCGTCGTCCTCGACACGACCGCACCCGAGGCCGACGAGGCCCGCACCCTCGTCGTCGGCCTGGAGCGGCTGGGTGGATCGGATCTCGTGGTCCTTCAGGTGCCGGAGGTTGCCGTGGACCGGGAGACTGCGCTGCCCGCGCGAGTCCTGGTCGGGGCCGGTTGGTCG
The DNA here is from genome assembly GCF_039531385.1 of Aeromicrobium halocynthiae. Taxonomy (NCBI): domain Bacteria; kingdom Bacillati; phylum Actinomycetota; class Actinomycetes; order Propionibacteriales; family Nocardioidaceae; genus Aeromicrobium; species Aeromicrobium halocynthiae. The sequence goes on along the minus strand of NZ_BAAAPY010000001.1, from coordinate 436,182 downwards.
TGCTTCACGCTCCTGCTCCTCGTCGGCGTCGGCGGGACGGTGCGCGACGTCGGTCGCGCGATGCGCTCCTCCGGGACACGGGCCCGGGCCGACGAGAGTCCTTGACGGCACGCGGACCACGGTTCGACTTGTTGTGCTCGTCACGACCCTGCGGACTGATATCCTGGTGCCTTCTGGAGGGAAGGGAATCAACGTGGGAACTTTGACAGGCGGAGTGGTCGCCTTCGTCGTGGGCGTCTGCCTTGCCGGCGCCACGGCCTTCGGCGTCGTGCAGTCCCAGCAGAGCACCGGGTCCGAGGTCGTCGAGACCACGACGGTGAACTACGGGACGAACGGCTAGGACCACCAGCTCGACTCGAGAGCAAGCCCGTCACCGATGGTGGCGGGCTTCTTCTCGAGCGGCCGGGTCGGCGTGCGGTTCGCCGTGACGATGCGTCTGCTCAGGCGTCGAGCACGGACGCGAACTGCGACACCGTCTCGTCCCACGAGTAGGACTGCGACTTCCGCAGGGCGCCCTCGCCCAGGTGTGCGCGCCACTCCGGGTCGTCGAGCAGGTCCTGCGTGGCCCTCGTCAGCTCCTCGGGCGTGTGCACCAGGAGCCCGGAGCTCTTGTGGTCGATGGACTCGGTGGTCCCGCCGGCGGACTCGTAGGCGACGGTGGGCACGCGATGGCTCCCGGCCTCGCCGATGACGATGCCCCATCCCTCCTTCAGCGACGGCAGGAGCATCACGGAGGCCTGCGCGAGCAGGCGGTGCTTGACGTCGTCCGGGACGAAGCCGTGGAAGGTGACGGCGCCTGAGACGCCGGCCTCGGCGGCGTAGCTGCGCAGCTGCGGTTCCCACCAGCCGTCGCCGATGATGTCGAGGTGCGTGTCCGGATGTGTCGCCCGCACCGAGGCCAGCGCGTCGATCGCGTGCTCGACCTGCTTGTGCGGCACGAGGCGTCCCAGCACCACGAGGCGTTGCCCACCGTCCACCTCGAAGCGACCGGACGGCGCCGGGTCGTTGCCGTTGTGGACGACGGAGATGCGATCGGGTGCGATGCCCAGCTCGACGAGCTCGCTCCTCGTGGCGGCGGACACCGCGACGTAGCGACTGCGACGGTAGAGCCGTGGTGCGACACGGCTCTCGATCCACCACCCGATGCGTCCGATGAGCCCGGGGTAGACGACGGGCCACTGCTCGCGGTGGACGTGGTGCACCAGGACCACCACGGGACGGCGCGTTGCGAGCCGGGTGAAGAACGGCAGACCGTTCTGCACGTCGACGACGAGGTCGACCGGGCCGTAGCGACCCAGCAGCAGACGCCCGAAGGTGCGCAGGTAGATGTCCATCTTGGAGCCGCGGCGCACGAACCGGACCCCGTCGTGGACCTCCTCGCGCAGTGCGTTCGCGTGCTCGGCGCAGGCGATGGTGACCTGGTGGCCGCGGCGGGCCAGCCCCGCCGCGACGGTCTCGACATAGCGTTCGGACCCCCCGCCCTCGGGGTTGCGGGTGTCTCGCCAGTTGCAGAAGAGAATGTGCACGATCGATCCGGCGCCGGCCGGTCCTCCCTCTCGGGCCGCGGCCGCCCGAGTCCCTCAACTCGGCAGCGTCAGTGATGGTGCGGCGTCCCCATCCTAGCGCCGACCGTGGTCCCGGTCTGGAGTATCGTTCGCTGGTGCCGCTCGCCCCCTTCCGTCCGACACTGGCGCGATCGTGGCGGCTGTTCTCGGCCTTCCGCGTCGAGCAGTCCGATCCGGATCGCTTCTACGGACTTCTGGCGGCCGACTCCGCGGGGCAGGTCGCCACCTATGCGCGACTCGACGGTGCCTGGGTGCTCGACGTCGGCGGTGGACCCGGGTACTTCGCGGCGGCGTTCCGCGAACGGGGTGCCAGGTACACGGCACTCGACGCCGACGCCGGCGAGCTGTCCGGACGAGGCGTCCCCGAACCGGGGACCGTCATGGGGAGCGGGATGGACCTCCCGTTCGCCGACGGCAGCTTCGACGTCACATACTCCTCCAACGTCCTGGAGCACGTCCCGGACCCGTGGCGGATGGCCGACGAGATGGTTCGCGTCACCCGGCCGGGCGGAATCGTGTTCCTCTCCTACACGCTGTGGTGGGGACCGTGGGGCGGCCACGAGACGGCACCGTGGCACTACCTCGGGGGTCACCGGGCGGCTCGACGGTACGAGCGCACCCACGGGCGCAGGCCCAAGAACGTCTTCGGGGAGTCACTCTTCGCCGTCTCGGCTGCCTCAGGACTGGCCTGGGCGCGCAGCACCGCGGATGCCGACGTCGTCGCCGTCCTGCCCCGCTACCTCCCTCGTTGGGCGTGGTGGGTGCTGCGCGTGCCCGTCCTCCGGGAGGTGGTGACGTGGAACCTGGCGATCGTCCTGCGACGTCGGTGACCGTGTCGACCTCCCCGGGCGCGGTGCAGCCCGTCGGCCTGATCACTCCGTGGCGAGCACGCCTGCTCGCGTGGTCGCTGGCGCTGGTGGCGTTGGCCTTCGCGCAGGCGCCGGGACGCACCGTCCCCGACACCAAGCTCGACCTGGTCGTCGCGCCGGGGGAGTTCCTGCTCAGGGCGTTGGACCTCTGGGACCCAGCCGGCGCATTCGGACAGGTGCAGAACCAGGCGTACGGCTACCTGTTCCCGATGGGTCCCTTCTTCCTCCTGGGGTCCGTGCTCGAGCTGCCCCCATGGGTCGTCCAGAGGCTCTGGTGGAGCCTCGTGCTCGTCGTGGCCTTCCTCGGGGTGGTGAAGCTGCTCGGCGCTCTCGACATCGGTTCGCCCTGGGCACGAATCCTCGCCGGCCTGGCCTTCTCGCTCTCCCCGCGGATGCTCACAGTGCTGGGTCCGTCCTCGATCGAGGTGTGGCCCTCCGCGATCGCGCCCTGGGTCCTCGTCCCGCTCGTTCTCGCCGTCCGCCGTCCCGACGGCGACCCCCGCCGGTGGGCTGCACTCAGCGCCCTCGCGGTCGCGTGCGTCGGTGGCGTGAACGCCGCCGCCACGTTCGCCGTGGTGCCGATGGCGGCCTGGTGGATCTGGGTGGCACCGGCGGGCCGACGCCGCAGGTCCTTGTTGTTCTGGTGGCCCCCACTCGTCCTGCTCGGGACGATGTGGTGGTTGCTGCCCCTGCTGCTGCTCGGACGGGTGAGTCCTCCGTTCCTCGACTACATCGAGTCGATCTCCAACACCTCTTTCGCCGCCACGTCTGCGGACGCCCTGCGTGGCACCACGAACTGGGTCGCGTACGTCGACCCCGGGTCGCCGGCCGGTGGTGCGCTGCTCACCGACCCCGTCGTCATACTGAACGGCGCCATCGTCGTCGCTCTGGGCGTTTTCGGTCTCGCGACGAGGGACCTCCCGTACCGACGCTTCCTCGTGCCGTCGGTGCTGGTCGGTCTGGCCCTGGTGACCGCCGGTCACGTCGGTGCGACGAGCGGTTGGCAGGTCGAAGCGGTGCGGAGCCTGCTCGACGGGGTCCTGTCGCCCTTGAGGAACACCCACAAGTTCGACGTCCTGGTCCGTCTGCCGCTCGTGATCGGCCTGTGCCACGCCGTGACCCGGCTGGGCGGGAGCCATGACCGAACGGCGCCCGGCGATCGCACACGGTCGCTGGGCGTGCGCGTGCTCGTCGTAGCTGCGCTCGTCGGTGCCACCTCGCCGGCCTGGACCGGTCAGCTCGCGCCCCGCGGCTCCTTCGACGAGATCCCCGGCCACTGGGTGGACACTGCGTCGTGGCTCGAGGACAACTCCCGCGGCACCACGTTGGTGACGCCCGCCGCGACGTTCGCGCGGTACTCGTGGGGCAGGACCAACGACGAGCCGCTCCAGGCGCTCATGCGGCAGCCGTGGGCGGTGCGCAACGTCATCCCCCTCGCCCCCGGCTCGAACATCGAGATGCTCGACACCGTGTCGTCGACCCTGGCCGGCGGGGAGGGATCGGTCGCGTTCCGGGACGCCCTGCGGCGCAGCGGCATCGGGACGATCGTGCTGCGACACGACCTCGATCGTGGCCAGCTCGACACGGCCTCCCCGGAGACGGTTCGTGCGACGCTCCTGTCGACGCCCGGTGTCCGCCTCGCGGCGCGGTTCGGACCGGAGGTCGGCGGCGGCCCCACCCTGGTCAACGACGAGGGCCGGCAGATCTTCGTCGACGCCGGCCGCCAGTCCCCGCGTCCGGCCGTCGAGATCTTCGAGGTGGCGGGCATCGCGTCGCAGCGGACCGTCGAGGACGCCGCCGAGGTCGGGGTGCTCGTCGGGGACGCCGGCTCGCAGCTCAGGCTGGGCGAGCTGGTGCCCTCCGGTGGGGCGTCGAGCATCATGGGGCCGGACGTCGAGGGGTCACGCCCCTCGGCGCCGTGGACGCTCACCGACGGGAACCGACGGCGCGAGGTCGCCTTCGGAGCCGTATACCGTAACCGATCGGGCTCGCTGACGGAGTCCGAGCCGTTCCGGGCTGATCGTCGCGTCCACCGCTACGACCAGGACAGGATCGAGCCGTGGTCGACCGTGCCCGTGCTGGACGGCGCCGCAGGGATCGGAGCCTCCTCCTCGCAGTCGGACGTGGGGGCGAGGCCTCGACTCGACCCGAGCGCAGGACCGTGGGCCGCCTTCGACGACGACCCGAGCACGGCGTGGCGACCGAACCTGCTCCAGGGCCCCGAGGCATGGCTGGAGCTCGACCTCGGTCGACGGATCGACCTCGGCATGCTCACGATCGTCCTCGACCTTCCTCGGGGCGAGACGCGTGAGATCACGGTGGTCACCGAGGACGGACCCCGGCCGGTGACGGCGCAGGGCGACCTTCCCGTGACGCTCCCGGTCGGCTCGGTGGACCGCGTGCGCATCGAGGGTCGGCGGTCCGCCGAGCGTGAGCTGGCCATCAGGGACGTCTCGGCCGACGGGCTCAGGGTCTCGCGGCCGCTGCGGCTGCCGACGGCGCCGGAAGCCTGGCCCGCACCGGTCAGAATCCTGGTCCAGGCGGCCGGCGGCGAGAACCCCGGGTGCCTGGAGCTCGACGGCACCCGCCGGTGCTCGGACACCTTCGTCGAGCGCAGCGAGGACGGTGTGCGTCTCGACCGACTGGTGCCGGTCCCGAGGACGGCTGCCTACGAACCGACCATGAGGGTCGCCGCTCGTGCCGGCCAGGGTCTCGACGAGATCCTGCAGCGCGGCCGCGTCGCATCGGTGGAGGCCAGCTCGCAGCACACGAGGTCGCCTCTCGCCGGTCCGCTGGCTGCCGTTGACGGCTCGCGGTCGACGGCGTGGGCCGCCGACCCCGACGACCCGTCGCCCACGATCACGGTGCGTTGGCTCGACGAGCGCCAGATCGAGGAAATCCGGCTGGTCACCGCGGCGGACCTGCCCGTGTCACCGCCGACAGCCGTTCGACTGCGCTTCTCCGACGGGACGTCCATCGACGAGGTCCCCGTGAGGAACGGACGGGTGGAGTTCGAGCCCGTGACGACCGACTCCGTCGAGATCGAGCTGAGGACGAGTCGCCCTCGCGTCTCGATCGACTTCGCGACCGACCTGACGACGCTGCCGCTGGGCCTCGGCGAGCTCGCCATCGACGGCGTCGGCGGGTTCGCGAGGCTCGACGAGGACCGTCCCGTCGTCCTCGAGTGCGGTGACGGGCCCCGGTTGGTCGTCGGTGGCCGGACCATGGACTTCTCGGTCGAGACGACGGTGTCCGCGTTGGCGACGGGGCGTCCGGTGCCGGCGCAGCCCTGCGCCACCGAGGCGATGCGTGTCGCGGCACCCGAGACCCGGGTCCTGGCCGAGGGGACCGACGCGGTCACGCCGAGCGACGTGCTGCTCGCCCGTCCTGTGCAGTCAGCGGACGCCGCCGTGGTCGTCCGCACCGGATCCAACGCCAACGACGGTTGGCGCGCCACGGAGGCGTCCAGGGCGGAGCCGGTCGTGCTGGACGGCTGGCAACGCGGCTGGCGCGTCGCGGACGAAGGGGCCGCCGAGTCGCTGGAGGAGTACTTCGCTCCTCAGGGTCCCTACAGGACGTCGATGGTGCTCGGGGTCCTCGCCTTCGTGGTCCTCCTGCTGGTCGCGCTCCTGCCGTCGAGACACGTCGCTCCTGCGCCGGCGGACCACCGTGGTGACCGACGCGCTGGACCGGTCGTCGCCCTGACGGCCGTCGTCGTCTCCCTCGTCGTGGCGGGAGCCGTCGCAGCGATCGCCCTCGTCGTCGGTGGGCTGCTCGCGTTGCTCGCCGCCCGACGCCGCCCCGGCGCCGATGCCCTGGCGGCGGCGTCGGCCGCCGGCGCGGCGCTGCTGACGTACGCGATCTCGCCGTGGGGCGGGTTCGACCCGTGGGCGGGCAGCTCGATCGTTCCTCAGCTGCTGGTGTGGGTAGCGCTCGGCGCCGTCGCGGCGGCCGGTGTGCCGGTCGGGTCGGCGGGACGACCGAGCCGCTGGAAAGGTCGTTCGACCAGTCGGTAGGTGATCTCGGAGACGACGAGGCTGATGCCGAGCACGATCGCCAAGATCATCAGGAGGTTCTCGTCGAAGATCGTCAGGTCGGTCCACTGGAAGAGGACCGCGAGCACGATCACGTGGCAGCAGAAGAGGCTGTAGGAGATCGCTCCGAGGTGACGCAGGGCGGGTGAGGCCATGACCCGCGCGTAGGTGCTGCGCGGATCACCGAAGACGCTCGGGAGGACCAGCAGCACGGCGACGACGACGTAGAACACGGCTCGCACGACGGACTCGCTCGGGGTGCGCGCCACCAAGCCCGGAGCGCCCCCGATGGGGGTGCTGGCCACCACGAGCACGGCGCCGGCCATCATCCAGCACGCTCCCGGGGCGGCGGCGAGGTTCTCGCACCATCGCACGGGTCGCGTGCTCTCCGGTCCCCGCGGCACCCGCCGGTCGGCCTCGACCACGGCGAGCGCCATCCCAGCGGCGAACCAGCCGAGGAAGCCGGGCAGCGCGAGGCCGACCCATGGTCCCCACGACGCCAACGGACCTGCCGCGGCCCAGCTCCAGACCCACGAGACCGCCGTCAGCGTTGCCAGCAGGGCCAGGCGGCGGGCGGTGGTGGCGACCCGCCGAGAGGTCAGGACCAGCGCCAGGAACGGGAGGGCCAGGTAGAACATGACCTCGGTGGACAGGCTCCACATCTGCGACAGGCCCTCGGGGTACTCGCCGCTGGTGAACATCGAGACGAGCAGGAGGTTGTCGCGCCAGGTCGCGGCGTCGGCGCCGGCGTTCACCTCGACGAGCAGCAGCGCCGCCACGACGGTCACCCAGTACATGGGCAGGACGCGGACGGCACGCTTGCGCAGGTAGGAGCGTGTCGACGGTGCCCGACGTCCCAGGCGGTCGGCCACGATCCACGGCGACGTCAGCAGGAAGCCCGAGAGCACGAAGAAGATCGCGACACCGACCTCGAGCCGCTGCGCCACGGCGCCGAGCAGTCCGGCGTCGTAGAACCCGCACCAGAACGCGACGTGGGTGACCAGCACGGCCAGGGCGGCCAGGCCGCGCAGGGTGTCCAGACCGGGCAGGCGGTGCATGGGAGCCGGAGCCGGGATCGGCGCGATCACGGCACGGCCGCCGGTTCCCCGGCGCTCACGGCGTCCACGCACATGGTCAGGCCCGGAGTGATCATCTCGATGGTGAGGTAGGAGTACGCTCCGTCGCCGTTGACGAACCAGGTGTGCGGACCTTGGAGCACGTCGATCGGGAACGGCTCGCGATCGTCGAAGGTGACGACGGCGGCACCCCGGCCGCCGGCGGCGTAGTTGATCGCCGTCCAGGGGAAGACCGGCAGGGGGTCCCGGTCGATCTCGATGGTGATCGGTTCGTCGGCAACCAGCCAGCCGCAGTCCTCGTCGGGTCCGTCCGTGGCTCGGCTCCCGAGCCGGATGCCGGCCGGCCGGGATGACCCCTGGTCGTCGAGGACGCGCAGGTCGTTGCCGCTGAGTCGTGCGTCCACGGCGTCACCATACGGCGCGAGAAGCTGGGAGGGCAGGTTCCGCGGGAAGTGGATCGGGAGCTGCACCAGTGGGGGGACCTCGAGGTCGGCGATCGGCCCGGGGGTGGAGGTCAGGGACGAACCAGCGGTGGTCACGAAGGACCGAGCCGGGAAGCCGGCGTGCCACGGGAGCGTGTAGCTCACGATGCTGATGACGCAGCTGACGGTGAAGGCGACCGCGCCCGCGGCGACGAGCCGACCGCGCACGGTCCGCAGCAGCACCGCCGCTCTCGGCTCCGCGGCTCGCCGCGGAGCCGATGGTTCCATCGTCACCAGAGCGAGGACGAGGACGAGGACGACCAGGACGTCGGGGTAGTAGCGCGTGTTCAACGCGGCCCCGGTGCCGAGCTGCAGGGCCCGCCCGAAGGCGATCGCGACGAGGGTCGCAGCGAGCTGGACCACGAGGATGGCCGCCGCGACGCGCCGGCGGCGTCCACCGCGCACGACCCACCAACCGACCGCCACCGCAAGCCCGAGGGTCGCGGCGGCGCCGACGGCGGTCGGCGCGCCAGGGGTGGAGATGGGGTCGGCGATCACGTCCCAGGTCCACGGCCCGCCGAGCAACGACGGGCCGATGGTGCCGGTGAGCATGGTCCACAAGACGGTGAGGACTTCTGTCTCGGCGTCCGCATCCAGCGGAGCGGGCGTCGTCCGGCGGTACAGCACGAGGTACCCGACGCCCAACAGAGCCGGCAGTGCGACGACCGGCCAGTGGTGCCGCAGGACGCGCAGGGGAAGCGACCACGCCGATCCCGGCGGCGTGAGGAGGAAGACCACGAGGAGACCCACCGGAAGAGCCACGAGCGCTCCGCGCGGCCCACTCGCGACGGCGAGCCCGAAGGCGCCGAGGGCGAGCAGGGCCCACCGCCAACGTCGAGACCTCGACCACTGCACCATCGCGGTCACGAGCACGAAGAAGGCGGTCTGTGCGGGAAGTCCGTTGAGCGCTGCCGCCCACCACAGGGAGGTGTCGATGGCCATCGGGCAGAACGCGAGGAGGACGAGGGGCGGGACCAGCAGCCAGCGTTCGCCGAAGACGGTGCGCAGCATCCACCACCCGCTGAGGAGCACGCCTGCCTGCATGACCACCAGACTGAGCGCCGCGGCCCACCAGCCGAAGGGGTCGGCCGTCGTCACGAGCCACGCGAGCGCCATCCCGAGCGGCATCAGCTGGCTGTCGTTGGGCGTGAGCAGCATCTCGAGGGTGAAGCCCTGCTCCCGCGCGGTCTGGGTCAGGAGGAAGTCGTCGGAGTAGAACCATCCACCCGCGGCGGCCCACGTCCGCCACGCGAGCCCGCCGAGCCCCACGAGGAGGGCGACGAGTCGGATCTCGTCGACGGCGGACCGGTCGACAGGGGCGGCCACGGTGCGCTCCTGGAGGTCTGTCGTCACCCCAGAATGATGCCAGTCACGGTGGTCACGGCGCCGCCCGGAACGGTCCTTCGCCAAAGCGCCGACGTGACCCCTACCAACTGGTAGCGTGTCGCCGATCACTTCGGCGGAGGGAGCCCTCGTGGGAAAGAAACTGGGAATGGTCGCGCTCGTCCTGGGCGCATTTCTGGTGGTGCTTGCTGCACTCAGCAAGTTCTACATGTACGACCGGCTCGCCGTCGCGCCTGCCAACAACGTCACGACGAGCATCTCGCAGACTGCTCCGGGTGAGGATGCGGAGTACCTCGACGTCGGCGCCGAGGGCGGCCCCACCGTCGTGAACGGTCCGCTCAGGTCGACGCGCATCGTCGAGGGTGACGTCGAGCTGTCCGAGCAGGCCGACGAGGAGATCGACGGCGACGTCGTCGTCTGGCGCACCTTCACCTGCACCGACACGCCCGACTTCGACTGCGGCAGCGGTGAGACGCCCCTGTCCAGCACGTCCGACGTCGTCGCGTTCGACCCCAAGACGGGCGAGACCGTCAGCTGGCGCGGCACGTCGAACGAGACCGGTGGCAGCCGCGTCCGTGGCGCGTTCCAGGGCCTGTACTTCAAGTTCCCGTTCGACACGCAGAAGCAGGACTACGAGTTCTGGGACGGCACGCTGCGCACGGCGACGACCGCGGAGTACAAGGGCGAGACCGAGGTCAACGGCCTCGACGTGTACGAGTTCGAGCAGGTCATCGAGCCCACCCGCGTCGGCACGTCGACGGTGCCGGGCGACCTGATCGGCGAGGACCGCCCGAGCGTGGTCGCCGACCGCATCTACTCGAACACGCGCACCTTCCTGGTCGAGCCGGTCACCGGCGTCATCATCGTCGGCGGCGAGTCGCAGGACTCGTGGCTGGAGCTGGACGGGGAGCGCAAGCTCACCACCACCAAGGCGACGCTCGGCTACACCGACGAGTACATCCAGGAGACGGTCGACGAGTACTCGGGCACGGCCACGCTGCTCAAGGCCGTCCGGACGACCTTCCCGATCGTCGGCGGCCTCGTCGGGCTGCTGCTGATCGTGCTCGGCGTGGTCGCCTTGGCCCGCGGCCGGCGCGAGGGGGACCACGCCGCCTGAGGCGCGGTCCACGACCCGCGGCGCGTCATCCCCTCGGGGTGGCGCGCCGTCGTCGTGCACGGGGCCATGGGCAGACACCTCGCTAGGGTGATCGCATGAGCGCTGTGCACCCGATGGCCGACCGGATGATCGAGTTCATCGACGCCTCGCCGTCGTCGTTCCATGCGTGCGACACCGCCGCTCGGGCGCTGGAGTCCGCGGGATGGACACGGGTAGAGGAGCGCGACGCGTGGCCTACCGAACCCGGGCGGCACTTCGTCGTGCGCGGAGGGTCGCTCGTCGCGTGGAGCACCGGCGACGACGACGCACCGCACACGCCGTTCCGCGTGGTGGGCGCCCACACCGACAGCCCCAATCTGCGCCTCAAGCAGCACCACGACCGCACCCACGACGGCACCGACGTCGTCGCCCTCGAGCCGTACGGCGGCGTGCTGCTCACCACCTGGCTCGACCGCGACCTCGGGGTCGCCGGCCGCATCGTGCTGCGCGACGGCACCGAGCGGCTCGTGCACGTCGACGAGCCCGTCCTGCGGGTGCCGAACCTCGCCATCCACCTCGACCGCGACCAGGCCGCCGCGAAACCCGACCGCCAGCGCCACCTCGACGCCGTCTGGGGGCGAGGCGGCGGCCGGTTCCTCGACTGGGTGGGGGAGCGTGCCGGGTTCGCCGCCGACGACGTCCTCGGCCACGAGCTCATGGCGTGCCCCACGCAGCCCGCCGCCCGCGTGGGTGCCGACGACGCCCTCGTCGCCGCACCCCGTCTCGACAACCAGGCCACGTGCTCCGCCGGCCTGCAGGCCCTGCTCGACGCGCCTGCCGCGGCGGGCGTGCGCCCGGTCCTGGCGATGTTCGACCACGAGGAGATCGGCAGCACGTCGGAGCGCGGCGCCCAGTCCGACCTGCTCGCCACCGTCCTCGAGCGCATCGTCACCGGTGCCGGCGGCAGCCGCGACGACTACCACCGCGCGATCGCCGGATCCGTCTGCGCCTCCGGCGACATGGCCCATGCCACGCACCCCAACCACGTCGACAAGCACGAGCCGCTGCACCGCATCACCCTCGGCGGCGGCCCGGTGCTCAAGATCAACCAGAACCTCCGCTACGCGACCGAGCCGGTCGGCACCGCCGCGTTCGCCCTCGCGTGCGAGCAGGCCGGCGTGCCGCTGCAGCGCTACGTCCACCGCGCCGACCTGCCGTGCGGCTCCACCATCGGCCCCCTGAGCGCCGCCCGCACGGGCATGCTCACGGTCGACGTGGGCGCCCCGCAGCTGGCCATGCACTCGATCCGCGAGACGATGGCCGCCGCCGACGTCGAGCACTACGTGGCGGCGCTCGGCGCGTTCCTCGCCCCCCGGGGCTGAGTCGCGGCCGGCGGGCCAGGTCCCGGGTTCCGCCGCACGGGTGCTGTCGCGTACGCTATGAGGTGCGCTGGTGGCCTGCGCGTTCCTCGGACAGAGCAGGGCCGTGCACGCGCGCGATCGACGTCCGCCCTCGGGGCGGCCTCCTCACGTGCTGTTCCAAGGGACTCCAGCCGACCGTCCACTCCATCCATATCCATCGGAGCCCACTCCCTATGACATCAGGTATCGCAACTCCTTCTGCGGCCCCGCAGGTTGCGGTCAACGACATCGGCAGCGAAGAGGACTTCCTCGCCGCCATCGACTCGACCATCAAGTACTTCAACGACGGCGACATCGTCGACGGATCCATCGTCAAGGTGGATCGTGACGAGGTCCTCCTCGACATCGGCTACAAGACCGAGGGCGTCATCCCCTCGCGCGAGCTGAGCATCAAGCACGACGTCGACCCCAACGAGGTCGTCAGCGTCGGCGACAAGGTCGAGGCCCTCGTCCTCCAGAAGGAGGACAAGGAAGGCCGTCTGATCCTGTCCAAGAAGCGCGCACAGTACGAGCGCGCCTGGGGCGACATCGAGAAGATCAAGGACGAGGACGGCGTCGTCGAGGGCACCGTGATCGAGGTCGTCAAGGGCGGCCTCATCATGGACATCGGGCTCCGTGGCTTCCTGCCGGCCTCCCTGGTGGAGATGCGTCGCGTCCGCGACCTCGACCCCTACATCGGCCAGAAGATCGAGGCCAAGATCATCGAGCTCGACAAGAACCGCAACAACGTGGTCCTGTCGCGCCGTGCCTGGCTCGAGCAGACGCAGTCCGCGGTTCGCCAGAAGTTCCTCGACGAGCTCAAGAAGGGGCAGGTCCGCAAGGGCGTCATCTCCTCGATCGTCAACTTCGGTGCGTTCGTCGACCTCGGCGGCGTCGACGGACTCGTCCACGTCTCCGAGCTGTCCTGGAAGCACATCGACCACCCGAACGAGGTCGTCCAGGTCGGCGACGAGGTCACCGTCGAGGTCCTCGACGTCGACCTCGAGCGCGAGCGGGTCTCCCTGTCGCTCAAGGCGACGCAGGAGGATCCCTGGCAGCACTTCGCCCGCACCCACCAGATCGGTCAGATCGTCCCGGGCAAGGCCACCAAGCTGGTGCCGTTCGGTGCGTTCGTCCGTGTCGAGGAGGGCATCGAGGGTCTGGTGCACATCTCCGAGCTCGCCGAGCGTCACGTCGAGATCCCCGAGCAGGTCGTCCAGATCGGCGACTCGGTCATGGTCAAGATCATCGACATCGACCTCGAGCGTCGTCGCATCTCGCTGTCCCTCAAGCAGGCCAACGAGACCGCCGTCGCCGCTGCCGACGACTTCGACCCCACCCTGTACGGCATGACGTCGTCCTACGACGAGCAGGGCAACTACATCTACCCCGAGGGCTTCGACCCCGAGACGGGTGAGTGGCAGGAGGGCTACGACGAGGCCCGCGCCGCCTGGGAGAAGCAGTACGCCGAGGCGCACGAGCGCTGGGAGGCGCACAAGGCGCAGATCGAGGCGGCCGAGAAGGCCGACATCGAGGCCGGCGAGGCCGCCAACTACTCCAGCGGCGGCGACACCTCCTCCTCGGAGGCGCCGCAGCAGGAGGGTTCGCTCGCCTCCGACGAGGCGCTGCAGGCCCTGCGGGAGAAGCTCACCGGCGGGGAGTGATCCCTCGCTCGATCCGAGCATGACGACGCCCCCGGTCCGCCACGGACCGGGGGCGTCGTGCTGTCTCAGGGTCGGGTCGCGGTGTCGGGGGAGTGCTGGTCGTGGTCCTCGTGGCTGCGAGGGCCGGGGCGGCTGCCGAGGCCGTCCTTGACGACCGTGCTCGAGAGCACGATCACCGAGGCGATGACGGTGAAGAAGATGATGATGGAGAACATGGCAGTGATGCTCGTCTGCTGCAGATCCTGCCACGAGTGGCAGGCCTGACATGGTTCGTTGATTTACTGCCACCGACGTGCGATCCTGACGACATGAAGAAGGTGGCGGTCGTCGTCCAGGACGGCGCACACATGTTCGGTCTCGGTGCCATCTGCGAGGTGTGGGCCGAGCGGTACCACCACGACGATGACAACCCCGTCTTCGACTTCACCGTCTGCACGCCGTCGCCCGGGCGGGTCGCGGGATCGGCAGGCTTCGACCTGCACGTCGAGCACGGTCTCGACGCGGTCGCGGACGCCGACCTCGTCTGCATCGGTCCGAAGGACGACTTCCGTGACCACCACCCGGACGCCGTGGCGGCGGTCGCCGCCGCAGCCGAGCGCGGGGCGTACGTCTCGGCCCACTGCACGGGCGTCTGGATGCTGGGCCTCGCCGGCCTTCTCGACGGGCGGGAGTGCACGACGCACTGGCGCTACGGCGACCTCCTCCAGCGTGACTTCCCTGGAGCTACGGTGCGCCCGGAGGTGCTCTACGTGCTCGACGATCGCGTGCTGACCGGCGCCGGCTCCGCCGCGGGGATCGACGCGTCGCTGCACCTGATGCGCACGGTGTTCGGAGCCGGCGTCGCCGCCACCGCGGCCCGTCGGATCGTCATGCCGCCCCACCGTGACGGCGGGCAGGCTCAGTTCGTGCGGGCTCCGCTGGCCCCGATCGAGGCCGAGTCGCTCTCCCCGTTGCTCGCGTGGGCGATCGAGCACCTCGACGAGTCGCTCACCGTCGACCGGCTCGCCGCCCAGGCGCACATGTCACCTCGCACGTTCGCGCGACGGTTCCGCGACGAGACCGGCACCACCCCCTTGCGCTGGGTCATCACGCAGCGTGTCTCGCTCGCGTCGGAGCTCCTCGAGCACTCCGACCTGCCGATCGAGCGGGTCGCCGAGCGAGTCGGGTTCGGCAACGCCGCCACCTTGCGCCACCACTTCCACGCGACGCTCGGCACCACCCCGCAGGCGTACCGCCGGACGTTCGGGGTCGCCGCCGTCTCCTGACCGTCCCCGGGCGACGTCCCCGCGCCGGCTGGTCTCGATCGGGGTCGACCCGCGTCCGGGAAGGTTGCGCAGGCACCGATGGGCACTGACACCTCGATCGGTGCCATGGCAACCGTTCCGGGGTCGAGATGGTTGCGGTGGCACCGATCACCGTCGGCCCGCGCCGAAAGGGTTGCGCAGGCACCGATCAGGGGGTCACAGCTCGCCGCGACGCACCTTCCCGGTGGCCGTCCGTGGCAGGGCACCCACCCGCTCGTAGGTCTTGGGTCGCTTCGGGGGCGCGAGCCGCTCCTCGGCGCGCGAGCGCAGGGCGGCCTCGTCGACGTCCCCGACGTACGCGGCGCAGACCCGCTGACCCCAGCGGTCGTCCGGCCGGGCGAACACGGCGACCTCCTGCAGGCCGGCCACGTCCTCCAGGGCCGCCTCGACCTCGGCCGGGTAGACGTTCACCCCGCCGGAGATGATCAGGTCGCTGCGGCGGGAGTCGAGGAAGACCAGACCGTCCTCGACGCGGCCGAGGTCACCGACGGTGAAGGCGTCGGCGTCGCCGAGGCGTCGCCACGCGGCCGCGGTCTTGTCCGGGTCGCGCCAGTACGTGAAGCGGCCCCACAACGGCACGGTGCACCACAGCTGGCCGTCGTCGTCGACGTGGACCGTCCGGCCGGCGCGCGCGGGACCGACGGTCCCGGGGTGCTCGTGCCACGTGCGCGCCGGGCAGGCGGTGATCTGACCCTCGGTGGAACCGTAGAACTCCCACACGACGTCGAGTCCGAACTGCTCGTGGGTCCGTCGGCGCACCGGTTCCGGGCACGGGGCCCCCGCGTGGGCCAGCAGCCGCACGCTCGAGGAGTCGAACCGGCGGCCCGAGGCGTCCAGGTGCGCGAAGAGGCGTTGGAGGTGCGCCGGGACGCAGAACATCGTCGTGGGCCGCAGCGTCTCCACGGCATCGGCCCACGCCGCAGCGTCGAACCGGGACAGGACCGCGATCGAGCCGCCCGCGAGCAGCGTCCCGGCGGCGAACCGCAGCGGCGCGGAGTGGTAGACCGGCGAGACGACGAGGTCGAGGTCGTCCGCCGTGAAGCCCCACAGGACCCGCTCCTCGGTCACGAGCGCCTCGGCGTCGGTCTGCGACAGCAGTCCCGACCAGACGCCCTTGGGGCGCCCGGTCGTGCCGGAGGTGAAGTGCATGGGACGGCAGCGCGGCCACGGGGCGAGCTCGGCGGGCGGTCCCGCGAGCAACGCGTCCAGCGTCTCGACGTCCTCGACGACGAGGGCCGGATCGACGTCGCCGACGATCAGGTCGCGCTCGTGCGGCGTCAGGCGCGGGTCGAGCGGGACGGGCACGATGCCCACGCGCGTCGCGCCGAGGACGGCGCTGACGTAGTCGGCCGAGCCCGGCAGGCTGAGCACGACCCGGTCGCCCTCGACGAGCCCGCGCGCCAGGAGAGCGCCGGCGACACGGGACTGGTCGGCGGCGCTGCGCTCGGCGTCCAGGACCTGCATCGACGCCACCTTCCTGAGGTATCGCTCACACGTCGGCCGTCGTGAGCCCCGGAACGACGGGAACGGCCCACGGCGCGGCCAGGCACAGTATGCTTCACTCGGAGATCGGTCCTGTCCCCGCCCCGACCCGAAGGTGATCGTCTGTGGCTCCTGCCCAGCGCAAGCACGCCGTGCCGCGTCGTGCGGGTCTCTCCCGCGCCTCGACGCCGTCGGCCCCCGGTCGTCGCGTCCGTCGCGAGAGCGTCTCGCCCTGGCGTCGTCGCGCCGTCGTCATCGCCCTGCCGGTGGCGGGCGTCGCCACCGTCATCGGCTCGTCGGCCGCCGTCGTCATGAAGGACTCCCCGCCGCCGGCCCAGGTCGCGACCGTCGCGCCCGCCTCGGCCGACGACGTCATCGCCCGCGCCCTGGCCGAGCAGGCTGAGGAGGTCGAGGTCAGTCGCAGCGCCGAGCGGCCCGAGCTGCCGTCGCAGGCGCAGGTCGAGGTCGAGGTCACGGGCACGCTGCTCGCGCTCACCGACGGCGTCGCCATCCGCTCCGACGCCAACGGCGACGCCCAGGTCCTCGGCACGCTCGACAAGGGCGACCCCGTCGACGTCACGGGCCGCACTGAGGGCGGGTGGAGCGAGGTCGTCCACCAGGACCTGCCGCGGTGGGTCAAGACCAGCTCGATCGGCGAGAAGCTGCCGCTCGGCTCCGAGCCCTGCCCCTACGGCAGCGAGAACGGTTTGCAGCCGGACACCGTGAAGGTCCTCAGGGCCGTCTGTGCGGAGTTCCCCGAGGTCACGTCCTACGGGGGACTGGCCCCGCGCGGGGAGCACGCCACCGGCCAGGCGCTCGACATCATGGTGCGCGGCGAGCTCGGCGACCGCATCGCGGCGTTCCTGCAGGAGAACCGTGCCGCCCTCGGCATCGAGTACCTCATCTGGAAGCAGCAGATCTGGCGCCCGTCGACGTCGCCGGCGTGGCGTCCGATGGGCGACCGCGGCGGCGACACCGCCAACCACTTCGATCACGTGCACGTCACCACCTACGGCAACGCCGCCACGGGCTGACGTGCTGCGCGTCGGTCTCACAGGAGGCATCGGGTCGGGCAAGAGCACCGTCAGCGCTCGCCTGCGCGAGCACGGTGCGGTGGTGATCGACTACGACGTCCTGGCTCGTGAGGCCGTCGAGGTCGGGTCGCCTGCGCTCGCGCGGATACGCGAGCGGTTCGGCGACGACGTCATCGCCGACGACGGATCGCTCGACCGGCCCGCCCTCGGAGCGCTCGTCTTCTCCGACGACGCGGCCCGACGCGACCTCGAGGCCATCACGCACCCGGCGATCCGCGACCTCGCCCGTGCTCGTGAGGAGCAGGCCATCGGCGCGGACGTCGTGCTGCACGACCACCCCCTGCTCGTCGAGATGGGGATGGCCCAGGGGTGCGACGTCGTCGTGGTCGTCGACGTGCCGCCGGAGGTCCAGGTC
This sequence comes from Aeromicrobium halocynthiae, assembly GCF_039531385.1. Classification (NCBI taxonomy): domain Bacteria; kingdom Bacillati; phylum Actinomycetota; class Actinomycetes; order Propionibacteriales; family Nocardioidaceae; genus Aeromicrobium; species Aeromicrobium halocynthiae. The sequence continues at coordinate 418,417 of NZ_BAAAPY010000001.1, read as the reverse complement.
GAGCGGCTGGTCCGCGACCGCGGCATGAGCGAGGACGAGGCACGCGCCCGCCTCGCCGCGCAGGCGGACCGCGACGACCGCCGGGCCGCCGCCGACGTCGTCCTCGACAACAGCGGCTCGGTGGCCGATCTCGAGTCAGCGGTCGACCGGTTGTGGTCCGACCTCCTCGCGCGCGTGCACGCCTGATCGGTCCCCAGACGGCGAGAGCCGCCCGGTCGGGGGTCCGGGCGGCTCTCGTGCGCGGCCCTCGCGGGCCGGCGGGTCTCAGGCGGCGAGGTCGGGGTCGGCGATGCGACGCAACGTCACGAGTGCCTGGCGCTCCAGCTGGCGCACCCGCTCGGCGGAGATGCCGTGCCGCTTGCCGATGTCGGCGAGCTTCTGCTGACGACCGTCGAGCAACCCGTAGCGCGCACGCACGATGTCCGCGTCGCGCGGCTCCAGGTGGTCGATCAGCGAGCTGATCAGGTGCTTGGTCTCGTCGTCGATGACGGCGAGGTCCGGCCCCGGGAGCGTCTCGCGTGCGATGAGGTCACCGAGGGAGGTGTCGCCGTCGTCGTCGACCGGGGTGTCGAGGCTCACGTGGTCGCGTCCCCACGACAGAAGGTCGATGACCCGGTCCACGTCCATGCCGAGCTCGAGGGCGATCTCGGCCGGATCGGGGTCGTAGCCGAGCTGGCGCTCCAGGGTGCGACGCGCGGCCGTGACCTGGTTGAGCTCCTCGACGACGTGCACCGGGAGACGAACGACCCGCGCCTGCTGAGCGATGCCGCGCGTGATCGCCTGCCGCACCCACCACGTGGCGTAGGTGGAGAACTTGAAGCCCTTGACGTAGTCGAACTTCTCGACAGCGCGGATCAGACCGGTGTTCCCCTCCTGCACGAGGTCGAGCATCGGCATCGCCGAGCGGCCGTACTTGCGGGCGATGGAGACGACGAGGCGCAGGTTGGCCTGGATGAAGGTCTGCACGGCTCGGTCGCCCTCGGCGGCGAGGAACTCCAGCTCCTCGCGTGTCGCGCGCTTGGGAGCTCCACCCTTGGCCCGTCCGATGCGACCCTCGGCCAGCAGGTGGCGGGCGTACAGTCCCGCCTCGATCGTCTTGGCGAGGTCGACCTCGCGCTCGGCGTCGAGCAGCGGCGTCCGCGCGATCTCGGCAAGGTACATGCCGACACTGTCCTTGCCCTCGATGCTCTCGTTGGAGTTGCTCATCGGGCCTCCCATCCCTTGGTCTCACCTGCTACAACGCCGACCCCGTGGACAGGATTCCGCTCTCAGGGTTTTCTCGGGTTGTCCGGCGAGAGGCGTGCGCGCGACCAGGCTGTCGGTCAGGCCGTGATCCGTCCTCCCGTCATGCTGCGGTACTGGTGGACGATGAACAGCTGGGCGATCGGGGCGGACACGATGACGCCCACGAAGCACAGCAGGACGCCCGCGCTGGCGACCAGTCCACCGAGCAGGACCGTGAGGATCGCCGGGCCGAGGTTGTCCTTGAACAACGTGAAGCTGGCCTTGATGGCGTCGACCGGTGCCAGACCCTTGTCGTAGAAGAACGCGAACGTGAAGGCCGCGCCCCAGGCGAAGACGATGCCGGGCAGGAAGCACAGCAGGTACCCGACCGCCGTCCCGAGGGCGAGCAGGATCGCGGTGACGAAGGTGCTGCCGCCACGCGGGAAGGTGAAGAGGTCGCCGACGGCGACCTCCTCTCCGTCGGCGATCTTCAACGACATGCGGACGAGGTTGGAGCCGACGCCCTGGATCACGATGAACAGGGCGAACAGGCCGATCGCGCTCACCAGGGTCGTGACGAAGAAGCCCGGGCCGGCGCTGAAGCCGGTGATCTCACCGGTGACGGGGTCGACGGAGATCTCGCTCCCGCCGCCGCCGACGATCGCCAGCAGGGGGAGGTAGACGATCAGGTAGGCCACGACGGCGAGGGCACCGATGATGAGGGTGCTGACGACCAGAGGGGCGGCGTTGGCCTGGAACTTCGCCCACGCCCAGCTGAACCCCGCGCCGATGTCGGGCTGGCCGCCCGGTCCCGTCGGCGTCCCCGGCGGCGGTGGGGGCGGCTGCGCGCCGGGAGGCGGGGCCCCGTACCCGCCCATCGGCGGCACACCACCGGGCGGGGGAGCGGCGCCACCGGTCGAGGGCGGCACGGCGTCCGGCGGGGGCGGCGGCAGCGGCGGACCCATCTCCGAGGGCGGCCGGCCCGGTGGCAGGTCGTCGGGACGGTTCTGGTCGTCGCCGGGAGGCGGATCCTGGTTGGTCATGGCGTCTCCAAGGAGGTGAGGCTGGACGGTTCCCCGCGCGACCAACCTAGTGGTCGCGGCGCCGCATGTTCCAGCACCGCCGATGAGCAATTCCTGCTCAGGAGAGGCGAGTCAGGACGTGAACGGAGGACGGTCGTCGAGCCGCACGGACTGCCGTCCCGCCCATCGCCAGAGCCGCGCCGTGGCGTCGCGGTCCTCCTCGGTGACGAGGTTGCCCATGAGGCGCAGCGCGATCGTCATCAGCCAGTGCGACCGCATGCCGAGCGGACCGAACCGGGGCAGCAGCCCCGGGACGGTGAGCAGACCGGCCAGTCGACGAGCGATGGAGAACGCCTCCCCGTAGTGGGAGACGAGCAGCTGCGGCCAGGCGACGTCGAGCGGGTTCTGGGTGGTCAGGAGCTCGGCGGCGAGTCGGCCCGTCTCGAGCCCGTAGTCGATGCCCTCGCCGTTCAGCGGGTTGACGCAGCCTGCGGCGTCGCCCACGAGCACCCAGTTGGGCCCGGCGACGCCGGAGACCGCCCCGCCCATGGGCAGCAGCGCCGACGTCGGCATGCGCAGCTCCGAGCCGAGGTCCCACTCGCTGCGACGCAGCTCGGCGTAGTACTGCATGAGGGGACGGATCTGCAGGTCCGCCGGCCGCTTGGCCGTGGCGAGGGCGCCGACGCCGAGGTTGATCTCGCTGCCCTCCAGCCCGGCGGTGCCGAGCGGGAAGATCCAGCCGTAGCCGGGCAGGAGCTCGCCCTGCTCGTCGCGCAGCTCCAGGTGCGACGAGATCCACGGGTCGTCGGCGCGCCCGGACTTGACGTAGCAGCGCCCGGCCACGCCGTAGGCCGTCTCCCGGTGCCACTCGCGACCCAGGACACGTCCGAGGGGCGAGCGGACGCCGTCGGCGACGACGAGACGGCGACAGGCGATGACGTGGTCGGTCCTGTCCGGCCCGACGCGGAACGTCACCGACGTGACGGCGCCGCGGGCGTCCCGCGAGACGTCGACGGCCCGGGCCGACTCCAGGCCCACGGCGCCCGACTCGAGGGCCGTGTCGCGGATGCGTGCGTCGAGCGTCGTGCGCGGCACGGCGGACCCGTGGTCCGGCAGCGAGCCACCCGGCCACGGCAGCAGCAGCTCCTGGCCGAACCCGGCGGCGCGCAGGCCCCGGTTGGTGCCGTGGCTGCGCGTCCAGTCACCGAGGCCCAGCCGGTCGAGCTCGGCGACCGCCCGCGGCGTCAGACCGTCGCCGCAGGTCTTGTCGCGCGGGAAGGTGGCGGCGTCGGCCAGCACGACGTCGAGACCGTGGCGAGCCGCCCAGGCGGCCGCTGCGGCACCGGCGGGCCCGGCGCCGACCACGAGGACGTCGGTGGTCGTCGGCAGGCTCATGCCTCGATTCTCCCACCTCGCCACGAACCCTCGCAGGGCGGCCGTGGGAGGATGACGGCCATGAGTTCTCAGGCAACCTCACCAAAACCTGACGTCCGCTTCGCCAGCACCGGGTCGTCGCCGTACGCCGTCCTCGTGGCGTTGTTCTGCGTCATCATCGTGCTGTCGAACATCGTCGCCGCCAAGCCCATCGAGATCGGCTCCGGCGACGTCATCTCCATCGGCGCCATCCGGTTGTGGCCGCTCATCGTCGACGGGGGACTGGTGCTGTTCCCGCTGGCCTACGTGATCGGTGACGTCCTCTCGGAGGTCTACGGCTTCCGCGCGGCACGCCGTGCCGTGATCACCGGCTTCGCGTGCGCGGTGCTCGCCGTGGCCACGTTCACGCTGGTGGGGGCCATCCCCGGGGCAGCGTTCTACGAGAACCAGGCGGCCTACGAGGCGGTGCTCGGCCCGGTCGGACAGATCGTCGCGGCGAGCGTCGTCGGGTACGTCGCCGGGCAGCTCACCAACGCCTGGGTCCTCACGCGGCTCAAGGCCCGCACCGCCGAGCGAGGGCTCGTCGGGCGACTGCTCGCCTCCACCGGGGCCGGCGAGGTGGTCGACACCTTCCTGTTCTGCGCCATCGCGGCGACCGCCATCGGCATCTCCACCGGCGGTGACTTCCTGAACTACTTCGTGGTGGGCGTCGTGCTGAAGGTCGCGTTCGAGGTGGCGGTGCTGCCGGTCACCGTGACCGTCATCGCCGCACTCAAGCGCACGGACCCCACCTACTGAGGCCCCACCCGCTCAGGCCGGGCCGGGTCTCAGGCCCGGGACGCCTCGATGCGGCCCATCGTCTGCTCGCGCAGCCCGTCGAACGTGCCCTCGTCGATGGCGTCGCGCATCGCGTCGACGAGACGCACGATGTAGCGTTCGTTGTGGATCGTGGTGAGCGTCGCTGCGAGGTACTCCTTGGTCTTGAACAGGTGGTGCAGGTAGGCGCGCGTGTAGTGGGTGCACGTGTAGCAGTCGCAGCCGTCCTCGATGGGCTCGAAACGGCGTCGTGACGCCGCGACGAGCAGGTTCTCGCGACCGTCGCCGGTGTAGACCCGCGAGGAACGGGCCACACGCGACGGTCCGACGCAGTCGAACGTGTCCGCACCTGCCGCCACCCCGGCGAAGAGGTCGTCGGGCTCGCCGATGCCGAGCAGGTGGCGGGGCTTGTCGTCAGGGAGCTCGTCGGTGACCCAGCCGACGATGGTGGCCAGGTTCTCCTTCTCGATCGCGCCGCCGATGCCGAACCCGTCGAACGTCCGGCCCATGACCTCGAGGTCGGCCAGGCCGCGGGCAGCGCGACGCCTGAGGTCCTCGTACTGGGCGCCCTGGACGACGCCGAACAGCGCCTGGTCGGGACGGTCGGCGCGCTCGGCGCGGAGTCGGTGGTGCTCGGCGAGGCAGCGGACCGCCCACGCCTGGGTGCGCTCCAGCGACTGCTCCTGGTAGGAGCGGGTGTTCATGAGGGTGGTCAGCTCGTCGAAGGCGAAGATGACGTCGGCGCCGAGGCGGTGCTGGATCCCCATCGAGACCTCCGGCGTGAACCGGTGCCGCGACCCGTCGAGGTGGCTCGTGAAGGTGACGCCGTCGTCGTCGACGTGCGCGAGACGCTCCTTGCCCTCGGCGATCACGTCGTCGGACGTCACGCCCTTGGCATCCATCGCGAGGGTCTTCTTGAAGCCCGCACCGAGGCTCATGACCTGGAAGCCGCCGGAGTCGGTGAACGTCGGCCCCGGCCAGTTCATGAAGCGACCGAGCCCTCCGGCCTCCTCGACGACGTCGTCGCCGGGCTGGAGGTACAGGTGGTAGGCGTTGGCGAGCAGCGCCTGCGCCCCGAGGTCGGCCATCGTCTCGGGCAGCACCGCCTTGACCGTCGCGCGGGTGCCGACCGGGATGAAGGCCGGGGTGCGGATCTGGCCGTGTGGCGTCGTGAGGACCCCGGTGCGTCCGGCGCGGTCGGGCAGGCGGCTGCCGACGGTGAAGCCGGGCGAGGTGGCGTCGGGTCGTCCGGGGTCGTGGGGCACTCGGCTATCCAACCACCAGCGGCCGCGCGGCCCACCCGAGCGCACCGGCGCACACGAGGATGAAGGCCACGTTCCACACCACGGCCGGGACGTGCGTGAGGCGGGCGAGCACGTCGGCGTCGCTCGTGCGCGAGCGGCTGCGTCGACGGTGGGTCCACAGGTCGATGCTCGCCCGCACGGCACCGACGAGCAGCACCCACGCGATCACCGCCACGGCGAGCTCCTGGACGTCCTCGTCGCCGCGCCACACCAGCGCGGCTCCGGCGGCCCCCGTCGCAAGGACGACGAGCACGCCGTACCAGTTCCGGATGAAGGCGAGGACGAAGCCGACGACAGCCAGCGCGAGGTAGAGGGCCCAGAGGATCTCGTCGGCACGCAGGAGGGCCAGCACCGCCAGCCCGAGCCCGGCTGGTGCGACGTAGCCCGCCGCAGCGGTGACGATCATCCCGGGCCCGCGGGGCCGGCCGACCGACGTGGTCAGGCCCGAGGTGTCACGGTGCAGGCGGATGCCGTTCAGGCGCCGCCCGGTGAGCAGGGCGACGAGTGCGTGCCCGGCCTCGTGGACGAGGGTCACGACGTGCCGCACGCCCCGCCAGGACGGCAGGAGCACCAGGGTCGCGGCGACCACCAGGGCCACCAGCTCGGTCTCGACGGCCCACTGCTGGTCGCCCACGCTCAGCCCGCCGGGCTGGGTGTCGGCGGGGGAACCGGGGCCGGCGTCGGTGTCGGGGTGGGCGCGGGCGTCGGCGTGGGTGACGGCGACGGGGCGGGCTCGTCCGGCTCGACGGGACCCGTGTCGGCGTCGCCGGTCTCGTCGGGGACCGGCGCGTCCGGCTCGGTGGGCGCCGGGTCCGCGCCGGAGCCGCCGCCCGTGCCTCCACCGAAGGGGTTGGAGATGCGCGCGTTGTCCGAGCCGGTCCCGAAGGAGCGGTCGGTGACCTGCTCGTAGGTCCAGATCCCGCCCAGGGCGATCGTGAGGACGACGACGCTGGTCACGGCGATCCGGCGCCACGGGAGTGCGCGCCACGACCTGCCCGGCGGCTCCTCGACCTCCGCCGACTGGACGGGTGACCCGGCCTCCTGGGCCACCTCGGCGAGTGCCTGTGCCGTCTCACCCGGTTCGGCCTCCTTCTCCACGACCGAGCCGTCGGCGGTCTGCACCACGAGGGTGCGGCCCTTGTGCAACGTGTTGGCGTAGATGGCCGAGGAGATGCTCAGGACCACGCTCGCGATGGCGGCGCCGACGATCGTCCCGGCGACGCCGAGGGTCGAGGCCACCCACGCCGACGTCATGGCGGCGAGGGAACCGGCAGCGACCTGGAAGGCGGACAGGCCGGACAGGAGGAAGGGGCGCTTGGACATCGCTCCCCAGGATAGGAGCGGCTTCAAGGTCCTCGCGCGGCCGCTCGGCCTGTCGGCCAGGTTCTGTCGGCGGTCGTTGCGAGACTGACGGCATGCATCTCGTCGTCACCCTGCTTGTCGGTCTCCTCATCGGTCTCGCGCTCGGCGGTCTCGTCGGGACGCTGGTCGTGAGGTCGCGGATGCTCGAGACAGTGCGGGCGGTGGAGCAGGCCCGCCGGCAGGAGCAGGACCAGCGTGAGGACCCAGCGGTCCTGCGGGCCCGCCACGAGGCCGTCGTCGCACAGGTCCGCCACGAGGAGTCGCTCGCTCGAGCCGAGGTCGAGCAGCGCCTCGCCGCCGCCCAGGCGTCCGTCGAGGGGCTGCGCGAGGCGGTCCAGGCCGCCCAGGCGCAGTACCGCGACGCCGTCGAGGCCCACCGTCGGGAGACGAAGCAGCGCGAGTCCGCCACCGCGGCCGAGGGCAAGGTGTTGCAGACACTCGCCCCGGTCACCGACCAGCTGCGCTCCATGCAGCGCAAGGTCGACGAGATCGAGAAGCAGCGCTCGGCCCAGCACGGCCGGCTCGCCGAGCAGATCAAGGCCTCCCAGGAGTCCGCCGAGCGGTCCCGCCAGGCGGCGGAGGCGCTGTCCTCGGCCCTGAAGAACAACGCGACGCGAGGTGCCTACGGCGAGACCCAGCTGCAGTCGCTCGTGGAGTCCGCCGGTCTGCTCAACCGCATCGACTTCTCCACCCAGGAGTCGATCGCCGCCGACTCCGGTGCCCGGCGCCCCGACATGGTGATCAAGCTGCCCGGACGCAAGCAGATGGCCATCGACGCCAAGGTCCCGTACAGCAGCTTCATCGAGGCGCACGAGGCCGGCCCGGACTCCGGCCGGGCGTCGACGCTGCTCACCCAGCACGCCCGGCAGGTCAAGGGCCACGTCGACGCGCTCTCGGGCAAGGAGTACTGGACCGGACTGGAGACCAGCCCGGAGTTCACCATCGCGTTCATCCCGAGCGAGGCGATCCTGAACGCCGCCCTGGACGCCGATCCCACCCTCATGGAGTACGCCTTCGGTCGAGGCATCATCCTCGCCACGCCGGTCAACCTGTGGGCGGTCCTGAAGACCGTCGCGTTCACCTGGAAGCAGGAGGACCTCGCCGAGAACGCCCAGGAGCTGGTCGACCTCGGACGCGAGCTCTACAAGCGTCTCGGCACCCTCTCCGAGCACGTCTCCAAGCTCGGCCGCTCGATCGAGGGCACCGTCCGCGACTACAACAAGTTCGTCGGGACGCTCGAGTCGCGGGTCCTCGTCTCGGCCCGCAGGCTCGATGCCGTCGACGAGGCCAAGCTCCTGCAGCCGGTCAAGCAGATCGAGGCCGACCCGCGCGGACTCACCGCTGCGGAGATGACCGCAGAGGCCGAGCCGGCACCGGTCGTCCAGGCCGACCCGCAGAGCCTGTTCGCCGACCTGGAACGACCGGAGATCGACCTCGTCGCCGAGGCGGAGATCATCGGCGCCGACGACGAGATCGGTCGCGACGCCGGCTGAACCCGCGGGAGACCCGTCTCAGGACAGGGCCTGCTCCACGTCGGCGACCAGGTCGGCCGTCGTCTCGATCCCGACGCTGAGGCGCACGAGGTCGTCGGGGACCTCGAGGGCGGAACCGGCCGTCGAGGCGTGAGTCATGGCGGCCGGGTGCTCGATGAGCGACTCGATGCCACCGAGCGACTCCGCCAACGTGAAGATCTCCGTCCGGTCGCAGAACGCCAGCGCCGCGTCTCGGCCACCGGCCAGCCGCACCGAGATCATGCCGCCGAAGCGCCGCATCTGACGCGCGGCGACCTGGTGCCCGGGGTGCTCGGTCAGTCCCGGGTACAGCACGTGACTGATGGCGGGGTGCCCCTGGAGCGCGTCGACGATCGCCTCGGCGTTCGTGCTGTGCTGCTCCATGCGCAGGGCGAGGGTCTTGGCCCCCCGCATCGTCAGGTAGGCGTCGAATGGTCCGGGCACGGCACCGGCGCCGTTCTGGAGGAAGGCGAACGCCTCGTCGAGAGCAGGGTCGTCGGTGACGAGCGCACCTCCGACGACGTCGGAGTGGCCGCCGAGGTACTTGGTCGTGGAGTGCAGGACGACGTCGGCGCCGAGCGCGAGGGGCTGCTGCAGGTACGGCGAGGCGAAGGTGTTGTCCACGACCAGACGGGTCCCGGCGTCGTGCGCGACCTGGGCGAGCGCCTCGATGTCGGCGATGTTGAGCAGGGGGTTCGTCGGCGTCTCGACCCACACGACCTTGGTGCGCGGCTCGATCGCGGCACGCACGGCGTCGACGTCGTTGACACTCACCGGGGTGTGGTCGACGCCCCACTGGCTGAAGACCTTGTCGATGAGACGGAACGTGCCGCCGTAGGCGTCGTCGGGGATCACCAGGTGGTCGCCGGGGCGCAGCATCGAGCGCAGTGCCGTGTCGGTGGCGGCCATGCCCGAGGCGAAGGCTCGTCCGTGGCGCCCACCCTCGAGCGATGCGAGGCACGCCTCGAGGGCGGTGCGCGTGGGGTTCGCCGTCCGGGCGTACTCGTAGCCCTCGCGCATCTGGCCGACACCGTCCTGCGCGAAGGTGGAGGACGCGAAGATCGGGACGTTCACGGCACCGGTGCGCGGATCGGGGTCCTGCCCGGCGTGGATGGCGCGGGTGGCGAACCCGTGCTCGTCGGTGCCGGTGGCGGGGTCGGCTGCGTCGCTCATGCGTGCGCTCCCAACAGGTCGTGGCGGGTGAGGACGCCGAGCGGCTTGCCCTCGTCGATGACCATGAGCGCGTCGCTGCTGCTCAGTGCCTCGAAGGCGGCGTCGAGGGACTCGTGGGCCCCCATCAGCGGCAGCGACGGCTCCATGTGCTCGGAGACGGGGTCGGTGAGCTTGGCCCGTCCCTCGAAGACGGCGCTCACGAGCATCCGCTCGGAGACGCTGCCGGCGACCTCACCGATCACGACCGGCGGCTCGGGGCCGACCACCGGCATCTGGGAGACGTTGTACTCGCGCAGGATCTCGATCGCGTCGCGGACCGTCTCCGACGGGTGGGTGTGCACGAGCGCGGGGAGGTCGCCGGTCTTGCGGCGCAGCAGCGTGCCGACGTCGATGTGGTGGGTGCGTCCGTCGAGGGGCTCACGCAGGAACCCGTACGAGGACAGCCAGTCGTCGTTGAAGATCTTGCTGAGGTAGCCGCGCCCACCGTCGGGCAGCAGCACGACGATGACGGCGTCGGGACCGGCCTGCTCGGCCACCCGCAGGGCACCGACCGCGGCCATGCCGCACGATCCGCCGACGAGCAGACCCTCCTCGCGGGCGAGGCGGCGGGTCATCTCGAAGGAGTCGGCGTCGGAGACGGCGATGATCTCGTCCGGGACGGCGGGGTCGTAGGCGCTGGGCCAGAAGTCCTCGCCCACGCCCTCGACGAGGTAGGGGCGCCCGGTCCCGCCGGAGTAGACCGATCCCTCGGGGTCGACGCCGATGACCTTGACGCGGCCGTCGGAGACCTCCTTGAGGTACCGGCCCGCACCCGTGATGGTGCCGCCGGTGCCCACGCCTGCCACGAAGTGGGTGACGCGCCCGTCGGTGTCGGCCCAGATCTCCGGACCGGTGGTCTCGTAGTGGCTCTGCGGACCGGCGGGGTTGGAGTACTGGTCGGGCTTCCAGGCACCCTCGGTCTCGGCGACGAGGCGGTCGGAGACGGAGTAGTAGCTGTCCGGGTGGTCCGGCGGGACGGCGGTGGGGCAGACCACGACCTCGGCACCGTAGGCGCGCAGCGTGTTGCGCTTGTCCTCGCTGACCTTGTCGGGGCACACGAAGATGCACGTGTAGCCACGCTGCTGGGCCACGAGCGCGAGGCCGACCCCGGTGTTGCCGGACGTGGGCTCGACGATGACGCCGCCGGGCTGGAGAGCGCCGGACGCCTCGGCGGCGTCGACCATGCGGACCGCGATGCGGTCCTTGGCGCTGCCACCGGGGTTGAGGTACTCGAGCTTCGCCGCCACCAGGCCGCTGCCCTGCGGCACCACGGAGCTGAGACGGACGAGGGGGGTGCCGCCGACGAGGTCGACGACGTGATCAGCGATGCGCATGTCGCCATCCTGCCACCCGCACCATGCCCGCGGGTTCGCGCCCGAGGGCGCCGGTTCACGGCCGCGTCAGGACGGGCGCGGCCTGGTCGACGCGCAGCGCCACCGCCGCGCTGGTGGTCGTCAGCGGCTGATCGAGAGGAGTCCAGGCACTGCCGTCGACGCGGTACCGGACCGTGTAGGCGACGTCGAGGCGCAGGCTGACCTGGGCGCTGCGCCGGTACGTGTGGGTGACGTCCTTGGCCGGCCAGGGCGCTCCAGGCCCCGTGGTGGTCTGCGTGGTGCCGTCGCCGTGGTGCCAGGTGTAGGAGGTGGGGCGGGCTCGCACGTCGATGCTCGACCCGAGCAGGGTGATGGTCCGGTCCACGTCGGCCGGGGTGGTCGACAGGATCGTGGGGACGTTGACGAGGGTGCGTCCGCCCGGCTGCACCCGCAACGTGAGGCGAGGCATCTCGATCTCCCGGATCGCGCGCTCGATCCGCCCCGGGGTCAGCTGCTCGGCCGCCGGTGCGGCGGCATCGACTGCCTCCGGGTCCGGACACTCGATGCGGCCGTCGGAGTAGTTCGTGCAGTTGGTGACGTAGTAAGGATTCGGCGTGAAGCTGCCTGGTGCCGAGCTCGCAACCGGTAAATTGTTGCCCCCGGGGGTGCGACCGGGACTGGCGAACGGGGATTGACGTTCGTTTACCTGCAGACGGGCGGTACTTTCGGTGCGCCCCTGGTCGACAGAGACCTCTCTATCAACCGATGTGGCTGGTCGAGCAAGAGCAGAAAGCAGTGCGATAGAGGCTACGGCCGAAACCAGCAGTGTCTTGGTCATCAGGAAGCTCGCTCCAAGAGCGTGACCCGCCGGTCATCCGGAGAACCAGACACTTCGAAGACGAGATCGTCCTTGGTGGGCGCACTCACTTCTGTCGAAGAGTCAGCCGATGGCCGGAATCTGACTTCCCCGGCCTTGTAGCGGACAAAGACGACCGATGGATCGCGCTGATCGATGGCGAGATCCTCAACCTCCCACTGGGCACCCTCAACAAAACCTCCCGCCTCGTAGGTGTCTTGATACAAGTTGATGTACTCAAGACACCCGGCGCAGGCCGCCGCACTGAGTTTCTCTAGTTCGTCGGTCTGACCCGTCTCACTGGCGTAGTTGAGCATGTCGATCCAGTGAGCCACGAAAGCAACACGCCCCTCGTCGGTGTCCTCCCGCGCCTGCGCGGGCATGGTGGGGGCGGGGCGGGCACTCGCGGTGGGGGAGGCGTCCGGTTCCGGCTCGAGCACCTCGGGCCGGCTGCACGCGCCGAGCAGCACGAGCAGCGCGACGGCGACGGCTGTGGTGGTGCGCATCCTGACCCCCCGATCACGACAGTGCCCACGAAGGTAGCCGAACCGGTGGGGACCGTCGAGTCCCTCGTCCACACCTCAGACGCTGCCCGGCCGGCGAGCACGACCCGCGGACGACGACGCCCCCTCGCCGTCGATGCAGACGGCGAGGGGCGTCGGGGTACCAGGTCAGATGACGGCGCCGGACCCGCCGCCGGGTCCCGTGGTGGTGCCGCGGCCGTCGTCGATCGTCGCGTACCGATCGGCGTTCGGCTTCTCCTTGTCCGGGTCGTACGGCCAGCGCTCCTCGAGCAAGATCGCCAGCGTCGAGGCGGTGAACACCGTCGACAGCATGCCGATCGTCAGGCCCAGCAGCAGGGCGATGGAGAAGTCCTGCAGCGAGTCGCCACCGAGCACCGTCAGCGCCGCGAGGATGAACGTGGCACCCAGTCCGGTGTTGACCGTTCTCGGGATGGTCGCGAGGATCGCCCGGTTCACCGCCCCTCGCAAGGACTTGCCGGCGAGATCGCGGGTGCCTTCCCTGATCCGGTCGAACACGACGATGGTGTCGTTCACCGCCAGACCGATGATGGACAAGATGGCGGCCAGGAACACCGCGTCGATCACCTTGCCCCACCAGGCGAAGATGCCCACGACGGTCAGGACGACGGAGGCCATCGACAATTGGGCGGCCAGCGCGTAGGTCCATCGGAACCGCCAGGCGAGATAGATCATCTGCCCGGCGATCGCGATCGCGAACGCCAGCAGCGCCTTGTTGCGCAGCTCGGTGCCGAGGCTCGGTCCGATGAGCTCGTCGCGCTCCTTGGTGAGGGTGCCGCCGAGGGACTCGATGGCCTCCTCGATCTGGATGGCCTCGTCGTTGGTGATGTCCTCGACGCGCACGGAGATGTTCTCGCTCTCGCCGTCGCCGGAGGAGCGCTGGACGACCGCCGACGGGAACCCCGCCTCGCCGACGGCGACCCGCGCCTCCTCGGGGTCGACGACCTGACTGGAGGAGAACTCGAGCTGTCGTCCGCCGGTGAACTCGACGCCGAGGTCGAGGCCGCGGATGACGATGCCGCCGATGGAGACGACCGCGACGACGAGGGTCATGCCGATCCACAGACCGCTGCGCTTCATCAGGTCGGGTCCACTGGTGTCGAGCCAGCGACGGACCGGTCCGACCGACGTGATGCCGGTCAGTCCCGGGCGGTCGCGGACGAACTTGCGCTTGACGGCCCACTCGGTGAGCACGCGCGCCACGACGAGTGCGGAGAACATGGAGGCGAGCACGCCGATGGACAGCGTGACGCCGAAGCCACGGACCGGTCCGGCGGCGAGCAGGAACAGCAGGCCGGCCGCCACGAGGGTGGTGAGGTTGGAGTCGATGATCGCCGACCACGCCTTGTTGAAGCCGGTGGTCAATGCCGGGGCCAGACCGTCCTGCTCGCGCTCGGCGTACTCCTCCCGCGCTCGTTCGAAGACGAGGACGTTGGCGTCGATGGCCAGTCCGATCGCCAGCACGAAGCCGGCGAGGCCAGGGAGGGTGAGCGTCGCCCCGAGCCAGACGAGGATGCCGTACGAGATGATCGCGTACGTGCCGAGGGCAATCGTCGCGAGCAGGCCCATCAGCCGGTAGACGAAGACGATGAACAGGCCGGTCAGGATGATGCCGATGATGCCGGCCTCGATGGAGGCGTCGATGGCGGCGGCGCCGAGCGTCGGGCCGACGGTGCGCTGCTCGATGATCTCGACCGGGACCGGGAGCGCGCCGCCCTTGATGAGGACGGCGAGGTCGTTCGCCTCGGCCTGGGTGAAGTCGCCGCTGATCTGCGTGGAGTTGCCGCCGCCGGACTGGCACAGCGCGGGCACGACGCCGGGGGAGGAGATGATCTCCTGGTCGAGCAGGATCGCGACGCGGTTGCCGGCCTCGGGGTTCGCGCAGGCACTGGCGACGAGCTCGCGCCAGCCGGAGCGGCCGTCGCCGGCGAAGTCGACGTTCACGACCCACTGCCCGATGCTGTCCTGCGGCTGGGCGGCTGCCGCGTCGCTCACGCCCTCGCCGTCCACGGCCGTGGGGCCGAGCAGCAGGGGGGCGCCGGTCTCGTCGGGGACGACCAGCTGGCCCTCCTCCTCGGGCTCCTCGCCCTCCTGGGCCGGTCGCAGCACCTCGTGGAAGGTCAGCTGGGCGGTCTGCCCGAGCTGCTCGGCGGCCTCGCGGGGGTCCTGCACGCCGGGAAGCTCCACGATGATGCGGTTCTCGCCGGACCGGGCGAGGGTCGGCTCGGCCACGCCGAGGGCGTCGACGCGTCCGCGCAGCACCTCCAGGGCGCGGTCGGTGGCCTCGGCGTCGGCCTCGATGCGGTCGGAGTCCTGTGTCTCCAGGACGATCTGGGTGCCGCCTCGCAGGTCGAGGCCGAGCTGGGCGGGCTGGAAGTAGGCGAAGGCGAGCGCGCCGGCCAGCACCACGAAGGAGGCGATGGCGCGCCACAGGGGTGCACGGTTGGTCATGGGGTTCTCTCGAGAGGGCGCCGGTCGATGGGCGCTGGGGACGGCGGACGGTCAGGCCGTCGGGGGTCCGCGCGCCTCGACGCCGGTGCTCCGCGCTGCGGGGGCGCCCGGCGGGGGGGACCCCTCGAGGGTGGTGCCGGCCGGTGGCCCGTCGGGACGTTCACCCGGAACGAGGCCCGCGAGCTCCACAGGTGCGGTCGCGTCGTCGGGTGCCATGGTCGCCTCGGGGGCGACCACGTGGGCACTCGGCAGCCCGACGCTCGGGACGCCGGCGCGTGCGGCGGAGACATGACTCGGCGTGGAGCCCACGACGACGACGAACAGCGACACCATCGCTGCCGCGAGCACGGCAGGCAGGTGGGAACGCGGTCGGCGGGCGGGCACGCGCCGAGTGTAGGCGACGTGAGCGACGCCTCGTGGTGCCCGGCCACGATCGGCGGCGCGCGGGTCGGCGGGGACGGCCCTAGCCTGGCCGCATGAGCGAGCGACGACGAACCCTGGGCCACAGCGACATCGAGGTGCCGGCGGTCGGCATCGGGTGCAACGCGTTCGGCGCCCGCGTCGACGAGGCCAGCGTCCGGGCGATCGTCGACGCCGCTCTCGAGGAGGGCGTGACGTTCTTCGACACCGCCGACGTCTACTCGTTCGGCGAGAGCGAGACGCTGCTCGGCCGGGCGGTCGCGGGCCGTCGAAACGACGTCGTCATCGCGACCAAGTTCGGCATGGACATGGAGGGCCGCAACGGCGACGACGGCGATCGGCGCGGGTCGGCGACCTACGTGCGGACGGCGGTCGAGGCGAGCCTGCGCCGCCTCGACGTCGACCACATCGACCTGTACCAGCTCCACACGCCCGACCGGGCGACCGACCTGGACGAGACGCTCGCCGCGCTGCACGAGCTCGTCGACGAGGGCCTCGTGCGCGCCGTCGGCTGCTCGAACTTCCAGGCGTGGGAGCTCGTCGACGCCCACTGGCGCGCGAGCGGCAACGGGTGGACCCCGTTCGCCACCGCCCAGAACGAGTACTCCCTCTACAACCGGACCGCCGAGGTGGAGCTGACGCCGGCCTGCGAGGCGTTCGGCGTCGGGATCCTGCCGTACTTCCCGCTCGCCTACGGCCTGCTGACCGGCAAGTACCGTCGGGGCGAGCAGGCCCCGGCGGGCACGCGTCTGGCGCAGCAGACCGCGCGGCTCGCGAGCGCGGACTGGGAGCGGATCGACGCGCTGGCGATGTTCGCCGACGAGCGCGACATCAGTCTGCTCGAGCTGGCGATGGGCGGCCTGGCGGCGCAGCCGGCGGTCTCGAGCGTCATCGCCGGGGTGAGCCGCGCCGAGCAGGTCCGCACCAACGCCGCCGCCGTGCGGTGGACGCCGACCGGCGAGGACCTGGCGGCGCTCGCCGAGATCGGCAGGCCGACGCAGGGCTACACGACGTACGCGCCGCAGAGGTGATGCGCCGGGCTGGGAAGCGCCTCACGGCGCGTGGCCGCTCGTAGCGGCTGATGTTGGGACCCGGGGCTTGCCGCAGCCCGGCGCGTTGCCCAGCGTAATGGGTCGGCGGCCGCGTTCAAGGGCGAATCGCGACCATCGTCGCGCACGGCGTCAGTGCAGGGTGCCGGCGCGCTCGGCAGCGGCCGCCCGGCGCAGCTGGTGCGCCATGTCGACGAGCTTCGCACCGCTGCGGGCGTCGCCGTCGTCGACGTGTCCGCGGCCCACCCCGACGAGGTGCGCGAACGCCGCCGCACGGTCGAGCGCGACGTCGAAGGCGGAGCCGAGGATGCCGCGGACCACGGTGTCGACCAGCGTCACGACCTCGTGGGGTCCGGGCGGCTCGACGACGCCGGCGAGCACCTCGTGGACGGGGCTGAAGGCGCGGCCGGCGGCGAACTCGCGGGCCGCCTGGTCGGGCTGGCGGTGCACCCACTCGCGCAGCACGTAGAGGCGCCACAGCGCGCCCGCGATGGTCTCGGACGCCGCGTGGGACCACAGCTCGGCGATGATCGAGAGACCCTCCTCGTCGGCGAGGTGGATCACCCGCTCCACGAGGGCCTCGTCGCCGGCGTCGAGCGGTCCCCGGACCAGGAGGTTCGCGATGCGGTGGCCGGCGGCGGCGAGCTCGGCCGGATCGGCGTCGCTGGTCATCGCCTCGAACAGGGCGGCCCCGGGCAGCGACGGGCGACGGAACTCGCTCATCGGTCCTCGCGATCCTGGCGCATGGGACCACCGTAGACGTCCGGCGGTCGAGCGCTCGCGGCTGCGCCCGACGACCTCAGGCGCCGAGCGCCTCGGCGAGGGGGGTGACGACGAGGTCGACCTGCCACGGTCGAGCACCCGCGGCCAGCAGCGCGTCGCCGACCGAGACGACGGTGACCGGCGACGGCGGCTCCCAGGCCAGCGCACGCACGACGGACGGGGTGATGAGGTTCTCCGCCGGCACGTCGTGTTCCGAGGACAGGCGGGCGACGACGTCGCGAGCGGCCGCCAGGCGGGCGGCGGCCTCGGGGTGCCGGTCGGCCCATGCGCGCGGCGGCGGGGGACCGTCGCCGCGCGGCGAGGCGAGGGGAAGCTCGTCCTCGGGCAGTGCGGCGGCCTCGCGGACGGCGTCGAGCCACTGCTCGAGGAAGCGGCGCGGACCGCGCCCGCGCATCGCCGGCAGTGCCCGCAGCGACGCCGCGTCCTGGGGGGAGGCCTTGGCGACCTCCATGAGCGCGGCGTCGGGAAGGATGCGCCCGGGCGTCGTGTCGCGCTCCTGGGCGATGGCGTCGCGCGCCTCCCACAGAGCACGGACGTGGGCGAGCATGCGTCGGCCCCGGGCTCGGTGGATCCCGGAGGTGCGCCGCCAGGGGTCCTCGCGCGGGCCGTGGCCGCTGAAGCTCAGCAGCGCCTCGAAGTCCTGGTGGGCCCACTCGAGCTTGCCGGCACGCTCGAGGTCGGCCTCGATGAGGTCGCGCAGCTCCACCAGGACCTCCACGTCGAGGGCGGCGTACTCCAGCCACGGGCGAGGCAGGGGACGGGTGGACCAGTCGGCGGCCGAGTGCTCCTTGGCCAGGCTCATCCCGAGGTAGTGCTCGACGAGGGTCGCGAGCCCGACGCGCGGCAGGTTGAGCAACCGCCCGGCGAGCTCGGTGTCGAAGAGACGGCTCGGGTGCAGCCCCACCTCGGCCAGGCAGGGGAGGTCCTGGGTGGCGGCGTGCAGGATCCACTCGGCATCGCCGATCGCCTCCCCGAGGTCGCGCAGGTCGGGGAAGGCGATGGGATCGATCAGGCCGGTGCCGGCGTGCTCACGACGCACCTGCACGAGGTAGGCACGCTGGGAGTAGCGGTAGCCGGAGGCCCGCTCGGCGTCGAGCGCCACGGGCCCGGTGCCCACGGTGATCTGCGCGCAGTAGGCGGCGTAGGAGTCGTTGTCGTCGATGACGTCACCGAGCGGCTCGCGCAGCGCCAAGCGGGGCAGCGGCGCGGCGGGTGCCTCCTCGGGCTGCCCGTCGGCCGGTTCCTGGACGGGGCTCAACGGCTGCTCCGCGGGCGGACCATCGGCACGACGCCGGGCGCCAGAGGTGGCAGGCCGGCGATCGCGCACAGCAGCTCTGACCAGGCGCTCAGGTGCTCGCCCACGTCGCCGTCGGGCGTCCACGACGCGCGGACCTCGATCTGGGCGTCGCCGTCGTCCTCGCTCATCTCGCCGAAGGTCTCGGTGGTGACGACCGTGACGCTGCCGCTCGCCGCGGCGTGCCGGGCTCCGCGGGAGTCGAGGGCGTCGGTGAGCCAGCTCCAGCCGACCGTCGGCAGCGACGGGTCGGCCGCCATCTCGGGCTCGACGTCCGCGCGTGCGAACGTCACGCAGCGGAAGGTGCCTGCCCAGGCGTCGTGACCGGCGGGGTCGTGCAACAGGATGAACCGACCGGTCGCGAGGTCGTCGCCGCGGACCGTCACCTCGCCGCTGAGCGCGATGGCGTACGGGGCGATGCGCTGCGGCGCCGGCATGACGGAGACGGCGATCTCGGGGCGCAGCGGTGCCGCCCTGAGCAGCTCGATGGCGGTCTCGAAGGCCGGAGGATTCTGGTCGATCTCCCGATGGACACCCACCTGGCGATCGTAGGCGCAAGCGGACGCCCTGTCCGCGACGACACTCCGGCCGGATCGGCTCATGTGGACCCTGAGAGAATCGCCGTCGTGACGCCATCGACGCCCGACCTCGCCGCCACCTCAGCCGACCCGCTCGCGGACAGCCCCTTCCTGCAGGCCTGCCGTGGAGGCACGCCGCGGCACACTCCCGTGTGGTTCATGCGCCAGGCCGGTCGCTCGCTGCCGGAGTACCGGGCGGTGCGCGAGGGCGTCGCGATGCTCGACTCGTGCTTTCGCACCGACCTCGTCGTCGAGATCACGATGCAGCCGGTGCGGCGCCACGGCGTCGACGCTGCGATCTTCTTCTCCGACATCGTCGTCCCGCTCAAGGCGATCGGTGTCGACCTCGACATCGTGCCCGGCACCGGGCCGGTCGTGGCCGAGCCCATCCGCGCCCGTGAGCAGCTCGACCAGCTGCGGCCGGTCGAGGACGGCGACGTCGAGCCGATCACCGCGGCGGTGCGCGAGCTCGTCCGCGAGCTCGGGTCCACGCCGCTGATCGGGTTCGCCGGCGCACCGTTCACCCTGGCCTCCTACCTCGTCGAGGGCGGCCCGTCCCGCGACCACCGCCTCACGAAGCAGCTCATGCACGGCGACCCGGACCTGTGGCACGACCTCGCCGGCCGCCTCGCGCTGATCGCGCGTGACTTCCTGCGCCAGCAGGTCGAGGCAGGGGCGTCGGCGGTGCAGCTGTTCGACTCCTGGGCCGGGGCTCTGTCCCTCGCGGACTACCAGGAGTTCGTCGCCCCGCACTCGCGGACGGTCCTCGAGGGCGTGACGGACCTCGGCGTCCCCCGCATCCACTTCGGCGTCGGGACCGGTGAGCTCCTGCACGAGATGGGCCAGGTCGGCGCCGACGTCGTGGGCGTCGACTGGCGGGTCCCCCTCGACGAGGCGGTGGATCGGATCGGACCCGACAGGGCGGTCCAGGGCAACCTCGACCCCACGCTGCTGTTCGCACCGACGGAGGTCGTCCACGCCCACGCGGCGCGCGTCATCGAGCAGGGCAAGGCAGCGCCCGGCCACGTCTTCAACCTCGGCCACGGCGTCCTGCCTCCCACCGACCCCGACGCGCTGACCCGGCTCGTCGACTTCGTGCACGGGCACGGCTGATGCGGGTCGCGGTCGTCGGCGCAGGCGTCGCAGGGCTGGCCGCTGCGCTCGACCTGTCGCAGGCCGGTGCCGACGTGGTGGTGCTGGAAGGGTCGTCTCGGGTCGGCGGCAAGCTGCTGGTGGGCAGCGTCGGCGACGTCGAGGTCGATCTCGGCGCGGAGGCGATGCTCGCGCGGCGCCCCGAGGGCGTCGACCTCGCCCGGCGCGTCGGCCTGGGCGAACAGCTCGCCCACCCCGAGACCCTCACCGCGGCCATCTGGACCCGCGGCGCCCTGCGACCCATGCCTCCCACGGTGCTCGGCGTGCCGAGCGACCTCGACGCGCTGGCCGAGTCCGGCATCGTCGCGGAGCGGCCCCGGGCTCACGCCGAGCCGGTCCCGAGCCACGACGTGAGCGTGGCCGAGTTCCTCACGCCCCGCGTCGGCCGTGAGGTGGTCGATCGGCTCGTCGAGCCGCTGCTCGGTGGCGTGTACGCCGGTCACGCCGACCGCCTGTCGCTCCAGGCGGCGGCACCGCAGATCGCCGCTCTCGGTTCGGACCCGCTCAGCGGCGCCGCCCGCTCGCGGGAGACCCCGACGGCCACCGGACCGGTCTTCGCCGGCCTCGTCGGAGGGATGGGACGGCTCCCGGAGGCGATCGTCTCCGCCGGTCGGTTCGCGGTGCGGACCGACGCCGTCGTGCGCGCCGTCGAGCGCAGCGGCGACGGCTGGGCCATCCACCACGGACCCACGGTCGACGTGACCACCGAGCACGTCGACGCCGTCGTGCTGGCCACGCCCGCCCCGGCCACCGCTCGGCTGCTGGGTGACGTCGCGCCCGAGGCGGCGTTCGCCCTCGCGGGTGTCGAGTACGCGTCGATGGCGGTGATCACCCTGCTGCTCGACGGTCCGGTCGATGCCGACGTCTCGGGGTTCCTCGTCCCGCCGGTCGACGGCACGGCGATCAAGGGCGCCACCTTCTCCTCGCGCAAGTGGGGCTGGCTCGCGGAGCGCGTCGGGGGTTCCGCCGGCGAGGGGCGCAGCGTCGTGCGCGCCTCGATCGGCCGGGCGGGGGAGACCGGCATGCTGCTCGGTCCCGACGCCGACCTCGTCGAGGCGGCGACGACCGACCTGCGAGCAGCGCTCGGCACCCTCCCACCGGTCCTGGAGTCCCACGTCCAGCGGTGGGGCGGTGCGCTGCCCCAGTACGACGTCGGCCACCGCGACCTCGTCGAGCGCGTGCACCTCGCGGTCACCGAGGTCCCCGGCCTGGAGGTGTGCGGCGCGGCCTACGAGGGCGTCGGCATCCCCGCCGTCATCGCCTCCGCGCAGGCCGCCGCCCGGCGCGTGCTCGCTGGGTCGGACTTGGGATGATGGACCCATGAGCGTTCCGAACCAGGGCAAGCTGGCCAAGGAGATCAACGAGACCATCCGCTACGCCATGTGGTCGGTCTTCCGCCTCGACCTCCCGTTCGGCGACGCGGACCGCGACGCCGAGGCCGCCGAGGTGGTCGGGCTCGTCGAGCGCCTGGCCGGGGACGACGTCGTCGTGCGCGGGCTCTACGACGTCAGCGGGCTGCGCGCCGACGCCGACGTCATGATCTGGTGGCACGCCGAGTCCGCCGAGGCCCTGCAGGACGCGTACAACGCCTTCCGCCGCACGGCCGTCGGGGCCCGCATGGCCCCGGTCTGGTCGCAGATGGCGCTGCACCGCCCCGCGGAGTTCAACAAGTCCCACGTGCCCGCCTTCATGGCCGACGAGACGGTCCGCGACTGGATCTGCGTCTACCCGTTCGTCCGCTCCTACGAGTGGTACCTGCTGCCGGAGGACGAGCGCCGCGACATGCTGCGCGAGCACGGCATGCAGGCACGCCCCTACCCGGACGTCCGCGCCAACACCGTCGCGTCGTTCGCGCTCGGTGACTACGAGTGGATGCTGGCGTTCGAGGCCGACGAGCTGCACCGCATCGTCGACCTCATGCGCGACCTGCGGGTCAGCCAGGCCCGGCGCCACGTGCGCGAGGAGATCCCGTTCTACACCGGTCGGCGCCACGAGGTCACCGACCTGGTGCAGCGCCTGCCCTGATCAGTCGGGGACCTGCGTCAGGCTGATCCCGTTGATGCAGTAGCGCTGGTCGGTGGGGGTGTCGAAGCCCTCGCCCTCGAAGACGTGACCGAGGTGGGAGCCGCAGCGCTTGCAGCGGACCTCGGTGCGCACCGAGAACATCGAGCGGTCCTCGACGTACTCCACGCGGTCCTCGGCCATGGGGGAGTAGAAGGCCGGCCATCCGCAGTGCGCGTCGAACTTCGTGTCGCTGCGGAACAGCTCCGCCCCGCAGGCGCGGCACGCGTAGACGGCCTTCGTGGTGTCGGTCTCGAAGGAGGAGCTGAAGGGACGCTCGGTGCCTGCCTCGCGCAGGACGTGGTACTCGGCGGCGCTCAGCTCGTCGCGCCAGTCGTCCTCGGTCTTCTCGACGTCATAACCCATGGCTCCAGTCTACGGAGCGTGCGGTGTGCGGCAGGGCGACGTTCAGCCGTTCGTGACCGGGCGTTCACGTCCGCGTGGGACAACGGCGCGGTGCCCTCCGTCTCTCGCCCGGTCCTCGTCGTCTCCGGCACCCTCGTCGCCTCCTCGGTCGTCGCGGCCGTCACCGCCCGGACCGTGCTCCGGCGCCAGGCGGCTCGGGCCAGATCGGTGATCGGCCAGCCGCTCGGGCACCGGGCGCCGGACGCCGACCGCAGCTACCGGAGCAAGCGCGGGGACCGCATCGACCTCCTCGTGCTGGGCGACTCGATCGCCGCGGGGCTCGGCGCCGACGACGCCCGCGGGACGCTCGGGGCGCGGCTGGCGCGCAAGCTCGCGAAGGGCACGGACCGCTCGGTCCGGCTGCGCACGGCGGCCGTCGTCGGCTCGGAGAGCAGCGCGCTGGCGGGCCAGCTGGACTCGCTGCCGGAGGGCTACCGCCCGGACCTCGCCGTCGTGATCGTCGGCGGCAACGACGTCACGCACCGGGTGCCCGTCGGCGACGCGGTCAAGCGACTCGAGGTGTGCATCGACCGGCTCCGGGCGGTGGGCGCCGAGGTCGTGGTGGGCACGTGTCCCGACCTCGGGGCGCTGCGCGCGGTCCCGCAGCCGCTGCGTGCGCTCGGCTCGCGGGCGTCCCGCCAGCTCGCCCAGGCGCAACGTCTCGCGGCGCTCGAGCGGGGCGCCTACGCCGTCTCGCTCGCCGACGTCGTCGGACCGTTCTTCATCACCAACCCCGACGAGATGTTCAGCCTCGACCGGTTCCACCCCAGTGCCCTCGGCTACAAGCGGACGGCCGCGGCGATGCTGCCGTCGCTGCTCGCGGCGCTGGGCGAGCGCGACGACGTCCCGTTCGGGCACCACGCGCCGGTGCCGCAGATCGACTGAGCCGATCGGAAGGGGTCAGCGGTCGCGGACCCACCGCGTGAGGAGCGTGCCGTCCTCGGCGACGGCGTGCGCGAGCGTGTAGTCGTGGTGGGTGTGGGGCCCGTCGTGGGCGGTGATGCCCGGGCCCACCCCGGAGGTGAGCACGGGCGCGATGCTCAGGCACACCTCGTCGACGAGGTCGGCGTGCGCGAGCGTGCCGAGCAGGCCGGGGCCGCCCTCGCACAGGACGCGGGGGAGCCCTCTGACGGCGAGCGCGCGCAGGACCGCGGGCCAGTCGATGGCGTCGTCACCGTGCTGCAGGACCTCCACACCGGACGACTCCAGGGCCGCGACGGCGTCGGCGTCAGCGCTGGTGGTCGTGACGACGAGCACTCCCGGCGTGCGGAGCCGCTCGGGCAGGTCCAGGCTGCCGGAGACGACCGCCAGCACGGGCGTGCGTGCCTCGGGCAGCGACAGGTCGAGGTCGTCCGGATCGATCGGGCCGTACCCCTCGTCGCGTGCGGTGCCCGCGCCGACGAGCACGACGTCCGCCAGCGATCGCATGATCGTGAAGGCGCGGTGGTCGGCGTCGCCACCCAGGGAGCCCGAGACGCCGTCGCCGTCGGTCACGGCGCCGTCGATCGTCGCGACGAAGTTGCTGCGCACCCAGGCGCGGTCGGACGGCGGGTAGGCGTACAGGGCGGGATCCATGACCTCGACCCTAGGACCGGCCGCCGGCCTCGGCAGCACGGCCGGAACCCGTGGGGTGCGGGGCATACTCGAGTCATGTCGGACCCCCTCGCCGCGCTGCTGCGGACCTACACGCCCCTCGCCGACCTCGACCCGCGGGAGACGGTCGGCTTCGACGGCGACAAGGCGGCGGGGGAGCAGGCCCTCGCTGCCGTCGGCGCAGAGCTCTCGGAGCTGCAGGAGCGGCTGCACGCCGACGGGGTCAGCGGTGGACGTCGTTCGGTGCTGGTGGTGCTGCAGGGCATGGACACCTCCGGCAAGGGCGGCACGATCCGCGGCGTCGCCGGGATGGTGGACCCGCTCGGGGTCCGCATCGCCGCGTTCGGGCGGCCGACGCCGGAGGAGCTCGAGCACGACTTCCTGTGGCGCATCGGAAGACGGATGCCGGCGCCCGGCCAGCTCGTCTTCTTCGACCGGTCCCACTACGAGGACGTCCTCGCCGCGCGCGTCCGTGGGCTCGCGGACGACGAGGAGATCGACCGTCGCTACGACGCGATCAACGACTTCGAGCGCGCCTACGTCGAGGGCGGTGGAGTGATCGTGAAGTGCCTGCTGCACATCGACCGCGACGTCCAGGCCGACCGTCTGCGCGCTCGTCTCGACGACCCCACGAAGCACTGGAAGTTCGACCCGTCCGACCTCGACGACCGCGAGCTCTGGCCGCAGTACCTCGACGCCTACGAGACCGTGCTCGAGCGCTGCTCGACGGACGTCGCGCCCTGGTTCGTCGTGCCCAGCGGACGCAAGTGGTACCGCAACTGGGCGGTCGCCTCCCTGCTGCTCGAGCACCTGAGGACGCTCGACCTCGGCTGGCCCGAGGCGACGTTCGACGTCGAGGCCGCCCGGGAGCGCCTCGACCGGACGTGAGGCCGGTCGAGGCAGCCCGTCAGGCGAACATGGCCTCCAGCGGCACGAGGTCGACGGCGCCGACCGCGTAGCGCGCGAGGATCGTCTCGGCGACCTCGTCGCACACGCCGAGCGGCTCGGCGACGGCCACGGCCCCGGCCTCGTAGGACAGCTCCTTGACCCGGTCGGGCAGAAAGCCCGGCGCGAGCATCAGGACGCCCACAGCGATGTGACGACGACCGTCGGCACGGTGCGCGCGCACCGCCTCGCCGGCCGCCGGGGGAGCCGACGACGCGAACGCGGCGATGGTCGGGAGCTTGTGGTGCGACCCCCACGCCCGTGCGGCGCGGGCGATGAGAGCGTTGGCCACCGGGTCGGACGAGCCGGCACCGGCGAGGACGAGCGCGTCGAGCTCGCGCACCCGGTGCTCGCGCAGCGCCTCGCGCAGACGGCGGTCGAGGACGTTCAGGAACGTGTTCTCGATGCCGAGCACCTTGGTGGCGACGATCCGCACTCCCTCGTGACGCTCCGCGGCGGCCGCGACGGCCTCGGGGACGTCGACCTTGGCGTGGTAGGCCTCGGTCAGCAGCAGGGGGACGACGACGATCTCGCCATGGCCCTCCGCCACGAGGCGGTCGACGACCTCGTCGAGGCCCGGCTCGCTGAGGTCCAGGAAGGCCGGCTCGACCCGGAGGTCGGGACGCATGCACGCGACCTTCTCCGTCAGGGCAGTGATGGTGGCGGCAGAGCGGGGGTCGCGGCTGCCGTGCGCCAGGGCGATGAGTGCTGGTGCGGTCATGGTGCTGTCCTCCTTCCAGAGGGGGTCGGGTCGGTGGTGGCGGGGTTGAGGAGACCGATGAAGTTGAGCTTGAAGGCGCGCAGACAGCTGCGGCACTCCCACTGGCCGTGCGACTCGCCGTGGGGACGGAGGTCCTCGTCGCCGCAGAACGGGCAGTGGAACGGGACGGCGCGGGCGCTCATCGCAGGACCTCCTCGTCGGCGCGGGCCGCCCAGCGGGCGAAGGACTCGCCGTCCTCGCGCTGCTCGAGGTAGGTGCGCGACAGCTTCTCGACGTAATCGGGCAGCTCCGCGCCGGTCACCTTGTGGGCGCGCAGCTTGCGGCCGAAGCCGGCCTCCAGGCCGAGTGCACCGCCCAGGTGCACCTGGAAGCCCTCGACCTGCTCGCCGTTCTCGTCCAGCACGAGCTGGCCCTTGAGGCCGATGTCCGCGGTCTGGATCCGAGCGCACGAGTTGGGGCAGCCGTTCACGTTGACGGTGATGGGCGTGTCCAGCTCGGGGACGCGCTGCTCCAGCTCGTCGATGAGGTCGCGGGCCCGGTCCTTGGTGTTGACGATGGCGAGCTTGCAGTACTCGATGCCGGTGCAGGCCATCGTGTGCTGGCGCCAGCGGGACGGGCGGGCCTGCAGACCGATCGCGTCGAGGTCGGCGACCGCGGACTCGACGTCCTCCTCGCGGATGTCGAGCAGGACGAGATTCTGGTGCGCGGTGGTGCGGATGCGGTCCGAGCCGTACTTCTCGGCGACGTCGGCCAGCTGGGAGAGCTGGGTGCCGGAGACGCGTCCGACGACCGGCGCGAGACCGAGGTAGTAGCGGCCGTCCTTCTGACGGTGCACGCCGACGTGGTCGCCCGGCTCGTCGGGCAACTCGGGTGCGGGCCCGTCGGCCAGGGTGCGGCCGAGGTACTCGGTCTCGAGGACCTCCCGGAACTTCTCCGCGCCCCAGTCCTTGACGAGGAACTTGATGCGCGCGCGTGAGCGCAGTCGCCGGTAGCCGTAGTCACGGAAGACACGGCAGATGCCGGCCCAGACCTCGGGGGCCTCGTCGGAGGAGACCCAGACGCCGAGGCGCTGCGCCAGCATCGGGTTCGTGGACAGGCCGCCACCGACCCACACGTCCCAGCCGGGACCGTGCTCGGGGTGGACGACGCCGACGAACGCGACGTCGTTGATCTGCGGCACGACGTCATGGCTCGGGTGCCCGCTGATCGCCGTCTTGAACTTGCGCGGCAGGTTGGAGAGGTCCTTGTCGCCGATGTAGTCGTGGGTGATCCGCTCGATGACCTCGGTGCCGTCGATGATCTCGTCCTCGGCGATGCCGGCGACCGGGGAGCCCATGACGATGCGCGGACAGTCGCCGCACGCCTCCTGGGTGTGCAGCCCGACGCCCTCGAGCCGCTCCCAGATGGCAGGCATGTCCTTGACGTCGATCCAGTGGTACTGGACGTTCTGCCGGTCGGTCATGTCGGCGGTGTCGCGGGCGTACTGGGTGGAGAGCTCGCCGACGGCCCGCAGCTGGGCCACGTCGAGCTGGCCGCCGTCGATGCGCACGCGCAGCATGAAGTAGCGGTCGTCGAGCTCCTCCGGTTCGAGGGTGGCGGTCTTGCCACCGTCGATTCCGGGCTTGCGCTGGGTGTACAGGCCCCACCAGCGGAAGCGACCACGCAGGTCACCCGGGTCGATGGAGTCGAATCCGCCGTGCGCGTACACGTTCTCGATGCGGGCGCGGACGTTGAGCGGGTTGTCGTCCTTCTTGGACTGCTCGTTCGGGTTGAGCGGCTCGCGGTAGCCCAGCGCCCACTGACCCTCGCCGCGTCGACGGCGTGCGGGTCGGACAGGGGTGGTCGTCTCGGAGGTCATGCGGTGTCGCTTCCTGCAGCAGGGGGGCCGTATCGGCCAGGTCGGGAGGAGGTCAGCGACACAGCATCGTGCGCGAGCGACCGAGGTCGACGTGGAGACGTTCCACGAGCCAGACGGTGTGCGCGATCAGCATGCGGACAGTGTGTCCGGCTCCTGAACTTCTACGCCAGCGCTGATCTCACGATGTGGATGGTGCATCCACATCGTGAGACCCTGCAGATAGTCCGTGCTCGAATGATGGGCTCGGGCCGGCAGCGTGTGGCGCGAGTCACTCCGAGACGGGCGCGGCCAGACCGGCGGCGAACACGCCGATCGCCGCGCCGACGAGCACGCCACCGGCCGTCGCCAGGGCGACCGACCAGCCGACGAGCCCGGCTGTCGCCAGACCGACCACGATGGCGGGACTCACGGCGGCTGCCAGCACGATCGAGAGTGTCGCGGCGGCGACGACCACCGGCACGGACGACCAGGCGGCCGGAGCGCCGCCGTCGACCGCCAGCAGGGTCCACGCCGCGACGACGCCGACCAGCAGGGCGGCGACCAGGGCCGGCAGCACGGCGGGCTCGTCCCACACCAGGGTGCCGTCGGGGACCAGCCGACCCGCCCCGAGCAGGGCGACGCCACCGGCCGTCGCTCCCACGAGGTGGGCCGCGAGCAGGGGCAGCAGACGGCCCGCGGAGCTGCGACCGGTCAGGGTGAGCCCGACGAGAGCGGCACTGCTCGCGAGCGGCAGGCCGGACTCGACGTCGTCGCTGTGCAAGGCGGCGAACCAGACCAGCAGGCTCAGCGTCCCGGCCATGGCGAGGGCCGCCAGCGTCGCTTCGGAGGCGGCCAGCGACAGTCCCACGCCGACGGTGCCGACGAGGTGGAGGACGGCGGCGGTCACGAGCGGGCGCATGGGTCTCCTGCGGTGGGGCGGCGGACGGTGCCGACAGCGTAGTACCGCGTCCGCTGAAGAGCGGGTCCGCAGCGGCGCGGCGACGCTGCCCGCCACGACGGCCCCACCCCAGTACGGTGCTCGCATGGCCGGACCGGTGCTGTCGAGATGGCGCGCGGTCGACGTGGTCGCCCGGGTCGCGGCCTCGACGTTCTCGCGCTGCTTCAGCAACCGCGTCACGGGACTGGCGGCCGAGGCGGCGTTCTTCGCCATCTTGTCCCTGCCCCCGCTCGTCTTCGGGCTGGCCGGCTCGATCGGCTTCTTCGCACGCCGCTACGACGTCGCGCAGATCGACGTGTTCCGCGACCGAGTCCTGGAGCTCTCCTCCCGCGCGCTCACCGAGAGCACCGTCGACGAGGTGATCGCACCGACCCTCGACGACGTGCTGTCCTCCGGTCGTATCGACGTCGTCTCGATCGGCTTCGTCCTCGCCCTGTGGTCGGGCTCGCGAGCGCTCAACGTCTTCCTCGACACCATCACGATCATGTACGGCCTCGGGGGAGAGCGCGGCATCGTCAAGACGCGGGCCCTGTCGTTCGCCCTGTACGTCGTCGCCCTCGTCATCGGGATCGTCATGGTGCCGCTCGTGCTCGCCGGACCGGAGGTGGCGGCCGACATCGCGCCGGACGGCCTGGGCGTCCTGCGTCCGCTCTACTGGCCGGCCGTCCTGCTCGTCTCGGTCGCGTTCCTGGCGACGCTGTACCACCTCGCCGTCCCCGTTCGGGTCTCGTGGCGCTCGGGACTGCCCGGAGCCGCGTTCACGATGGTGCTCTGGGTCGCCGGCAGTGCCCTCGTCCGGTGGGCGCTCGGGTACTCCACGGGCGGCACGTCCATCTACGGGCCACTGGCCGCGCCGATCGCCGTGCTGCTGTGGCTATATGTGCTGTCCATCGCGGTGCTCATCGGCGCCGCCCTGAACTCCGCGATCGACGCGCTGCGGACACCAGGCGGTGTGACAGCGGACACGGGCGCTCCGAGCGAGGAACGACCTGGGTAGGATCCGGCGCATGACCACGCGTGCTCGGGTGACGGCTGCCATCGTCCTCATCCTGGCGATCGGCGCGCTCCTGATCGGCCTCCGCGCATGCTCCGCGGACGACGGCGGACCGGACGAGCCGGGCGCCACGAGCGAGCCGACCCCCGAGGAGTCGCTCGCACCGGTGGAGATGTCGACCAGCCAGATCAGCGAGGCGATCCGCACCCGGTTGGACGAGCGTGCAGGCCAGCCCACCCGCGTGGAGTGCCCCGAGCGGGTCGAGCAGAAGGTCGGCACGACGTTCGAGTGCGACGTCTTCTTCGCTGAGCAGCCCAACACAGCGCCGGTCTCGACCGCGACGGTCGAGATCAACGGTCCCGACGGGGCCTTCGTCTGGGAAGCCGTCCCGAACTAGGACCTCATGAACAAGACTCGCGCCGCAGCGTCAGCCGTCGTCCTGATCCTGGTCGCCGGAGCGGGTTTCCTCGCGCTCCGGTCCTGGGTCGGCATCGAGGCCGGTCAGGACCTCGCGGGCAACGACTCCACGTCGTCGACCCCGTCGGTCGCCGCCCCGGCGACGCCGAGCGCCAGTCCGACGTCCTCGCCCACGCCGACCACCAGCCCGAGCCCGACGCCCAGTCCCACGGCCACCCCCGCCCCGCCCGCACAGCTCGTGTCGCCGGCCGGCATCGCCGGCGACATCCAGGCACGTCTGGACCGGACCGGTCCGCGCACGTCGGTGAGCTGTCCGCAGGCGGTCTCGGAGGCGGTGGGTACCTCGTTCACCTGCTCGGTCGCCTACGCCGACCGCCCCCGTGTGGTCGTGGCCGACGCGACCGTCAACATCGTCGGTCCGGGCCTGCGCTACGTCTGGCGCTCCACTCCTCGCTGACCGTCCAGCACCTCTGGTCCCGGTGGATCGTGATCGGGCTCGTCCGGACGTGCGAGGCCGGTGGGAACGCCTAGTCTGGAACCACCGGTCGGGGCAGCGTTCTCGTCCGGGCCAGCCGGCAGGGCCGCCCGCGTCACGCACCGGGCGGCCCTTGCTCGTGCCGCACCGGCAGCTCGGGCCTCGCCGTGGTGCGTTGTGTGAATTGTTCCTTTCGCACCGATGTCAGCCCTTCCGTCAGCAGGGGTTCGCCGTCACGATGGGGACGTGCGGTGGTTCCGGCGACGGCGGCGCCGTTGCCTGCGCAAGTACGGCCCGGGTCACTGCCCGCACACCGAGCGCCACTCCCGCCGCCGTGTCGAGGCCTGAGGAGCTCGCGGCCGTCCGCGCGCCGACTCGACGTCGTCCTGACTCAACCGCGTCGATGTGGGTACGGGAGGGACATGAGGATGACGACAGCCGCGGTCGCGGCCGCCCTGCTCCTGCTCACCGGTTGCGACAGCGGCGGTAGTCGCGGGGGAGACAACATCGCCGAACCCTCCAACGCGTGCGAGGAGGCGTTCGCGAGCGTCGAGGTCCAGGCCGCTCAGACCTCACCCGAGGACGTCCATCCGGCCTTCGACGCGTGCGAGACGCTCGCCCAGTTCGAGACCGCGGCGCAGAAGTTCCCCGAGGTGGTCGACATCGAGCCGAGCGCCTACGTCGAGAACGCCTGCCGGAACGACCCCGCCGTCGCCGACAGCGCGCTCTGCGCCGTGGCGGGGTAGGTGGCGGGCCCCGAACGACGAGGAAGAGCCCCGGAACCTGAGGTTCCGGGGCTCTGCTGTGGGCGATACTGGGTTTGAACCAGTGACCTCTTCCGTGTCAGGGAAGCGCGCTACCGCTGCGCCAATCGCCCGTGGGTGTTCAGTTGTGGGGTGCGAGGTGGGTACGGGATTTGAACCCGTGTAGACGGATTTGCAGTCCGTTGCCTCGCCTCTCGGCCAACCCACCGTCGAGTGGGCGTGGAGACCCGCTCCGAGCGGACAACGAGATTCGAACTCGCGACCCTCACCTTGGCAAGGTGATGCTCTACCACTGAGCTATGTCCGCATCGCGCCGTTTCCGGCGCGGGAAGAAACATTAGCCGATGGGAACGGCGCGACCAAACCGGGGGTCGTCCCGCGCGGCGTACGCTGGCGTCATGAAGGCATGGCTCGACGGAGACGTCCTGCAATCCCCGCACGAACCCGCCATCGGCGTGCTCGACCACGGACTCGTCGTCGGCGACGGGGTGTTCGAGACGGTCGCCGTCGAGCAGGGCGAGCCGTTCGCCCTCACCCGTCACCTCGACCGGCTGGTGCGCTCGGCCGAGGGCCTGGGGATCGGGACGCCCGACGTCGCCCTCCTGCGCTCCGGCGTGGCCGAGACCATGGCCGGCCAGGAGCTGGAGTTCGGCCGGGTCCGCATCACGGTGACGTCCGGGGTGGGTCCGCTCGGCTCGCCGCGGGGAAGCAGTGACCTGACCCACGTGGTGGTCACCGAGCCGTGCGAGCGACCTCCGGCGGTCGCTGGCATCGTCACCGTCCCGTGGCCGCGGAACGAGCGCGGCGCTCTCGCGGGCCTCAAGACCACGTCGTACGCGGAGAACGCCAAGATGATCGAGGTGGCGCGGGCGGCGGGAGCGTCGGAGGCGGTCATGCCGAACACGCAGGGGCACCTGTGCGAGGGCACCGGGTCCAACATCATGTACGTCCTCGACGGACGGCTGGTCACGCCCACGCTCGCGTCCGGGTGCCTCGCCGGCATCACGCGAGCGCTGGCGCTGGAGTGGCTCAGCGAGGAGATGGACGTCGAGGAGGTCGACGCCCCCATCGAGGTGCTCCAGGAGGCCTCGGAGGTCATCCTCGTCGGCACCACCCGCAACCTCCAGGCGATCGCGCGGGTGGACGACCGCGTGCTCGACGCGCCCGGTCCGATCACCCGACAGGCACAGGAGATCTGGGCTCGTCGCCAGGCGGAGAACCCGGACCCGTGAGGTCGGCCCCTGTCGCGTCTCCCCGGTTCGGCCCGGAGCCGGGGGTGCGTTAAGGTATCCGCGTCCCGGGCGATTGGCGCAGTGGTAGCGCGCTTCGTTCACACCGAAGAGGTCACTGGTTCGAACCCAGTATCGCCCACCGAGACGAAAAGCCCTCTGTCCAGCGGAAACGCTGGCAGGCGGCCTTCCTCATGTCCGCACCGCGCAACATACGTGCGACAGGGAGGAGCTCGAAAATTTTCGCTCAGACCGTACCCGAGATCACCCGCCCTGATTGGTGCGACTCCCCGCTCGTTCACGCGGGATCGGCCACCTACTCCTACGGGTCCGGCCTTTAGGTGGACCGGGACGCCGACCTCTGTGTGAGTGTGATGCAGTGGGTCGGCGACTACACATGGCTGTTGATGTAGACACGACACCGCACGCGGCCAGTTGGTTGCGCACAAGGCGCGATCGCGACCCTGACCGCGGAACGACTGTCGGTCGATGGCCTCGGCTCTGGGGCTGCATCACGCTCCCTGCATGTGGCTGGTCGATCTGGGCGTCGCAAAGGGGTTGCGGTTCACTCAATAGAAGAGAGCTCGATCCCGAAATCTGGGGTGCGCAAACCGTTGGCGCTACCGAGGCTGCGCTCGTAGATGCATTGGTCGCCAGCATCCTCGAACTCCCCGCTGAAAGTGACTCTTGTTCCTTCTTTGAGAGAGGTGATTTGAGAGAACACTTCCGAGTCGGGCTCGATGTCTACACTTACTACTTCCACATTCTCGCTGATCTCAATCTTTACGACTCCATCGTCTCCGGCCAATTCGGTTGTAATGCTGGTTAACGTGCCTCTCCAGTCCTCGACTGCCAAGCTTGAAGGAAGCAGCTCGCAGAGTGCCTCACCCCTCTCGCGTTTGGCCGCGACAACCTGAGTGTCGTTTTCTGTTTCACGGTCCTGTCCGCTAGCCACAATCGAGACAAACTCGTCCTGCTCCTCCGGTCCCGCAGCATCCGGTCCGCTAGTTGCGAAGAGCGCGAGAAGGACGACTGCGCCGCCGATCACTGCGGCGCGCCCGAGGCCCGGTAGGCGAGTGAACCAGTTGTCAGTCTTCTCGTCGGCACCCTCGTGAAGGTTCTGGGGCGGCTGCTGCAGCGGGGCCGACCGCCCTCGTTCTCCGATAGGCATCCAGGCTTCATCGATGTAGACATGCCCATTTACGACGTCACCGGGCACCCAAGGGGGCCCGCCGTGCTCTGGCCCTCTCTCGGCGGCCCTCTTCCGAAGCTGCACCCATCCCGCGGCGGTAAGGATGTAGCCGTTCTCGATGTCACCGACGCTC
Source organism: Aeromicrobium halocynthiae (assembly GCF_039531385.1). Lineage (NCBI taxonomy): Bacteria > Bacillati > Actinomycetota > Actinomycetes > Propionibacteriales > Nocardioidaceae > Aeromicrobium > Aeromicrobium halocynthiae. The sequence goes on along the minus strand of NZ_BAAAPY010000001.1, from coordinate 384,430 downwards.
CAAGGACGCCCGGTACCGTCTTCTTCCGTCATCGTCGCCCTTTCCTAGACTCTCGTCGAAAGTCTGCCACCGGAGCGCGGGCTAGCTGTGATGCCCAGGCACGTTGGTCGAGGTCGTGCGACGCAGCGAGTCGCGGTCAATCCGGTCGCGCGCTTCGTTCACACCGAAGAGGTCACTGGTTCGAACCCAGTATCGCCCACCGACGACACGACCCCCGACCATCGCGGTCGGGGGTCGTCGTCGTTCACGTCCGCGCGCTCAGGTCGTCTCGGCGGTCCCCAAGGGCGCGGGGATGCGGACCCACTCGCCGTCGTCGAGCCGCTCGATGCGCAGCTGACGGCTGTCGTCGGCGCCGGTCGCGGCCTCGAACGGCCGGGACGAGCGCCAGGCGACGGCCTCGTGGTCGGTCTCGAACGTGTGGGTGTCGACCACGTCGCCACCCTCGGTCACCATGCGGTACTCAGCCATGACCCCACCCTGTCGTCACGGCGACGGCCTCGCATCCCGGGGCGGTGCCAGTCCCGAGTCCTGGCCCGAGAACACTGTCGGTGGTCGAGCGTATGTTCGTTACATGGAGATCGACATCGCTCGCCCCGAGGACGTGCTCGCGCGGGCTGCGCGGGTGCAGGCGTGTTCGGAGGCGGCGTCGTTCGAGGCGATGCTGGCCTACCGCGACGCCGAGCTGGCGCGGATCGATGCCGACCCGTCGCCGATGCGACGGATGGTGGAGCGCTCGATGATCGCGGTGACCATCGGTGAGGCGATGGGCCTGTCCGAGGCGCAGGTGACGTCCCGGTTGGCGGTGGCGGACCGGGTCGTGGAGCGGGCGCCGGCGTGCTGGCTGGCGTTCCGCAGCGGACAGATCGACGCCGCTCGGGTGCGGGAGATCTCCACCGGGCTGGACCGGCTGGAGCGCGAGGAGTCCTGGGCACGTCTGGACGCCTCGGTGCTGCGCTACGCGACCACCCACACCACCGCGGAGCTGCGGGCCTGGATCAAGCGGTTCGTCACGCGCGTGGAGCCCGACCTCGCGCTCGAGCGGGCCGAGAAGGCTCGCGATGAGCGGTACGTCCAGGTCACGCACCTGGACGACGGCATGTCGTGGCTGTCGGCCTACCTGCCCTCGCACCAGGCGGCTGCGGTCATGAAGCGCCTCGACCGCGCAGCACGTACACCTCTCGGCGAGGACGACCGGCGGACGCTGCCGCAGCGCACCGCGGACCTGTTCGTCTCCTGGCTCACCCACGGCGAGACCACCGATGCACCGACCGTCACCGGCGACGTGGCCGTGACGATCGAGGCCGATGTCCTCACCGGCCTGGTCGACGGCCACGCCGAGTCATCAGACGGCGAGTGGTCGGTGCCCGCATCGTGGATCCTCGAGGAGATCGATGCCGACGACACCTTCTGGCACCGGATCATCACCGACCCCATCAGCGGCGACACATTGGCTCATGACTACGCCGGACGCTTCGCTCCTGAGGTGTTGGCGAAGGCCATCCGGTTCCGCGACGGGGTCTGCCGGGCGCCCGGGTGCCGGGTCCCCGCCGAGCGGTGCGATCTGGATCATCGAGAACCTTGGCCCACTGGGGCGACGAATGGATCGAACATGTGGGCCTTGTGCAGACGACACCACTCACTGAAGGGACACGGTGTCCTGCAGTGGATCCTGCCCACCGGTCGAACGGTCGAGAACAGTCCTCGTGAGCACGTCCCCCGACCAGGACCCGGTTCCACCCTCGAGCACGACCTCGCCCGGTTGGCCATGGCGGTTCTGCGCAAGAACAGCTAGGCGGATTCCTGCCCGAACCGCAGCCGGAAGCGGTGCACGGCCATCGTCAGCAGCGACCGCCGCCCCGACAGCCACGAGAGCGGCCCCTCGAAGCGCCACCGGCCCCGCCCGAGGCCGACGCGCACGCGTCCGCTCACCGGGGTGACGACGGCGCGAGCACCCCGCGCCTGCGCTGTGCGGAAGCCGGTCGGTACCCAGCCGGGAACAGACACGGTGCGACCCACCTCGAGCGAACCGATCCCGATGGCCTCCATCGACGTCGTGGGGTCGCCGCGGAACTCTGCGAGGTCCTTCGGGATGGCCCACAGCTCGCGCCCGCCCGCCAGCGACGCCGGACTGTCGACCCAGATCTGGACGATGTTCACCCGCAGGCGTAGACCACGGCGGACGAGGACCGTCGCCATGATCTCGCCGTAGGTGAGGGGGCTCGGCTCGCGGTAGCGGAAGAAGGCGGTCGTCACGACGGCGCGGCCGAGCACGGTCACCGGTCGGAAGCCCGGCGGGGGAGCGGACGGCAGGTCGCGCAACGGCACGAGGAAGACGCCAGCTGACGCGTCGCCGTGCAGGTCCCATGGCTGGTCCGGGTAGCTCACGTCCATGCGAAGTCCTCGGCGACGAGGTCGCGCGTGGCGCGCTCGAACGGCTTGGTCGCGCCGGGCCAGTTCGACGTGATGCGCCCCGACGGGTGGGTGTACCAGTTGTCGCACCTCGCCCACACCGAGTCCTGGAGCTGGGCCTGCAGGTCCTCGTCGAAGCGTCGCTCGGCGTCCGGGCGCACCTGGACTCGGGTCCACCGGCCGGCGCCCATCCGGTCGAGCACCTGCCGCATGTGACGGGCCTGTGCCTCGAGCATGTAGATGATGGACCCCCCTCCGAGGTTCGTGTTGGGTCCGTAGGAGACGAAGAGGTTGGGAAAGCCCGGCACGTACATGCCCAGGTAGGCGTGGGCGCCGTCCTCCCACACGTCGGCCAGCCGGGTCCCGCCCTCCCCGACGACCTCGATGGAGGACAGGAAGTCCTGCGACGCGAAGCCGGTGCCGTGCACGATGACGTCGACCTCGTGCTCGGTGCCGTCGACCGTTCGCACGCCCGTGGGGGTGATGCGCTCGATGCTGTCGGTCACGACGTCGACGTGGTCCTTCGCGAGGGTCGGGTAGAACTCGTTGGAGAACAGGATCCGCTTGCAGCCGATCGGGTAGGTGGGTGTCAGCTTCCGGCGCAGCTCCGGGTCCTCGATGGCACGGTGCAGGTTCATCCGCGCGAGTCGGTCGATGAACTTCGCCATGAGGGTCCCGGGCGTCAGTCCGCGCGCGAACTGCTCGCTGAGCAGCCACGTCCCGAGTCGCTCCGGACCCATCATCGTCCGCGCCCACGGCCTGGGGAGTGGCCCGTCGGGCTTGGGAATGATGTGGTTCGGCGTGCGCTGGAACATCACGACCCGCGACGCGACGTCGGCCACCCGCGGGACGTACTGCACGGCGCTCGCTCCGGAGCCGATGGACGCCACCCGCTTGCCGGCGAGGTCGACCGAGTGGTCCCACTGCGCGGAGTGGAACTGCGTGCCGGTGAAGTCGCCGATGCCGGGGATGGACGGCATGACGGGGTCGGAGAGCTGGCCCACCGCGCTGATGAGCACGGTGACGCGGTCGGTGTCACCGGAGGCGAACCGCACCTCCCACTCGCCGGCATCGGCGTCCCACGCCGCGGCGACGACCTCGTGGCCGAAGCGGATGCGTCGACGCAGGGCGTACTCGTCGGCGACGCGCTCCAGGTAGGCCAGGATCTCCGGCTGCCGCGCGTACCGGCGGCTCCATCGCCGGTTGACGGCGAAGGAGAAGGAGTACAGCGGGGAGGGGACGTCGCACCCGGCACCGGGGTAGGTGTTGTCGCGCCACACGCCGCCGAGGGCGTCGGCGCGCTCCCAGAGCCGGACGTCCTCGTAGCCGGCCTCGAGCAGCTCCACGGCGGTGCCGAGGGCGCCGAAGCCGGAGCCGATGATCCCGATCGAGGGGGTGGGGGCGCTCATGGGGTCTCCTTGGTGGCGAAGAGCAGGACGGTCTCGGTGAGCAGGTCGAGGGCCTCGTCGCGGGTGAGGGTCCCTCGCTCGAGCCACTCGCGGCACACGGCCTTCACGAGCGGCGCCAGCGTGCGGACCCGGACCCGGCGGTGGGGGTCGTCGGGCAGGCAGAGCGCGTCGAGGGTCAGGCGCGCGGCGTGGTCGTCGGCCTCGTCGACGACCTCCTGCAGGTCGGAGTTGCCGTGCAGGTTCGCGGCGCCGGAGACCGAGACCCACGCCTGTCCGTAGGTCTCGGCGGCTCGCAGGATCCAGTCCATCGTGCGACAGGCGCGGTCCTCGAGGGGGAGGGCCGAGAGGTCCGGCAGCTCGTCCTCGGGCATGCGGATCGTGGAGCGCATGACCTCGACGAAGAGCTCGCGCTTGGAGCCGAAGTAGTGGTTGATGAGTCCGCGGGTCACGCCCGCGGCGGCAGCGAGCTCGGCAGTCGAGACGGCGTCGTACGGGTGCTGCAGGTACAACGGCCGGACGGCCTCGATGATCTGCGCTCGACGGTCGTGCGGCTCGAGCCGGGTGCGCGCTGGCGTGGTCACGGGACCAGTCCTACCGGCCTATTGGCATAGTGTCAATATGTGGCTACGATGCCGACATGCGCCACTTCGACGTCGTCGTCATCGGGTCCGGCTTCGGGGGGAGCGTGGCCGCGCTGCGCCTCTCCGAGAAGGGGTACTCCGTCGGCGTCATGGAGGCGGGCCGACGGTTCGCCGACGACGAGCTGCCGGAGACGTCGTGGAAGCTGCGTCGCTACCTGTGGGCACCGTGGGCGCGGTGCTTCGGCATCATGCGCATCACCCCCCTCAAGGACGTGCTCATCGCCAGCGGCACCGGCGTCGGCGGCGGCTCGTTGGTCTACGCGAACACGTTGTACGAGCCGCTCGACGCGTTCTTCCAGGACCCGCAGTGGGCCCACATCGCCGACTGGCGCGACGAGCTCGCGCCGCACTACGACCAGGCCAAGCGGATGCTCGGCGTCGCCACCTACCCGGGCCACACCGTGCCGGACGCCCTCATGGCGGAGGTCGCCGAGGACCTCGGGGTCGGCCACACCGTCCACGCGGCCGACGTCGGCGTGCTGTTCGGACTAGAGCGAGGCGCCGACGTCGGGGACCCGTACTTCGGCGGCGCCGGCCCGGACCGGCGGACCTGCATCGAGTGCGGCGCCTGCATGACCGGCTGCCGCTTCAACGCCAAGAACACCACGGTCAAGAACTACCTCCACCTCGCCGAGAGCGCCGGCACCGTGGTCCATCCGCTGACCACGGTCACCGACGTGCGGCCACGATCCGGCGGAGGCTACGTCGTGCGCACCCGTCGGACCGGGAACCCATGGCGTCGCCGGAGCTTCTCGGCCGACCAGGTGGTGTTCGCCGGCAACGCGCTCAACACCCAGAACCTCCTGCACCGCCTGCGACGACGGTCCCTGCCCGAGCTGTCCGAACGCATCGGCGAGCTGAGCCGCACGAACTCCGAGGCGGTGCTGTCGGCCCGAGCCACGAGCAAGGAGGCCGACGTGACGGCGGGCATCTCCATCACGTCGTCCTTCCACCCCGACGGGTCCACCCACATCGAGCCGGTCCGCTACGGCCGCGGCTCGGGCGCGTTGAGCCTGATGAACATGGCACTCGCCGCCGACGGGGACGGGTCGCAGCTGCGCCGCGTCGTCCGGGCCTACCGTCGCATGGGCCTGCGCAAGGCCCTGGCACTGCACGACCCGCGACGCTGGGCCGAGCAGACGATCGTCGTGCTCGCGATGCAGTCCCTCGACAACTCCGTGACGACCTACCTCAAGCGTGGACTGTTCGGACTGCGGATGACCAGCCGCCAAGGCAAGGGTGCGCCCAACCCGGCCCGGATCCCGGTCGCCGACCGGGTGGCCACCGACCTGGCCGAGCGGATGGACGGCGTTGCCGGAGGATCACTCGGCGAGCTGGCCGGCATCCCCCTGACGGCGCACTTCATCGGGGGCTGCGCGATCGGTGAGAGCGCTGCGGACGGGGTCATCGACCCGTACCAGCGCCTGTTCGGCCACGAGGGCCTGCACGTGGCCGACGGTTCTGCCATCAGCGCGAACCTCGGGGTCAACCCGTCGCTGACGATCGTCGCGCAGGCGGAACGTGCGATGTCGTTCTGGCCGAACAAGGGGCAGGCCGATCCTCGCCCGGACCTGGGGGAGGGGTACGTCCCGCTCGACGCCGTGCAGCCCACCTCACCGGTGGTGCCGGAGTCGGCCCCCGGTGCCCTCAGGCTGCCGGAGCCACGTCTGCGACCCGGTCTGGTGACGTAGCCAGGCTCCCTAGGGGAGCCAGCGCTTGCCGCAGTTGCAGGTGTGGTGCGTGACGCCCGCCAGCACGACGACGGCGATCTGGTGCCCCAGCAGCTGGTGCCACAGCCTCATGCTCGATCCTTTCGTGGGAGACGGTCATCCCCCCACGACACCGGCGTCGACGTCCTCGACGCGATGTCGCGACCGGAGCCAGTCTGCACCGCCCTACGCTGGTTCGCATGTCCATCGAGACCGCTCGGGCCCACCTGGCGCGCTTCGGGCGCGCCGACGACGTCATCGAGACCTCCGGTTCCAGCGCGACGGTCGAGCTCGCCGCCGCCGAGCTCGGGGTCGAGCCGGCACGCATCGCGAAGACGTTGGCCTTCGCCGGCGCGGAGCCCGGCACGTGTGACCTCGTCGTCGCCGCCGGCGACGTCCGCATCGACAACGCCGCCTTCAAGCGGACCTTCGGCCGCAAGGCGCGGATGCTCAAGGGCGACGACGTCGAACGGCTCACCGGCCACGCCCCCGGCGGGGTGTGCCCGTTCGCGAACGCCGACGGCGCCCGTGTCCACCTCGACGAGTCCCTGCACCGCTTCTCGTCGCTGTTCCCGGCGGTGGGGAACGCCGCCTCCGCGATCGAGCTGACGCCCGCCGAGATCGAGGAGATCTCCGGTGCCGTCGGCTGGGTGAGCGTCACGAAGGGCGCGACCGGTAGCATCGCGGCGAGCTGAACGGCCCAGCCGTAGGGGTCGTCGAAGAGACCGGGAGTCCGCATGAGCATGTCCGTCACCGTCCACGACGAGCGTCGCGAGGTCGATCCCGGCACCAAGGCGTGGCAGCTGTTCGCCGAGACCCCCGAGGTCGTCGCCGCACGCATCGACGGGGAGCTGCGCGACCTCGCCACGGAGCTCAACGACGGCCAGAGCGTCGAGCCGGTCGCCATCGACAGCCCCGACGGCCTCGACATCCTGCGTCACTCCACCGCGCACGTGATGGCCCAGGCCGTGCAGGACCTCTTCCCGGACGCCAAGCTCGGCATCGGCCCGCCGATCACCGACGGCTTCTACTACGACTTCGACGTCGAGGAGCCCTTCACTCCCGACGATCTTGCGAAGATCGAGGCGCGGATGAAGAAGATCGTCAAGGAGGGTCAGAAGTTCGACCGTCGCGAGATCGACGACGACGCCGCCCGCGACGAGCTGGCCGGCGAGCCGTACAAGCTCGAGCTCATCGGGCTGAAGTCGTCGGCAGGGGACGCCGCCGAGGGTGCGAGCGTCGAGGTGGGCGACGGCGGGCTGAGCATCTACGACAACCTCAAGCGCGACGGTTCGCTCGCCTGGAAGGACCTGTGCCGCGGTCCGCACCTGCCCACCACCAAGCGCATCCCCGCCTTCCGGCTCATGCGCTCGGCGGCGGCCTACTGGCGCGGCAACGAGAAGAACAAGCAGCTGCAGCGCATCTACGGCACCGCGTGGCCCACCAAGGAGGCGCAGGAGGACTACCTGCACCGCCTCGAGGAGGCCCAGCGCCGCGACCACCGCCGCCTCGGCAACGAGCTCGACCTGTTCAGCTTCCCCGACGAGATCGGCTCCGGCCTCCCGGTCTTCCACCCCAAGGGCGGCGTCATCAAGCGCGCCATGGAGGACTACGTCCGCCAGCGGCACATCGAGGAGGGGTTCGAGTACGTCGGCACCCCGCACATCGCCCGTGAGGAGCTGTTCCACACCTCCGGGCACCTGCCGTACTACGGCGACGGCATGTTCCCGGCGCTCGACGTCGACGGACAGGACTATCGCCTCAAGGCGATGAACTGCCCGATGCACAACCTCATCTACCGCTCGCGCCAGCGCTCCTACCGCGACCTGCCGCTGCGGCTGTTCGAGTTCGGGCACGTGTACCGCAACGAGAAGTCCGGAGTGATCCACGGACTCACTCGTGTGCGCGGGTTCGCGCAGGACGACTCCCACTCCTACGTCACCCCCGAGCAGGCCCCCGACGAGATCCGACACCTGCTGAACTTCGTGCTCAGCCTGCTGCGCGACTTCGGTCTCGACGACTTCTACCTCGAGCTGTCGACCCGCGACGAGTCGAAGGACAAGTTCATCGGGTCCGACGAGGACTGGGAGAAGGCGACCCAGGTCCTGGCCGACGTGTGCTCCGAGACCGGTCTCGAGCTGGTGCCCGATCCCGGCGGAGCCGCCTACTACGGTCCGAAGGTCTCGGTGCAGGCCCGCGACGCGATCGGCCGGACGTGGCAGATGTCCACCATCCAGTACGACTTCAACCAGCCGTCGCCCGACCGGTTCGCCCTCGAGTACGTCGCGGCCGACGGCACCCGCCAGCAGCCGGTGATGATCCACTCGGCGAAGTTCGGCTCGATCGAGCGGTTCCTCGGCGTCCTCGTCGAGCACTACGCCGGTGCCTTCCCTCCCTGGCTCGCGCCGGTCCAGGCCGTCGGCATCCCGGTCGCCGAGCGGCACGTCGAGTACCTGCGCACCCTCGGGGTCCGGCTCAAGGGCGCGGGCATCCGTTTCGAGGTCGACGACTCCGACGAGCGTATGCAGAAGAAGATCCGCACCGCGCAGACGCAGAAGGTGCCGTTCATGCTCATCGTCGGTGACAACGACGTCGAGAACGACGCGGTCTCCTTCCGCTACCGCAACGGCGAGCAGGAGAACGGCGTGCCGGTCGACGAGGCCGTCACCCGCATCCTCGAGGCCGTCGCGACGCGCGCCCAGGTCTGAGCCGTGGATCGTCTGCAACGGCTGTGGGCCCCGTACCGGATGTCCTACGTCCGGGGCGAGGAGCCGGGGTCCGGTCTCGGCGAGGGACAGGAGTGTCCGTTCTGCCGGATCGCCGCGGGAGGGGCGGGGTCGGACCTCGTCGTTCATCGTGGCGCGGCGTGCTTCGTGGTGCTCAACCTGTACCCGTACAACCCCGGGCACCTCATGGTCATCCCGACGAGGCACGTCGCCGACTACACCGAGCTCGACGATGTCGAGACCGCCGAGGTGGCGGCGCTGACGCAGACGGCACTGCAGGTGATCCGCACGGTTTCCGCGCCCGACGGCTTCAACGTCGGGCTGAACCTCGGGGGAGTGGCCGGTGGGTCGCTCGCCGCGCACCTGCACCAGCACGTCGTGCCGCGGTGGTCCGGCGACGCCAACTTCATGACCGTGCTCGGGCAGACCAAGACCCTGCCGCAACTGCTCGAGGACACCCGCGACCTGCTGGCCGACGCCTGGCCCGCCCCCGCACGCCACGACGACCCCGGAGCCACCTGATGCTCGAACGCTTCCGCCAGTTCTGGACCAACCTCTGGGCGCCGGTCGCCGACCTGCTCCTGCGACTGGGGGTCAAGCCCGACCACGTCACCATCGTCGGCACGATCGGCGTCGTCGCCGGTGCCCTGTGGTTCTTCCCCCGCGGGCAGTTCTTCGTCGGGGTCCTGGTCATCACCGCCTTCGTCTTCAGCGACCTGATCGACGGCTACATGGCGCGGCAGTCGGGGACGTCGTCGTCGTGGGGCGCGTTCCTCGACTCCACGCTCGACCGCGTCGGCGACGCCGCCATCTTCGGCGGCCTGGTGCTGTACTACGCCGGCACCGATCCCGAGACGACGCTCGGAGGCCCCTGGCTCTACCTGTGCCTGAGCCTGGCCTGCCTGTTCCTCGGCAACCTCACCTCCTACGCGCGGGCGCGTGCCGAGAGTCTCGGCATGCAGGCCAAGGGTGGCATCGCGGAGCGGGCCGACCGGCTCGTGGCGATCCTCGTGATGACGGGACTGAACGGTCTGTTCGGGCTGCCGGTCCTCACCGAGATCACCCTGTGGGCGCTTGCGATCGCGAGTCTGGTCACGGTCGTGCAGCGCATGCTCATCGTCCACCGACAGGCCGTGCCTCGACCCTCCGAACAGTGACACCATCTATGTGACATCAGTCTTGACACATAGTCTTGTGGCGCATCATGCTGGCGTCATGACGCTGATGGACGAGACCGATCTCGACGCCACCCAGGACGCCCTCGCCGGCCAGGACCGGACCGAGTACGAGGCCACGCTGGACCAGCTCTCGCGGGCCTCGGTACAGCGCAACTTCGACGCCTTCGTCGACGTGCCGTGGGACCACCCCGACTTCGCCATCGACCCCACCGACGAGCGATGGGTCCTCCCCGAGGCCGACCCGCTGGGTGGCCACGCGTGGTACCAGGCACTGCCCGTCGAGCGGAAGATCGAGATCGGGATGTGGCGCTACGCCAACATCTTCAAGGTCGGCCTCCAGTTCGAGAACATCCTCATCCGAGGGATCATGCAGTACGTCTTCACCCGCCCGAACGGCTCGGCCGAGTTCCGCTACCTCACGCACGAGGCGACGGAGGAGTGCCACCACACGCAGATGTTCCAGGAGTGCGTCAACCGCATCGGGGCCGACGTGCCCGGCATGCCGCGGTGGATGCGCGCCGTCCACGGACTCGTCCCGCTGATGGCCTCGCGCTACCCGCTGGGCTTCTTCATCGCCGTCCTCGCCGGCGAGGAGCCGATCGACCACACGCAGAAGAAGCTCCTGCGGGAGGCGGACGGGTTGCCGCCCATCATGCGGCGGATCATGCAGATCCACGTGGCGGAGGAGGCGCGTCACATCTCCTTCGCCCACGCCTACATCCAGCGCAGCGGCCCGCACCTGGGCCGCGTCGACCGGTGGATCATGTCGATGCTGTTCCCCGTCATCATGCGGGTCGCCGCCGACCTGATCCTGGTGCCGCCGAAGGAGCTCACCACCGAGATGGGGGTGCCGAAGGACGTCGTGAAGGAGCTGTACTGGGACTCACCCGAGGCTCGCGCCTTCCTGGCCGAGCTGTTCAGTGACGTGCGCATGCTGGCCGAGGAGTCGACGCTCATGACGCGCTCCTCACGACGCGTCTGGCGCTGGCTGAAGATCGACGGCCGCGCGTCCCGCTACCGCAGCGAGCCGCCGGCCCGTCTGCTCGACGTCGCCTGACGTGCCCCACGTCGTCACGCAGCCGTGCTGCGGCGATGCGTCCTGCGCCTTCGCCTGCCCGGTGAACTGCATCCACCCGACGCCGGACGAGCCGGACTTCGCGACCGCCGAGATGGTCTACATCGACCCGCAGGCATGCGTCGACTGCGGCGCCTGCGTCCGCGCCTGCCCCGTCGGGGCCATCAAGCCGGCCGAGCGGTTGAGCCCGGACGAGATGGTCTTCGTCGAGCTGAACGCCCTCTTCCACGCCGACTCCGACGTCGGCAACGGTCTGGAGTCGCCCACTCGGCCGCCCCAGGCGCCGGTGCCTCCCGTCGTGCGTCTGCCCGAGCGGGAGCGCCTCGACGTCGCCATCGTGGGTGCCGGGCCCGCTGCGCTGTACGCGGCCGACGAGCTGCTCAAGCAACGTCGCGTCTGCGTCCGCGTGTACGACCGCCTCGCGGCGCCGCACGGACTCGTCCGGTACGGGGTCGCGCCGGACCACCCGCAGACCCGGTCGATCACGGGCCTGTTCCGCCAGATCGAGTCCCAGCCCGGCTTCTCCTACCGGCTCGGCGTCGAGCTCGGCACCGACGTGACCCACGACGAGCTCGTCGAGACCCATGACGCGGTCGTCTACGCCACGGGCGCTCCCCTCGACCGGCGCATCGGCGTACCGGGGGAGGACCTGCCCGGCAACGCGACCGCGACCGACGTCGTCGCCTGGTACAACGGCCACCCCGACCACGTCGAGGCACCGCTCGACCTCTCCGCGGAGAAGATCGTCGTCGTCGGCAACGGGAACGTCGCCCTCGACGTCGCGAGGATCGTGCTGAGCGACGTCGACACCCTGGCCCGGACCGACATCGCCGAGCACGCGCTCGACGCCCTGCGCTCCAGCCAGGTGCGGGAGGTGGAGATCCTCGCGCGCCGCGGACCGGCGGAGGCGGCCTTCACCGTGCCCGAGCTCGTGGGGCTCCTGCACCACGACGACGTCGACGTCGTCGTGCCGCAGCGCGAGCTGCTCGGCGGGGACGACGCCAAGAGTCGCCTGTTGCGCGAGGGCACCGATGGTGAGGCCGCACCCGGTCGTCGACGGATCGTGCTGCGCTTCCTGACAGCGCCGGTCGAGGTCCTGGGCGAGGACGCCGTGACCGGCCTGCGCGTCGTCCGGACGCGGCTCGAGACCGACGCCCTGGGTCAGGTGCGCGCCGTGCCGACCGACGAGCACGACGTCATCACGACCACGACCGTCCTGCGATCGGTCGGCTACCGGTCCGCGCCACTGCCCGGCGTGCCCTTCGACCCGGTGACGCACCGCATCCCGAACGTCGAGGGACGGGTGCTCGCCGAGCCCGGTGGCGACGTCCTGCCGGCCACGTACGTCGTCGGCTGGGCGAAGCGCGGACCGACGGGCTTCATCGGCACCAACAAGGCCTGCTCGCTCGAGACGGTCAACCACCTGCTCACGGACCGGACTGCCGCGTTGCTCGTACCGGCGCCACGTAGACTTGGAGCGTGAGCACCGAAGAGAACAACGTCGTGGGAACCGCCCGAGTCAAGCGTGGAATGGCCGAGATGCTCAAGGGCGGCGTCATCATGGACGTCGTCGACGCCGAGCAGGCCAAGATCGCCGAGGACGCCGGCGCCGTCGCCGTCATGGCCCTCGAGCGCGTGCCTGCCGACATCCGTGCCCAGGGCGGCATCGCCCGCATGAGCGACCCCGACCTCATCGACGGCATCGTCGAGGCCGTCTCCATCCCCGTCATGGCCAAGGCCCGCATCGGACACTTCGCCGAGGCGCAGGTGCTGCAGAGCCTCGGGGTCGACTACATCGACGAGTCCGAGGTCCTGTCCCCGTCGGACTACGCCAACCACATCGACAAGTGGGCGTTCAACGTCCCCTTCGTGTGCGGCGCGACCAACCTCGGCGAGGCGCTGCGCCGGCTCACCGAGGGTGCCGCCTTCATCCGCTCCAAGGGCGAGGCCGGTACCGGCGACGTCTCCAACGCCGTCACCCACATCCGCAAGATCACCGGCGAGATCCGCCGCCTGCAGTCGCTGCGCGACGACGAGCTGTACGTCGCAGCCAAGGAGCTGCAGGCGCCTTACGAGCTGGTGCGTGAGGTCGCCGAGCTCGGCAAGCTGCCCGTCACCCTCTTCACCGCCGGCGGCATCGCGACCCCCGCCGACGCCGCGCTCGTCATGCAGCTCGGCTCCGAGGGTGTGTTCGTCGGGTCCGGCATCTTCAAGTCCGGCAACCCCGCCCAGCGCGCCGAGGCCATCGTCAAGGCCACCACCTTCTACGACGATCCCGACGTCGTCGCCAAGGTCTCCCGCGGTCTCGGCGAGGCGATGGTCGGCATCAACGTCGACGACATCCCCGAGCACCACCGCCTGGAGACGCGCGGCTGGTGACCGACGTGTAGGGCCGCGGTCATCTCGGACTCCTTCCTGCGCGGGCCGCTTCGGGTGGCAAGTCTCTGTGGTCGAGGTCCCGAGAGCGTATGGTGGGTCGTGAGGGGGACCAGCCGCCGATCAGGAAGACGACGAGTCCTCACCCAGGACCCAATCGGGAGGGATGCTCGAGAGGGAGCGACGGCGGTGGACCAGCGGACCCGAGACCGCCCCACCGCCGTCGACTGGGCTGTGAGGAGTGCTGACTAGGCTGGTCCGGTGAGCACCCCCACCGTCGGCGTCCTGGCCCTGCAGGGTGATGTCCGCGAGCACGTCGAGGCCCTCGAGCGGCTCGGCGTCCGGACGCTCAGGGTCCGGCGGGTCGAGGAGCTCGGACGCTGCGACGGCCTCGTGCTCCCCGGCGGGGAGTCCACGACGATGATCAAGCTCGCGTCGGTCTTCGGCATCCGCGACGCACTGCGAGAAGCGATCACGGGCGGTCTGCCGACCTTCGGCACGTGCGCCGGGATGATCCTGCTCGCCGACCGGCTGCGTGACGGCGCCCCCGGGCAGGAGACCCTCGGTGGTCTCGACGCCACCGTGCGGCGCAACGCCTTCGGCCGGCAGGTCGACTCCTTCGAGGCCGACCTCGACTTCCCGATGTTCGAGGACCCGGTGCACGCGGTCTTCATCCGCGCGCCCTGGATCGAGGAGGCGGGCCCGGACGTCGAGGTGCTCGCCTCGGTCGCCGTGGGCGAGGGCGACGGGGCTCCCAGTAGGATCGTTGCGGTCCGGCAGGGTCGGCTGCTCGCGACGTCCTTCCACCCGGAGGTGGACGACGACCTGCGGCTGCACCGGCACTTCCTGGACCTCGTCACCGCCTAGGGAAGGAACCCCATGTCAGGCCACTCCAAGTGGGCGACGACCAAGCACAAGAAGGCCGCGATCGACGCCAAGCGCGGCAAGCTGTTCGCCAAGCTCATCAAGAACATCGAGGTGGCGGCGCGCACCGGCGGCCCCGATCCCGACGGCAACCCCACGCTCTACGACGCGATCCAGAAGGCCAAGAAGTCGTCGGTCCCGAACGACAACATCGACCGGGCGGTCAAGCGCGGCGGAGGCGTCGACGGGGGTGGCGTCGACTACACGACCATCATGTACGAGGGGTACGCCCCCGGCGGCGTCGCGGTCCTCGTGGAGTGCCTCACGGACAACAAGAACCGCGCCGCCATGGAGGTTCGCACCGCCATGTCCCGCAACGGCGGCACGATGGCCGACCCGGGTTCGGTCTCCTACATGTTCAACCGCAAGGGCGTCATCGTCGTCGCGCGCGTCCAGGGTGACGGCGAGACCACCGAGGACGACGTCCTCATGGCCGTCCTCGACGCCGGCGCCGAGGAGGTCAACGACCACGGCGAGACCTTCGAGGTCGTCTGCGAGGCGACCGACCTCGTCGCCGTCCGCACGGCGCTCCAGGAGGCCGGCCTCGACTACGAGTCCGCCGACGCGTCCTTCGTGCCGTCGGTCGAGGTCGAGGTCGACGTCGACGGTGCCCGCAAGGTCCTCAAGCTCATCGACGCGCTCGAGGACTGCGACGACGTCCAGAACGTCTACGCGAACTTCGACGCCACCGACGAGGTCATGGCGGAGGTCTGATCCGCGCGCCCGGCCGCGTGTTGCTGCCGAGGACGGTCGGTGAGGTGCATTACGGTTCGAACATGCGTTCCCCACGTCCCGGCACCCGCGTGCTCGGCGTCGATCCCGGCCTGACCCGCCTCGGCGTCGGCGTCGTCGAAGGATCGGTCGGCCGACCGCTCGCCCTCGTCGAGGTCGACGTGCTGCGCACCCCGGCCGACCTCGACCCCGCCCTGCGGCTCGCACGCCTGGCCGAGGGGATCGAGGAACGGATCGTGCGGCTGCGCCCCGACGCCGTCGCCGTGGAACGGGTCTTCAGCCAGCACAACGTCCGCACCGTGATGGGCACGGCGCAGGCCAGCGGCGTGGCGATGATGCTCGCGGCCCGTCACGGCATCCCCGTGCACCTGCACACGCCGAGTGAGGTCAAGGCCGCCGTCACCGGGAGCGGACGGGCCGACAAGGAACAGGTCACGCAGATGGTCACCCGCGTGCTGCGCCTGAGCGCCGCGCCTCGTCCGGCCGACGCTGCCGACGCCCTCGCTCTGGCCATCTGCCACATCTGGCGCGGGGGAGCGCAGAACCGGCTCGCCGAGGCGATCGCCAAGGCCGGTGCCCGGTGATCGCGCACCTGAGGGGCACGGTGGCCACGGTGAGTCTCAACGCCGTGGTCCTCGACGTCGGCGGGGTCGGACACCTCGTCCTGTGCACTCCCGGCACCATCGCCGGGCTGCGCCGGGGCGCCGAGGCGCAGCTCGCCACGTCCCTCGTGGTCCGTGAGGACTCCCTCACCCTCTACGGGTTCGCCGACGAGGCCGAGCGCGACATGTTCGAGCTCGTCCAGACCGCCTCGGGCGTCGGACCGAAGGTCGCGCAGGCGATGCTCGCGGTCATGGCCCCGGACACGCTGCGCTCGGCCATCGCGGGGGAGGACCACGCGGCGCTCATGGCCGTGCCCGGCATCGGTCGCAAGGGCGCCGAGCGCATCGTCGTCGAGCTGAAGGACCGCGTCGGCCCGATCACGACGAGCGCCAGTGGCACGGTCGCGTCGGCACCGTGGCGCGACCAGGTCCTCGAGGCGCTGCAGGGGCTCGGCTGGTCGGCCAAGGACGCCGGTCGCGCCGTCGAGAACGTCGCCGACGGCCCGGAGGCGGCCGCCGGGGACGTCTCCGGGGTCCTGCGGGCGGCGCTGCGCACGCTGTCCAAGACCTGAGGCAGGCAGGATGGAGCCCATGACCGAGTTCGACCGAGACGACGTCGTCGCCGCCGGTGCGAGCCTCGACGACCGCGAGTTCGAGGCGGCGCTGCGTCCCCGCACGCTGAACGAGCTCATCGGGCAGGACCGCGTGCGCGAGCAGCTCTCGCTCGTGCTCGAGGCTGCCCTGGCGCGCGGCGCCAGTCCCGACCACGTCCTCCTGTCCGGTCCTCCCGGGCTCGGCAAGACGACCCTCGCGATGATCATCGCCCACCAGATCAGTGCCCCGCTGAGGTTGACGAGCGGCCCGGCGATCCAGCACGCCGGCGACCTCGCCGCCATCTTGTCGGGGATCACCGAGGGCGACGTCCTGTTCATCGACGAGATCCACCGGATGTCGCGCCCGGCCGAGGAGCTGCTCTACATGGCGATGGAGGACTTCCGCGTCGACGTCGTCGTCGGCAAGGGTCCCGGCGCCACCGCCATCCCGCTGGAGATCCCGCCGTTCACCGTCGTCGGGGCCACCACGCGCGCGGGTCTGCTGCCGGGTCCGCTGCGTGACCGGTTCGGGTTCACCGCCCAGCTGGACTTCTACGAACCCGCCGAGCTGCACAGCATCGTCGACCGTTCGGCCCGTCTGCTCGACCTGAGGATCACCGACGACGGAGGACGCGAGATCGCCGGGCGGTCCCGCGGCACCCCCCGCATCGCCAACCGGCTGCTGCGGCGCGTCCGCGACTACGCCCAGGTGCGCGGTGACGGCACGGTCGACGAGACCTCCGCGCGAGCGGCCCTGGAGCTCTACGAGGTCGACCCGCTCGGGCTCGATCGGCTCGACCGCGCGGTCCTGCACGCGCTGTGCAGCAGCTTCGGCGGGGGACCGGTGGGCCTGAGCACCCTCGCCGTCGCCGTCGCCGAGGAACGCGAGACCGTCGAGGAGGTCGCCGAGCCCTTCCTCGTCCGCCTCGGCTTCCTGGCGCGGACGCCCCGAGGGCGCGTGGCGACACCGGCGGCGTGGGAGCACCTGGGCCTGCCCGTGCCCGCGACATCGACGACGGGTCAGTTGAGCCTGGACACCGGCGACGTGGAACCATGACCGGGTGCGTCGCCCGTCGACGCTGACGTCATTCCCGAGTCCCCTGGAGTCCCTCCTCGTGTCCGACCCCGTCGTGAGCCTCATCCCGCTCCTGCTGCTGATCGTCATCTTCTACCTGTTGGTCCTGCGCCCGGCGCGCAAGCGCCAGCGCGACTTCCAGCAGACGCAGCAATCCCTCAGCGAGGGTCAGCGGGTGATGCTCGCCAGCGGCATCTACGGGCGACTCGTCGCTCTGAGGGACACCGAGGCCGACCTGGAGATCGCGCCCGGCACTGTCATCACGGTCAACCGGCACGCCGTCGCCTCCGTCGAGGAGCCCGTCGTCGACCCGGGACCGGAGTCGGAGACCCGCTGAACCGGTCGTGGCATGATGACCCGGGGTCGGGCGCTCGTCCGGTCCCTCCGACACCTCGATGCAGGAGCACTCCATGAAGCTGAAGCTCGCCGTGGCCGGCGCCGCGCTGGTCTCGCTCACCCTGACCGCGTGCGGCAGCGACACCGACGCCTACTGCTCCCAGCTGGAGTCCGCGCAGGAGGACTTCGAGACGCTCAACAGCGGTGACACCACCGGCGGTGACCTCGACGAGACCTTCCAGACGCTGCGCGACCTCGCCGATGCCGCCCCGGAGAAGATCTCCGAGGAGTGGTCCCAGCTCGATGACAGCATCGAGCAGGTGCAGACCGCGCTCGAGGAGGCCGGCATCACCTTCGAGGACCTCAGCAACGCGCAGTCCGGGGAGCTCCCCGAGGGTGTCGAGCTCGAGGACCTGCAGGCCCTCGCCGCGGAGTTCCAGCAGATCGGCAGCGAGGAGACCCGGCAGGCCGCCGAGACGATCGAGGAGCACGCCCGCGAGGAGTGCGACGTCGATCTGTCCTGATCGGCTCACCACCCATGAACGACGCAGCCACGCGCGCCATCACCGGTCTCGTCCGGCCCATCGAGGACTGGCCGGAGCCCGGTGTCACCTTCCGTGACATCACGCCCCTGCTCTCCGACCCGGCCGGCTTCGACGCCGTCCTGTCCGCGATGGCGGACGCGGCGCGCGGACTCGGACAGCTCGACGCCGTGCTCGGCGTCGAGTCGCGCGGGTTCGTGCTCGGGGCGCCCATGGCGCGCGAGCTGGCCGTCCCGTTCCTCCCGGTCCGCAAGGAGGGCAAGCTGCCCGCCGAGACGCGGGCCGCGACCTACGACCTCGAGTACGGCACGGCGACCCTGGAGATCCACGTCGACGCCCTCGCGCCGGGCGCACGGGTCGTCGTCGTCGACGACGTCCTCGCCACCGGAGGCACGCTGACCGCGACGCAGTCGCTGGTCGAGGAGGCCGGGGCCACGGTCGTCGGCCACCTCGTCATGATCGAGATCGGCGCCCTCGGTGGCCGAGGCCGGCTCGAGCCCACGCCCCTGACCGCCCTGCACACCTACTGACCTCCGACCGACCGAGGAGCCCCGTGAGCACGAAGACCGTCCGCATCATCGCCATCGTCCTCGTCGCGGCCCTGGTGCTCACCACCGGCGCCTCCATCGTCACCGGTCTGCTGTCCTGACCTAGACTGGAGGTCGGACCAGGAGGCCCTGTGGCAGATCGCGTCGACACCGACCGGACGACGGCGCCTGCCCCGCAACGTCCCGAGGACAAGACGGAGGCAGCGCCGACGTCGGTGCGCGTGCGCAGCCGGCTGGCGCGCATCGGCGGTCGCGGCGCGTTGTCGACCAACCCGGTGCTCGACCCGCTGCTGACGGTCTTCCGCTCGACCCACCCCAAGGGCGACGTCGAGGTCGTCCGACGTGCGTACGAGATCGCCGAGCGCATGCACGATGGTCAGACCCGCACGAGCGGCGACCCCTACATCACCCACCCCCTCGCCGTCGCCACGATCCTGGCCGAGCTCGGCATGACCGCGCCCACCCTGTGCGCCGCGCTGCTGCACGACACCGTCGAGGACACGCCCTACACGCTCGAGGAGCTGCGCGAGGACTTCGGCGAGGAGGTCGTCCAGCTCGTCGACGGCGTCACCAAGCTCGACAAGGTCGCCTACGGCGAGTCCGCCCAGTCCGAGACCATCCGCAAGATGGTCGTCGCGATGAGCCGGGACATCCGGGTCCTGGTCATCAAGCTCGCCGACCGGTTGCACAACATGCGTACTTTGCGCTACCTGCGCCGCGACAAGCAGGAGCGGATCGCGACCGAGACCCTCGAGATCTTCGCCCCCCTGGCACACCGCCTGGGCATGAACACCATCAAGTGGGAGCTCGAGGACCTCGCCTTCGCCACCTTGCACCCCAAGGTCTACGACGAGATCGTCCGACTGGTCGCCGACCGGGCGCCGTCGCGCGGACAGTTCCTGGAGCGGGTGATCGGAGACGTCGAGTCCGACCTGCGGCACGCGAAGGTCAGCGCGACGGTCACCGGACGGCCCAAGCACTACTACTCGATCTACCAGAAGATGCTGGTCCGCGAACGCGAGTTCTCCGACATCTTCGACCTCGTCGGCGTGCGCATCCTCGTCGAGACCGTCGCCGACTGTTACGCCGTCGTGGGGGTCCTGCACGCCCGCTGGAACCCGATCCCGGGACGCTTCAAGGACTACATCAGCGTCCCGAAGTTCAACATGTACCAGTCGCTGCACACGACGGTCATCGGTCCGCAGGGCAAGCCGGTCGAGCTGCAGATCCGCACCCACGCCATGCACCGCCGCGCCGAGTACGGCGTCGCCGCGCACTGGAAGTACAAGCAGGACGCCACCGCGAAGTCCAGCAAGCCGCAGTCCGGCAAGCAGGGCACGGCGCCGAGCAGCGACGACATGCAGTGGCTGCGCGAGCTGATGAACTGGCAGTCCGAGACCGAGGACTCCGTCGACTTCCTCGACACGCTGCGCTTCGAGATGAACAGTGCCGGCGTCTACGCCTACACGCCGCGCGGCGACGTCATCCAGCTGCCCGAGGGTTCGACCCCGGTCGACTTCGCCTACGCCGTGCACACCGAGGTGGGGCACGCGTGCATCGGCGCGCGCGTCAACGGCCGCCTCGTCTCCCTGGAGTCGACGCTGTCCACCGGCGACGTCGTCGAGATCTTCACGTCCAAGTCGCCCGATGCCGGACCGAGCCGCGACTGGCTCGAGTTCGTCGGGAGCCCACGGGCGCGCAACAAGATCAAGCAGTGGTTCACCAAGGAGCGCCGCGAGGAGGCCATCGAGCACGGCCGCGAGCTGATCGCCAAGCAGATGCGCAAGGAGAACCTCCCGCTGCACCGCATCTTCAAGCACGAGGCCCTCGACACGGTCGCCAAGGACCTCAACCTGACCGACGTCTCCGGGCTGTACGCAGCCGTGGGGGAGAACCACGTCGGTGCCCAGAACGTCATCGAGCGCGTCATCGCCCTCGCCGGCGGGCGCGAAGGGGCCGAGGAGGACCTCGCCGAGGGCACCCAGCTGCCGACCGGGCGCACGCGTCGGGCGCGGCCCGATTCCGGGGAGGCCGGCATCGTGGTGGCGGGGCTCGGCGGCGACGTCATGGTCAAGCTGGCGCGCTGCTGCACCCCCGTGCCCGGCGACGACATCGAAGGGTTCGTCACCCGCACCTCCGGCGTCTCCGTGCACCGCGCCGACTGCGTCAACCTGCACTCGCTGCGCTCGGAGCCGGAGCGGCTCGTCGACGTCGAGTGGGCGCCCACGGCGCAGAGCACGTTCCTCGTCGCGATCCAGGTCGAGGCCCTCGACCGCCCACGCCTGCTCAGCGACATCACGCGCATCATCTCCGACCAGCACGTGAACATCCTGTCCGCGTCGCTGAGCACGGGGCGCGACCGCGTCGCGCTGTCGAAGTTCACCTTCGAGATGGCCGATCCGAAGCACCTCGGTCACGTCCTGAGGGCCGTGCGCGGAGTCGAGGGCGTGTTCGACGTCTACCGCGTCACGCAGTAGGGCAACCGCTGCGACCTCAGCTGTAGTCGGCCGCGGCCTTCTTGGCCATCGCCAGGAATGACTCCTGGGACGCGAGCTTGTCCTGCAGCTCGCCGACCTTCTTCGCGTTGCCGGCCGACTCGGCCCTCGACAGCGACTCCTGGGTCTCGTCGATGGCCCGCTGCAGCTTGCCGATCATGTCGTCGGCGCGCGCGGACTTCTCGGGATCGGTCCGCTTCCACTCCTGCTCGCCGGCCGCGCGGACTGCCTGCTCGACGGTGCGCAGACGGCCCTCGAGCTCCTTGATGCGATCGCGAGGGACCTTGCCGGCCGCCTCCCAGCGCTCGGCGATGTCGTTCAGGCCCTTGCGGGCCGCGTCCAGGTCGGTGACGGGCAGCAGCGCCTCGGCCTCGGCGAGCAGCGCCTCCTTGACCACGGCGTTCGCCGCGAACTCCTTGTCCTTCTCGGCGTTGGCCGCCTCCCGGGCGGCGAAGAACACGTCCTGGGCCCCGCGGAACCGCTTCCAGAGCTTGTCCTCGACCTTGCGCGGTGCCGGACCAGCAGCCTTCCAACGATTCATGAGGTCGCGGTAGGCGGTCGACGTCGGACCCCAGTCGGTGGAGGTGGAGAGCGCCTCCGCCTCGGCGATCAGCTTCTCCTTGACCTTCGCGGAGGCCTCGCGCTGGGTGTTCTGCTCGGCGAAGTGGGCCTTGCGTCGCTTGGTGTAGGCGCTGCGTGCCGTGCTGAAGCGGTGCCAGAGCTCGTCGTCGGCCTTCTTGGAGAGCCGCGGGAGCGCCTTCCACTCCTCGAGGAGGTCGCGCAGGGTGTCGGCGCCGGCGCGCCAGTCGTCGCTCTCGGCGATCGACTCCGCCCGGGCGGCGATGCGCTCCTTCTCCTTGGCGGCCTCGGCCTGCTTGGCCTCGCGCTCGCGGCGACGCTGCTCGCGCTGCTGGTCGATCGCGGGCGACAGGGCGTCCAGCCGGGCCTCGAGCGCGCCCAGGTCGCCCAGGGCCGAGGCGTCGGTGACCTCCGCACGCACCTTCGCCAGGGCCTTGGCGGCGTCGTCGGGGGAGAGCGTGCCGCCCTCGAGCCGCTTCTCCAGCAGCTCGACCTCGGTCTGCAGCCCCTGGAAGCGGCGCTCGTAGAACGCGATGCCCTCCTGCGGGTCCCCACTCAGCCACTGGCCGATCAGGCGCTCGGACTCACCGGTGCGGACGTAGACGTTTCCCTCGGCGTCGACGCGACCCCACGGGTGCTCGGCCACAGAACTCATGCCCGACAGTCTAGGTGCACCGACGGGGCGGTATCGCCCGCGAGGTCGGAGCAGGCGCTCGCGTACCCTGACGGGCGTGCTCCTCACGTCCTTCCCGGCCGGCCCGCTCCAGGCCAACTGCTACCTGCTGTCGCGCGGACCCGGCACGGGGTGCGCCGTCGTCGACCCCGGGATGGAGAGCGTCGAGGGTGTGCGGCAGGTCGTCCGCGAGCACGACCTCGACGTCGTCGCGGTGCTGATCACGCACGGCCACTTCGACCACATGTGGTGCGCGCAGGACGTCGCCGCCGAGCACGACGCACCGGTGTGGATCCACCCCGCCGACCGCCACCTCCTGAGCGACCCGATGGCCGCGATCTCCGGCCAGTCCGCGGCGATGCTCCGCGCGCAGCTCGGCATGCACGACGTCCCCGAGTTCACCGAGCCCGCGGACGTCCGCGACGCCGTCGACGGAGCCTCGATCGAGGTCGACGGGCTCACGGTCACCGTCGACCACGTGCCGGGCCACACCCCCGGCACGGTCTTCTACCGCGTCGACTACCCGGGGCCGGAGGACATCTCCCAGGTCATGTTCTCCGGTGACTTCCTCTTCGCCGGCTCCATCGGCCGCACCGACCTCGCCGGCGGCTCGCACGAGGAGATGTTGCGGAGCCTGCGCGAGCGTGTCCTCCCGCTGGCCGACGACGTCGCGGTGCTGCCCGGTCACGGGCCGCAGACGTCGATCGGTCGCGAGCGGGCCACCAACCCCTTCCTCGCGGAGCTCGGCGCATGAGCAGGCTCTCCGGCTTCCCCGAGTGGCTCCCCGCGCAGCGCGCCGTGGAGCAGCGGGTGATCGACCTGCTGCGGGAGACGTTCGAGCTGCACGGGTTCGCCGGCCTCGAGACCAGGGCCGTCGAACCCGTCGAGCAGCTGCTGCGCAAGGGCGAGATCGACAAGGAGGTCTACGCCGTGCGGCGCCTGCACGCCGACGACGACGCGGCCGACTCACTCGCCCTGCACTTCGACCTCACCGTCCCGTTCGCGCGCTACGTCGTCGAGAACGCCAACGACCTCGAGTTCCCCTTCCGCCGCTACCAGATCCAGAAGGTCTGGCGCGGGGAGCGTCCTCAGCAGGGCCGCTTCCGCGAGTTCACCCAGGCCGACATCGACGTCGTGGCCCGAGACGTCCTGCCGTTCCACTTCGACGTGGAGGTGGCTCGCGTGATGGCCGAGGCGCTGTCGCGGCTCCCGGTACCGCGCCTGCGACTGCAGGTCAGCAACCGCAAGGTGCTCGAAGGCTTCTACCGCGGTCTCGGCGTCGCCGAGCCGACGGCCGTCATGCAGGCCGTCGACAAGCTCGACAAGCTGCCCCAGGACGCGGTCCGCTCACTGTTGCTGCAGGCCGGGCTCGACGAACGCCAGGCCGACGCCTGCCTCGCCCTGTCCGCGATCAGCACCTCGGACTCCTCCTTCGCCGAGCAGGTCACCGCGCTCGGGGTCGAGCACGAGCTGCTCGCCGAGGGCCTGGCGGAGCTGGTCCGCGTGATCGACGGCTGCGCCGGCATCGAAGGCGTCGACGTCGTGGTCGACCTGCGCATCGCCCGCGGCCTCGACTACTACACCGGCACCGTGTTCGAGACCCGCATGGCCGGCTACGAGCACCTCGGCTCGGTCTGCTCCGGCGGGCGCTACGACGAGCTCGCCCGCGACAACCGGAACACCTACCCGGGCGTCGGGATCTCGCTGGGCGTCTCGCGCATCCTGTCGCCGTTGTTCGCCGACGGGCTCGTCGCGGACCGCTCGGTCCCGTCCGTCGTGCTCGTCGCCGTCCACGACGAGGCCGAGCGTGCCGCCAGCGACGCGCTGGCCACGGCGCTGCGCTCGCGCGGCATCGCCACGGAGGTCGCGCCGGCCGCCCAACGCCTCGGCAAGCAGATCCGTCACGCCGAGCGCCGCGGCATCCCCTACGTCCTCTTCCCCGGCGACGCCGTCCAGGTCAAGGACCTGCGCACGGGGGACCAGGTCGACGTCGATCCCACCACCTGGACGCCGGCGCCGGACGACCTCCGCGCCGGCATCGTCCGCCCCACCCCCGCACCCCCCGAGGAGACCACCCCGTGATCCGCACCCACGACGCAGGAACCCTGAGCGCCGACAGCATCGGTGAGCAGGTGACGCTCGCCGGCTGGGTCGCGCGCCGGCGCGACCACGGGGGAGTGGCCTTCATCGACCTGCGCGAGTCCAGCGGGGTCGTGCAGGTGGTGATCCGCGAGGAGGTCGCGCACCAGCTGCGCGCCGAGTACTGCCTCAAGGTCACCGGCACGGTCCGTGCCCGCCCCGACGGCAACGAGAACGACGCCATCCCCACCGGCCGCATCGAGGTCGTCGCCGACGACGTCGAGGTGCTGAGCGCCTCGGCACCCCTGCCGTTCCCGATCGACGACGCCTCCGCGGCCTCCGCCGGCGTCGTGGGGGAGGAAGCCCGGTTGCGCCACCGCTACCTCGACCTGCGACGCAGCGGTCCCGCACGCGCCCTGCGCCTGCGCAGCCAGGTCAACGCCGCCGCCCGCTCGGTGCTCGAGAAGCACCGCTTCGTCGAGGTCGAGACCCCGACGCTGACCCGCTCCACCCCCGAGGGTGCCCGCGACTTCCTCGTGCCCGCACGGCTGCGACCCGGCAGCTGGTACGCGCTCCCGCAGAGCCCGCAGCTGTTCAAGCAGCTGCTCATGGTCGCCGGCACCGAGCGGTACTACCAGATCGCCCGCTGCTACCGCGACGAGGACTTCCGCGCCGACCGGCAGCCCGAGTTCACCCAGCTCGACCTGGAGATGAGCTTCGTCGACGCCGACGACGTCATGGCGCTGGCCGAGGAGATCTACGCCGAGCTGTGGCGACTGATCGACGTCGACCTGCCGCGGCCGTTCCCACGGATCAGCTACGCCGACGCGATGGCGCGCTACGGCTCCGACAAGCCCGACCTCCGCCTGGACCTCGAGCTCGTCGAGCTGACCGACTACTTCGCCGACACGCCCTTCCGCGTCTTCCAGGCGCCCTACGTCGGCGCCGTGGTGCACCCGGGCGGCGCGTCGCAGCCGCGTCGCACGCTCGACGCCTGGCAGGACTGGGCCAAGCAGCGCGGCGCGCGCGGCCTGGCCTACGTGCTCGTGCAGGAGGACGGCACGCTCGCCGGACCCGTGGCCAAGAACCTCTCGGAGTCCGAGCGCGAGGGCCTCGTCGCGGCCGTCGGCGCCGCACCCGGCGACGCGGTCTACTTCTCGGCCGGTCCGGTCAAGTCCTCGCGCCAGCTCCTCGGTGCCGCACGCCTGGAGATCGGCCGGCGCGAGGGGCTGATCGACGAGTCCGCCTGGGCGTTCTGCTGGGTCGTCGACTGGCCCATGTTCGAGGCGGTCGACGAGCTCGACTCCGGCGACGTCGCCGTCGGTGGCGGCGAGTGGACGGCGGTTCACCACGCCTTCACCGCGCCGCGCGACCCGGCCGACCTGACCGACCCCGGCAGCTCGATCGCCCAGGCGTACGACATCGTCTGCAACGGCAACGAGATCGGCGGTGGCTCCATCCGCATCCACCGCGAGGACGTGCAGAAGAAGGTCTTCGCGATCATGGGGATCGACGAGGACGAGGCGCAGGAGAAGTTCGGCTTCCTGCTCGACGCGTTCCGCTTCGGTGCCCCGCCGCACGGCGGCATCGCCTTCGGGTGGGACCGCACGGTCGCGCTCCTGGCCGGCGTCGACTCGATCCGCGAGGTCATCGCCTTCCCGAAGTCCGGCGGCGGCTACGACCCGCTGACCGCCGCCCCCGCGCCCATCACCGCCGAGCAGCGGGCCGAGGCCGGCGTGGACGCCGACCCGGAGGACGACGAGGACGGGAGCGTCTGAGGTCGGTCCCGTCGGCTCGGGCGACTACGCTGCCCGCATGAGCGACGGACTGTTCGACCTGCCCGAACAGGGCCCGTCCGCCGGGGGCGGCGGCTCGGGCAGCCTGGCCGGGAACACCCACGCCTCGGCCCCGCTGGCGGTGCGGATGCGTCCTCGCTCGCTCGACGAGCTCGTCGGTCAGCAGCACCTGCTCGTCCCCGGCTCTCCGCTGCGCCGCATGATCGACGACGACCAGCCGCTCACCATCGTCCTGTGGGGGCCGCCCGGCACCGGCAAGACCACCATCGCGTCGCTCATCAGCGCCCACACCAACCGCCGGTTCGTCGAGATCTCCGCGGTCTCCGCCGGCGTCAAGGAGGTGCGCGACGTCATCGCCGGAGCGCGGCGGGCGCTCGGCAACGGCACCGAGACGGTGCTCTTCGTCGACGAGGTGCACCGCTTCAGCAAGGCGCAGCAGGACGCGCTGCTGCCGGGCGTGGAGAACCGGTGGGTCTCCCTCGTGGCCGCCACCACCGAGAACCCGCACTTCAGCATCATCGCGCCGCTGTTGAGCCGCTCCCTCATGCTCACCCTGCAGTCGTTGTCGACCGAGGACGTCGAGACGATGGTGGAGCGCGCCCTCGAGGACGAGCGCGGCCTGGCCGGACGGGTCACGCTGAGTGACGACGCTCGCGCTCACCTCGTCCGGCTCGCGGGCGGCGACGGCCGCCGCGTGCTGACCTACCTGGAGGCGGCGGCCGGGGCGACGACCTCCCAGGGACGCACCGAGGTCACGGAGGCCGACGCCGCCCTCGCGGTCGACCGGGCGGCGGTCCGGTACGACCGGCAGGGCGACCAGCACTACGACGTCACGAGCGCGTTCATCAAGAGCATCCGCGGGTCCGACGTGGACGCCGCCCTGCACTACCTCGCGCGCATGGTCGAGGCCGGCGAGGACCCGCGCTTCATCGCCCGCCGGCTCATGATCCACGCCAGCGAGGACGTCGGCATGGCCGATCCCACGGCCCTCGTCGTCGCGACGGCCACCGCCCAGGCGGTCGCCATGATCGGGTTCCCCGAGGCGCGCATCCCCTTGGCGCAGGCGGTCATCCACCTCGCCACCGCGCCGAAGTCGAACGCCGTCGTCTCGGCGATCAACGCCGCCGAGGGCGACGTCCGAGCCGGTCGCGTCGGTGCGGTGCCGCCGGCCCTGCGCGACGCGCACTACAGCGGTGCCAAGAGTCTGGGCCACGGGCACCACTACCGCTACGCCCACGACGACCCGCGCGGCGTGGTGACCCAGCAGTACGCGCCGGACGACGTCGACGGTCGCGACTACTACGAGCCGGGACCGCACGGGGCGGAGGCGCAGATCGCGGAGCGCCTCGAACGCATCCGTCGCATCCTGCGCGACCGGTGAGGCATCGGCGTGACCACCAACGAGTAACCTCGTCCCCATGCCTGCCGACATGGTCGTCCTCGTCGCCACTGCCGTGCTGGCGTGCGTCGCGGTGGTCGCGGCCCTCGTCGCCCTGCGCGCCGCGCGCCAGGTCGCGCGCCACCAGCACGCTGACGCGCCCTCGCCGGCCGAACCGGCGACTCCCGCCGCCGTCGCGGTACGGGACCCCGAGCCCCAGCAGGCCCCGCGGGAGGTGCGCGTCGTCGAGGGTCGGGTGATCGTGCCGCCGAGTCGCGAGGAGGTCGTCTCCACCGCGCTGAGCCGGCCCCAGGTCCGGCTCGCGGTGCTGCTGCACGGGGTGGCCCGAGCGTTGCGACCGGAGAGCCGCGACCGCATCGGCGCCCTCGTGCGCCGCGAGTACCGCGACCGTCGACGTCACCGGCTCCGCTCCGGACGACGCGCCGCCCGGGCGGCCCACCTGGCGGTGGACCCGACCCCGCCCTCCGCGCACTGGCTCGGCGAGGCCGACGGCAGGGCCGAGGACCGGGCGATCGGCGCATGAACGGCCGCTTCGTCTGGTTCGTCGCCGGCTCCGCCGCCGGCGTCTACGCCTCGGTCAAGGCGCGCCGCGCGGCCTACCGCATGTCGATGCCCGGTCTCATCGACCAGGCGGCTGCCCTCGGCGAGGGCGTCCGTGCGTTCAACGCCGAGGTCCGCCACGGCATGGCCGAGCGCACCGCCGAGATCGAGCAGGAGCTGACCCGCCCGACCACCACCGTCCACCCCCTCTCGATCCCGGAGGACCACCGACCATGAAGACCGCGGAGATCCGCCGTCGCTTCCTCGAGCACTTCGAGCGGGCCGGGCACACCGTCGTGCCCTCGGCGCCGCTGCTGTTCGACGACCCCAACCTCCTGTTCGTCAACGCCGGGATGGTGCCGTTCAAGCCGTACTTCCTGCAGCAGGAGACGCCGCCCTTCGACCGTGCCACGAGCGTGCAGAAGTGCGTGCGGACCCTCGACATCGAGGAGGTCGGCAAGACCACCCGCCACGGGACGTTCTTCCAGATGAACGGCAACTTCTCCTTCGGCGACTACTTCAAGGCCGGGGCGATCGAGCACGCGTGGGGACTCATCACCGGTGACGTCTCCGCCGGTGGGCTCGGCATCGCCGCCGACGACATCTGGGTCACCGTCCTCGACGGTGACGACGAGGCGCGCGGGTTGTGGCGCGAGATCGCCGGTCTGCCCGACGAGCGGATCCAGGCCCGAGGCCTGCTCGACAACTACTGGCACATGGGGGTGCCCGGCCCCGGTGGGCCGTGCAGCGAGATCTACGTCGACCGCGGCGCCGCCTACGGACCCGACGGCGGCCCGGTGGTCGACGAGGACCGCTTCCTGGAGATCTGGAACCTGGTGTTCATGCAGGAGGAGATCACCAACGTCAGCGCCAAGGACGTCTTCGACGTCGTCGGGCCGTTGCCGAGCCAGAACATCGACACCGGCATGGGACTCGAGCGCGTCGCCTACCTGCTGCAGGGCAAGGAGAACCTCTACGAGATCGACGAGGTCTACCCGGTCATCGAGCGGGCCAGCGAGCTGACCGGTCGCCGCTACGGTGCCGAGCCGGGCGACGACGTCCGCTTCCGCGTGGTCGCCGACCACGTCCGCAGCGGGCTGATGCTGATGGGCGACGGTGTCACCCCGGGCAACGAGGCTCGCGGGTACGTCCTGCGGCGACTGCTGCGCCGCGCCGTGCGCTCGATGCGCCTGCTCGGCTTCGAGGATCCCGCGCTGCCGCAGCTCCTGCCGGTCAGCAAGGACCTCATGCGGCAGTCCTACCCGGAGCTGGAGGCCGACTTCGCGCGGATCGAGCAGGTCGCGTACGCCGAGGAGGACGCCTTCCGGCAGACCCTGGGCAAGGGCACGCAGATCTTCGACCTCGCCGCGCAGGAGACGAAGGCCGCCGGCGGTTCGGTCCTCGGCGGTGACCGCGCCTTCCAGCTCCACGACACCTACGGCTTCCCGATCGACCTGACGCTGGAGATGGCGCAGGAGCAGGGGCTCGAGGTCGACGCCGACGGCTTCCGCGCGCTCATGGCCGAGCAGCGGGCCCGGGCCAAGGCCGACGCGAAGGCCAAGAAGGGCGTCCACGCCGACACGGGTGCCTACCGGGCGGCGTTCGACCGGTTCGGGCCCACCGACTGGCAGGCGTACACGACGCTGTCGACCGAGTCGCGCGTCCTCGCAGTCCTCGGTGGTGGGGAGTCGGTCCCCGCCCTCTCCGAGGGCGCCGTGGGAGAGGTCGTGCTCGACCGGACCCCCTTCTACGCCGAGTCCGGCGGCCAGAACGCCGACGCCGGTCACCTGACGTGGGACGGTGGCGCCGCAGAGGTACTCGACGTCCAGCGCCCGATCAAGGGACTGGTCGTGCACCAGGTCCGCGTCACGGCCGGCGAGCTCACGATCGACACGCAGCTGTCGGCCGACGTCGATCCCGAGTGGCGCCGCGGTGCCCGACAGGCGCACTCGGGCACCCACGTGGTGCACGCCGCGCTGCGCGAGGTGCTGGGCCCCACGGCTCTGCAGTCCGGCTCCTACAACCGTCCCGGCTACCTACGGCTCGACTTCGGCTGGAACGGGGGGCTCGACCCCGAGCAGCTGCACGACGTCGAGGTCGTGTCCAACCGAGCGTTGCGCGAGGACCTCCCGGTCAGCGCCCAGTACATGACGTTGCCCGAGGCCAAGAAGTGGGGAGCGCTGGCACTGTTCGGCGAGACGTACGGCGAGCAGGTCCGCGTCGTCGAGATCGGTGGCCCCTGGTCGCGCGAGCTCTGCGGCGGCACCCACGTCGAGCGTTCCAGCCAGATCGGCACCGTCGTCCTGACGTCCGACTCCTCCGTCGGGGCAGGCAACCGGCGGATCGAGGCCGTCGTCGGACTCGAGGGCTTCGAGTACCTGGCCCGCGAGCGCGACATCGTCCACCAGGTCGGGAGCCTGCTCAAGGCCACCCCGACCGACGTGCCCGCGCAGGTCCAGAAGCTCCTCGACCGGCTCAAGTCCACCGAGAAGGAGCTGGAGCGGCTCAAGAGCGCGCAGCTGCTCGGAGCGGCCGCCGACATCGCCGGTTCGGCAGAGGACCTCGACGGCATCGCGTTCGTCGGACACCGTGCCCAGGGCGCCGCCGGTGGTGACGTCCGCACGCTCGCCCTCGACGTGAGGGGTCGGCTCCAGGGGCGTCCGGCCGTGGTCGTCGTGATCGGCGACGGCGGGGGTCGCCCCAGCGTCGTGGTCGCGGTCAACGACGCCGCTCGGGACCGCGGGATCGCCGCGAACGACCTCATCGGGGTCGTCGGCGGTCCGATCGGCGGACGCGGCGGCGGCAAGCCCGACGTCGCCCAGGGAGGCGGCTCGGACGTCGCCGGGATCGACGCCGCCCTCGCCCAGGCCCGTCAGGCGGTCACCGAGGCGGCGCGGTGACGATCCGCCGCGGACGTCGGCTCGGCGTCGACGTGGGCTCGGTCCGTGTCGGCGTCGCGGTCTGCGACCCCGACGGGCTCGTCGCCACTCCGCTGGAGACGGTGCCCGCCGATGACGGCGTCTTCGCGCGAATCGCCGAGCTGGCGGTCGAGGTCGACGCGATCGAGATCGTCGTCGGTCTCCCGGTCTCGCTGAACGGGCGTGAGAGCCACGCCGCCAAGGCCGCCCGCGCGTTCGCGGCGCAGCTGAAGGAGCACGTCGGGACGGTCCTGGTTCGCCTCCACGACGAGCGGATGTCTACGATGTCCGCGGACAGTCTGCTCCGCTCGGGTGGGCGCTCCGGCCGCTCGAGGCGCGAGGTGATCGACCAGGCAGCCGCCACGGTGATCCTCCAGGACGCCCTCGACGTCGAACGGACCAGGGGCACACCACCAGGCGAGACGATCTGAGGACCCATGAGCGACAGCGGGCTTGACCTGATGACCGACCCCGACGGCCCCCGACGACCCGGGCACCGTCGCGCGGAGCGCAAGCGCCGCCGCGGCCGGGGTGCCGTTGCGTTGGTGCTCGGGCTCGCGCTCGTCGCCGGCATCGCCGTGGCCGGCATGTGGGGCGTCCGTGAGATCGACGGGTTCCTCAACGGTCCGGAGGACTACGAGGGGCAGGGCTCCGGCGAGGTCGTCGTCGAGATCGTCAACGGCGCGAACGGTCAGCAGATCGCCGAGGTGCTCGCCGAGAACGACGTGGTCGCCAGTGCGGAGGCGTTCTACCGCCTCGCCCTGACCGACGAGCGCATCAACCTCGTCCAGCCGGGTTTCTACCAGCTCCGCCTGCAGATGTCCGCCGAGTGGGCCCTTCGCGAGCTGTCGGACCGGGCCAACCGGGTCGAAGGGCGCGTGCTGATCCCCGAGGGGGCACGTGTCTCTCAGGTCCCCGAGCTCGTGGCCACCGGGTCGGACATCCCCGCCGAGGACGTCGAGGCCGAGCTCGAGGACGCCTCCGAGCTGGGCCTGCCCGAGGCGGCCGGCGGTGACCCCGAGGGCTACCTCTTCCCGGCGACCTACACCGTGCCCCCCGGCACGTCGGCACGCGAGCTGCTGCGCCAGATGGTGGCGCGAGGGCTCGAGGTCGAGCAGGAGCTGGAGATCGGGAGCAAGTCCGAGGCGCTGGGCTACACCACCGCGGAGATCCTCACGATCGCCAGCATCCTCGAGTACGAGGTCGCCGACGACGACTTCGCCCGCGCTGCGCGCGTCATCTACAACCGTCTCGACGTCGGGGAGGCGCTGCGGATGGACTCGACCGTCCACTACATCAGCGGTCGCGCCGGCGACGTCTTCACGACCGAGGAGGAGCGGGCGAGCGACTCGCCCTACAACACCTACCGGTACCCGGGCCTGCCGCCGGGACCGATCGGATCGCCCGGTGCGGCGGCCATCGAGGCCGCGCTGAACCCGGAGGAGGGTGACTGGATGTACTTCGTCGCCGATCCGCAGACCGGCGAGACGACCTTCACGAACACCTACGCCGAGCACCAGGCGGCGTGCCGGGAGGCCGGCTTCTCGTGCTGAGGCGCTGCGGCGTCGTCGGACACCCGGTCGCACACTCGTTGTCGCCGGCGATGCACCGCGCCGCCTACGTGCACCTCGGGCTGGACTGGACGTACGACGCCGTCGACGTCGCGCCCGGGGCGCTCCACGCGCATGTGCGCGGACTCGACGACACGTGGCGCGCGCTGTCGGTGACGGCCCCGCACAAGCGCGACGCCCTCGCCCTGGCGGAGTCCGCCGACGACGTCGCCACCCTCGTGGGCGGAGCCAACACGCTGCTGCTCGACGGCTCGGTCCGCGCGGCCAACACCGACGTCCCTGGTGCGGTCGCGGCACTGCGGGAACGGGGGATCGGCGAGCTCGGGACGGTCAGGGTGCTCGGCGCCGGCGCCACGGCGGCCTCGCTGGCGGTGGCGGTCCGCGAGCTCGGGGCCGAACGGCTCGAGCTCGTCGTCCGCGACGCGGACAGGGCGCGCGAGACCGTCGGCGTCGCCGAACAGGTCGGACTACGGGTCGGCGTGCACGGCTTCGGTGACGCCGAGGGGCCGGGGGAGACCGACCTGCTCGTCTCGACCATCCCCGGCGCCGGCCTCGTCGACGGACTCGGCGCCGACCCCGGGTCCTGGTTGGACGGCGCGCTCGCCGTCTTCGACGTCGTGTACGACCCGTGGCCCACGCGGGTGACCAGCGCCGCGGTCGCTGCCGGGCTGCCCACGGTCACGGGTCTGGACCTGCTCGCCCACCAGGCTGCCGAGCAGGTGCGACTGATGGTCGACGGCGACGTCTCGGCCGTCGTCCTGCGGGACGCCGCGCTCGAGGAGCTCGGGCGTCGCCTGGGGACCGCCGCTCGCGACCGCTCCACGGCGTGACCTAGCCTGTCGGCCGTGAGCACAGAGGTCGTCGTCGCGCTGGCCGCGGTCGTCGCCGGCCTCGCCGGCGCCGCCGGCCCCGCCGTCGTGCGCCGTCTGCCCGAACCGGTGCCTCACCCGGACGAGGAGGCGACGAAGGTCCACTACGCCGACATGGGGTCGGGCCGGACGTCCGTCCTGCTGGCAGTGCTCGCGGCAGCGCTGACGGTCTCGATCGCCGGACTCCTGCCGAGCCCCTCGCTGCTGGGCGTGTGGGTCGCGCTGGCCGGAGTGGGGTCGTGGTTGGCCTGGGTCGACTGGCGGACGCGCCTGCTGCCGTTCCGGCTGACCGCGCCCCTGCACGTGGCGGTGCTCGCCCTGACGGCACTCGCTGCCGTCGTGGAACGCGACGCCGGCCTGCTGTGGGCCGGGCTCCTCGCGAACGTGCTCGTCTTCGTGCTGTTCTGGGTGCTGTGGTTCGTCGGGGCCCGGGTGGGGAGCACCTTCGGCTACGGCGACGTCCGACTCGCCGGCATCCTCGCGCTGGCCCTCGGTCCGCTCGGGTACACGGCCACCGCGGCGGGGATCTACGCCGGCTTCCTGCTGGGAGCCGTGGGCGGGATCGCCCTCTCCGCACTGGGGATCGTCGACCGCAAGGGCTTCGCGTTCGGTCCGTACATGGTGGTCGGGGCGTTCGTCGGACCGCTCGTCGTCAGCCTCTGGTGAGCCGCGCGGGCGGTGATGGGAGAATCGGCGCCATGCTCCGATGGCTGACCGCCGGCGAATCCCACGGCCCCGCACTCGCCGCCGTCCTCGAGGGACTGCCCGCGGGTGTGCACGTGACCAGCGATGACATCCGCGGTGCCCTGGCGCGCCGGCGTCTCGGCTACGGCCGCGGGGCACGCATGAGCTTCGAGGCCGACGAGCTCGAGATCATCGGCGGCATCCGGCACGGGATCTCCCAGGGTGGACCGGTGGCGCTGCGCATCGGCAACAGCGAGTGGCCCAAGTGGGAGCGCGTGATGTCCGCCGACCCGGTCGACGCCGACGAGCTCGCCGGCCTCAAGCGGGGAGCCCCGCTGACCCGCCCGCGCCCCGGCCACGCCGACCTCGCCGGCATGCAGAAGTACGGCTTCGACGAGGCCCGCCCCGTCCTGGAGCGGGCGAGCGCGCGCGAGACGGCCGCACGCGTGGCCCTCGGGGAGGTCGCCGCGCGGTTCCTCGAGGACGCCGTCGGTGCACGCATCGTGTCCCACGTGGTCGAGCTCGGCACCGTCAGGGCGCCGGCCGGAGTCGTGCCCGGCCCGGACGACGTCGAGCGGCTCGACGCCGACCCGCTGCGCTGCGCCGACCCGGCCACGAGCGAGGCGATGGTGGCCGAGGTCGACGCCGCCCACAAGGACGGCGACACCCTCGGTGGCGTCGTCGAGGTGGTCGTGCACGGTCTTCCGCCCGGACTCGGCTCGTACACCCACTGGGACCGCCGACTCGACTCGCGTCTCGCTGCCGCGCTCATGGGCATCCAGGCCATCAAGGGAGTCGAGGTCGGCGACGGCTTCGAGCTGGCCCGCACCCGGGGCTCGGCCGCGCATGACGAGATCCTTCCCGGGGACGCCGGGCTCGACGAGGGGACCGACGACGTCCTGCGCGTCCGCCGGGCCTCCGGGCGCTCCGGCGGGACCGAGGGTGGCATGACCACGGGAGAGGTCCTGCGGGTCCGTGCCGCGATGAAGCCGATCGCCACCGTGCCCCGGGCGCTGCGCACCGTCGACGTCGCGAGCGGCGAGGCCACCACGGCGCACCACCAGCGCTCGGACGTGTGCGCCGTGCCCGCCGCCGGTGTCGTCGCCGAGGCGATGGTCGCCCTCGTCGTCGCGGAGGCCGTCACCGAGAAGTTCGGCGGCGACTCCGTCACCGAGGTCCGACGCAACGTCGAGGGCTACCTCGACGCCCTGCGGTACCGATGAGGAGTCGTCGGTGAGCCCGAGGGTGGTGCTCGTCGGGCCTCCCGGTGCCGGCAAGACCACCGTCGCAGCGGAGCTGGGACGTCGTCTGGGCGTCGCGGTGCGCGACACCGACGCCGACGTCGAGGCGCGCGAGGCGATGACGGTGCAGGACGTCTTCGTCACGCACGGTGAGGCGCGGTTCCGCGAGCTCGAGCGCGACGCGGTGCGCGAGGCCCTCTCGACGCACGACGGCGTGCTCGCCCTGGGTGGAGGAGCCGTGACCACCGACGCGGTGCGCCGGAGCCTGGACGGACACCGGGTCGTCTTCCTCGACGTCTCGCTGACCGAGTCCGCCGCGCGGGTCGGCCTCGGCACGAGTCGCCCCCTGCTGCTCGGCAACGTCCGAGGCACGTTGAAGAAGCTCATGGACGACCGTCGACCGCTGTACACGCAGGTGGCCACCCTCACGGTGGTCACCGACGGCCTCAGCCCCGAGCAGGTCGCCGACCACATCCTCACCGAGCTGGGAGAGACGACGTGAGCGAACGCATCGCGGTCGAGGCGGCCGCTCCCTACGAGGTCGTCGTGGGCTCCGGGGTCATCGGCGAGCTGACCGACGTCGTCGGCACCGACGTCCGGCGGGTCGCCGTCATCCACTCCGTCGCCGTCCGCGAGCGCGCCCTCGGCGTGCGCAGCGTGCTCGGGCGGGACCAGCTCGAGGTGCATCTCGTGGAGGTGCCCGACGGCGAGCGCGCCAAGTCCGCCGACGTGCTCGAGTACTGCTGGCGGGTCCTGGGGGAGTCCGGCTTCACCCGCTCGGACGTCGTCGTCGGTCTCGGCGGCGGGTCCACCACCGACCTCGCCGGCTTCGTGGCGGCCACCTGGTTGCGCGGCGTCCGCTTCGTCAACCTGCCGACGACGGTGCTCGGCATGGTCGACGCCGCCGTCGGGGGCAAGACCGGGATCAACACCGCGTCCGGGAAGAACCTCGTCGGCGCCTTCCACGAGCCGGCGGCGGTGCTCTGCGACCTCGACGTGCTGCAGACCCTGCCGCGCCCGGAGCTGCGCAGCGGTCTCGCCGAGGTCGTCAAGTGCGGCTTCATCGCCGACGCGAACATCCTCGAACTCATCGAGAACGCCGGGGCGCAGAGCGTCCTCGACCCCACGTCGCCGATCCTCGCCGAGCTCGTCACCAAGGGCATCGCCGTCAAGGCCCGCACCGTCGCGGAGGACCTCAAGGAGACCGGTGGAGCCGAGGGCGGGATCGGTCGCGAGGCGCTCAACTACGGCCACACGCTGGGCCACGCGATCGAGCGCGAGGAGGCGTACGGCATCCGACACGGCGAGGCGATCAGCGTCGGCATGGTCTTCGTCGCCGAGCTGGCCCACCGCCACGACCTCATCGACGCCGACCTGCTGCAGCGCCACCGCGACGTGCTCGCGTCGTTGTCGTTGCCCACGACGTGGGCCGGGGCGTTCTCCCCGCTGCTGGCCGCCATGCGCATGGACAAGAAGACCCGCGGCGACCAGCTGCGGTTCGTCGTCCTGGAGGACCTCGGCGTGCCACGGATCCTCGCCGGTCCCGAGGAGCAGGTCCTGCGGGACTGCTTCGCCGCACTCGCCGGTGGCCTGCGGTGAGACCCACCGACGACCAGCTGCTCGCGCGGCGCGCGGCCGTGGGCCGGACGGTCGCCCGCGCCGACCTCGACGGGCTCGCCGTCACGACGCTCGTGAACGTCCGCTACCTCACCGGATTCACCGGGTCCAACGGTGCCCTGCTGCTGAACCCGGACGGCACCGGCACCTTCGTGACGGACGGTCGGTACCGCGACCAGGCCGCGCTGGAGGTCCCCGACCTGGAGGTCGTCGTCGAGCGGGACCTCGTCGCCGCCCTGGCGTCGCGGCTCGGTGGTCGATGGGGCGTCGAGACGCACACCATGAGCGTCGACACGCACCGTGCCCTCCTCGACGCCACCGACGCCGAGCTCGTCGCCGCCGAGCGGCCCGTGGAGCTGGCCCGCGAGGTCAAGGACGATGCCGAGGTCGCGTCGCTGCGCGAGGCCTGTGCGATCTCCGTCGCCGCGCTCGAGGGACTGCTGGCCGGGCCGTTGGTCGGGCGCTCGGAGCGCGACCTGGCGCGTGACCTCGAGTGGCGGATGCTCGGCCTGGGTGCGGAGGCGATCGCGTTCGAGACCATCCTCGCCTCGGGCGAGAACTCCGCGGTGCCGCACCACCACCCCGGGTCCCGGGAGGTGTCGCCCGGTGACCTGCTGAAGGTCGACTTCGGCGCCCGGGTCGACGGCTACCACGCCGACTGCACGCGCACCGTCGTCGTCGGTCACGCCGACGACTGGCAGCGCGAGGTGCACGCGGCGGTCCGGCGGGCCCAGAGCCTCGGTGTCCGCGCCCTGCGCGAGGACGCGCCCGTGGCCGAGATCGACGTCGCCGTCCGTGCCGACCTGGAGGACTCGGGGTGGCTCGAGCACTTCACCACCGGCCTCGGCCACGGCGTCGGGCTCCTCATCCACGAGGACCCGTTCTTCTCCGCCAGGCACGCCGGTAGACTGGGACGCCGCACGACGCTGACCATGGAGCCGGGCATCTACGTCCCGGGCCGCGGGGGAGTGCGCATCGAGGACACCGTCCTCGTGACCGCCGACGAGCCCGACGTGCTCACGGCCCTGACCACCGAGCTGCTGGAGATCGTCTGACATGGCTACGACCAACGACCTGAAGAACGGCATGGTGCTGAACCTGGAGGGCCAGCTCTGGGCCGTCGTGGAGTTCCAGCACGTCAAGCCCGGCAAGGGCCCCGCCTTCGTCCGTACCAAGCTGAAGAACGTCGAGTCCGGCAAGGTCGTCGACAAGACGTTCAACGCCGGCACGAAGGTCGAGACGGCCACCGTCGACAAGCGCGAGATGCAGTACCTCTACAACGACGGCACGAGCTTCGTCTTCATGGACAACAGCACCTTCGACCAGATCGAGATCGCCCCCGACGCAATGGGCAGCGTCCCGGACTTCCTGCTGGAGAACCAGGACGCCGTCGTCGCCACCAACGAGGGACGCGTCCTGTACGTGGAGCTGCCCCCGGCCGTCGAGCTGCTCGTCGAGCACACCGACCCGGGCCTGCAGGGCGACCGCTCCAGCGGCGGCACCAAGCCCGCGCGCCTCGAGACCGGCCGCGAGATCCAGGTGCCCCTGTTCATCACCTCGGGCGAGAAGATCAAGGTCGACACCCGCGACGCGAGCTACCTCGGCCGCGTGAAGGCCTGATGGGCGCCAGGAGCAAGTACCGCAAGCGGGCGCTCGACGTCCTCTTCGAGTCCGAGCTGCGCGACACCGGTCTCGGCGGCACCCTCGCCGGGCGACGGGAGACCAACGACCCGCCGATCAGCGAGTACACCGTCACGCTCGTCGAGGGTGTCGTGGCCGAGCAGGAGGCGATCGACGCCCTGATCGTCGAGAACGCGCGCGGATGGAGCCTGCAGCGGATGCCGGGCGTCGACCGCAACCTGCTGCGGATCGCGGTCTACGAGATCCTCCACGTCGACGACGTCCCCGACGCGGTCGCCGTGAGCGAGGCGGTGGCGCTGGCCAAGGAGCTCTCCACCGACGACTCCGGCAGCTTCGTCAACGGCGTCCTCGGTCGCATCCTGCAGCTGCGCACGTCGTCGTCCTGAGCCATCCCTCGGCCGGGTCGACGAGACCGCGCTGCTAGGCTCGGCACCGTTCCATCCGACGTCCTTTAACCACCGTCCCGTGAGGCGGAGAAGGAGGTCAGACATGGTCGTGCCCGACGGCACTCCCGGTCCTGACGCCCGCGACGACGCCACCGCTGCCGGTGGTCGCACCGTCCTCGACGAGACCGACATCTCCCGGGCCCTGACCCGCATCACCCACGAGATCCTCGAGCGCAACCGCGACGCCGACGACCTCGTGATCCTCGGCATCCCCACCCGTGGCGTCCCGCTGGCCCGGCGCATCGCCGCCCGCATGAGCGAGGTGGAGGACCGGCGCATCACGGCCGGCGCGCTCGACATCACGATGTACCGCGACGACCTTCACAGCGGTCCGGTGCGGCCGCTGGAGCACACCGAGATCCCGGGCGACATCGACGGCCGGACCGTCGTCCTGGTCGACGACGTGCTGATGAGCGGTCGCACGATCCGCGCCGCGCTGGACGCGCTGGCCGACCTCGGTC
Organism: Aeromicrobium halocynthiae; assembly: GCF_039531385.1. Taxonomy (NCBI): domain Bacteria; kingdom Bacillati; phylum Actinomycetota; class Actinomycetes; order Propionibacteriales; family Nocardioidaceae; genus Aeromicrobium; species Aeromicrobium halocynthiae. The sequence goes on along the minus strand of NZ_BAAAPY010000001.1, from coordinate 344,546 downwards.
GCCCCACGGCCGTCCAGCTCGCCGTGCTCGTCGACAGAGGGCACCGCGAGCTGCCCATCCGGGCGGACTTCGTGGGCAAGAACCTGCCGACGTCACTCGTCGAGAAGGTGCGGGTGCGCCTGAGCGAGGTCGACGACCAGGCCGACTCGGTCTCGATCGCGGGAGGCGTCGGATGAAGCACCTGCTGAGCGCGAGCGACCTCACCCGCGAGGACGCCGTGCGCATCCTCGACACCGCCGAGGAGCTCCTCGGCGTCGCCCAGCGACCGATCAAGAAGCTCCCGACGCTGCGCGGGCGCACCGTCGTCAACCTCTTCTTCGAGGACTCGACCCGCACCCGCATCAGCTTCGAGGCGGCGGCGAAGCGGCTGTCCGCCGACGTCATCAACTTCTCCGCCAAGGGCTCCAGCGCCTCCAAGGGCGAGGGACTCAAGGACACGGCGCTGACGCTGCAGGCGATGGGCGCCGACGCGGTCGTCGTCCGGCACGGTGCGTCCGGCGCGCCGCACCGGCTCGCGCATGCGCAGTGGACCAGGGGAGCGGTCGTCAACGCCGGCGACGGCACCCACGAGCACCCCACCCAGGCGCTGCTCGACGCCTTCACGATGCGTCGCCACCTGGCCGGCGGGGGTGCCGGACCGGCGACGGGCACCGACCTGGCGGGCAAGCGCGTCACGATCGTCGGGGACGTGCTGCACAGCCGGGTCGCGCGGTCCAACGCGCGCCTGCTGCACACCCTCGGGGCCGAGGTCACGCTCGTCGCCCCCCCGACGCTGCTGCCCGTCGGCGTCGACACCTGGCCGGTCCGCACGTCCTACGACCTGGACGCCGCCGTCGAGAAGAGTGACGCGGTGATGATGCTGCGCGTCCAGCGCGAGCGGATGAACGCCTCGTACTTCCCGAGTGAGCGGGAGTACAGCAGGCGCTTCGGCCTGGACCGCGCCCGCATGGACCGGATGCCGGCGCACGGCATCGTGATGCACCCCGGTCCGATGAACCGCGGCATGGAGATCAGTGCCGACGTCGCGGACTCCGACCGCTCGGTCATCGTCGAGCAGGTCACGAACGGCGTGGCCGTCCGCATGGCCGTGCTCTACCTCCTCCTGGGCGGCGCCCAGCAGTCGAACGAAGGAACCGCATGACCGACCACCTCCTGCGACGTGCCCGGCCGCTCGGCGGCGACCCCGTCGACCTCCTGCTGAGCGACGGCCTGATCGCAGCCATCGGTCCGGACCTGGACGCCCCGGGCGCGACCGTCGTCGACGCCGAGGGTCTCATCGCCCTGCCCGGCCTCGTCGACCTCCACACCCACCTGCGCGAGCCCGGTCGCGAGGACGCCGAGACCGTGCTCACCGGGACGCAGTCCGCAGCACGCGGCGGCTTCACGTGCGTGCACGCCATGGCGAACACGTCGCCGGTCGCCGACACCGCAGGCGTCGTGGAGCAGGTCTGGCGCCTCGGTCGCGAGGGCGGCTTCTGCGACGTCCAGCCCGTCGGCGCGGTCACCGTCGGACTGGCAGGGGAGCGGCTGGCCGAGCTCGGCGCCATGGCCGACTCCGCCGCCGGCGTCCGCGTCTTCTCCGACGACGGCATCTGCGTCTCCGACGCCGTCCTCATGCGGCGGGCGCTGGAGTACGTCAAGGCCTTCGACGGCGTCGTCGCGCAGCACGCCCAGGAGCCGAGGCTCACCGAGGGCGCGCAGATGAACGAGAGCGCACTGTCGGGGGAGCTCGGGCTCGTCGGCTGGCCGGCCGTCGCCGAGGAGGCGATCATCGCTCGCGACGTGCTGCTCGCCGAGCACGTCGGTTCGCGCCTGCACGTGTGCCACCTGTCCACCCGGGGGTCGGTCGAGATCGTCCGCTGGGCCAAGAGCCGCGGCATCGACGTCACCGCCGAGGTCACCCCCCACCACCTCCTGCTGACCGACGACCTCGTCCGCAGCTACGACCCCATCTACAAGGTGAACCCGCCGCTGCGCTCGGCCGACGACGTCGCCGCGGTCCGCGAGGGGCTCGCCGACGGCACCATCGACATCGTCGCCACCGACCACGCCCCGCACCCCATGGAGGACAAGGAGTGCGAGTTCGCGGCCGCCGCCTTCGGGATGATCGGCCTGGAGACCGCCCTGCCGATCGTCCAGCAGACGATGGTCGACACCGGTGCGCTCACCTGGGAGCAGGTGGCACAGGTGCTGTCGGCGCGTCCTGCTCGGATCGGCCGCGTCGAGGGACACGGTCGGCCGTTGGCGGTGGGCGAGCCGGCCAACGTCGTCCTCCACGACCCCGACGCGACGCACACCGTCGTCCCGGGGGACACGGCATCGCTGTCGCGCAACACCCCGTACGCCGGCATCGAGCTGCCCGGCCGCGTGGTCGCCACGTTCCTGCGGGGTACACCCACCGTGCTGTCCGGCGAGCTCACCGAAGGAGTCCACGCATGACCGAGTCCACCCCCGCCGTGCTCGTCCTCGAGGACGGCCGCGTCTTCCGTGGGGAGTCGTACGGCGCCACCGGCACCACGATCGCCGAGGTCGTCTTCGCCACCGGCATGACCGGCTACCAGGAGACCCTCACCGACCCCTCCTACCGCGGCCAGATCGTCGTCATGACGGCGCCGCACATCGGCAACACCGGCGTCAACGACGAGGACTTCGAGTCCCGACGCGTCTGGGTCGACGGCTACGTCGTCCGTGACCCCGCCAGGATCCGCAGCAGCTGGCGCGCCAACGGCACGCTCGACGACCTCCTCGCCGAGCAGGGCGTCGTCGGGATCAGCGCCGTCGACACCCGGGCCCTCACCCGGCACCTGCGCGAGCGCGGCACGATGCGAGCGGCCATCAGCACCGACCCCGCCCACACGGGTGCGGACACCAGCAGCCTGCTGGCGCTCGTCACCGAGGCCCCGTCGATGGAGGGCTCGAACTTCCTCGCCGACGTCACGACGCCCGAGCCGTACGTCGTCCCGGCCGTGGGGGAGCGCCGCTTCACCGTGGCCGCCATCGACCTCGGCATCAAGGGCATGACCCCGCGCCGCATGGCCGAGCGCGGCATCGAGGTGCACGTGCTGCCCGCGACGTCGAGCATCGACGACGTGCTGGCCGTGGAGCCGGACGGCGTGTTCATGTCCAACGGTCCCGGCGACCCCGCCACGGCCGACCACGTCGTCGGCGTCCTGCGCGAGGTCCTGGAGCGTCGCATCCCGTACTTCGGGATCTGCCTGGGCAACCAGATGCTCGGTCGAGCCCTCGGCCGCGGCACCTACAAGCTGCGCTACGGCCACCGCGGCATCAACCAGCCGGTGCAGGACCGCACCACCGGCAAGGTCGAGATCACCAGCCAGAACCACGGCTTCGCCGTCGACGCGCCCCTCGAGGGGACGTTCGAGACGCCGTTCGGCGACGCCCGCGTCACCCACGTCGGGCTCAACGACGACGTCGTCGAGGGCATCGCGCTCGTCGACGGCCCGGCCTTCAGCGTGCAGTACCACCCCGAGGCGGCGGCCGGACCGCACGACGCCGCCTACCTGTTCGACCGGTTCGTCCAGCTGATGGACGAGTCCGCCGCCCCCCACCCCTCCGACGAGAAGGCGAGCGCCTGATGCCCAAGCGCACCGACATCTCCTCCGTCCTCGTCATCGGCTCCGGACCGATCGTCATCGGCCAGGCCTGCGAGTTCGACTACTCCGGCACCCAGGCGTGCCGCGTCCTGCGCGAGGAGGGCATCCGCGTCGTCCTCGTGAACTCCAACCCGGCGACGATCATGACCGACCCGGAGTTCGCCGACGCCACCTACGTCGAGCCGATCACGCCCGAGTTCGTCGAGAAGGTCATCGCCAAGGAGCGTCCCGACGCGCTGCTGCCGACCCTCGGCGGCCAGACCGCGCTCAACGCCGCCATCGCCCTCGACAAGGCCGGGATCCTCGAGAAGTACGGCGTCGAGCTCATCGGTGCCTCCGTCGAGGCCATCGAGAAGGGCGAGAACCGCGAGACCTTCAAGCGGATCGTCGAGTCGCTGCCGAAGGAGTGGGGCGCAGAGGTCGCGCGCTCGGTCATCTGCCACACCATGGACGAGTGCCTCGCCGGGGTCGACGAGCTCGGCGGCTACCCGGTCGTCGTCCGCCCCTCCTTCACGATGGGCGGGTCGGGCTCGGGCCTGGCGTTCGACGAGGACGACCTGCACCGCATCGCCGGCTCCGGCCTGGCGCTCAGCCCCACCACCGAGGTGCTCCTGGAGGAGTCGATCCTCGGCTGGAAGGAGTACGAGCTGGAGGTCATGCGCGACACCGCCGACAACGTGGTGATCGTCTGCTCCATCGAGAACTTCGACCCCGTGGGCGTGCACACCGGCGACTCGATCACCGTCGCGCCGGCGATGACACTGACCGACGTCGAGTACCAGCGCCTGCGCGACATCTCCCTCGGCGTCATCCGCGAGGTCGGCGTCGACACCGGCGGGTGCAACATCCAGTTCGCCGTCGACCCGGAGACCGGGCGCATCGTCGTCATCGAGATGAACCCGCGGGTCTCGCGGTCCTCGGCGCTGGCCTCGAAGGCGACCGGCTTCCCGATCGCGAAGATCGCGGCGAAGGTCGCCATCGGCTACACGCTCGACGAGATCCCCAACGACATCACCCGCGAGACGCCCGCGAGCTTCGAGCCGACCCTCGACTACGTCGTGGTCAAGGTGCCGCGGTTCGCGTTCGAGAAGTTCCCCGCCGCGGACTCCACGCTCACGACGCACATGAAGTCCGTCGGCGAGGCGATGGCGATCGGTCGCAACTTCACCGAGGCGCTGCAGAAGGCCCTGCGGTCCCTGGAGCGGCCCGGCGCCGAGTTCGACTGGAGCAAGGACTGGGTCGACCTCGACAAGGACGCCCTGATCGAGGACGTCCGCCGCCCCTACGACGGTCGCCTCAAGGCCGTCATGGACGCGCTGCGGGCCGGCGCCACGGCCGAGGAGATCTTCGAGGCCACCCGCATCGACCCGTGGTTCGTCGACCAGCTGGCACTGATCAACGAGGTCGCCACCGACCTGATCGCCGCCCCGGAGCTGACGCCGGCCCTGCTGCGCCGCGCCAAGCGCCACGGCTTCTCCGACGCCCAGCTGGGCCGCATCCGCGGCATGTCGGCCGACGTCGTCCGCGGGGTGCGGCACGCGCTGGGCGTCCGACCGGTCTACAAGACGGTCGATACGTGCGCCGCGGAGTTCGCGGCCAAGACGCCGTACCACTACTCCTCCTACGACGAGGAGACCGAGGTCGAGCCCCGCGAGAAGCCGGCCGTCATCGTGCTCGGCAGCGGCCCGAACCGCATCGGCCAGGGCATCGAGTTCGACTACTCGTGCGTGCACGCCGTCCAGGCGCTCAGCGCCGCACCGAACGAGTGGGGCGGCTACGAGACCGTGATGGTCAACTGCAACCCCGAGACCGTCTCCACCGACTACGACACCGCCGACCGGCTGTACTTCGAGCCCCTGACCCTCGAGGATGTCCTCGAGGTCGTGCACGCCGAGCAGCAGGCCGGTCCGCTCGCCGGCGTCATCGTCCAGCTCGGCGGTCAGACGCCACTCGGGCTCGCGGCCGGGCTGGAGGCCGCCGGCGTGCCGATCGTCGGCACCCAGCCGTCGGCCATCGACCTCGCCGAGGAGCGCGGCGCCTTCGGGCAGGTCCTCGAGGGTGCCGGGCTCGCCGCCCCCCGCAGCGGCATGGCCACGACGTTCGAGCACGCGAAGCACATCGCCGAGGAGATCGGCTACCCGGTCCTCGTGCGTCCGTCCTACGTCCTGGGCGGACGCGGTATGGAGATCGTCTACGACGAGCAGACGCTCGGTGACTACATCAGCCGGGCCACCGAGATCACCCCCGAGCGTCCGGTCCTCGTCGACAAGTTCCTCGACGACGCGATCGAGATCGACGTCGACGCCCTCTACGACGGCACCGAGCTGTTCCTCGGCGGCGTGATGGAGCACATCGAGGAGGCGGGCGTGCACTCGGGCGACTCCGCCTGCGCGCTGCCGCCGATCACCCTCGGCGACCTCGAGATCGATCGCATCCGGGCCGCCACCGAGGCCATCGCGAGCGGCGTGGGGGTGAGGGGCCTGGTCAACATCCAGTTCGCCCTGTCCTCGGACATCCTGTACGTCATCGAGGCGAACCCCCGGGCCAGCCGGACGGTGCCGTTCGTGTCCAAGGCGACCGCGACGCCCCTGGCCAAGGCGGCCGCGCGCATCATGCTCGGGGAGTCGATCGCCGAGCTGCGCGAGGAGGGTCTGCTGCCCGCCGAGGGCGATGGTGGTCGCCTCCCGGACGACGCGCCCATCGCGGTCAAGGAGGCGGTCATGCCCTTCAACCGCTTCCGCACCTACGAGGGCACGTACGTCGACACGTTGCTGGGTCCGGAGATGCGCTCCACCGGCGAGGTCATGGGCTTCGACACGACGTTCGGCACCGCGTTCGCCAAGAGCCAGGCCGGCGCGCAGAACGGCCTGCCCACGTCGGGCAAGGTCTTCGTGTCGGTGGCCAACCGCGACAAGCGGCACATGGTCTTCCCGATCAAGCGGCTCGCCGACCTCGGCTTCGAGATCCTCGCGACGAGCGGGACGGCCGTCGTGCTGGCCCGCAACGGGGTCCAGGCCACGGTGATCCGCAAGCTACACGAGGACCCGATCCCGGGCCGCGAGCCGTCGACCATCGTCGACAGGATCCGCGAGCAGGACGTGGAGCTCATCGTCAACACCCCGCACGGCATCTCCGCAGGGTCGAACGCCCGTCTGGACGGGTACGAGATCCGCACGGCGGCGGTGGCCGAGGGCATCCCCTGCATCACGACCGTCCAGGGTCTCGCGGCAGCGGTGCAGGGCATCGAGGCGCTGCGCGAGCAGCGGGTCGAGGTCAGGTCGCTGCAGGAGTGGGCCGAGCTCTCGAGAACCGACGCATGAGCTTCGGCTCGCGTGCCCGCGCCGCCATGGACGCCTTCGGGCCGCTGTGCGTCGGCATCGACCCGCATCCCGGCCTGCTCGAGGCATGGGACCTGTCCGACGACGTGAGCGGACTCGAGCGGTTCGCGGGCACCTGCGTCGAGGCGTTCGCCGGACGCGTCGCCTTCGTCAAGCCGCAGTCGGCGTTCTTCGAGCGCTTCGGCTCCCGGGGCGTCGCGGTGCTGGAGCACACCCTGCAGGACCTGCGCCACACCGGCACGCTGACCGTCCTCGACGTCAAGCGCGGCGACATCGGCAGCACCGCGCGCGCGTACGCCCAGGCCTACCTCGACGAGGACAGCCCGATGGCGGCCGACGCCGTCACCGTGAGCCCCTACCTGGGCTTCGGTTCGCTCGAGCCGTTCCTCGCCGAGGCCGAGCGCAACGACGCAGGCGTCTTCGTGCTGGCCCTGACGTCGAACCCCGAGGGACCAGAGGTGCAGCACGCTCGGGGAGCGTCGGGCGCGACCGTCGCAGGGTCGGTCCTGGCGAACCTCGCCCGCGCCAACGCCGGGGCCGAGCCGATGGGTTCGTACGGGGCCGTCGTCGGGGTCACGATCGGCTCGACGCAGGAGGATCTCGACGTCAACGGCCCGATCCTCGCGCCCGGGCTCGGCTCCCAGGGAGGGACCGTGGCGGACGTCGACCGGCTGTTCGCGTCGGTGCGCGACCGCGTCGTGCCGAGCGTCTCGCGGGACGTCCTCGCCGCTGGTGCGGACGTCGGGGCCCTGCAGGACGCCGCCGCGGCGCTCAACGACCAGCTGCGCTGACCGACGCGCTCGAGTGACCCCCGTGCGGACCCGCCGGATTGTAGGCTCGGCGCAGCATCACGACGACGAGGAGACCGCATGACCCGCGCCCTTCGGCGCTCCGGCACCACCGCTGCCGCTCTCGCCGCCACCGCCGTGCTCCTCGCGGGCTGCAGCGGGCAGAGCGAGTACTGCGCTGCCGTGGAGGAGAACGCCGCCACCTTGGAGTCGCTCGGCAAGGAGCGCACCACGGCGGCCTACACCTCCTACGCGGAGGCCTTCGAGTCCGTCGCCGCGGTCGCGCCCGCCGACGTCGAGGACGACTGGACGGCGATGGCGGAGGTGACCCGGGGGGTCCTGGAGGCCCAGGAGTCGGTCGGTCACGGTCTGGAGGAGATGACCGACGACGAGGTGCTCGCCGCGTTGTCGCAGGAGCAGCTCGCCTCGCTCAACGAGGCCTACGAGGCGTTCAACGGCACCGCCGACCAGCGGACCGCCGTGGTGAAGAATGTGAAGCAGGAGTGCGACATCACGCTGCAGTGACTGCGGCACGCACGCTCCGAGGACGAGAGGTGAGACGGTGGCACTGCCCAAGCTGACGCCCGAGCAACGCCAGGCGGCGCTCGACAAGGCCGCGTACGCGCGCCAGGTGCGGGCGGAGGTGAAGAGTCGGCTCAAGAGCTCCGGCGCGAGCCTGGCCGAGGTGATCGAGGAGGCGAGTCGCAACGAGTTCGTCGCCAAGCTGAAGGTCACCGACCTCCTGCAGTCCATGCCGGGAGTCGGCAAGGTCAAGGCGCACGAGATCATGGACCGCCTCGGCATCGCCGAGAGCCGCCGCCTGCGCGGTCTCGGCGTCAACCAGGTCCAGGCGTTGCTGCGCGAGTTCGGTGCCCGTGAGCGGTGACCCCGCCGGGCCCGACCCGTCAGCCGCGACGCGCTCGAGGCTCGTCGTCCTCGCCGGCCCGACGGCCGTCGGCAAGGGGACCGTGGCCGCGCAGGTCCGAGCGAAGCGACCCGACATCTGGATCTCCGTCTCGGCCACCACCCGCCCGGCGCGTCCCGGTGAGGTCGACGGGGTCCACTACCACTTCGTGAGCGAGGACGAGTTCGACCGCCTCGTCGCCACCGACGGCCTCCTGGAGTGGGCGGTCGTCCACGGTCGGCACCGCTACGGCACGCCGCGGGCCGCGGTCGAGGACCGCCTGGACCGCGGGGAGAAGGCTCTCCTGGAGATCGACCTGCAGGGTGCTCGCCAGGTCCGTGAGTCGATGCCGGACGCCCTGCTGTGCTTCCTCGCACCCCCGAGCATGGGAGAGCTCGAGCGTCGTCTGCTCGGCCGGGGGACCGAGGACGCCGAGGAGCGGGCCCGTCGTCTGCGCACCGCGGCGCAGGAGATGGCCGCCGAGGGGGAGTTCGACGTGACCATCGTCAACACCGACGTCCGGACGGCGTGCCGCGAGTTGGTAGCATTGTTCGAGGGCGGGTCCTCTCGTCCTGCTCAGACTTCTTCTCACCACCGATCCAGCGAGGTCCCGTGACCAGCACGCGTTCTGTTGCCGAGGGCATCACCAACCCGCCCATCGACGACCTGCTCGACAAGGCCGACTCCAAGTACAAGCTCGTGCTCTACAGCGCGCAGCGTGCGCGCCAGATCAACGCCTACTACTCCCAGCTGGGCGAGGGCCTGCTGGAGTACGTCGGCCCGTTGCTGGAGACCGAGGTGCAGGAGAAGCCGCTGTCGATCGCGCTGCGCGAGATCAACGCCGACCTCCTGACGGTCGAGGACGTCGTCTCCGACGAGGCCTGAGGCCCCCATGAGCCCCCGCGTGGTGCTCGGCGTCAGCGGAGGCATCGCGGCCTACAAGGCTGCCCTGCTGCTGCGGCTGTTCACCGAGTCCGGGCACGACGTCCGCGTGGTGCCCACCGACTCCGCGCTGGAGTTCGTCGGTGCCCCCACGTGGGAGGCCCTGAGCGGGCACCCCGTGCACACCGGCGTCTTCTCCGACGTCCACGAGGTGCCGCACGTGCGACTCGGCCAGCAGGCCGACCTCGTGGTCGTCGCCCCGGCGACGGCCAACACCCTGGCGCGTGCCGCCCACGGCCTGGCCGACGACCTGCTCACCAACACCCTCCTGACGGCACGGTGCCCGGTCGTCATGGCCCCGGCCATGCACACCGAGATGTGGACGCACCCGGCCACTCGCCACAACGTCGCCGCGCTCCGGGCGCGCGGCGTCGTCGTGATCGACCCCGACGACGGCCGGCTCACCGGTTCCGACACCGGGCCGGGCCGCCTGCCGGAGCCACAGGCGATCTTCGACGTCTGCCGACACGTCCTCTCCGGCGCCCCCCGTGACCTGGAGGGTCGGCACGTCGTGGTCAGTGCCGGGGGCACGCGCGAGCCGCTCGACCCCGTCCGCTACCTCGGCAACCGCTCGTCGGGGCGCCAGGGCCTCGCGCTCGCCGAGGTCGCCGTCGCCCGCGGTGCTCGCGTCACGCTCGTCGCCGCCAACGTCGAACGCCCCACGCCCGCCGGGGTCCGGCGCATCGACGTCGGCACGACCGAGGAGCTGCGTGCCGCCGTCCTCGACGCCGTCGGCTCCGATCCCGCGGGAGCCGCCGACGCGGTCGTGATGGCCGCGGCCCCCGCCGACTTCCGGCCCACCAGCACCGAGGGCAGCAAGATCAAGAAGACCGGTGACGGCACCACGCCGACGATCGAGCTGGTCGAGAATCCCGACATCCTCGTCGAGCTCGTCCGCACCCGTGGCGGTGGCGGCGGGACGGTCGTCGTCGGGTTCGCCGCCGAGACCGGCGACGCGAACGGCAGCGTGCTCGACCACGCCCGACGCAAGCTGCAGCGCAAGGGGTGCGACCTGCTCGTCGTCAACGACGTCAGCGGCGACCGCGTCTTCGGGCGCGACGAGACCGAGGCCGTCGTCCTCGACGCCGACGGGGGATCGGTGCCGGTCCCGCCGGGCTCCAAGACCGCCCTGGCCCACGCGGTGTGGGAGGCAGTCGTCCGACGCGCGGGATGGGCACCCACCGCGCCGTCGGATGGCTAGACTGCGCGCGAGACGTCAGCGGGCGTCGAGCCCGGCACAGCCCGCGACCCCTTTCCCACACACAGGAGAATCGCAGTGAGCCGATTGTTCACGTCCGAGTCCGTGACCGAGGGTCACCCGGACAAGATCGCCGACCAGATCAGCGACAGCGTCCTCGACGCGCTGCTCGCCGACGACCCCAAGAGCCGCGTCGCGTGCGAGACCTTCGTGACCACGGGCATGGTCCTCGTGGGTGGCGAGGTCACCACCAAGACTTACGCCGACATCGCGCGCATCGCCCGCGACCGCGTCCTGGAGATCGGCTACGACTCCTCCACGAAGGGCTTCGACGGCGAGTCCTGCGCCGTCCAGGTCACCCTCGACGCGCAGAGCCCCGACATCGCCCAGGGCGTCGACACGGCCGAGGAGGCCCGCGTCGGCGGTGCCACCGACCCCCTCGACCTGCAGGGCGCCGGCGACCAGGGGCTGATGTTCGGGTTCGCCTGCGACGAGACCCCCGAGCTCATGCCGCTTCCCATCACCATCGCGCACCGGCTCGCCGAGCGGCTCACCGAGGTCCGCAAGGACGGCACGCTCGCCTACCTGCGCCCGGACGGCAAGACGCAGGTCACCATCGAGTACGACGACGACGACCGCCCCGTGCGGGTCGAGGCCATCGTGCTGTCCACGCAGCACGAGGACGGCGTCGACCTGGAGAGCCAGCTGCCGGACGACATCAAGAAGCACGTCATCGACCACGTGCTCGGCCAGTACGACATCGACTCCTCGGACTACCGCCTGCACATCAACCCCACGGGCAAGTTCGTCATCGGCGGCCCCATGGGCGACGCCGGGCTGACCGGCCGCAAGATCATCGTCGACACCTACGGCGGCTACGCCCGCCACGGCGGCGGGGCGTTCTCCGGCAAGGACCCCAGCAAGGTCGACCGCTCGGCCGCCTACGCCATGCGCTGGGTCGCCAAGAACATCGTGGCCGCCGGCCTGGCCCGCAAGGCCGAGGTGCAGGTCGCCTACGCCATCGGCGTCTCCCAGCCGGTCGGCTTCTACGTCGACACCCACGGCACGGAGACCGTTCCGGTCGAGACGATCCGCAAGGCCGTCCTGGAGGTCTTCGACCTCCGTCCGGGTGCCATCGTCCGCGACCTCGACCTGCTGCGGCCCATCTACGCGCAGACCGCCGCGTACGGCCACTTCGGTCGCCCCGGCCTGCCGTGGGAGAACACCGACCGCGCCGACGCGCTCAAGACGGCTGCCGGCGCCTGAACGCACCCCCTCGGCGGCTGTCGACCGGTGGCGGTCGACCCGACGGTGCAGACCATCGAGGTGACGGGCATGCCGCCGTGTCGAGAGGACGTCGGGAGCGGCTGGTAGAACGGCCTGGTGACGGACGACGGCCAGCTCGAGCTCGTTGCCGCGGCACGACGTCCCACGGGACGCCCCGTGGCGCGTGTCGTGGTCGACACGCCGCTCGCCCACCTCGACCGGTTGTTCGACTACGCGGTCCCCACCGAGCTCGACTCCGACGTCGTGCCTGGATGTCGCGTCAAGGTCCGCTTCGCCGGTCGCCTGAGCGACGCCTACGTCGCCGAACGCGGTGACGGCTCCACCCACGAGGGGACCCTGGCGCCGATCGTCAAGGTCGTCTCCTCCGAACCGGTGCTCACCCCTGACACGCTCGCGCTGTGCCGGGAGGTGGCCGACCGCTGGGCCGGCACGCTCCCCGACGTCCTGCGTCTGGCCGTCCCGCCACGTCAGGCACGCGTCGAGGCCCGGCCGTCCGTGCCACCCACCTCGGAGCTGCCGGACGTCGTCGACGTCACCTGGCAGCCGTGGCCCGATGGTCCCGGGTTCGTGGCCGCCCTCGCCGCCGGAGCCTCTCCGCGAGCGTGCTGGTCGGCGCTGCCTCACCGCGACCCGGCTCGGGCGGTGGCTGAGGCCGTCCTCGCCACGGTCCACTCGGGGCGCGGTGCGGTGGTGTGCGTCCCCGACGCGCGCGACCTCGCGCACTGGGACGCCGTCTTCTCCGAGGTCCTCGGCGCCGGCCGGCACGTGCTCCTGACGGCGGGGGAGAAGCCTGCCGCCCGGTACCGCGCGTACCTCGCGGCCGCTCGCGGCGTCGTGCACGTCGTGCTGGGCACGCGGTCCGCAGCGCTGGCGCCGGTGGCGCGCCTCGGCCTCGTCGTCATCTGGGACGACGGCGACGACTCCTACGCCGAGCCGAGAGCCCCGTACCCGCACGCCCGCGAGGTCCTCCTCATGCGGGCCGCCCGCCACGGTGCCGGGGTGCTCGTCGCCGGGTTCGCCCGGACGGCCGAGGCGCAGTCGCTCGTCGCCTCCGGCTGGTGCGTCGACCTGGTCGCCGACCCGACGATCCGCCGCCGCGCCTGGCCCCAGGTGGAGGTCACCGACGGATCCGTCGACGGCGGCGCTCCGGCCCGCCTGCCACGGGAGGTGTTCGCAGCCGTCCGCTCGAGCGACGGTCCCGTCCTCGTGCAGGTGCCGCGACGGGGGTACCGCACGTCGTTGGCCTGCCAGGTCTGCCGCAGCCCGGCTCGCTGTCGCGCCTGTGAGGGACCGCTCGTGCAGACCGGCCGCGACGCCGCCGTCACCTGTCGCTGGTGCGGCACGTCGGCCAGCCCCTGGACGTGCGGCGAGTGCGGCTCCGGCCGACTGCGTGCGCCGGTCGTGGGCCAGCTGCGCACCGCCGAGGAGTACGCCGCGGCCTTTCCCTCGCGCACCGTCGTGACGTCCGGGGGCGCGAGCGTCCTCGACCAGGTCGAGGGCGACGACGTCCTCGTCCTGGCCACCCCTGGGGCCGAGCCCCGGGTCGCGGGGGGCTACGACGTCGTCGTGCTCATGGACACCTGGCTCGCCCTCACCCGTGACGACGTCCGCGTGGAGGAGGAGGCGCACCGGCGCTGGTTCAACGCGCTGGCCCTCGGGCGCGAGCGCCGGCGAGCCGTGGTCGTCGGCGACCCGCAGGCGCTGCAGGCCCTCGTCCGGGTCGATCCCGTGGGCCTCGCAGAGCGCGAGCTCGAGTCCCGCGCGCAGACCCACCTGCCGCCGGTCGGACGGCTGGCGGTGGTCGAGGGTCCAGCGGAGGTGGTCGCCGAGCTGGCCGGACGCGACTGGCCCGCGGCGGCGGAGGTCCTGGGCCCGGTGCCGGCGCCCGACCCGGCGCTCGCGCAGCTCGTGCTGCGCGTGCCCCGCCGCGACGGGACGGCCCTCTCGGCGCAGCTGCGAGCCGTCGCGGCAGAACGCTCGGCGGCCAAGCTGCCCCCGGTGCGGGTCCGCATCGACCCGCACCGCTTCTGAGCGGACGGTTCTGGCCCGACCCCTAGACTCCGGGGCGTGAGAATCGTGTTCGCGGGAACCCCGGAGACCGCCCTGCCGTCCCTGGAGGCCCTGATCGCCAGCCGCCACGAGGTCGCGGCGGTCCTCACCCGACCCGACGCGCGGTCCGGACGCGGGCGCACGCTCGCCCCGAGCCCCGTCGCGGAGCGCGCACTCGAGGCCGGCATCGAGGTGCTCCGACCTCGGCGCGCCGACGACCCGGAGCTGATCGACCGGTTGCGCGAGATCGGACCGGACTGCTGCCCGATCGTCGCGTACGGCGCACTCCTGCGCCGCGAGGCCCTCGACGTCCCCGACCACGGCTGGGTGAACCTGCACTTCTCCGTCCTGCCTGCCTGGCGAGGCGCTGCCCCGGTGCAGCGCTCGATCATGGCCGGGGACGAGGTCACCGGCGCGACGGTCTTCAGCCTGGTCGAGGCGCTCGACGCCGGCCCGGTCCTCGGCACGTTGACCGAGCGGATCCGCGAGGACGACACGGCAGGGAGCCTGCTCGAGAGACTGGCCCACGAGGGCGCCCGGCTGCTCGTGGACGTCCTCGACCACATCGAGGACGGCGACATCGGCGCCGTCGCGCAGCCCGAGGACGGTGTCTCCTACGCCGACAAGCTCACGACCACCGACGCCCGCGTCGACTGGACCCTCCCGGCCTTCGCGGTCGACCGGCGGATCCGCGGCTGCACCCCGGCCCCAGGGGCCTGGACCGAGCTCGACGGCCTCCGGCTCAAGCTCGCGCCGGTCCAGGTCACCGACGACGACACGCTGGCCCCCGGTGTCGTCCGCGCGGACAAGCGCGTGGTGCGGGTCGGCACGGCGACCACCGACGTGATCCTGACCGAGGTCCAGCCGCACGGGAAGCGGCAGATGGCAGCGGCCGACTGGGCACGCGGCGCGAGCCTTCCGGAGTCGGCGGTCCTTCGGTGAGCGATCCCGTACGCACGATCGCCTTCCTCGTCCTGCGAGCCGTGGAGCAGGACGACGCCTACGTCAACCTGCTCCTGCCGCGCATGCTCGCCGAGCACAAGGTGACCGGCCGCGACGCTGCCTTCGCCACCGAGCTCGTCCACGGCACGGTCCGGCAGCAGGGGACGTACGACGCGGTCATCGACACCCTGTCGTCGCGCACCATCGATCCGGCCGTGCGCGACGCACTGCGCCTCGGTGCGCACCAGCTGCTGTCCCTGCGGGTGCCGAACCACGCGGCGGTCTCCGAGACGGTCGACGTCGTCCGCCGCGAGATCGGCCACAAGCCGGTCGGCTTCGTGAACGCGATCCTGCGCAAGGTCGGTGCCAGGTCCCTCGACGACTGGATCGAGGAGCTGAGCGCCGGTCTCGATCCCGACGACGCGCGCTCCGTGCGGTCCTCCCACCCGCGGTGGGTGGTCGAGGCCTTCCGCGACGCCCTGGACGGGACCGACGACGACCTCGACGCCCTGCTCGAGGCGGACAACGCTCCGCCCCGCGTGACGCTGGTGGCCCGGCCAGGACTTGCCGCGCCGGACGAGCTGCCCGGCGAGCCGGGGCGGCACTCGCCGTTCGCGCGCATCATGGCCGACGGGGACCCCGGCTCCGTGGCCGCGGTGCGCGAGGGGCGCGCCGGCGTCCAGGACGAGGGGTCGCAGCTGGTCGCGCTGACCCTCGCCGACGCCGTCCTGACCGGCAGTGATGCCCGGTGGCTCGACCTGTGCGCGGGGCCTGGCGGCAAGGCTGCGCTGCTCGGAGCCCTCGCCGCCCAGCGTGGCGCCCACCTCGTCGCGAACGAGCTGCAGCACCACCGCGCCGAGCTGGTCCGGTCCTCGATGCGGCTCCTGCCGGACGTCGAGGTCACCGAGCACGACGGGCGAGCGGGCCCCTGGGACGCAGCAACGTTCGACCGCGTGCTCGTCGACGCGCCCTGCACGGGCCTCGGCGCCCTCCGGCGGCGCCCGGAGGCACGGTGGCGGCGCCGACCCGAGGACCTGGCGACCCTGACCGATCTGCAGAGGGGCCTGCTCGAGCGAGCGCTCGAGCTGACGCGGCCGGGCGGGGTCACCGTCTACGCGACGTGCTCACCGCACCGCGCGGAGACCACCGGGATCGTCGCGGCGGTCACGGCCGACCGTGACGACGTGACCGTCGAGACGACCCACCAGTGGTGGCCGCACGTCCACGGGACGGATGCGATGTTCGCCGCGGTGCTGCGACGTCGCTGACTCCGCGCGGCCCGGGCTCGGTACGCTCCAGGAATGGGCATCCAGATCACCCCGAGCCTGCTGAACGCCGACTTCGCGAACCTCGCGGCCGAGGCGGCGCGGATCCCTGGCGCCGACTGGTTGCACATGGACGTCATGGACAACCACTTCGTCCCCAACCTCACCCTCGGTGCGCCCGTGATCGAGGCCTTGAGCAGGGCCGCGGACCAGCCCATCGACGCCCACCTGATGATCGCGGACCCCGACCGGTGGGCTCCGGGGTTCGCCGAGGCGGGCGCCGGGAGCATCACCTTCCACGTCGAGGCGGCCGCTGCGCCCGTCCGGCTCGCTCGCGAGATCCGAGCCCAGGGGGCGCGCGCCTCGATGGCGCTCAAGCCCGCGACCCCGGTCGACCCGTACGCCGACCTGTTGCCCGAGCTCGACATGCTGCTGGTCATGACCGTCGAGCCCGGCTTCGGTGGCCAGAAGTTCCTCGACCTGTGCCTGCCGAAGATCCGGCGGGCGCGCGAGCTGATCGAGCGCAGCGGGGGAGAGGTCTGGCTGCAGGTCGACGGAGGCGTGTCGCTCGAGACGATCGAACGGTGCGCGCAGGCCGGCGCGGACACCTTCGTCGCCGGTTCAGCCGTCTTCGGGGCCGACGACCCGCAGGCGATGGTCGACGCGCTGCGCTCGGCTGCCGGGTCCGCGCTAGACTCCTGAGCGACGAGCAACTGCTCGCGTGCTCCGGGGTCGGTGAAATTCCGAGCCGGCGGTGACAGTCCGCGACCCGGGTCCGCAAGGGCCCGGTTGAACCGGTGGAACTCCGGTACCGACGGTGAGAGTCCGGATGGGAGGCGCACGCCGGCATCGCCCGTGCCCTCGTGAGGGCACCGACGGTGACCTGTCGCCCCGGGGTGTGCGAGCACCGACCGGAGGAACCATGGCGACCGAGATCGAGCAGCAGGCCATGCGCCGTGCCCTCGAGGCGGCCCGCGCGACGTCCCGGACCTTGCCCAACCCGCGCGTCGGGTGCGTCCTGCTCGACGCCGGAGGCCTCGAGCTCGGCGTCGGCGCGCACGAGGGCGCGGGATCACCCCACGCGGAGGTGCGCGCGTTGGAGGCTGCCCACGAGGCCGGGCACGACGTCCGCGGAGCGACGGCCGTCGTCACCCTCGAGCCGTGCGACCACACCGGTCGCACGGGACCGTGCACCCGAGCGCTGCTCGAGGCCGGGGTCGCGCGCGTCGTGCACGGCCAGTCCGACCCCGACCCGGCGGCCGCCGGGGGAGCGGGCACGCTCGCCGCCCACGGCGTCGACGTCGAGGGTGGGGTCCTTGCCGAGGAGGCCGAGGCCCTCAACGTCGAGTGGACCCACGCCGTCGTCACCGGACGACCCTTCGTCACGTGGAAGTACGCGGCGACGCTCGACGGCCTGAGCGCCGCGCCGGACGGCAGTAGCAAGTGGATCACCAGTGCCGAGGCGCGCCGCGACGTCCAGCGCTTCCGGGCCGAGGCCGACGCGATCATGGCGGGCACCGGCGCCGTCCTGTCCGACGATCCTCGCCTGAGCGTCCGCAGCGAGGACGACCTCCCGCTGCCCTACGCCCTGCAGCCGCTGCGGGTGGTCGTCGGCGAGACGACCATCCCCAGCTACTACCGGGTCTTCGACCGCGTCGCGCCGACGCTGCTGATCCAGAGTCGCGACCCGGAGGTCGTGCTCGAGCGCCTCGTGCAGGACGGGATCCGCCACGTCTGGCTCGAGGGCGGACCGCGTCTCGCCGGCGCCTTCTGGAACGCCGGCCTGATCGACCGTGTCATCGGCTACATCGCCCCGGCGATGCTCGGTTCGGGCCGCGCGGCACTGGAGGGCGAGGCGACGACCCTCGCCGACATGCGTCCCCTCGAGATCACCGACCTCACGACGGTCGGGCCCGACATCCGCATCGTCGCCATCCCGGGGCGGGCGCCGCGAGAGGAGATGCCCTGATGTTCACCGGACTCGTGGAGGAGACCGGCACCGTCGTCGCCCTGGAGGACCTCGGCGACGCCGCACGCATCACCGTGCGGGCCCCACTGGTCACCTCCGACGCCGGCCACGGCGACTCCATCAGCGTCAACGGCTGCTGCTTGACCGTCGCCGCCCAGCCGGACGAGCAGACCTTCAGCGCCGACGTCATGGCGGAGTCGCTCACCCGCACGTCGCTCGGCGACCTGGAGGTCGGCGCGCGGGTGAACCTCGAGCGAGCGATGAGCGCCGGCGGCCGCATGGGCGGCCACGTCGTCCAGGGCCACGTCGACGGCACCGGCGTGCTGCTCGAGCGGACCCCGGCGGAGCACTGGGAGGTCCTGCGGTTCTCGCTGCCCGACGAGCTCGCCCGCTACGTCGTCGAGAAGGGCTCGATCACCGTCGACGGCACCTCGTTGACCGTCGTCGACGTCGTGGACGCCGCCGATGGCTCGAGCTTCAGCGTCTCCCTCATCCCCACCACCCTCGCCGAGACCGTGCTCGGCGACCGAGCGGTGGGCGACCGGGTCAACCTCGAGGTCGACATCCTCGCCAAGTACGTCGAGCGCCTGCTCGAGAAGGGAGGGGCGCGATGAGCGTCCGTCTGGACAGCATCGAGCGAGCGATCGCCGACATCCGCGACGGCAGGGCCGTCATCGTCGTCGACGACGAGGACCGCGAGAACGAGGGCGACATCATCTTCGCGGCCAGCAAGGCGACGCCGGAGCTGATGGGCTTCCTGGTGCGCTACTCCAGCGGGTACGTGTGCGCCCCGGTCACGGGGGCCACCCTGGACCGGCTCGGCATCCCGCTGATGACGCCCCACAACCGCGAGCTCATGCGGACCGCCTACACGATCTCCATCGACGCCCGCGACGGCATCACCACGGGCATCTCCGCCGCCGACCGGGCACGGACGTGCCGGGTCCTCGCCGACTCCGCGACCGAGCCCTTCGAGCTCGTCATGCCGGGCCACGTCCTCCCGCTGCGCGCCAAGGACGGGGGAGTGCTCGAGCGAGCCGGCCACACCGAGGCTGCTGTCGACCTCGCGCGCCTGGCCGGTCTCACCCCGGCAGGCGTCATCGGCGAGGTCATCCACGACGACGGGACGCTGATGCGCGCGCCGGCGCTGCGCGAGTTCGCCGACGAGCACGGGCTCGCGCTGGTCTCCATCGAGGACCTGCAGGTCCACCTGCGCCTGCACGAGAGCCAGGTCCAACGCCTCGCCACCACCCGTCTCCCGACGGAGTTCGGTGACTTCACGGCACTCGGGTACCGCGACCGGATCGACGGCGCGGAGCACATCGCCCTGGTGCACGGTTCCGACGCGACCGGCCGGGTCGGTCGGGAGGCGGTGCTCACCCGCATCCACTCCGAGTGCCTCACCGGCGACGTCCTCGGCTCCCGGCGCTGCGACTGCGGCCCACAGCTGCAGTCGGCGATGGCCGAGATCACCGCGGCCGGCAGCGGCGTCATCGTCTACCTGCGCGGTCACGAGGGGCGGGGGATCGGACTGCTGCACAAGCTGCAGGCCTACGGCCTGCAGGACTCCGGCGAGGACACCGTCGACGCGAACCTCAGCCTGGGCTTCGGGGAGGACGAGCGCGACTACGCGGCCGGGGCGCAGATCCTGCGCGACCTCGGCATCGAGTCGGTCCGCCTGCTCACCAACAACCCCGACAAGGCCGAGGCGCTCGAGGCGTACGGCGTGAAGGTCGCCGAGCGGCTGCCCATCCGCATCGAGCCGACGCCGGAGAACATCCGCTACCTCAGGACCAAGGCCGAACGCATGGGCCACGACCTGCCCGGACTGGAGGACCCCTCATGAGTGGACACGGAGCACCCAGCCTGTCGGTCGACGCCGACGGGGCGCGCGTCGTCGTCGTCGCCTCGAGCTGGCACGACCAGGTGATGGACGGCCTGCTCGCCGGCACGCACGCCGCACTGTCCGACGCGGGCGTCACCGACGTCGAGGTCGTGCGCGCGCCGGGCTCCTTCGAGCTGCCGATCATCGCGCAGGCGGCGGCCCGGTCCGGTGCCGACGCGGTCGTGGCTCTCGGCGTCATCATCCGCGGCGGGACCCCGCACTTCGAGTACGTCTCCGCGGCCGCCACGGACGGGCTCGCCCGGGTCGCCCTCGACACCGGCGTGCCGGTGGGCTTCGGCCTGCTGACGTGTGACACCGAGGAGCAGGCGCTCGACCGCGCCGGGCTGCCCGGCAGCGCGGAGGACAAGGGTCGCGAGGCCGCCGAGGCTGCGCTCGTCACGTGGCGGGCCCTGGACGGGCTCGAGTCCTCGAAGAAGAGCGGACGCACCGGCTTCTGAGTCCACCCGCGAGCCTTGCATGACATATCGACGAGGGGGTTGGTCGACATCCCGTCGAACGCCACCCGACTGCGGCTCCGCCGACGGGCACCGCGTCCGGTGCCACCTCGACACCCTCCTCGCCGAGCGCGGGATGACGCTGGCTGCACTCGCCGAGCAGGTCGGCGTGGCCGTGGTGAACCTCAGCGTCATGAAGAACGACCGGGCTCGTGCCGTGCGCTTCTCGACGCTCACGGCGCTGTGCGACGCCCTCGACTGCACGCCGGGTGACCTGTTCTCGGTGGTCGACCCCTAGACTTGGCGACGCCATGAAGACCTTCGACGACCTCTTCGCCGAGCTCAGCGCCAAGGCCGAGGCCCGACCCGAGGGCTCGCGCACCGTCGCCGAGCTCGACTCCGGGGTGCACGGCATCGGCAAGAAGCTCGTGGAGGAGGCGGCCGAGGCGTGGATGGCGGCCGAGCACGAGGGACCCGAGCGGGCTGCCGAGGAGATCAGCCAGCTGCTCTACCACGCGCAGGTCATGATGATCGCCGCCGGCCTGAGCCTCGACGACGTCTACACCCACCTGTGACGGCAGCGGGAGCCGATCCCCATCCCCGGAGAGACACCACCATGCTGAGAGTTGCCGTGCCCAACAAGGGCGCCCTGTCGGAGGCCGCCAGCCAGATGCTGGTCGAGGCCGGGTACCGGCAGCGTCGGTCCACCAAGGACCTCGTCATGATCGACGCCGAGAACGACGTCGAGTTCTTCTACCTGCGCCCGCGGGACATCGCCGTGTACGTCGGCGAGGGCACCCTCGACGTCGGCATCACCGGTCGCGACCTCCTGCTGGACTCCGCGGCTCCCGCCGCCGAGCAGGTCGGCCTGGGCTTCGGCGCCTCGACGTTCCACTTCGCCGCTCCCACCGGGACGATGACGGACGTCGCCCAGCTCGCGGGCAAGCGCATCGCGACGTCCTACCAGGTCATCGTCGAGAGCTTCCTCGAGCAGCAGGGCATCGACGCCACGGTGGTGCGGCTCGACGGTGCGGTGGAGTCCTCCATCCGGTTGGGCGTCGCCGACGCGATCGCCGACGTCGTCGAGACCGGGAGCACCTTGCGCCAGGCCGACCTCGCGGTCTTCGGTGAACCGTTGCTTCGCTCCGAGGCGGTGCTGATCACCCGCGCCGACGCGCCCGAGCCCGCGAAGTACGACGTCTTCAAGCGCCGGCTCGACAGCGTCATCGTCGCCCGGACGTACGTGATGATGGACTACGACATCCGCGTGGAGAACGTGGAGGCCGCGGTCGAGCTGACGCCGGGCATCGAGTCCCCGACCGTCTCGCCACTGCACCGCGAAGGGTGGGTCGCCGTTCGGTCCATGGTGCCGCGTGACGGTGCGCAGAGGATCATGGACGGGCTGTACGAGCTCGGTGCCCGCGGCATCCTCGTCACCGACATCCTGGCCTGTCGGGTATGAACCTCTACCGACCCGGCGGACCTCGCTACGTCGCCTACGGCTGCGTCGTGGCGCTCGTCGCGATGTCGGTCGCGGTCACGCTCGGCCTGCCCGAGGAGATCAGGACGCAGGTCGTGCTGTCCCAGGCCCTCACCCTCTACGGCACGATCGCGCTGATGTGCCTGGTCCTGCACGGGATCGGCCGCAGCTACGTCCGCGTCGACGAGCGGGAGATCGAGGTGCTCAACGGCTTTCGTCGCCACGTGCTCACGTGGGACCAGGTCAAGGGCTTCGCGTTCGGCAAGGGCGCCGCCTGGCCCACCCTGGTCACCCACGACGACGAGCGCGTCATGCTCTTCGGCATCCAGGGTCGCGACGACGCCGACGAGATCGTCCGCGACCTCGTGCGGAGGGTCCCGTGACGCACGACCGGTCCCTCGCCGAGCCGGCCTTTCCCGACGACGACGGAGGCGTCTACCCGGCGCTGGGGCCGGCGCTCGGTGACGCCGAGCAGGTCCTCGCCGTGCTGGGGGAGGTGCGCGTCTTCGTGCCGATCGTGGCGACGCTGGGCGAGCAGAGCCTCGCCGCCGGACCGGAGGCGCTCGCGAGCGGGGACAAGGACGCCGACATGGCGGCGGTCATGATGACCGGCGCCGACGGCCGGCGCGCGCTGCTGGTGTTCAGCAGTCTCGAGGTGATGGAACGGTGGAACCCGCAGGCCCGACCGGTCCCCGTGTGGGGCCGCGCCGCCGCGCTCGCAGCGCTCGACGAGGGCGCCTCCGCCCTTCTGCTCGACCTCGGCGCACCTCATTTCCAGGTCGTGGAGACCGACGACCTCACTCATCTCGCCCAGGGCCACCAGCTGGTGCGGACCGGGGGCGGGACGGCCTGGGTCGCCCCGGGCTGAGCGCCGGCCTCAGGCCGACGCGGTCCACCCTGCCGGGCCGAGCGGCACCGTGACGTGGACGAGGTCGCCGTGGCGCTCGACCCGGGCGACCAGACCAGCGGCCCCGACACCCCTCAGCATGGAGTCGTTCGCGCCGGCGGAGACGAACGTCAGCTGGCTCAGCCCGAGTCCACGAGCACGCTCGGCGGCCTCGCGAACGAGCCTGGTGCCGATGCCGCGGGACTGCCACGCGTCCTCGACGATCAGCTGGAAGGTCCAGTCGTCGCCGTGCTGCTCGAGGACCCCATGGCCCACGACGGAGAGCCCGACCTGCACGACGAGCGCGATGCCCCCGTCCGGAGCGACCAGGCGGCGCGCCAGACGCGTCGTCATGGGCAGACGCAGCGGGGTCTGGTAGCGGGCGTACAGCGTCTCGACGCTGCAGCGGCCGTGCAGGGCCGACACGGCCTCGATGTCGGCGAGGGTCGCCTCCCGGACCATGGGCACCGGCTGGAACGCCGACGGGGCGATGAGCGGGACATCCATGCCGGCGTCGCTCACGAGCGACAGCAGTGCCTGCGCGCGCGCCCTCTCCACCGGCGTGAACGGCACGGCGCGGCTGATCCTCAGCACGCTGCCGTCGCGCCGGCGCAGGTCGAGCACGTCGTGCCCGGTGTAGTCGGCGACGTCCGGCGGCTGCGTGCGCAGGAGCTCGCGCAGCACGAGTTCGACGTCCTGCCCGCCCTCGATCACGTCGTGGACGGCCCGCAGGTAGCGGGTGGGTGCGTCGTCGAGGTCGGCCTCGTCGGTGCGCGTCACGGCGACGGCGACCCCGCCGGCGCCCTCGATCAACGCGGCCAGGTCGACGTCGCCCCACGCGTCGTCGGCCTCCACCACGAGCTCGTCGACGGCACCTGCCTCGGTACGGAAGACCTGCATCGCGAGGATGTTGACGCCGGCTCCACCGCAGGCCGTCGCGACCTGCGCGAGCAGACCGGGACGGTCGGGCAAGGTCATCCGGATGCGCCACATCATGCCCTCAGCATCGGAGGCGCGAGTTTCGCGGCTGCTTCATCGACGTTTCACCCCTGTCAAGGATGAGGCCGTCGGGATTCTGCCGTTTCCAGGACGTACGGCGTCGAAGGACCGTACCGTGAGCCTGCCGTGGGGTCGAGGTCGTCCCACAGCTCGACGCCACCACGTTCCCGGGGGAGATGCCATGCCTTCACGTCGTCATCGGATGCGCCTCGTCCTGGTCGCCTGCATCCTCGGACTCGCCGTCGCGCTGATGTCGCCCGCTTCGTCGACGGCTCCCTCGAGCAGCACGTCGTCGCCCGTCACCAAGGCGAAGCCGGTGACGCGGTCGAGCAACAGCGGCTACACCTGGTGGACAGCGCCCTTGATGGCCCGGACCTCCCGCTCGTTCTACTTCACCGGAGTGACGTCGAACGGGACTCAACGCGTGTACCGCTGGAGCCGAACGGGCAAGAAGAAGGCGCTCACCCTGACCTACACGAACCTGCTCCGACGAGCACCCGACGACCACAACGCTCCTGCACTCTCGATGGCGGCTGGCAAGCCGTCGTTGGTGTTCTACGCAGGGCATCCGGGCACGATGTACGTCCGGCGCACCACCAGTGGCGCCGATCCCGTGATGGGGGACAAGCACCGCTCGTCGTTCGGTCCGCAGAAGAGGATGCCGTTCGGTCGAGCGGTCACCTACGCCCAGGTGCTGCGTGACGGGGACCGTGTCGTCGTCCTGACGCGGTACCTCGGGCGAGGGCCCACAGGCTGGTACTACACCACCTCCAAGAACTCCGGTCGGACGTGGTCGAAGCCCGCCGAGCTGTTCGACAGCGAGTCCCACCAGGCGTACCTGATGCTCCGCCCCTTCGACGCCGACCCCACCCGGCTGCACGTCACCGCCTACTACCACCCGAAGCGGGGCCCCGAGAACGTCATCGGGTACCGGGAGATGGCGTTGGCGGACTTCTGGAACGGCCGCGCCGAGCGCTTCACCGTCGGTTCGATGGAGACGGTCTGGAAGAGCGACCAGGCTGCTCCGGCCCCAGCACCGGACTCCGCCCCGACCTCGCCGGAGCCGACCTCGCCGGAGCCGACCCAGCTCGAGCCGACGCCGCCCGGTGGTGAGCTGCTGACGGCCGCCGAGCCGCCCCCCGTCGAGCCACCGGCCGGCGACCCGCCCGCTCAATCGGTGCGGATGCTCGACGTGGGTGACAAGCGAGGGCGTTCGATGGTCTTCATCGCGACCTGGGACACGGCCGACAGGATCCCGACCTACGAGCAGATGATCCGACGCCCCGACGGGACGTGGAGTCGGCACCCGATCCGCTCGGCTGGCGGTGGCTACGGCGTGGGCCTGGCGAACTACATCCCCGGCCTGAGCCTGGACGGGCGCCGCGGTCGAGCGCGTGTCTATCTCGGCTACAAGGAGGGCACGAGGTGGCATCTCGCCCACGCCGTGCTCGGTGCCGACGGCGTCGTGCAGACGCCACAGGTCCTGCAGTCGTCCTCGCGGCCCCTGGTCCGGCCCGTCGCCGTCGGGCGTGACCTGATGTATCAACGCCTGGACCGCTACGCGACCTACAAGGACTACTCGATCACGGTGCAGACCCTGCAGCTGCGGTGAGGGCGGCGGGCGTGCGTGATGGAGCGTTCCGGATTTCACGATCATGCACGATCGCTGCTATCTTGGTCTGTGAAGTGGAGGCCCACCTCCCACCTGCCCGGTTCCTGATCGGGGGGTAGTGAGATCGACGTGGTCGATCTCGTGCGAGCCGACCTGCCCGTCGGACCCGCATCGGTGGCCTCCGTTTCGTACGGGGGCCATTTTTCGTGGCCTCCCCCTTGACCCCAGGAGGATCCATCAGCACAGAGCTGCGCGTCAACGACCGCATCCGCGTCCCGGAGGTCCGTCTCGTCGGACCCGGTGGTGAGCAGGTGGGCATCGTCCGCATCGACGACGCCCTTCGACTCGCCGCAGAAGCCGACCTCGACCTCGTCGAGGTCGCCCCCACGGCACGGCCCCCGGTCTGCCGCCTCATGGACTACGGCAAGTACAAGTACGAGGCCGCCCAGAAGGCACGCGAGTCACGGCGCAACCAGAGCAACACGGTCATCAAGGAGATGAAGCTTCGTCCGAAGATCGACCAGCACGACTACGACACCAAGAAGGGTCACGTCGTGCGGTTCCTGAAGGCGGGCGACAAGGTCAAGATCACGATCATGTTCCGTGGCCGCGAGCAGCACCGTCCCGAGCTCGGGTACCGGCTGCTGCAGAAGCTGGGCGAGGACGTGTCCGACCTCGGCGTCGTTGAGGCGCACCCGCGCCAGGACGGCCGCAACATGACCATGGTGCTGGCACCACTGAAGAAGAAGTCCGAGGCCCAGGCCGAGGTCAAGGCCGAGAAGGCCAAGACCACCGCCGAGAGGGCCGCCGAGCGTGAGGCCGAGGCCGCTGCCGACAAGGCGCACCGCGAGGCCACGCAGAAGACCGCGACGCCCAAGAAGCCCCGGCGTCGCTCCGAGAACCTCGACCCAGACATGGAGGCATGAGATGCCGAAGTTCAAGCCCCACTCGGGGATGAAGAAGCGCGTCAAGATCACCGGCAAGGGCAAGCTCCGCCGCGAGCAGACCAACCGTCGGCACCTGCTGGAGCACAAGCCCAGCACCCGGACCCGCCGACTGGCAGGCACCACCGAGGTGTCCAAGGCCGACACCAAGAAGGTCAACAAGCTGCTCGGTCGCTGACCGCGCCCCCGATTCGTCCAAGGAGTACCAGACATGGCACGCGTCAAGCGTTCAGTCAACGCCCAGAAGAAGCGCCGCGAGACCCTCGAGCGGGCCTCCGGCTACCGCGGTCAGCGTTCGCGCCTGTACCGCAAGGCCAAGGAGCAGGTCACCCACTCGCTGGTCTACAACTACCGTGACCGCAAGGCCAAGAAGGGCGACTTCCGTCGCCTGTGGATCCAGCGCATCAATGCCGCCGTCCGCGCCGAGGGCATGACCTACAACCGGTTCATCCAGGGCCTCAAGCTCGCGGGCGTCGAGGTCGACCGCAAGATGCTGGCCGAGCTGGCCGTCAACGAGCCGGCCGCCTTCAGCGCCCTCGTGCAGGTCGCGAAGGACAGCCTCCCGGCCGACGTCAACGCGCCGAAGGACGAGGCCGTCGCCTGACATGAGTCGTCCCGGGCCCGGCACCCCCGAGGGGGTGCCGGGCCTCACCGTTCGCAGCGCCCGGGTCAAGCACGCCCGCCGGCTTGCGCGACGCTCCTTCCGCGCCTCGGCTCGGCAGTTCCTCGCGGAGGGCCCGCAGGCGGTGCGCGAGGCGCTCGGCGAGACCGGTGTCGTCCACGAGGTGTTCGCGACCTCCGACGCCGAGGAGCGACACGCCGACCTGCGCGAGGCCGCGCGGGCGCTCGGCGTCCCCTGGCACACCGTCGACGACGCCGTCCTTGCCGACATCGCCGACGCCGTCACGCCGCAAGGCCTCGTCGCCGTCTGCCACGACGTGGTCAGCGACATCACTGGACTGCCCGTCCGACCTCGACTGGTCCTGGTCTGCCACGAGATCCGCGACCCGGGCAACGTCGGTGCCGTCATCCGGTGTGCCGACGCCGCAGGCGCCGACGCCGTTGTGCTCACGGGCGACTGCGTCGACCCGCAGAACCCGAAGGCCGTGCGCGCCTCGGCCGGCAGCCTGTTTCACCTGCCGGTCGTTGTCCACCACGGGCACGACGACGTGGCCCGGATCCTCCGCTCGGCAGGCGTGCGGCTGCTCGCCACGACCGGTGCCGCCGCCCGCGACCTGTTCGACGAGGCCCTGGAGCTCGCGTCGCCGACGGCGTGGATCCTCGGGAACGAGGCGCAGGGTCTGCCCGACGCCGTCGTCGAGGCAGCCGACGCGGCCGTCGCCGTCCCCATCCTCGGCAGAGCCGAGAGCCTGAACCTCGCGACGGCAGCCGCCGTCTGCCTCTACGCCAGCGCGAAGGAGCAACGATGACCGGTCTGCAGTGCTGCGTGAACGGCTCGCGCGAGCGTGACGAGCACGCTGCGGTCGCGACGACCGCCCTCGAGTGCGCCGAGGAGGCCGCCCTGGCCGTGGCCGCAGGCGCGCTGGACCTCCACGTCCACCCGCGCACGACCGACGGCCGGGACAGCCTGGCCGCCACCGACGTCGCCACGTGGGTGGAGGCGATCCGTGACCGGGTGGACGTCCCCGTCGGCGTCACGACCGGCGCGTGGGCCTGGTCGCCGCGGCGCTCGGCGGCCTCGGCGGTCGCGGAGTGGACGGTGCTGCCCGACCACGCGTCGGTCAACTGGCACGAGCCCCAGGCCGAGTCGGTGTGCCGCGCGCTGCACGAGCGAGGCGTCGCCGTCAACGTCGGCCTCTGGACCGAGGCCGACGCCCGGTCCTGGCTCGAGTCCTCGTGGGTCGACGCGACCGCGGTCGTCCTGCTGGAGCTCGCGGACCTGCCCGAGCAGGTCGACGTCGCCCGTCGGCTCGTCGACCTCGTGCGGCCCACGGGTCTGCCCGTCCTGCTGCACGGGGAGGGTCGTTCGGCGTGGCCCGTCCTGGACCTCGCCGTGGAGGTCGGTGCCCGCACGCGGATCGGCCTCGAGGACGTCCTGGACGGTCCTGACGGAGAGCCGGTCGCCGGCAACGCCGACCTCGTGGCCATGGCCGCGGCGCGCGGTGCCGCCTGAGCCCCGGCCGTCATCGTCAGGCGTACTAGATTGCCGTCATGGAGATTCGTCTCGACGACTTTCCGGACGGGGTGGTGATCGCCGGCCCGGACGGGCGCGTCACCTTCGTCAACGAGCGCGTCGAGCAGATGGCCCGTGCCGAGCCGGGCGAGATGATCGGCATGCACCTGCAGGACGCCATCCCCTTCGACGACCTCAACGGCAACAGCTGGTTCGACTCCGTCCGTCCCTACGACGGCATCGCCATCCGCAAGCGCATCTCCGAGCAGTCCTGGTGGTCGCCCCGCGGCAGCGAGTACCTCATCACCGCCAAGCTCGTGCGCGACCGACCTGCCGGACCGGTCGCCTCGGTCGTCGTCAGCGTCCGCAACGCCCGCGTGCGCAACCAGCGTGACCGCGAACGCTCCGACCTCGTCGCCACCGTCGCCCACGAGCTGCGTTCCCCGCTCACCGGCATCAAGGGGTTCACCTCGACGTTGCTGAGCAAGTGGGAGCGCTTCTCCGACGAGCAGCGGCACTTCATGCTCGAGACCGTCGACGCCGACGCCGACCGCCTCACCCGCCTGATCACCGAGCTCCTCGACGCCGCGCGCATCGACGCCGGTCGGCTCACGCTGCGCCGTGGGCCGGTCCAGCTCGACGAGCTCGCCCGCTCGGTGCTCCTCAGCGTCTCCATGGGCGCCGGCGGGGCCGAGACGCAGGGACCGGTCGTCCGCGGGGAGATCCCGGTCGTCTGGGGCGACGCGGACCGTCTGGTCCAGGTCGTCACGAACCTCGTGGAGAACGCCGTCCGCCACGGACACGGGCTGCGCGAGCTCGTGGTCCGGCCGGTCGGACCGGAGGAGGCGCCGCCATGCGGGCTCCAGGACGCCGGCGTCGTCGTGGAGGTCCACGACGAGGGCCCGGGCATCCCCGAGGAGATGCGGCAACGGGTCTTCAGCCGGTTCTGGAGGGCCGGTCCTGGAGCCGGCAGCGGGCTGGGCATGTACATCGTGCAGGGCATCATCGCCTCGCACGGCGGTCAGGTGGAGATCGACGACGACCCCCGCGGAGGCGCCGACATCCGCATCTGGCTGCCGGTCAACGAGCCCGACGCCCTGACCGACTGAACCGAGGTCAGCGCCCGGAGGACCCGTCACTAGGATGGGCAGGTCCGTGACCACCCCCGACGACAGGACCGCATGTCCGCGCCGAACTCCGACTTCGACCCCGTCGAGGTGACCGCCCTGCGCGCCGACGAGCTCGAGCGCGTGCGCGACGAGGCCATCGCGGCCATCGCGGCCGCCGACTCGCTCGCCGCGTTGAAGCAGGCGCGCATCGACCACGTCGGCGACCGGTCGCCGCTGGCCCTCGCCAACCGGGAGATCGGTGCGCTCCCCCCGCAGGCGCGCAAGGACGCGGGGCAGCGCGTCGGTCAGGCCAAGGGTGCGGTGACGCAGGCGCTCGCCGCGCGGACCGCCGAGCTCGAGCTGCTCGAGGAGCAGCGGCGGCTCGTCGAGGAGACCGTCGACGTCACCCTGCCCACCGACGCCGACCCCGTCGGGGCACGACATCCCATCACCACCATCCAGGAGCACGTCGCGGACATCTTCGTCGCGATGGGCTGGGAGATCGCCGAGGGTCCGGAGGTCGAGGCCGAGTGGCTCAACTTCGACGCGCTCAACCTCGGTCCGGACCATCCCGCCCGCACGATGCAGGACACCTTCTGGGTCACGCCGGAGCGCGCAGCGCTGGTGCTGCGCACGCACACGTCACCGGTGCAGGCGCGCACGATGCTGACGCGGACGCCGCCCATCTACATCGCCTGCCCCGGACGGGTCTTCCGCACCGACGAGCCGGACGCCACCCACGCACCGGTCTTCCACCAGGTGGAGGGGCTCGCCATCGACGAGGGCCTGTCCATGGCCCACCTCAAGGGCACGCTCGACCACCTGGCGGCAGCCATCTACGGACCGGAGATCACGACCCGCTTCCGGCCGTCGTACTTCCCGTTCACCGAGCCCAGCGCCGAGGTCGACCTGCTCTGCTACGTGTGCCAGGGAGCAGCCGACGCCGTGGCCGACTGCGGCACGTGCCGCGGCGAGGGCTGGATCGAGTGGGGTGGGTGCGGGGTGGTGAACCCACGGGTCCTCGTCGCGTGCGGCGTCGACCCCGAGCGCCACTCCGGGTTCGCCTTCGGCATGGGTCTGGACCGCACCATCACCAGCCGCTACGACATCGCCGACCTACGCGACCTGTGGGACGGGGACATCCGCTTCACGGCTCCGTTCGGGGTCGGCCTGTGACCGCCCGCCGCCCCGAGGAGGCACGCTCGTGAAGGTTCCTGTCTCCTGGCTGCGCGAGGTCGCCGGCCTGCCTGACGACATCTCCACCGAGGCTCTCGCCGCACGTCTGACCGAGTTCGACCTCAAGCTCGAGGAGATCATCGGCAGCGGCATCACCGGGCCCCTGGTCGTCGGCCGGGTCCTCGAGCTCGTCGGCGAGCCGCAGAAGAACGGCAAGACCATCAACTGGTGCCGTGTCGACGTCGGTCCGCACAACGATCCCTCCGTGCCGGACGCGCCCGGTGAGGACCGGCCGTCACGCGGCATCGTCTGCGGTGCGCACAACTTCGGTGTGGGCGACCTCGTGGTCGTCTCCCTGCCCGGCACCCACCTGCCGGCGCTCGGGTTCGAGATCGGGTCACGCAAGACCTACGGTCACGTCTCCGACGGCATGATCTGCTCCACCCGCGAGCTCGGACTGCCGGACGACGACACCTCGGCCGACGGCATCCTGGTCCTGGACCCCGACAGCGCGCAGCCGGGCGACGACGCCAT
The DNA here is from genome assembly GCF_039531385.1 of Aeromicrobium halocynthiae. NCBI lineage: Bacteria > Bacillati > Actinomycetota > Actinomycetes > Propionibacteriales > Nocardioidaceae > Aeromicrobium > Aeromicrobium halocynthiae. The sequence continues at coordinate 313,036 of NZ_BAAAPY010000001.1, read as the reverse complement.
CGCCCTGCTGGGTCTCGACGAGGAGGTCCTCGACCTCGAGGTGAACCCCGATCGCGCCTACGCGCTCTCGCTGCGCGGCGTCGGGCGCGACGCCGCCCTGGCGTACGGGCTGTCGTTCGCCGACCCCGCCGACGTCGCAGACGCCCCCGACGGCCCTGCGTACCCCGTGCGCGTCGAGGACCCGCAGGCGTGCCCGGTGTTCACCGCGCGCGTGGTCACGGGCATCGACCCCACGCGTCCCAGCCCGGCGTGGATGGTCCGCCGGCTCCAGCAGGGCGGGATGCGCTCGATCTCGTTGGCCGTCGACGTCAGCAACTACGTCATGCTCGAGCTCGGCCAGCCCACCCACGCCTACGACCGTGCCAAGCTCAGCGGCGACGTCGTGGTGCGTCGCGCGAACGAGGGGGAGCGTCTCGTCACGCTCGACGACGTCGAGCGCGCCCTCGATCCGGCCGACCTGCTCATCTGTGACGACTCCGGGCCGATCGGCCTGGCCGGCGTCATGGGTGGCGCGAGCACCGAGATCGACTCCTCCACCACCGACGTCGTCATCGAGGCCGCCCACTTCGACCCGCCCACGATCTTCCGTTCCGGACGTCGGCACCGGTTGACGTCGGAGGCCGGCAAGCGCAACGAGCGCGGCGTCGACCCTGCCCTGCCCGCCGCCGCCTCCCGTCGCGTGGCGGACCTGCTCGCCGAGCACGGGGGAGGTGTGATCGAACCGGGGCTGACGGTCGTCGGCGAGGTGCCCCGCCGTCGTCCGGTGACGATCCCCGCGTCGCTGCCCGCTCGCGTGACGGGGGTGGACATCTCGCCGGAGACGGCGGCCGCGGCGCTGGAGGGCAACGGTTGCGCCGTCGAGACCGACGGCTTCACCATCACGGCCACCGCGCCGACCTGGCGATTCGACCTCGCCGACCCCTACGACCTCGTCGAGGAGGCCCTGCGTGTCGTGGGGTACGACCAGGTGCCGTCGGTGCTGCCGACCGCCCCGGGCGGTCGCGGGCTCACTCGCTCGCAGCAGCTGCACCGGCGTGTCGGGCACGTCCTGGCCGGTCTGGGGCTGACGGAGGTCAAGACCTTCCCCTTCGCCGGGCCGGGTGACCTCGACCGGCTCGGCATCGCCTCCGACGACGAGCGCCGTCGCCAGGTCCTGCTCGAGAACCCGCTCTCGGCCGAGGAGCCGGGCCTGACCACGACCCTCCTCGTCGGCATCCTCCGGGCGCTGTCACTCAACGTCGGTCGCGGCCACGAGGACGTCGCGATCAGCGAGATCGGTCGGGTGTTCCTTCCCCGTCCCGATGCTCCCGACGCACCGATCTACGGGGTCGACCGTCGTCCGAGCGTCGAGGAGCTCGCGGCTCTCGACGCCGCCCTGCCGGCCCAGCCCTTCACGGTCGCCTGGGCGCTCACGGGTGATCGCCGCCGACGGTCGTGGGACGGCCCCGGTCGTCCCGCCACGTGGGCCGACGCGGTCGCCATCGGGCGTCGCGTCGCCGAGGCCCTGCACGTCCGGCTGGAGGTGAGGCGGGCCGAGCTCGCTCCCTTCCATCCCGGGCGGTGTGCCGCGTTCGTGCTCGACGGTCGGGTGGTCGGGCACGCCGGCGAGCTGCACCCGAACGTCTGCACGGCCCACGCCGTCCCGGAGCGCAGCGTCGCGGGCGAGATCGACCTCGACGCCCTCGTCGCCGCGTCACCACCGGTCGGGCCGCGGCCGGACTTCTCCTCCTTCCCGGTCGCGAAGGAGGATCTCGCCCTCGTCGTCGACCGTTCGGTACCGGCGGAGCAGGTGCGGGCAGCGCTCGCGGGAGCGGATCCGCTCGTCGAGTCGGTCCGGCTCTTCGACGTCTACGAGGGCGACCAGGTGCCCGAGGGCAAGCGGTCGCTGGCGTTCTCGTTGCGGTTGAGGGCTGCCGACCGCACGCTCACCGAGGCGGAGATCGGCCAGGCTCGGTCGGCGCTCGTCGCGGCGGCGGAGTCGGTGGGGGCGACGCTGCGCGGCTGACACCGGTCAGGAGAGGTCGGCGACCATGCGGACCTCGGTCAGCAACCGGCCGCGGAACTCCTCCTCGCGCACCACGCCGTCCTCGACGTAGCCGGCGGCGCGGTAGACCGACCGGGCGCGCAGATTCCGCTCGTGGGTGAACAGGAAGACCCGCTCGGCGCCGGCCTCGCGCAGCGCGGCGTGGGACGTCGAGAGCAGGGTCCGCCCGATCCCGAGCCCGGCCGCGTCCGGGTGGACGAAGAGCAGGTAGAGCTCGCCGAGGGCGGGATCCTCCGGTGATGGTGCCTTGGTGGCGGTGTAGCCGACGACGTCGTCCGCCGCCTGTGCGACGTGGATCGAGTCAGGACGCGTCGTGCCGGCGAGGAACTCGTCCCAGTGCTCGGGTGGGAACATCGGCACGAGATCCTCGATGCCCTCCAGATACGTCCATCCGTGCAGGACCGCGGCGTCGAAGACGGCACCGATCGGCTGAGCATCCGCGGCATCGGCGGGCCGGATCATGACGTCGGGCGACGCTGTCATGCTCCTCAGGCTAGACGACTCGGGAACCCCGCCTGCACGATCTTGCAGACGTGTGCAAGAATGTGCGTCATGTCCAAGGTCCTCACGTCCCTGCCCGCCGGCGAGCGCGTCGGCATCGCCTTCTCCGGAGGTCTCGACACGTCGGTCGCGGTCGCCTGGATGCGCGAGAAGGGTGCCGTCCCCTGCACGTACACGGCCGACATCGGCCAGTACGACGAGCCGGACATCTCCGGCGTCCCCGGCCGGGCGATGCAGTACGGCGCCGAGCTGGCCCGCTCGGTCGACTGCAAGGGCCCGCTCGTCGACGAGGGTCTCGCCGCCCTCGCGTGCGGCGCCTTCCACATCCGCTCCGCGGGACGTGCGTACTTCAACACCACGCCGCTGGGCCGGGCGGTCACCGGCACGCTCCTCGTGCGCGCCATGCACGAGGACGGCGTCAACATCTGGGGCGACGGCTCCACCTTCAAGGGCAACGACATCGAGCGGTTCTACCGCTACGGACTGCTCGCCAACCCCGAGCTGCGCATCTACAAGCCCTGGCTCGATGCCGACTTCGTCGCCGAGCTCGGCGGCCGCACCGAGATGAGCCAGTGGCTCACCGAGCGCGACCTGCCGTACCGCGACAGCCAGGAGAAGGCGTACTCCACCGACGCGAACATCTGGGGCGCGACCCACGAGGCGAAGACCCTCGAGCACCTCGACGTCTCCCTCGAGACGGTCGAGCCGATCATGGGGGTCAAGTTCTGGGACCCGGCGGTGGACATCGCCACCGAGGACGTGACCGTCTCCTTCGAGGCCGGCCGACCCGTGGCCATCGACGGCAGGCGCCTCGACCCGGTCGACCTCGTGCACGAGGCCAACACCATCGGCGGGCGGCACGGGCTCGGGATGTCCGACCAGATCGAGAACCGGATCATCGAGGCCAAGAGCCGCGGCATCTACGAGGCACCGGGCATGGCCCTGCTGTGGATCGCCTACGAACGTCTCGTGAACGCCATCCACAACGAGGACACCATCGCGAACTACCACCAGCACGGTCGTCGGCTCGGGCGACTCATGTACGAGGGCCGCTGGCTGGACCCTCAGGCGATGATGCTGCGAGAGTCCATCGAGCGCTGGATCGCCTCCCTCGTGACCGGCGACGTCACCCTGCGGCTGCGGCGCGGTGAGGACTACACCGTCCTCGACACCCAGGGGCAGAACTTCTCCTACCACCCGGAGAAGCTGTCGATGGAGCGCACCGACAACGCCGTGTTCGGTCCGACCGACCGGATCGGCCAGCTCACGATGCGCAACCTCGACATCGCCGACTCCCGCGACAAGCTCGAGCTCTACGCAGGACAGCCGCTCGACCAGGGAACCGTCCTCGTCGAGAACGGCACCCTGTTCGGCGAGCTGCCGGCCGGCGGCGCCATGCGGATCGAGGCCAACCAGGCCTCGGAGACGAACGGTGACGAGCTCACCGAGCAGGCCCTCGACGCCGCCGCCATGGAGTTCGGCACCGACTGAGCGGCTCGCGCCCGGCTCGGCGCCGTGCGCGGACCCTCCCGATCCTGACAGGGTGGAGCGATGACGACCTACACAGCAGCGGTGGCAGGAGCCAGCGGGTACGCCGGCGGTGAGGTGCTGCGCATCCTCAGCGCCCACCCCGACGTCGAGGTCGGCGCGGTCACGGCCGCCTCGAGCGCCGGCGCCCGCCTCGGTGAGCACCAGCCGCACCTCGTCGACCTGGCCGACCGGGTGATCGAGCCGACCACGGCCGAGACGCTGTCGGGCCACGACGTGGTCTTCCTGGGCCTGCCGCACGGAGAGTCCGGACGGATCGCCGCGGAGCTCGGCGACGACGTGCTCGTCATCGACTGCGGTGCCGACCACCGTCTCGACGACGCCGCGGACTGGGAACGCTTCTACGGCAGCGACCACGCCGGCACGTGGCCGTACGGCCTGCCCGAGCTCATGACCGACGGGGGAGCGGGCCGCCAGCGTGACGCGCTCACCGACGTTCGGCGCATCGCCGTCCCCGGGTGCAACGTCACCGCCGTGACCCTGGGTCTGCAGCCGGCCGTCTCCGCGGGCCTCGTGGCACCGACGGACGTCGTCGCGGTCCTCGCCAACGGCTACTCCGGGGCGGGCAAGGCGCCGAAGCCGCACCTGCTCGCCTCCGAGGGACTCGGGGCCGCGTCGCCGTACGCCGTCGGGGGCAGCCACCGCCACCTCCCCGAGATCGCCCAGAACCTCCGCAAGGCCGGCGCCGCCGAGGTCACGCTGTCCTTCACCCCGACGCTGGTGCCGATGGCGCGGGGCATCCTCGCGACGGTGACCGCTCGGCTGGAGCCGGGGGTGACGCCACAGGGCGTCCGATCCGCGTACGCCGAGGCGTACGACGACGAGACCTTCGTGCACCTCCTGCCCGAGGGGCAGTGGCCCACGACGGCAGCGACGGTCGGCGCCAACGCCGCCCACGTGCAGGTCACGGTGGACGACGCCGTGGGCCGCGTCGTCGCGTGCGTCGCCATCGACAACCTCGTCAAGGGCACTGCCGGCGGTGCCGTCCAGTCCATGAACATCGCCCTCGGACTGCCGGAGTCCACAGGCCTGAGCACCACGGGAGTGGCGCCCTGATGAGCATCACCGCACCTCGAGGCTTCCGGGCCGCCGGCGTCGCTGCCGGACTCAAGTCCTCCGGTGACACGGACGTCGCCGTCGTCGTCAACGACGGACCGTCGGCCGCGGCTGCTGCCGTCTTCACGAGCAACCGCTGCAAGGCCAACCCCGTGCTGTGGAGCGAGCAGGCGATCAAGGGCGGCGCCGCCCGGGTCGTCGTCCTGAACTCCGGCGGCGCCAACTGCTACACGGGAGCGGCAGGCTTCCAGCTGACCCATGCCACGGCCGAGCTTGCCGCCGAGCTCCTCGACGTCGCACCGGTCGAGGTGCAGGTGTGCTCCACCGGGCTCATCGGCCTGCTCAACGACCGCGAGGACCTCCTCGGCGGCGTCAGGGCGGCCGTCGGCGCGCTCGACGCCGACGGTGGCGACGCCGCGGCGCGCGCCATCATGACGACCGACTCGGTCCCCAAGACCGCCACCGCCGGCGGCGAGGGATGGACCATCGGCGGCATGGCCAAGGGTGCGGGCATGCTGGCTCCGGCGCTCGCGACGATGCTCGTCGTCGTCACCACCGACGCCGACCTCCCGGCGGACACCCTCGATCGCGCACTGCGCGAGGCCACGCGCACCTCCTTCGACCGGCTGGACTCCGACGGGTGCCAGTCCACGAACGACACCGTCCTGCTGATGGCCAGCGGTGCGAGCGGCGTCGCTCCCGACGTCGAGGAGTTCACGCGGGCGCTGAGCGCGGTGTGCCGCGACCTCGCCCTGCAGCTGCTGGCCGACGCCGAGGGTGCCGAGCACGAGATCGCGATCGAGGTCCGGGGCGCTGCCGACGAGGACGACGCGGTCGCCGTCGCCCGGTCGGTGGCGCGCAGCAACCTGTTCAAGACGGCGATCTTCGGCAAGGACCCGAACTGGGGGCGCATCCTCGCCTCGGTCGGCACCACCGACGCCGTCTTCGACCCCGCCGACCTCGACGTCGCGGTGAACGGAGTCTGGGTCTGCCGCGACAGCGGCCCCGGGGAGCCGGCCACCGACGTGTCACTGGAGGAGCGCGACGTCAGCGTCACGATCGACCTCAAGTCCGGCGAGCACGCCGCGACGGTGTGGACCAACGACCTCACCCACACCTACGTGCACGAGAACTCGGCGTACTCGACATGAGCGACAAGGACGTCCCGACCATGACAGACCACAGCGACCAGGGGGACATCGCGCAGGGCCACACGCGCGAGCAGTGGGAACGGCACCAGCAGAAGGCCGCCACGCTCGCGGAGGCGCTGCCGTGGCTCAAGCGCTACCACGGCAAGGTCGTGGTCGTGAAGTACGGCGGGAACGCCATGACCGACGACGCGCTCAAGCAGGCGTTCGCCGAGGACATCGTCTTCCTTCGGATGGCCGGCTTCCGTCCGGTCGTCGTCCACGGCGGCGGGCCGCAGATCAGCGCGATGCTCGAACGACTCGGGATCGAGTCGGAGTTCCGCGGTGGCCTGCGCGTCACCACCGAGGAGTCGGTCGAGGTCGTCCGCATGGTCCTGACCGGGCAGGTGGGCCGCGAGCTCGTCGGCCTGCTGAACCGTCACGGTGCGCTCGCCGTCGGGCTCTCCGGCGAGGACGCCGGCCTGTTCACCGCGACCACCACCCGACCGGTCATCGACGGTGAGGAGACCGACATCGGTCTGGTCGGCGAGGTGTCCCACGTGCGCCCCGAGGCGGTGCGCGACATCATCGACGCCGGCCGCATCCCGGTCGTCTCGACCATCGCGCCCGACCAGGACGGCCAGGTCCACAACGTCAACGCCGACACCGCGGCCTCGGCGCTCGCCGTCGCCCTCGGCGCGGAGAAGCTGCTCGTGCTGACCGACGTCGAGGGTCTCTACCGCGACTGGCCGAGCAGCACCGACGTCATCGGGGAGATCTCTCCCGACGCGTTGCGGGACCTGCTGCCCGGCTTGGCCTCGGGGATGATCCCGAAGATGCGTGCCTGCCTGGAGGCCGTCGAGGGCGGCGTCCCGGGTGCGACGGTCGTCGACGGTCGCGAGCCGCACGCCGTGCTGCTGGAGATCTTCACCGACGAGGGCGTCGGGACGCAGGTGCTGCCCGGCGTCGAGACGAAGGTCCGCACGGCGCTGTACTCGACCAGCGCCCCCAAGGAGAAGCCATGAGCGCGCGGCCGGTCTCCGGCGCCGAGTGGACGGACCGCTACCAGGGTGCGGTCATGAACACCTTCGGCACCCCCGCACGCGTCCTGGTGAAGGGCGACGGCTGCTGGGTGTGGGACGTCGACGGCAACCGCTACCTCGACCTGCTCGGCGGCATCGCCGTGAACGCCCTCGGCCACGCGCACCCGGCGATCGTCGAGGCCGTGACGATGCAGCTGGGCACCCTCGGGCACGTCTCGAACTTCTTCGCCACCGAGCCGCAGGTGCGGCTCGCCGAACGACTGCTGGACCTGTTGGGCGACCGCGGTGGTGACACCGGGAGCCGTGTCTTCTTCGTCAGCACCGGGACCGAGGCGAACGAGGCAGCCATCAAGGCCACGCGCCGCACCGGACGCACGACGATCGTCGCTGCGGAGGGGTCCTTCCACGGTCGGACGATGGGCGCGCTGTCGCTGACGTCCAAGCAGGCCTACCGGGAGCCGTTCGAGCCACTGCCCGGGGACGTCCGGTGGGTGCCCTACGGCGACGTCGAGGCGCTTCGTGCCGCGGTCGACGAGACGGTCGCCGCCGTCGTGCTCGAGCCGATCCAGGGCGAGGCAGGGGTCGTCGACCCGCCGGAGGGCTACCTCCGGGCCGCTCGTGAGATCACCACCGCCGCCGGCGCCCTGCTCTGGCTCGACGAGGTCCAGACCGGGATCGGGCGCACGGGTCACTGGTTCGCGCACGAGGTCGAGGGGGTCACCCCCGACCTCGTGACGCTCGCCAAGGGACTCGGGGGAGGCATCCCCATCGGTGCCTGCATCGGCCTGGGTGCAGCCGGTGAGCTGCTCGGGCCCGGACAGCACGGCACGACGTTCGGTGGCAATCCGGTGGCCACCGCGGCGGCGCTCGCCGTGATCGACACCATCCAGCACGACGGCCTGCTCGCCCACGTGAGCGCCGTCGGCGACGTCCTCGCCGAGGGTCTCGCCGATCACCCCGCGGTGGCCGGGATCACCGGCCGTGGACTGATGCGAGGGGTCGTGCTCACCGAGCCGGTCGCGGCCCAGGTCGTCGCCGCCGGGTACGACGCCGGACTCGTGCTCAACGCGCCCACGCCGGAGCGGCTCCGGCTCGTCCCCCCGCTGGTGCTGGGGGTCGAGGACGCGCGTCGCGCGGTGCGGACCCTGCGCAGCCTGCTCGACGAGACCGCCGAGGGGTCGGCGACATGAGGCACCTCCTGCGCGACGACGACCTCTCGCCGGAGGAGCAGGCCGCGGTGCTGCGGCTCGCGCTCGAGGTCAAGGCCGAGCCGCACGCCCGTCAGCCACTGGCCGGACCGCGCACGGTCGCGGTCCTCTTCGACAAGTCCTCGACGCGGACCCGGGTCTCCTTCTCCGTCGGCATCGCCGACCTCGGTGGCAGCGCCCTGATCCTGGACTCCGCCGGCACCCAGGTGGGGCGCGGGGAGCCGATCCCCGACACGGCCCGCGTCCTGGGTCGCATGGTGAGTGCCATCGTGTGGCGCACCCACGCGCAGTCAGGCCTCGAGCAGATGGCCGAGCACTCGGGCGTCCCCGTGGTCAACGCGCTCAGCGAGGAGGCGCACCCGTGCCAGCTCCTCGCGGACTGGCTGACACTGCTAGAGCACTTCGGATCGCTGGCCGGTCTGACGGTGGCCTACGTCGGAGACGGCGCCAACAACATGGCGCACTCCTACCTGCTCGGTGGAGCGACCGCGGGGATGCACGTCCGCGTCGGCGCCCCCGAGGGGTTCGCCCCCTGGGACTCGATCGTTGCCGACGCCGAGCGCATCGCAGCGACCACCGGCGGTTCCGTCGCCGTGCTCACCGACCCCGTCGAGACGGTGCGCGGCGCGGACGTCGTCATCACCGACACCTGGATCTCCATGGGTCACGAGCAGGAGCGCGAGCAGCGTCTGACGACGTTCCAGCCGTACTCCGTCACCAGCGACCTCGTCGCCCACGCCCACGCCGACGCCGTGGTCCTGCACTGCCTGCCGGCCTACCGGGGCCTGGAGATCGCCGCGGACGTCATCGACGGACCGCGCAGCCTCGTCTGGGACGAGGCGGAGAACCGCTTGCACGCCCAGAAGGCGCTGCTGGTGTGGCTGCTCGAGCGCTCAGGGGCCACGACCAGTCCGCTCGGCACCGGGGGAGTGCGGTCGTGACGATCCCGGACACCAAGGCCGCCCGACGCCAGCTCATCGTCGACCTGCTCGGACGGGAGACGGTCCGCTCCCAGGGCGAGCTCGCGGGACTCCTCGAGGAGCACGGGGTGCGGGCGACGGCCTCGACGATCTCGCGGGACCTCGTCCACCTCGACGCGGTCCGGGTCCGACACCCCGACGGGACGCTCGTGTACGCGGTGCCTGCCGAGGGCGGCGACCGCACCCCACGGGCGGCCGAGGACAGCGCGGCCGCCCACCAACGGCTCGTGCGGCTGGCGCGCGAGCTGGTCGTCTCGGCCGACGCGTCCGCGAACCTCGTCGTCCTGCGCACCCCGCCCGGCGCGGCGCAGTACCTGGCGTCGGCGATCGACCACACCTCCCAGCCCGACCTGCTCGGCACGATCGCCGGTGACGACACCGTCCTGCTCATGTGCCGCACCCCCGACGGCGGTCCCGATGTCGCCCGACGCTTCACCTCCCTCGCCGCGCTGCCCGACTGAGCCCGCACGGACCCGACCCACCACCCGCACGAGACCCACTCCTCGAAGGAGAGCGATGAACGAGCCCGCCGACGCCCCCGCGACCGAGAGCCGCCTGTGGGGCGGCCGCTTCGCCGGCGGACCCTCGCCCGAGCTCGAGGAGCTGTCCCGGTCGACGCACTTCGACTGGCGGCTCGCGCCGTACGACCTGCGCGGCTCCCGAGCGCACGCGCGCGTCCTCCACGCGGCCGGGCTGCTCGAGGACGACGCCCTCAGCGCGATGCTCGAGGGCATCGACGCGCTCGAGGCCGACGTCGCGTCCGGCGCGTTCCGTGCCGAGCCCGGCGACGAGGACGTCCACTCCGCCCTGGAGCGCGGACTGGTCGAGCGGCTGGGCCCCGAGCTCGGGGGTCGCCTGCGCGCGGGTCGTTCGCGCAACGACCAGGTCGCGACCCTCTTCCGCCTCTACCTGCGCGACCACGCGCGGCAGGTGCACCAGCTGGTCACCGAGCTCGTCCAGGCTCTCGCGAGCCAGGCCGAGGACCATCTCGGCGTGGCGATGCCCGGGAGGACGCACCTGCAGCACGCGCAACCGGTCCTGCTCTCGCACCACCTGATGGCCCACGCATGGCCTCTCGTACGCGACCTCGAGCGGCTGGAGGAGTGGGACGCGCGGGTGGCCAAGGACTCGCCCTACGGTTCGGGTGCGCTCGCCGGCTCCTCGCTCAAGCTCGACCCGCAGGCCGTCGCACGCGACCTCGGCTTCGAGGACTCGTCGGCCAACTCGATCGACGGCACGTCGGCCCGTGACTTCGTCTCCGAGCTCGCCTTCGTGCTCGCACAGGTCGGCATCGACGTCTCGCGCCTCGCCGAGGAGATCATCCTGTGGAACACCAAGGAGTTCGGCTTCATCACGTTGCACGACGCGTACTCGACGGGTTCGAGCATCATGCCGCAGAAGAAGAATCCCGACATCGCCGAGCTCGCGCGGGGCAAGGCAGGACGGCTCGTCGGCAACCTCACGGGCCTGCTCGCGACGCTGAAGGCGCTCCCGCTCGCCTACAACCGCGACCTGCAGGAGGACAAGGAACCGGTCTTCGACTCCATCGACACCCTGGAGGTGCTGCTGCCGGCGTTCACCGGGATGGTGGCGACCCTGCGGTTCGACACCGCACGGTTGCAGGAGCTCGCCCCCCAGGGCTTCGCCCTGGCTACGGACGTCGCGGAGTGGCTGGTGCGACAGGGCGTGCCGTTCCGGGAGGCGCACGAGCTCTCGGGCGCGTGCGTCCGCGTCTGCGAGGAACGCGGGATCGAGCTCTGGGACCTCGAGGACGCCGACTTCGACGCCATCTCGCCCCACTTCGCCGCCGCGGACGGCTCGGTGCGTGACGTGCTGTCGCTGCGCGGCTCGATCTCCTCGCGCGACGGTCGCGGCGGCACCGCGCAGAACCGTGTCACCGAGCAGCTCGCCGAGCTGCGCGGTCGGCTCGGCTGAACATGTCCGACGTCCTCGAGCGGGCGCGGGGACTGCTCGGGCGCGTCCTGCACGCGCACGGAACGTCGATCGTCATCACCGAGGTCGAGGCCTACGGCGGGACGCAGGACCCGGCCTCGCACGCGTACACGCGGACGCCGCGCTCGGAGATCATGTACGGCCCGCCGTGGCGGCTGTACGTCTACCGGTCCTACGGGATCCACCACTGCGCGAACGTCGTGACCGGCCCCACGGAGCAGGCCGCCGCGGTCCTGCTGAGGGCCGGACGGGTCGTCGCCGGCCTCGACGTGGCTCGGGACCGTCGCCCGGGGGTGCCCGACCACCGGCTGGCGAGCGGGCCCGGCAACCTGGCGAGGGCCGCCGGCATCGACCTCGACGACCTCGGCACGGACCTCCTCGGCGACGGTCCGGTTCGCCTCGGCGACCGCGAGGCGCCGGGGTCCGTCAGTGCCGGACCGCGGGTCGGGGTCACCCGCGAGGCGGACCGGCCCTGGCGCTTCTGGATCACCGGCGACCTCACCGTCTCGGCGTACCGGCGTTCGCCTCGCGCACCGTCGTCCTAGGATCGAGGCGACCGACGACCCGTCCGGGAGGACCCATCGTGACCCACGTGCTCGACGACCTGCAGGCGCGCGGCCTCATCGCGCACTCGACCGACCTCGGCGCGCTGCGCGAGGAGATGGACGCGGGTCCGATCACCTACTACGTGGGCTTCGACCCGACGGCGCCGAGCCTGCACATCGGCAACCTCCTGCAGCTGCTCACGGCCCGACGGCTCCAGGACGCCGGCCACCGGCCACTGATCCTCGTCGGCGGCTCGACGGGCTTGATCGGCGACCCGAAGGAGACGGGCGAGCGCGTCATGAACGCCCCGGAGACCGTCGCCGAGTGGGTCCAGCGGATCCGCGCCCAGGTCTCGCGGTTCGTCGACCTCGAGGGTCCCTACGCCGCGACCCTCGTCAACAACCTCGACTGGACACAAGGCCTGAGCACGATCGACTTCCTGCGCGACATCGGCAAGCACTTCCCCGTGAACCGGATGCTGGCGCGCGACGTCGTCAGCAGCCGGCTCGAGTCCGGCATCAGCTACACCGAGTTCAGCTACGTCCTCCTGCAGTCGATGGACTACCTGGAGCTGCATCGTCGCCACGGCTGCGTGCTGCAGACCGGGGGCAGCGACCAGTGGGGGAACATCACCGCCGGCGTGGAGCTCGTCCGTCGCGCCGACGGTGCCAGGGTGCACGCCCTCGCGACGCCGCTGGTCACGAAGGCCGACGGCACCAAGTTCGGCAAGACCGAGTCGGGGACCGTGTGGTTGGACCCGCAGCTCACCAGCCCGTACGCCTTCCACCAGTCGTGGATCCAGGCCGAGGACGCCAAGGTGGGGGAGTACCTGCGGCAGTTCACCTTCGTGCCCGTCGAGGAGATCGACGCGTTGATGGCCGAGCACAGGGAGCGTCCTGGCGCCCGCGCCGCCCAGCGCCGGTTGGCCTCGGAGATGACCGCGCTCGTGCACGGTGCGGCCGAGACCGCTGCGGCGGAGGCCGCGGCAGGGGCGCTGTTCGGACGGGGGGAGCTGAGCGACCTGCCCCCATCGACCCTGGCCGCCGCACTCCGGGAGGCCGGCGCCGTGCGGCTGCCGCGCAGCGAGACGCCGACGGTGGTGGACGCCTTCGTGGCCAGCGGGCTGGTCGCCTCGCGATCAGAGGCCCGCAGAGCCATCGGTGACGGCGGTGCCTACGTGAACAACGCACGTGTCAGCGACGTCGACGCCCTCGTGACCGACCTGCCCGCCCTGCACGGTTCCTGGCTCGTCCTGCGCCGCGGAAAGCGCGCCGTTGCAGGCCTCGAGCTGCTCTGAACCGAGATGTGGCTGGCGTCACACGGAATGGATTTGACCTTCCTGGACATGCCCCCGTAATGTTCTTCTTGTTGCACCGCACGGCGGGGCGCAAGGCCAGAAGGCCGGGTGCCCGGGCGGGACAGCCACTCCAACCGAAACGGTTAATGCCAGAGCTCGAGCCCATGGTTCGATGCACGGAGACTAGCCGCTGACAACGGGGAGTGACGCGGGATCGGACCCGGTTTGACTGGGCCGAAACACACCGTGTACGTTGGACGAGTTGCCCTGAGGTGGCCGCCGGAAGGTAGGCGCCGAGGTGTGCGTCTGATCCTTGAGAACTCAACAGTGTGCCAAAAGTCGACGAGATAATCAGTTATACCCCCGTCGATGAACAGGAGCTTCGGTTCCTGACCTCATCGCGAGGGCAATTCCGACAAATTGACTGTCAGCAGTCAGATTGTCAGGAATCAAACAGATGTTGACCTTGGTCTTCGGACCAGGGGAATTTTTCAACGGAGAGTTTGATCCTGGCTCAGGACGAACGCTGGCGGCGTGCTTAACACATGCAAGTCGAGCGGTAAGGCTCCTTCGGGAGTACACGAGCGGCGAACGGGTGAGTAACACGTGAGCAACCTGCCCTTCTCATCGGAATAAGCGTTGGAAACGACGTCTAATGCCGAATACGACCTCAGGAGGCATCTTCAGAGGTGGAAAGCTCCGGCGGAGAAGGATGGGCTCGCGGCCTATCAGCTTGTTGGTGGGGTAACGGCCCACCAAGGCGACGACGGGTAGCCGGCCTGAGAGGGTGACCGGCCACACTGGGACTGAGACACGGCCCAGACTCCTACGGGAGGCAGCAGTGGGGAATATTGGACAATGGGCGAAAGCCTGATCCAGCAACGCCGCGTGAGGGATGACGGCCTTCGGGTTGTAAACCTCTTTCAGCACCGACGAAGCGAAAGTGACGGTAGGTGCAGAAGAAGGACCGGCCAACTACGTGCCAGCAGCCGCGGTAATACGTAGGGTCCGAGCGTTGTCCGGAATTATTGGGCGTAAAGGGCTCGTAGGCGGTTTGTCGCGTCGGGAGTGAAAACTCAGGGCTCAACCCTGAGCGTGCTTCCGATACGGGCAGACTAGAGGTATGCAGGGGAGAACGGAATTCCTGGTGTAGCGGTGGAATGCGCAGATATCAGGAGGAACACCGGTGGCGAAGGCGGTTCTCTGGGCATTACCTGACGCTGAGGAGCGAAAGCATGGGGAGCGAACAGGATTAGATACCCTGGTAGTCCATGCCGTAAACGTTGGGCGCTAGGTGTGGGGACCTTCCACGGTCTCCGTGCCGCAGCTAACGCATTAAGCGCCCCGCCTGGGGAGTACGGCCGCAAGGCTAAAACTCAAAGGAATTGACGGGGGCCCGCACAAGCGGCGGAGCATGCTGATTAATTCGATGCAACGCGAAGAACCTTACCTGGGTTTGACATATACCGGAAAGCTGCAGAGATGTAGCCCCCCTTGTGGTCGGTATACAGGTGGTGCATGGCTGTCGTCAGCTCGTGTCGTGAGATGTTGGGTTAAGTCCCGCAACGAGCGCAACCCTCGTCCTATGTTGCCAGCACGTAAAGGTGGGGACTCATAGGAGACTGCCGGGGTCAACTCGGAGGAAGGTGGGGATGACGTCAAGTCTTCATGCCCCTTATGTCCAGGGCTTCAAGCATGCTACAATGGCCGGTACAAAGGGCTGCGAAACCGCGAGGTGGAGCGAATCCCAAAAAGCCGGTCTCAGTTCGGATTGGGGTCTGCAACTCGACCCCATGAAGTCGGAGTCGCTAGTAATCGCAGATCAGCAACGCTGCGGTGAATACGTTCCCGGGCCTTGTACACACCGCCCGTCACGTCATGAAAGTCGGCAACACCCGAAGCCGGTGGCCCAACCCTTGTGGAGGGAGCCGTCGAAGGTGGGGCTGGCGATTGGGACGAAGTCGTAACAAGGTAGCCGTACCGGAAGGTGCGGCTGGATCACCTCCTTTCTAAGGAGCATCTGGCGAGACCAACGGATCTCGTCCAGGCGTGATGTTCGTAGGCAGACGTCCTGCGCATCACAGCTCACTAGTGGACGTCGACTATTTGGCTCATCGATGACCGACTGTTGTCAGTACGCCCTTCGGGGAAGGAACCTCAACACGACGCTCGATGAGTCAGGCACACTGTTGGGTCCTGAGGGATCAGGCTTCGGCTTGACTCTCTGGGCCGCACCGGCTGCGAACCGCTCGAGTCATCGGGCAGGCGCAGGAAACGGTGCAGCACCGCACGTATCTTGAGAACTTCACAGTGGACGCGAGCATCTTTGTAGTAACAACAAGCTACTAAGTGCACATGGTGGATGCCTTGGCATCGAGAGCCGATGAAGGACGTTGGAGTCTGCGAAAAGCCCCGGGAAGGTGACAACCGACCTGTGATCCGGGGATGTCCGAATGGGGAAACCCACCTGGAGGAAAGTCCAGGTACCTGCGCCTGAACACATAGGGCGTCTGGAGGGAACGTGGGGAAGTGAAACATCTCAGTACCCACAGGAAGAGAAAACAACCGTGATTCCGGGAGTAGTGGCGAGCGAAACCGGAAGAGGCTAAACCTCAGTGATGTGATAGCCGGCAGGCGTTGTCGCTGAGGGGTTGTGGGGCCGAACTGTCGATTCTGCCGAATCGACGAAGAGTCATAAACCATGAGTGAAGTTGAAGCCGACTGGAAAGTCGTGGCAGAGAGGGTGAGACCCCCGTAAACGTAAGCTCATGGCTCTTGTTCGTCACCCCGAGTAACACCGAACCCCTGAAATTCGGTGTGAATCTGGCGGGACCACCCGTTAAGCCTAAATACTCCTCGATGACCGATAGCGGACAAGTACCGTGAGGGAAAGGTGAAAAGTACCCCGGGAGGGGAGTGAAATAGTACCTGAAACCATGTGCATACAATCCGTTGGAGCTCTTGCTTGGCAAGGGTGACAGCGTGCCTTTTGAAGAATGAGCCTGCGAGTTAGCGTGGTGTAGCGAGGTTAAGGCGAGAGCCGTAGCCGTAGCGAAAGCGAGTCCGAACAGGGCGACGTAGTTGCACCATCTAGACCCGAAGCGGAGTGATCTATCCATGGGCAGGTTGAAGCGCGGGTAAGACCGCGTGGAGGACCGAACCCACCTAGGTTAAAAACTGGGGGGATGACCTGTGGATAGGGGTGAAAGGCCAATCAAACTCCGTGATAGCTGGTTCTCCCCGAAATGCATTTAGGTGCAGCGTTGCGTGTTTCTTGTCGGAGGTAGAGCACTGGATGGGCTAGGGGGCCTACAAGCTTACTGAACTCAACCAAACTCCGAATGCCGATAAGTGAGAACGCAGCAGTGAGACTGTGGGGGATAAGCTTCATAGTCGAGAGGGAAACAGCCCAGACCATCAGCTAAGGTCCCAAAGCGATTGCTAAGTGGAAAAGGATGTGGAGTCGCAGAGACAACCAGGAGGTTGGCTTAGAAGCAGCCACCCTTGAAAGAGTGCGTAATAGCTCACTGGTCAAGTAATTCCGCGCCGACAATTTAGCGGGGCTCAAGCAATCCACCGAAGCTATGGCATTCATGCGTCAACCAGGCCTTCGTGGTCCAGGTGCATGGATGGGTAGGGGAGCGTCGTGTGGCGAGCGAAGCGGCGGGGTGACCCAGCCGTGGACGCCACACGAGTGAGAATGCAGGCATGAGTAGCGAATGAAGAGTGAGAAACTCTTCCACCGGATGACCAAGGGTTCCAGGGTCAAGCTAATCTTCCCTGGGTAAGTCGGGACCTAAGGCGAGGCCGACAGGCGTAGTCGATGGACAACGGGTTGATATTCCCGTACCGGCGCTGAATCGCCCATGCTGAATCCAGTGATGCTAAGTGCCCGAAGCTCACTTCAGCCTCTTCGGAGGCACTGGTGAGTGGAGCGCACGACCCGAACTGGTAGTAGGCAAGCGATGGTGTGACGCAGGAAGGTAGCTCAACCGCGTGCGATGGTAGACCGCGGCCAAGGTTGTAGGGCGAGTGATAGGCAAATCCGTCACTCATGTGCCTGAGAACTGATGGGGAGGCGCAAAGCCGAAGTGAGTGATCCTATGCTGCCGAGAAAAGCATCTAGCGAGATTTAGAGCCGCCCGTACCCCAAACCGACTCAGGTGGTCAGGTAGAGAATACTAAGGTGATCGAGTGAATCATGGTTAAGGAACTCGGCAAAATGCCCCCGTAACTTCGGGAGAAGGGGGGCCGGATTCGTCAGTGGATTTGCTCCACGAAGCGTTGAAGGCCGCAGAGACCAGGCCCAAGCGACTGTTTACTAAAAACACAGGTCCGTGCTAAGTCGAAAGACGCCGTATACGGACTGACTCCTGCCCGGTGCTGGAAGGTTAAGGAGACGTGTTAGCGCAAGCGAAGCACAGAACTTAAGCCCCAGTAAACGGCGGTGGTAACTATAACCATCCTAAGGTAGCGAAATTCCTTGTCGGGTAAGTTCCGACCTGCACGAATGGAGTAACGACTTGGGCGCTGTCTCAACCATGAACTCGGCGAAATTGCAATACGAGTAAAGATGCTCGTTACGCGCGGCAGGACGGAAAGACCCCGGGACCTTTACTATAGTTTGGTATTGGTGTTTGGTTCGACTTGTGTAGGATAGGTGGGAGACTGTGAAGCTCGGACGCCAGTTCGAGTGGAGTCATCGTTGAAATACCACTCTGGTCGTACTAGACATCTAACCTAGGTCCGTTATCCGGATCAGGGACAGTGTCTGATGGGTAGTTTAACTGGGGCGGTTGCCTCCCAAAGAGTAACGGAGGCGCCCAAAGGTTCCCTCAGCCTGGTTGGCAATCAGGTTTCGAGTGTAAGTGCACAAGGGAGCTTGACTGTGAGAGTGACAGCTCGAGCAGGGACGAAAGTCGGGACTAGTGATCCGGCGCTGGCATGTGGAAGCGGCGTCGCTCAACGGATAAAAGGTACCCCGGGGATAACAGGCTGATCTTCCCCAAGAGTCCATATCGACGGGATGGTTTGGCACCTCGATGTCGGCTCGTCGCATCCTGGGGCCGTAGCAGGTCCCAAGGGTTGGGCTGTTCGCCCATTAAAGCGGCACGCGAGCTGGGTTTAGAACGTCGTGAGACAGTTCGGTCCCTATCCGCCGCGCGCGTAGGAAACTTGAGAAAGGCTGTCCCTAGTACGAGAGGACCGGGATGGACGAACCTCTGGTGTGCCAGTTGTCCTGCCAAGGGCACGGCTGGTTGGCTACGTTCGGAAGTGATAACCGCTGAAAGCATCTAAGCGGGAAGCACGTTTCAAGATGAGGTTTCCCACTGGTTTACCAGGTAAGGCCCCCAGCAGACCACTGGGTTGATAGGCCGGAGGTGGAAGTGCAGCAATGCATGGAGCTGACCGGTACTAATAGGCCGAGGGCTTGTTTCTTACAAAGATCTGCGCGTCCACTGTGAGGTTCCCGAGATATGTTCGGGAACCAGCTCGACTGGTTCGAGATATCTCCATAGAGTTTCGGCGACCATGGCGAAGGTGAAATACCCGGTAACATTCCGAACCCGGAAGTCAAGCCCTTCAGCGCCGATGGTACTGCACTGGAGACGGTGTGGGAGAGTAGGACGTCGCCGGACTATCTTTAGCGCGAGGCCGCTCCTTCGGGAGCGGCCTCGCTGCATTTGAGGAGCTTGACAATGACGAACGACAGGACGCCGCGCCGGCCCTCCGGGCCCGGGCGTGGCAACGACCGCAAGCCGTCGGGCCGACCGAGCGGCGGCCCCCGTGGACGAGGCAAGCCCGCCGGCGGACGTCCGGCCGGTGGCCGACCCGGCGGATCGCGACGTGACGACGACCGGCGTCCCCGTCGCGAGGACACCGAGCGCACGGTCGACCAGAAGATCTACGACGGTCCGCCCATCCCCGACGACGTGAGCGCGAAGGATCTCGACAAGTACGCGCGGCAGCAGCTGCAGGGCCTGCCCGAGAAGCTCGCCGAGCGCGTCGCGCGCCACCTCGTGATGGCGGGTCTGCTGATCGAGTCCGATCCGGAGACGGCGCACCTGCACGCGCTCGCCGCCCGTGCCCGCGCCTCCCGCAACGGGTTGATCCGCGAGGCGTCCGGCGAGACGGCCTACGCCGCCGGCAAGTTCGCCGAGGCGCTCTCGGAGTTCCGTGCCGCCCGGCGGATGAACGGTCAGCGCCTGTACGCGCCGATGATGGCCGACTGCGAGCGCGCGCTCGGACGTCCGGAGAAGGCACTGGCCTACGACACCCCGGAGATCCGTTCGCAGCTCGACGACTCAGGTCAGGTGGAGCTCTCCATCGTCATGGCCGGCGCGCGTCGCGACCTCGGCCAGGCCGAGGCGGCTCTGCACCTCCTGGAGACGGAGTCGCTGCACAGCAAGTCGCGCGAGCCGTGGGTGGCCCGGTTGCGCTACGCCTATGCCGACACGCTGCTCGACCTCGGCCGCCGCGAGGAGGCCGTCGAGTGGTTCCACCGTGTGGTCGCTGTCGACGGCAACCACCTCACCGACGCCGAGGACCGGCTGGCGGCGCTGGAGGGCTGAACGCCGTCCACGCCGGCGGGCCACTCGTCCACAGGCGCGACCTCGGCGGCTCGGTGTCCACAGGGCCGGGTGTCGAGCCTGGGCCCATCCCCGTCCCCGGCGCCATGGTGGGAAGATGACCTCATCGAGCACCGACTCCCCACGTGTCGCCCACCGCAACGAGGTCGTCCTGCGCGGCCGCGTCTCCGCCGATCCCGAGACCAGGATCCTGCCGAGCGGTGACGTGCTCGTCACGTTCCGTCTCGTCGTCCAGCGCGATGCGCGCGCCCTCAAGGGCAGCAAGCAGACCGTCGACGTGATCGAGTGCGCGGCGTGGACGTCGCGGCTGCGGCAGAGGGCGGCACGTCTGCGCCCCGGTGCGGAGGTGGAGGTGAGTGGGGCGCTGCGGCGGCGGTTCTCGCGCCGCGCAGGTGGCCTGACCAGCCACGTGAGCGTGGAGCTGGCGGCTGTGACCGTCTCGTCGCCGGGTCGACGGTAGCCTCGCCCCATGGCACTGGCGACGACGGACCGTCCGCTGCACGAGATCCACGACGTCGCGCTGCTCGACCTCGACGGCGTGGTCTACGTGGGTCCCGATGCCGTGCCGCACGCACGCGAGGCCCTCGAGGCGGCGGCCGGTCGAGGGATGGGCATCGCCTACCTCACCAACAACGCCTCCCGGCGCCCCGAGGACGTGGCCGACCACCTGCGCGACCTCGGGATGCCCGTCAGTGGGACCGAAGCCGTCGTCACCTCGGCTCAGGCGGTGGCTCGCCTCATCGTGGACGACATCGGCCCCGGTGAGAAGGTCCTCGTCGCCGGCGGTGTCGGACTGCGCCACTGCCTCGAGGAGGTCGGACTGGTCCCTGTCGCTCGTCTGGGCGACGGTGTGCGAGCGGTCGTGCAGGGCTTCAGCCCCGACCTCACGTGGGCCGACCTGGCCGAGGCGTCGTACGCCGTCCATGCCGGGCTTCCGTGGTACGCGAGCAACACCGACCTGACGTTCCCGAGTGCGCGCGGCACGGCACCCGGGAACGGCTCGATGGTCCAGGCGGTGGCGAACGCCACGGGTCGCGCGCCCCGGGTCGCGGGGAAGCCCGAACGGGCGCTCTTCGAGGAGACCCTCGCCCGGCTGCGTCCAGGCTCACCGCTCATGGTGGGGGACCGCATCGACACCGACATCGACGGCGCGGCCGCTGCGGGGATCGACAGCCTGGCCGTCCTCACGGGCGTCAGCTCCTTGCAGACCGTCGCCGCGACCACCGCTGCGTCGCGACCGACCTATGTCGCCCCTGACCTCCGCGGGCTCCTCGTGGACCACCCGCCGGTCGAGATCGGGAGGGGCGACGCCCGTTGTGCCGACGCGCAGGTGCGTCACCTGGACGGCTCGCTGGAGTGGGACGGGTCCGGCGAGGCCCTGCACGCCGTCCGTGCCGCGATCGGCCTCGCGTGGGAGATCATCGACCGCGGTGACACCGTGCCCGCCGTCGACCACCTGCTGGCGGTGTCATGATGGTGCCTGTGAACGACTCCTCCGACGCGACGTCCGAGTCCGCACCCGACCGTCGGGCGGCCCTGGTCGCCCACGCGAGGTCCCTCGTGGTCGACCGACCCGAGCTCGCGCAGGTCCTCGAGCAGGTGGCCGGGCTCGACGAGGCCGGGCTCGCGGAGCACGTCGCCGTGCTCGACGCGGCCCACCAGCTGTTGCGCGACGCCCTCACCCCCCGGCGCCGTGAGGGCAGCGAGCGCCTGTGAGTCGACGGGTCCGCCTGGACGCGGAGCTGGTGCGTCGCAACCTCGCCCGGTCCCGCGAGCACGCCAGCACGCTGATCGCCGACGGCGCCGTCCTCGTCGCGGGCCGGACGGCGAGCAAGCCGGCCACGCAGGTCGGGACCGATCAGCCCATCGTGGTGCGCGAGGGTGACGACCCCGGCTGGGCCTCCCGCGGGGCGCACAAGCTCCTGGGCGCTCTCGAGGTGTTCGAGCCGCTGGGCCTGCGGGTCGAGGGTCGGACCTGCCTGGACGCCGGCGCCTCGACCGGCGGCTTCACCGACGTCCTCCTGCGTCGCGGCGCCTCACGCGTCCATGCCGTGGACGTCGGGTACGGACAGCTGGTCTGGACCCTGCGCACCGATGAGCGGGTCGTCGTGCACGACCGCACCAACGTCCGGTCCCTGACGCGGGAGTCGCTCGCCGACGTGCCGGACCTCGTCGTCTCCGACCTGTCCTTCATCTCCCTTACGGTGGTCATGCCCGCCCTCACCAGCGTCTGCCGGAGCGAAGGAGACATCGTGCTGATGATCAAGCCGCAGTTCGAGGTCGGTCGTGAGCACCTGGGCAAGAAGGGCGTCGTGCGGGACCCACGACAGCACGAGCGATCGGTCCTGGCGGTGTGCGCGAGCGCGAGCGCGCACGGTTGGGGGACGCGAGAGCTCGCGGCGAGCCCCCTCCCGGGGCCCGCGGGCAACGTCGAGTACTTCTGCTGGTTGCGCACCGACGCGCCGCCGGTCGATCCTGCGCGTGCCGCCGAGGTCGTCGCTGCGGGTCCCGCAGGTGGTGCGGCATGACCCGCCGGGTGCTGCTCACCGTGCACGTGGCCCGGCCGGAGGCCCTCGAGGTCGCCGAGCGTCTCGTGAGCGACCTGGTCGCCGCCGGGCTGGAGGTCTGTGTCCCCGATGCCGACCTGCCGGCCCTGAGCGGGGCAGGTGTCCACGACGTCGTCGGTGTCCCCACCGAGCCGGGAGCCGCCCGCGGTTGCGAGCTGGCCATCGTGCTCGGCGGCGACGGCACCATCCTGCGCACGATCGAGCTGTGTCGAGGGACCGACGCCCCGGTCCTCGGGGTGAACCTCGGGCACGTCGGCTTCCTGGCCGAGGCCGACGTCGAGGACCTGCAGCACGTGGTCAGGGGCGTGGTCCAACGCTCCTACAGCGTCGAGGAACGACTCACGCTCGACGTCGACGTCCGCGTCGCCGGCGAGGTGGTCGCCACGAACTGGGCGTTGAACGAGGCGTCGGTCGAGAAGGCGTCGCGTGAGCGCATGATCGAGCTGGTCGCCGAGGTCGACGGCAGGCCGCTGTCGCGCTGGGGCTGCGACGGCGTCGTGTGCGCCACCCCGACCGGCTCCACCGCCTACTCCTTCAGTGCCGGCGGCCCTGTCGTCTGGCCCGAGGTCCAGGCCCTCCTCGTGACCCCGATCAGTGCGCACGCCCTCTTCGCCCGACCGCTCGTGGTCTCCCCGGAGTCCTCGATCGCCGTCGAGGTGGTCGGGGTCGGCGCCTCGGGCGTGCTGTGGTGCGACGGTCGTCGCGCCGCGGACCTCCCCTCGGGTGCGCGGGTGGAGGTGCGGCGCGGCCGTCTCCCGGCGCGTCTCGCCCGGCTGCACGCCGGTCCGTTCACCGATCGACTCGTGCGCAAGTTCGACCTCCCGGTCGCCGGCTGGCGTGGCGCCGCCGAGCAGCGACGCCTCCGCGACGAGGAGGAGGACCGGGCCTGATGTGGCAGCACCTGCGACTCTCCTCCCTCGGCGTGATCGACTCCGCCGAGCTCGACCTGGACGCCGGCCTGACCGTCATCACCGGTGAGACCGGCGCCGGCAAGACGATGGTGGTCACCGCGCTCGGGCTGCTGCGTGGTGAACGAGCCGATGCCGGCCTCGTCCGGCACGGCACCGACCGGGCCCGGGTGGAGGCCAGCATCACCGTCCCCGCGGACTCCGCCGTCGCGCCGAGGGTCGAGGAAGCCGGGGGCTCGCTCGACGGGGACGTCGTGGTGCTGGCCCGGGTGCTCTCCGCGCAGGGACGCTCGCGGGCCGTCGCCGGCGGCGCGACCGTCCCGGCGTCCTTGCTGTCGGCGGTCACCGACGAGCTCGTCGCGGTGCACGGCCAGTCCGACCAGCACCGGTTGCTGCGTCCCAGCGAGCAGCGGGCGGCGCTCGACAGGCTTGCCGGCGAGGAGCTCGCCGTGCTGCTCGAGGAGTACCGTCCCGCCTTCGAGCGCCTCCTGTCGGCACGAGCGCGCCTGCTCGACGTCCGCGGTCATGCTCGCGAGCGCGCGCAGGAGCTCGACCTCCTGCGGCGGGGCCTGGAGGACGTGACGACGGTCGCGCCCGAGTCGGGCGAGGACGAGGCACTGCGCGCCGAGCAGAGCCGACTCGCGCACGCCGAGACCCTGGCCCGCGGGGCCGCCACCGCGCACGGACTCCTCAGCGCCGACCCCGACGGCAACGACGCCCGGACCCTCGCCGCCTCGGCCGCGCAGGCCCTCGGCGACGCCGCCGGGCACGACGAGGTGCTGGACCAGCTGGCTGCACGCGTCCGTGAGATCGGCATCCTGATCGACGAGGTGGGGACCGACCTCGGCTCCTACGCCGACGGCGTCGAGATCGACCCGGCTCGACTCGCGGCGGTCCAGGACCGGCTCGCCGCCCTGACCTCCCTGCAGCGCCGGTACGGGCCGGGCCTGGACGACGTCCTCGAGTGGGCGCAGGAGGCGGCGGTGCGCGCAGCCGACCTCGACTCCGACGACGACACCATCAGCACGCTCGAGGCCGAGGTAGCCGAGCTCGAGCCGAGACTCGCCGAGCTCGCCGCGCGCATGAGCGAGGTGCGGCTCTTCGCCGCGCGGCGACTCACCGACCTCGTCGAGTCCGAGCTCGTCCAGCTGTCCATGCCCTCGGCCCGTCTCGTCGTCGAGGTCCGGGGCACCGACCAGCTCCGCGCCCACGGTGCGGACGAGGTGGAGCTGCTCTTCGCCGCCAACAACGGCGCGCCTCCACGACCACTGGCCAAGGGGGCCAGTGGCGGTGAGCTGTCCCGCGTGATGCTGGCTCTGGAGGTCGTGCTGGCCGACCGTACGAGCGTGCCGACGCTCGTCTTCGACGAGGTCGACGCCGGGATCGGCGGGCGGGCGGCCGTCGAGGTCGGACGGCGGCTCGCACGGCTCGCCGAGCACGCGCAGGTCCTGGCCGTGACCCACCTCCCGCAGGTGGCCGCCTTCGCGGACCACCACTTCCACGTGGCGAAGGACGACGACGGTCAGGTCACGAGCAGCACCGTACGCCGGCTGGAGGACGGCGACCGGGTGGACGAGCTGGCTCGCATGCTGGCCGGTCAGGACGACTCCAGCGCCGCACAGGAGCACGCTCGTGAGCTCCTCGCCCTCGCCGGGCGCCGCTGATCCAGCGGCCGGACACGGCCACGCCGCGAGCGGTGCGCCGAAACGCTGCCCGTGCGTGACACCATGGCTGCGATGTCACGAAGGAAGAGCCGCCGCGAGTCAACCGTCCCCTCCTCCGACGGATCGACCCCGCCCGAGACCCCGCCCACGGAGCCGGACGAACCGGCCGTGGAGGGCGTGGCGAAGTTCGCCCGTCCCGGCGACAACGCTGCCCGGTCCCTGAAGCCCGGTGACATCGCCGTCGTCGACCTCACCGACATCGACCGTGCCCAGGCCGAGGCGCTCGTCGCCCGTCAGGTCCGTGCCGTCGTCAACGCCGGTTCCTCCTCCACGGGTGCCTACCCGAACCTCGGCCCCTCCGTCCTCGCCGAGGCCGGGGTGCTGCTCGTGGACCGGGTCGGCCAGAGGGTCTTCGCCGATCTGCGCAGCGGTGACAGGATCTCGATCCGTGGGGGAGCGGTGCTCAAGGGCGACAAGGTCGTCGTCCGTGGTCAGGCGATGGACGACGCCGCCGTCTCGGCGAGTCTCGGCGCGGCCGAGCAGGGCCTGGCGACCCAGCTCGGCTCGCTCACGGCGAACGCCGCCGACCACCTCGAGCGCGAGCGCGCCATGCTGCTGGAAGGAGCGCGCGTCCCTCGCCTGGCCAAGCGGCTGCGCGGCCGCCCGGTCGTGGTGGTCTCCACGACCTACGACTGGCAGGACGATCTGGCCTCCCTCAAGCGCTTCCTGCGCGAGCGGGACCCCGTCGTCATCGCCGTCGGCGAGGCGGCCGACGAGCTGCTGTCGCGCAAGATCCGCCCCCACGTCGTCCTCGGCCCGGTCGACACCCTGTCGGACCGGGCGTTGCGCAGCGGTGCCGACGTGATCGCCACCAGCGGTGCCGGTCAACCCGTGGGGCACGAACGGTTCGAGAAGGCCGAGGTGGACGTCCACACCTTCGTGGCCGCCGGTCAACCCTCCGACCTCGCGATCGTGGTGGCGGAGGAGAACGACGCACCCGTCATCGTGCAGGTGGGCCAGCCCAAGGACCTGGTGCAGTTCCTGGAGCGCGGTGCCGCCGAGGTGGCCAGCTCGTTCGTGACCCGCCTGCGCGCGAGTCGGCGGCTCGTCGACGCCGCTGCCGTCGCCCAGCTCAGCGCCCGCTCGGTCTCGGCGTGGCCGATCCTGCTGCTGCTGGTGGTGAGCGTGGCCGCCGTCGCGGTGGCCCTCGCCTCCACGCCCGTCGGTCAGGAGTGGTTCGCGTCCCTGACCGAGGCCCTCCCGGACCTCCGCACCCGTCTCGAAGGACTCCTTCCGTGATCAGCTTCCGCTACCACCTCGTCTCCGTGGCCGCCGTGTTCGTGGCGCTCTCCCTCGGTCTGGTCCTGGGCTCGGGCTACCTCGCCCAGTCCGTCTCCACCGCCGGCGGCGGTGGCCAGGACGGTGACGAGGGTCTGACCTCCTTCGAGGACGGCTTCGCCGCGCGGACGGTACCGGGCCTGGTCGACGGCACGCTCGAGGACCGCACCGTGGTCGTGCTCACCATGCCGAGCGCTCGTGCCGAGGAGGTCGACCCGCTCGTGGAGACCCTCGAGGCGGCCGGTGCGACGGTCACCGGACGCGGCGCGTTGTCGAGCACGCTCGTCGACCCGGCCAACCGTCAGTTCGCGGAAAGCGTCGCCGAGGAGTCGGCCACCGACGTCGAGTCGGTGACCGCAGCGGGCGACGCCTACACCCGCGTCGGTGCCGCGCTCGCCCGTTCGGTGGTCGGCGAAGGGGCACGCGACGACCAGGCGCGCACCATCTCCTCGGCGTTCGTCGAGGGGGAGCTGCTGAGCTGGGAGAGCGAGCCCTCCGACGCCGCCGACCTCGTCGTCGTGGTGGCCGGACCCGGCCGCTCGGGCGACGCAGCCTCGGCCCTCGGCCCGATGCTCACGGCGATCGATTCCGCGAGCACGGCGACGCTGCTCGCCGGGCCGTCGCGCTCCAGCCTCGACGGCGGACTGGTGGCCGCGATCCGCGACTCCGACGTCGCCGGCGAGATCTCCACGGTCGACGTGCTCGACACCGCGGCCGGCCGCGGCGTCGCGACGCTCGCTCTGGCCCGGGCCGCGGCGGACGACAACGGCGACTGGGGCACCGACCGCAGTGCCGACGGAGCCGTGCCCCAGTCCTAGTGCCCAGTCCTAGTGCCCGTGCCTCGGGGCCGAGTGTCGTGGTCCGAGGCGGCGTGGATCATTGGTAGGCTGGAATCCCGTGGAGCCGACTCGCCGTCGGCGTCCGTCCGATCAGGTTCGAACCACGGGAGATCCCTTGTCCGGTAACCCCCTCTCCGGGAGTTCTGTCACCAAGCACGTGTTCGTCACCGGGGGGGTCGCCTCCTCGCTCGGCAAGGGCCTCACGGCCTCGAGCCTGGGTCGTCTGCTGAAGTCGCGAGGGCTGCGTGTCACGATGCAGAAGCTCGACCCGTACCTCAACGTCGATCCGGGCACGATGAACCCGTTCCAGCACGGGGAGGTCTTCGTCACCGAGGACGGCGCGGAGACCGACCTCGACATCGGTCACTACGAGCGCTTCCTCGACGAGGACCTCGTGGGCCGTGCCAACGTCACCACCGGTCAGGTGTACTCCGAGGTCATCGCCCGCGAGCGTCGCGGCGACTACCTCGGCGACACCGTGCAGGTGATCCCGCACATCACGAACGAGATCAAGGACCGGATGCTCGCGATGGGCGGTCCGGACGTCGACGTCGTCATCCACGAGATCGGCGGCACGGTCGGTGACATCGAGAGCCAACCGTTCCTGGAGTCGGCCCGGCAGGTCCGGCACGAGATCGGCCGGGGCAACGCCTTCTTCCTGCACGTCTCCCTCGTGCCCTATCTGGCACCGTCCGGGGAGCTCAAGACCAAGCCGACCCAGCACTCCGTCGCCGCGCTGCGCTCCATCGGCATCCAGCCCGACGCCATCGTCTGCCGCTCCGACCGCGACATCCCCGAGGGCGTCAAGCACAAGATCTCGCTCATGTGCGACGTCGACACCGAGGCCGTCGTCACCGCGAGCGACGCCCCCTCGATCTACGACATCCCCAAGGTGCTGCACCGCGAGGGCCTCGACGCGTACGTCGTGCGACGTCTGGACCTGCCGTTCCGTGACGTCGACTGGACGGAGTGGGACGAGTTGCTGCGCCGCGTGCACCGACCCGCCGAGGAGGTCACGATCGCGCTCGTCGGCAAGTACATCGATCTTCCCGATGCCTACCTCTCCGTCGGTGAGGCCCTGCGCGCCGGAGGCTTCGCCCACGAGACCCGGGTGAACCTGCGCTGGGTGCCGTCCGACGAGTGCGCCACGGAGGCCGGAGCGGCCCGGCTGCTCGGCGACGTCGACGGCATCTGCGTCCCCGGCGGCTTCGGCATCCGCGGCATCGAGGGGAAGATCGGTGCGCTCACCTATGCGCGGACGCGTGGCATCCCGGTGCTCGGTCTGTGCCTCGGCCTGCAGTGCATCGTCATCGAGTACGCCCGCGAGGTCGCAGGGATCGCCGGCGCCAGCTCCTCGGAGTTCGACCCGGACGTCGAGGCGCCGGTCATCGCGACGATGGCCGAGCAGGAGGCCTTCGTCGAGGGCGCGGGAGACCTGGGCGGGACGATGCGTCTCGGTGCGTACCCGGCCGCGCTCGCCGAGGGCAGTCTCGTGCGTTCCCTCTACGGCGCGGCGCGGGTCGACGAGCGTCACCGTCACCGCTACGAGGTCAACAACGCCTACCGGGAGCAGATCGAGCGGGCAGGACTCGTGTTCTCCGGCACCTCCCCGGACGGCACGCTCGTGGAGTTCGTGGAGCTGCCACGCGAGGTGCACCCCTTCTACGTCGCCACCCAGGCCCACCCCGAGCTCGTCTCCCGCCCGACCCGTCCGCACCCGCTGTTCGCCGGACTCGTCGAGGCCGCCCTGCGGCGCCAGCGGGAGACCCGGCTGCCGGTCGAGCCGGACATCGACGTCGCGCCGCAGACCGCCGACCCGACGGTGGACCCGGCGGAGGCCTCGTGACCGGACACCCGCGCCTGCCCGGACGGATCGCGCGGGTCGACGACGTCCGCGACCGGACCGACTCGTGGCCCGTCGTGCACGAGGACGTGCCCTACGCGACGGGTTACCTGCGACTGAGCCACGAGACGATCGAGGCGCCCGACGGCACCACCCACGAACGGGCGGTCGTGCGACCCCACGGCGCGGTCGCGGTGCTGGCGATCGACGAGGACGACCGGGTCCTCCTCGTGGCGCAGTACCGGCACCCCGTCGGGATGCGCATGGCCGAGCTCGTCGCGGGGACGCTGGACGTGGCGGGCGAGAGCCCGGCCGAGGCCGCGGCACGCGAGCTCGCCGAGGAGGCCGAGCTGGTGGCAGGCACGTGGAGTAGCCTGCTGCGCCTGACCGCCACACCGGGCTACTCCAGCGAGCAGTGGGAGGTCTTCACCGCGACCGACCTCCGCCCGATCCCCGAGGAGGACCGGGTCGAGCGTCACGGCGAGGAGGCCGGGATCGAGCAGTGGTGGCTCGGCTTCGACGACGCCGTCGAGGCCGTCCTGTCCGGGGCGGTCAGCGACGCGCTCACCGTCGCGGCCGTCCTCGCCGAACGGACGCGTCGAGCGCGACCATGAACGATCTCGAGCGGACCGTCGGCGACTACCTGAGCCACCTCGGGGTGGAGCGGGGACTTGCCGCGAACACGCTCTCGAGCTACCGACGCGACCTGCGCCGCTACGTCGCCTTCCTCCTCGCG
The DNA here is from genome assembly GCF_039531385.1 of Aeromicrobium halocynthiae. Lineage (NCBI taxonomy): Bacteria > Bacillati > Actinomycetota > Actinomycetes > Propionibacteriales > Nocardioidaceae > Aeromicrobium > Aeromicrobium halocynthiae. Next base: position 283,248 of record NZ_BAAAPY010000001.1, on the reverse strand, counting down.
CGAGAGGTCGAGGACGTCTGCTCGATCCAGGAGTCCGACGTCCTGGCCTTCCTGGCCGCGCTGCGCACCGGTGATGAGGACCATGCCGCCCTCGGGCCGGCGAGCACTGCCCGGGCCGTCGTGGCCGTCCGCGGGTTCCACCGCTTCTGCCTGCGCGAGCAGGTCGTGGCCGTCGACGTCTCCGCGGCGGTCAAGCCACCCCGTCCGGCGACGAGGCTGCCGAAGGCTTTGCCGCTGGCCGACGTCGAGGCCATCCTGGCCGCGGCCAGTGCTCCCGGGACCGCCCTGGCGTCCCGCGACCGTGCTCTGCTGGAGATCCTCTACGGCACGGGCGCTCGCATCTCCGAGGCCGTCGGCCTCGACGTCGACGACCTCGACGTCGACGAGGGCACCGCGCTGCTGCGCGGCAAGGGTGGAAAGCAGCGCATCGTCCCGGTGGGCTCCTACGCGCTCGAGGCGGTCGTCGACTACCTGCGGTCCTCGCGTCCGCGGTTGGTCAGCGCGTCGAGTCCAGGGCCGGCCGTGTTCCTCAACGCCCGCGGTGGGCGCCTCAGCAGGCAGAGCGCGTGGACGGTCCTCGTGAAGGCCGCGCGGGCCGCAGGCATCTCCCAGGAGGTCTCCCCGCACACCCTGCGGCACAGCTTCGCGACCCACCTGCTCGACGGCGGAGCCGACGTCCGCGTCGTGCAGGAGCTGCTCGGTCACGCCTCGGTCACCACGACGCAGATCTACACGCTGGTGACCGTCGAGAAGCTGCGGGAGATCTACGCGACGGCGCATCCTCGCGCACTCGGGTGAGGGTAGAGTGTCCCGGACGTGCCACGAGGACGCCCACGACCACCGACAGGACAGGACTTCGATGAGTGACGAGCTGGGTCCCACCGGGCGTCCACTCCCCACCTTCGCTCCTCCCGCTCCTCGGCAGCCGGGCCGCCGCGCCCACGTCATCGCCCTGTGCAACCAGAAGGGCGGCGTCGGCAAGACCACCACGACGATCAACCTCGGCGCCGCGTTGGCCGAGGCCGGACGGCGCGTCCTGCTCGTCGACTTCGACCCCCAGGGGTCGATGACCGTCGGCCTGGGCTTCAACGCCCACGAGCTCGAGCAGAGCATCTACCACGTCCTGATGGACGCCGAGCTCGGGCTCAAGGACATCCGCCTCGAGACCTCCGTGCCGAACCTCGACCTCGTCCCGGCGAACATCGACCTCTCCGCGGCCGAGATGCGACTGGTCACCGAGGTGGGCCGCGAGCAGGCGCTCGCGCGCACCCTCCGTCCGGTGCTCCACGAGTACGACGTGATTCTCATCGACTGCCAGCCCTCCCTGGGCCTGCTAACGGTCAACTCCCTCACCGCCGCCGACGGCGTCATCATCCCGCTGGAGTGCGAGTACTTCGCCCTGCGAGGCGTCGCGCTGCTGAAGGAGACGATCGAGAAGGTCCGCGACCGCACCAACTTCGACCTGCAGATCATCGGCCTGCTCGGCACGATGTACGACGGGCGCACGCTGCACGGACGCGAGGTGCTGCAGACGCTCGTCCAGGGGTGGGGCGACCTCGTCTTCCACACCGTCATCCGCCGCACCGTCAAGTTCTCCGACGCGACCGTCGCCGGCGAACCCATCACCGCGTACGCGTCGAGCTCGCCGGGAGCCGAGGCCTACCGCCAGCTCGCACGGGAGGTGCTGCAGCGATGCCCCGACGCGTGAACATGCCCGGGGCGGACGAGCTGTTCCGCTCCACTGCTCGCGAGGCCGCGACGCCCGAGACCTCCGCTTCGGCTCCGGCTCCGGCTCCGGAGGACGCCACCGCCTCGCGCTCCGGCAGCGGACGGGTGAAGCACGACGAGAAGATGACCGTCTACGTCACCTCCGACGAGCTGCTCGCCATCGAGCAGGCACGGTTGCGGCTGCGCCGCGCCCTGGGTCGCAACGTCGACCGCGGTCGGCTCGTGCGCGCAGCCCTGGCGGTGGCGCTGGAGGACCTCGAGGCGCGCGACACCGACAGCGACATCGCCGAGCGCCTGCGCGAGGCATGAGCGTCGCGTCGGCACCGAGCGGTGAGTTCACGGTCGACGTCGGTGTCTTCGAGGGGCCGTTCGACCTGCTGCTGCAGCTGATCTCCAAGCACCAGCTGGACGTCACCGAGGTGGCGCTCTCCCGGGTGACCGCCGACTTCGTGCAGTACATCGCGACGATGGACGGCGACCTGGAGCAGACGACCCACTTCCTGCTCGTGGCCTCCACGCTGCTCGACCTCAAGACCGCCCGTCTGCTCCCGCAGGCCGAGGTGGACGACGAGGAGGACCTCGCCCTCCTCGAGGCGAGGGACCTGCTGTTCGCCCGCCTGCTGCAGTACCGGGCCTTCAAGCAGGTCGCAGCCCAGCTGGGACAGCGGTACGCCCGTGAGGCACGCCGCCACCCGAGGACGGTCGGGCTGGAGCCGCGGTTCGCCGAGCTGCTGCCGGAGGTGCTCATCTCCGTCGGGCCGCACGAGCTCGCGCAGATCGCCGCGAAGGCGCTGGAGCCGAAGCCCGAGCCGATCCTGTCCCTCGGACACCTTCACGCACCGACGGTCAGCGTCCGTGAGCAGGCGCACCTCGTCGTCGACCGGCTGCGGCGCGACCGCTCGACGACGTTCCGCGCGCTCACGGCCGACGCCGACCTCATGACCACCGTGGCGCGATTCCTGGCCCTGCTCGAACTGTTCCGCGAGGGCGTCGTCGCCTTCGACCAGGCCTCGCCCCTCGGCGACCTGCACCTGCGGTGGACGGGCAGCGACGAGGGCGAGATCGACGTGAGCGCCGAGTTCGACGAGGCCGCGGCCGAGGACCCCCAGGAGGACACCGATGAGTGAGCAGGACGACCGGCCGCACGAGCTGGAGCTGGAGATGCTCGAGCTCCGCCCCGCGCTCGAGGCGGTGCTCATGGTCGCCGACCAGCCGTTGGACCACCTGACCCTCGCGCAGGCCGTCGGCCACCCGCCCTCGGACGTGACGGCGACCCTGGCCGCGCTGTCCCAGGAGTACGACGAGCAGGGCCGGGGCTTCGAGCTGCGCGCGCTCGCCGGCGGGTGGCGCTACGTCACGAGGGAGGAGTTCGCGCCCGCGGTGGAGCGGTTCGTCACCGACGGGCAGCAGGCCCGGCTCACGCAGGCCGCGCTGGAGACCCTCGCCGTCGTCGCCTACCGCCAGCCGATCAGCCGCTCGAGGATCTCCGCGATCCGCGGCGTCAACGTCGACGGCGTGGCGCGCACGCTCGTCACCCGCGGTCTCATCGAGGAGGCAGGGACCGACGCCGAGAGCGGAGCGATCCTCTACCGCACCACCAGCTACTTCCTCGAGCGGATGGGGCTGGACTCCGTCGACCAGCTGCCCGAGATCGCGCCGCTGCTGCCGGAGATGGACGACGACGAGGATCCCGAGACGCTCGGTCGGCCGCAGCCGCCGGCCGAGCAGGCGTCGGTGCAGGAGGAGCATGATGCCTGAGGTCGAGGGCATCCGGTTGCAGAAGGTGCTCGCCCAGGCGGGGGTCGCCAGCCGGCGTCGGTGCGAGGAGCTGATGCTCGCCGGCGAGGTCGAGGTGAACGGGGAGGTCGTCGAGCGCATGGGCACGCGGGTGGACCCCGCCCGCGACGTCATCCGCGTCCAGGGCAGGCGCATCCCTCCGCCGAGCGACCACATCCACCTCCTGCTGAACAAGCCGCGCGGCGTCGTGTCGTCCATGGCCGACGAGCAGGGCCGGCCGGACCTCTCCGCACTGGTCGCGGACCGTCCCGAGCGGCTCTTCCACGTCGGCCGTCTCGACACCGACACCTCCGGGCTGCTCCTGCTGACCAACGACGGCGACCTGGCCCACAAGCTCGCCCACCCTTCCTTCGAGATCACCAAGACGTACGTCGCCCTCGTCGACGGTGCGGTCTCCGACGGTCTCGGTCGCCGGTTGCGCGAGGGCGTCGAGCTGGACGACGGGCCCGCACAGGTGGACCGGTTCGTCGTCAAGGACCGCGCGCGTGGTCGCTCCATGGTCGAGCTGGACCTGCACATGGGCCGCAACCGGATCGTGCGTCGCCTGCTGGCGGAGGTCGGTCACCCGGTGCGTGAGCTGACCCGCACGGCCTTCGGCCCCTTGAGCCTGGGCGGGCTCGGCGTCGGCGAGATCCGGGACCTCTCCCGTGAGGAGCTCGGCGCACTGTTGGATAGCGTGGCGTCATGACGACGCCTGCGGATCCCCAGGGTGCCGCGGACCCGGGGTTGCCGCCGACGGTGGTGATCGGGTGCGGTCTCATCGGCACGTCGATCGCGCTCGGCCTGCGCGGCCACGGCATCGACGTCCACCTGCGCGACGCGGATCCTGAGCACCTGCGCGCAGCCGTCGACCGCGGAGCCGGCAGTCCCGAACCTGCGGCCGACCCCGCTCTCGTCGTCGTCGCCGTTCCTCCTGCTGCGACGGTCGAGGCCGTCGTCGATGCGCTGCGCGAGTGGCCGCGTGCCGTCGTCACGGACGTCGCCAGCATCAAGGACCGAGTGGTGACCGGGGTCGACGCCGTCGACGACTCCGGACGGTTCGTCGGCAGCCACCCCATGGCAGGCAGTGAGCGGTCCGGACCGGAGGCGGCGTCGGCACAGCTGTTCGAGGGCCGGCCCTGGGTGATCACACCTGGTCGCAGCGCCGCGGACGAGGCCGTCCGTCTCGTCGAGGAGGTCGCGGTGATGCTCGGCGGCGTGCCCGTGACCATGGAGCCCGCCACGCACGACGAGGCCGTGGCGCTGGTCTCGCACGTGCCGCAGGTGATGTCGTCGCTGACCGCCGCACGCCTCCTGGAGGCTCCCAGCGCGCACCTCGCCCTGGCCGGCCAGGGGGTCCGGGACGTGACGAGGGTCGCCGGCAGCGACCCGACGCTGTGGCGCGAGATCCTGCGGGGGAACGCCGTCGCGGTGCGTTCGATCCTGCGCTCGGTCCGCCAGGACCTCGACACCGTGCTCGCGGCTCTGGAGGACGAGTCCGATGTCGCGGAGCTCCTCGTCACCGGTCGACGTGGGTCCGAACGACTGCCGGGCAAGCACGGAGGCGTGCAGCCCGAGCTGGCCGTCGTCCTCGTGCAGGTCTCCGACCGTCCGGGCGAGCTGTCCCGACTGTTCGCCAGGGTCGGCCAGATCGGGGTCAACATCGAGGACCTCCGCATCGATCACGAGCTCGGTCGTTTGGTCGGGCTGGTGGAGATCTCCGTGCTGGCCGACCGGGCCGACCACCTCGTCGAGGAGCTCGTGACGTCCGGCTGGACGGCGTACCGATGACGCGCCGACCGCTCGCCCCGCCAGCCACCCTCACCCGCTCTCCGAGGAGTACCACCGCGTGAACGCCCCACTCGTCGTCGCCGTCGACGGCCCGTCCGGATCGGGCAAGTCCAGCACCGCCCGCGGCGTCGCCCGCGCGCTGTCCCTGGCGTACCTGGACACCGGCGCCATGTACCGGGCCATGACCTGGGCGCTCCTGCAACGGGGGGTCGACCCGACCGACGCCGAGGCCGTGGCGCAGGTAGCGGAGCAGGTGCGCCTGGTCAGCGGGACCGACCCCGACGCCCCCACGATCGAGGCCGACGGGGTGGACGTCTCCGTCCCGATCCGCGGCCCGCAGGTGACGGCGGCGGTCAGTCCCGTCTCGGCGGTGCCGTACGTGCGCCGTCTGCTCGTGCAGCAGCAGCGAGCGGTCATCGAGGCGGCAGGGGACGGCATCGTGGTCGAGGGCCGCGACATCGGTTCGGTCGTCGCGCCGGACGCCCCGGTGAAGGTCTTCCTGGTCGCCGATCCGGTGGCCCGCGCGGCCAGGCGGGCGGCGGAGGACGGTTCGGACGACGCAGCCGCGACGTTGGCCTCCCTGGAACGTCGCGACGCCATCGACTCCACCCGCGCGGCGTCGCCCCTGGTGCGTGCCGACGGAGCGGTCGAGATCGACGGCACCCACCTGAGCCTGGAGGAGGTCGTCGACCGCGTCGTCGCGCTGGTGCGGGAGGTGCGCCGGTGAGTGGTCGCCACCCGGCCGCCGCACCCGACGTCCCTGCTCGGCCCCTGCCCGAGACGGGACTGAGACTGCTTCGACCGATCGCGTCGCGCATCATGGCTCGCCGCTGGGACATCCGTGAGCGCGGCGCGCACCACGTGCCGGAGCGGGGACCGGTCATCTTCGCCAGCAACCACATCGGGTGGCTCGACGGACCGCTCCTGGTCGGGCGGGCGCCACGTCCGGCCCACGCCCTCACCAAGCGCGAGGCGTTCGAGGGAGCGCTCGGCGTGCTGCTTCGACTCACCGGACAGATCCGGGTCGATCGCGAGGCCAACGACGTCGGCGCGCTGCGCACGGCTGCCGGCGCCCTGGCCGCCGGGCAGAGTGTCGTCGTGTTCCCCGAAGCGGTGCGCGGGAGCGGCGACTTCGCCGTCGTGAAGCCGGGCATCGGGTGGTTGGCCCTCGTCAGCGGGGCCCCCGTGGTCCCCGTGGTGCTCGTGGGGACGCGAGGTCCGGGACAGCACGCGGACGCCCGCCCGCAGCCGGGTGCGCGGTTCCACGTCCTCTACGGACGTCCCGTCACCTTCCCGGCCCAGGCCTGGCCGCGCCCGCGTGAGACAGTGGACGCCGTGACCGACCAGATCCAGCAGCACCTGCGCGAGCACCTCGAGCGCGCCTTGCGCACCGAGGCGCTCGAGCTGCCCGGCCCCCTGCCCGCGGAGGAGCTCCATGGCTGAGCGCATCCCCGTCCTGGCGATCATCGGCCGGCCCAACGTCGGCAAGTCCACGCTCGTCAACCGCATCATCGGACGACGCGAGGCCGTCGTCGAGGACATCCCCGGCGTCACCCGCGACCGCGTGCCGTACGACGCGGAGTGGAACGGCAAGGCGTTCACCGTCGTCGACACCGGCGGGTGGGACCCCGACGCCCGAGGACTGGCCGAGCGCATCGCGGCCCAGGCCGAGGTCGCCGTCCAGGCCGCCGACGCGGTCCTGTTCGTCGTCGACGCCACCGTCGGCATCACCGATGCCGACGAGGCGGTCGTGCGCATCCTGCGGGCCGCCGGCAAGCCGGTCGTCCTGGCGGCCAACAAGGTCGACGACCAGCGCGGCGAGCTCGAGGCGGCGTCGTTGTGGAACCTCGGTCTCGGCGAGCCCTACCCCGTCTCCGCCCTCCACGGGCGCGGCAGCGGTGACCTCCTCGACGCGGTGCTCGACGCGCTGCCCGAGGCGCCCGACGACGAGGACGAGCCCGAGGGTGGTCCGCGACGCGTCGCGATCATCGGCCGACCGAACGTCGGCAAGTCGAGCCTGCTGAACAAGCTCGCCCGCGAGGACCGCGTCGTCGTCGACGACGCCTCCGGGACCACGGTCGACCCCGTCGACGAGCTCGTGGAGCTCGGGGGGCGGACGTGGCGGTTCATCGACACCGCGGGCATCCGCCGTCGCGTTCGCGAGGCGTCCGGGCACGAGTACTACGCGAGCCTGCGCACCGGAGGTGCGCTGGAGCGTGCCGAGGTGGCGGTGGTCATCGTCGACGCCAGCCAGACGCTGTCCGAGCAGGACACCCGGATCATCTCCCAGGCGGCCGAGGCGGGCCGGGCGCTCGTCGTGGCGTTCAACAAGTGGGACCTCGTCGACGACGAGCGGCGCTACTACATCGAGCGCGAGATCGAGCGTGAGCTCGTGCAGGTGGCGTGGGCCCCGCGCATCAACATCGCCGCCCGGACGGGGTGGCACGTCGACCGCCTCGTGCGCGCCCTCGACACCGCCCTCGAGGGGTGGGAGACGCGCGTCGGAACAGGTGCGCTCAACGCGTTCCTCGGCCGGCTCGTCTCCGAGCACCCCCACCCCGTGCGGGGTGGCAAGCAGCCCAAGATCCTGTTCGGGACGCAGGCGTCCACCGCGCCACCCACCTTCATCCTGTTCACCTCCGGCAAGCTCGAGGCCGGCTACCTGCGCTTCGTCGAGCGTCGCCTGCGCGAGGAGTTCGGGTTCGCCGGGACACCGATCCACATCCAGCAGCGTCCGCGTGAGAAGCGCGGCCGCCGCTAGGTGCCTCCGCGTTCCCCGCTCCCGTCACGCGACGGTCTGTCGCCGGCCTGGATCCGCACGCCGGACCGCGATCCGTCGTCGTCACCGCCGTGGGCCAGCATGGGGGAGTGGTTGCGTGACAAGCTCCCCGAGCGGGTGGACGTCGAGGCCCTGCTGGCCGGCGAACGCCTGGTGTACCAGGACGGCACCGTGCTCCTTGCCGACGACGCGTACCGCCCGCACACCTTCGTGTGGTTCCACCGTGACCTGCGTGACGAGGCGGTGGTACCGGGCACGATCGACGTCCTCCACCGCGACGAGCGCCTGGTCGTGGTCGACAAGCCTCCGTTCCTGGCCACGATCCCGCGGGGTCAGCACGTGACGCAGAGCGTGGTGGTGCGGCTCAGACGAGAGCTCGACCTGCCGGAGCTGACCCCGGCGCACCGGCTGGACAGGGTCACCTCCGGGGTCCTCGTGCTGGTCACCCAGCGGCGGTGGCGAGGCGCCTACCAGCAGCTGTTCGCGCGTCGAGAGGTCGTCAAGACCTACCGAGCCCTCGTGCCCCACCGGCCCGGTGTCGAGGTGCCGCCGGTCATCCGCAACCACATCCGCAAGGACCGCGGAGCCCTGCGGGCCGTCGTCGTGCCGGGGGCACCCGTGAACGCGGAGACGCACCTCGTGCACGAGTCCAGCGGACCGGACGGGGACGTCCTCCGGTTGCGTCCGCTCACCGGCCGCACCCACCAGCTGCGGCTGCACCTCAGCGGCATCGGCCTGCCGATCGTCGACGATCCCCTGTACCCCGAGGTCAGGGACGTCGCGGTCGACGACTTCTCCCGGCCCCTGCAGCTGCTCGCCGCCGAGCTGGCCTTCGTCGACCCGGTCGACGGGTCCGCGCGCCGATTCGTCAGCCTGCGACGGCTGCCTCTTCGCCCCGGCCCGGGTGTCGGACCGCCCGCGTCGGTGGGGTAAGGTGGCCGAGGTCCGACGGGCTGTGGCGCAGCTTGGTAGCGCACGTGACTGGGGGTCACGGGGTCGCAGGTTCAAATCCTGTCAGCCCGACGTAAAGCCCAGGTGAGAGCAGGCTTCTCACCTGGGCTTCGTCATGTCCGGCGGTCGCTCTTCGTGGTCCCCCTGGCGCTCTCGCCGGCAGTCACCGGTCTGAACGGGGAACAGCCACGTGCGCCACGTACGCCCTCCGCGTCGAGAAGGGAACAGCGAAGCAACATCGACGTCAAACGGACGAAACATGACCTCCGTACGGTTTCGATAACTCGTAGAAACCTCGAAGGGAAGGTCCATCGTGACGTCAAAGGACTCGACGGTCGACGCCGTCGGACAGCGGCTCAAGGACGACGGCGTGCGATTCGCGATCGCCGGGTACACCGATCTGCACGGCAACCTCAAGGGCAAGATGGTCCCGATCGGGCACTTCGCCGACATGGCGGGCGGCTCCGAGCTCTTCACCGGCGCCGCACTCGACGGACTCCCGCAGGAGGTCAACGAGGAGGAGCTGTCCGCGCGGCCCGACCTCGACCGCGGGATCGTCATGCCGTGGCGGCGCGACGTCGCACTGTTCCTGTCCCGGCTGACCGTCGGGGGAGAGGACTTCGCTGCCTCGACACGCAACGTCCTGGAGCGTCAGACGGAGGCCGCCGCGCAGGAGGGCCTCGCCATGAACCTCGGTGTCGAGACCGAGTTCTTCGTGCTCCACGAGGGTGAGACGCAGACCGACAACGTCAGCGACCGCGACACCCTCGACAAGCCCTGCTACGCCGTGCCGCCGCTGCTGGACAACCTGCACTGGATGACCGAGCTCGTCGACCACATGAACGAGCTCGGCTGGGACGTGTACTCCTTGGACCACGAGGACGCCCGCGGCCAGTTCGAGATCGACTTCGCCTACTCCGACGCGATGACGATGGCCGACCGCGTCGTCATCTTCCGCACGATGGCGAACGAGGTGGCCCGCAAGCACGGTGCCTACGCCTCCTTCATGCCCAAGCCCTTCGCCGACCGCAGCGGCTCCGGCGCGCACTTCAACATGTCCCTCGCCGACCTCGCCACCGGCGCCAACCTGTTCGAGAGCGACCAGGATCCCCGCGGTGCCGGGCTGAGCGACCTCGGCTACCACTTCGCGGCCGGCATCGTGCGCCACGCCGCCGCGATCTGCGCCGTCATCGCCCCGACGGTCAACAGCTACAAGCGCCTCGTCCGGCAGGGCAGCATGTCCGGCTCGACGTGGGCTCCGATCTTCGCCAGCTGTGGCAACAACAACCGCACCAACATGTTGCGCATCCCGCTCGGGGGCGGTCGGGTTGAGTGCCGCGCCGTCGACTCCGCGGCCAACCCGCACCTCGCTGCGGCCCTCCTGCTCGCCGCCGGTCTGGAGGGAATCCGGGAGAAGGCTGAGCTCGACGACTTCCACACCGAGAACCTGCACGCCGTCGATCCCCGCGAGTACGACAAGCGCGGGTTGGTCCTGCTGCCGAGGACCCTCGAGGAGGCCATCGACGCGTTCGAGGCGGACCCGTTCACGCAGGAGGTCTGTGGCAAGGAGCTGTGGTCGTCGTTCATCGACCTCAAGCGGGACGAGTGGGCGTCGTACGCCACGGCCGTCACCGACTGGGAGCGCGACCGCTACCTGCGCTTCTACTAAGCGAAGGGCCGAGCCATGGGAACCGACATGGGAACGCCCGGCACCCTCGGGCTCGAGGATCTCGACCTCGAGTCGGGGGAGTCGATGCCGACCGCCGAGGTGCACTACCGGGTCCACGGGCCCGCTTCGGGTGCCGAGGCGACGGTGCTGCTGCCGACCTACTACACCGGCACCGACGCCAGCTACGCCCCGTGGATCGGTCCCGGCCGCGCGCTCGACCCGACGAGGCACCGCATCGTCGTCGTCAACCACCTCGGAGGAGGGGTCTCGACCTCGCCCTCCACGACGGGTGGTCCGTTCCCGCACGTGAGCATCGGTGACCTCGCCGGTGTCGCGTGGCTCGTGCTCGAGTCGCTCGGCATCGAGCACGTCGACCTCGCGGCCGGCTGGTCGCTGGGCGGCATGCAGGCCCTCGAGCTCGCCGCCCAGCGTCCGGGCGACGTCGCGACCGTGCTGGCCGTGTGCTCGGCCGCGCGCTGCTCGGCGATCAACCGGGTCTTCCTGGAGTCGGTCGCTGCGGTGCTGCGCGTCGACTCCGAGCTGGGCGTGGGACCGGCGGCACGAGGGCTCGACGCGTTCGGTCGGGTCTACGCCGGCTGGGCCTACTCGGAGGAGTTCTTCGAGGACGGTCACTTCACCGAGCTGGGCTACAGCAGCATCACCGACGTCCTCGAGTCCTGGGGCGCGGACCACGTCCAGCACGACGCGCTCGACCTGCTCGCGAGCCTGCGTACGTGGCTGGCGGCCGACGTCGCGCTCGGGTCCGTCCGCGCTCGCACCGTGCTCATGCCGTCGAGCACCGACCGCTACTTCACCCCGGCCGAGAACGAGAAGGAGGTCGCGGCGCTGTCCCACGGCGCGCTGTGGACCCTCGTCTCACCGCTCGGTCACGTCGCCGGTCGACCCGGCGTGCGACGTCAGGAGCAGGCCCTCGTCGACGAGGCGCTGCGAGCGCTCCTGGATCCGTCGACCCGCACCAGCACACAACCGAAGGAGAACATGACATGACGCTCAACGTGGTGGTCGCCGGACTGCCCAAGGCTGTGCAGGGTGCCACCGACCCCGATGAGGGGATCTGGCTCACCGACGAGCAGAAGGCTCGCATCACCGGTGTCGCCGACGACGTGTGGCTGGAGCACGTCCCGGTCTCGGTGCTCAACGCAGGGCAGGCGCCACAGCGTCCTCCGCACGCGATCATGGTCGAGACCAGCGGCTCCAAGCCCGAGCTCGACGTCGAGCAGGGGATCCTCACCGGACCCGGCTTCGAGCAGCTCATGAACTCGGACCTGAGACTGCTGCAGTCCATGAGCGCCGGCGCCGAGCACCTGGTGCGGATCATCCCCGAGGGCGTCACGCTCGCCAACGCCTCGGGCGTGGCCGCGAACGCCATCGCCGAGACGGTGATCGCCGGGATCCTCGGCGACGCCAAGCTGCTCCGGCAGCGCTGGGCCCACCAGCAGTCCCGCACGTGGCGTGAGCTGCCGGCTCGCGAGCTCGAGGGATCGGTCCTCACCGTCCTCGGCACCGGCAACATCGGGGCCCGCACGGCGCAGGTCGCCAAGGTGCTCGGGATGCACACGATCGGCGTCAACCGGCGCGGTAACGCCGTGGACGGATTCGACGAGGTCGTGGCGACGCCGTCGCTGCACGAGGTGCTCGGTCGCTCGGACTACTTCCTCGTCGCGGCCCCGCTCACGCCCGAGACCCGAGGGCTCGTCGACGCGGACGCGGTCAAGGCCATGAAGCCGGGCTGCTGGATCTCGAACGTCGCCCGCGGAGCGATCTGTGATCCGGGCGCCATCATCGACGGACTGCACTCGGGCCGGCTGCGCGGAGCCCTCATCGACTGCCACGTCGAGGAACCACTGCCCGCGGAAGACCCCCTGTGGAGTGCACCGGGTGCCGAGGTGCTTCCTCACGACTCGCACGCCTCGCAGCTGCTCGGAGACCGTCAGGTGGACGTCTTCGTCGACAACCTGCAGCGCCTCGTCGACGGCCGCGAGTTCCGCAACGTCGTCGACCTGGCCCGTGGCTACTGAGGAGGAAGCGATGAGGATCGGATTCGTGGGACTGGGCGTCATGGGACGCCCGATGGCGACGCACCTGGTGCAGGCCGGGCACGAGGTCGTGTGCACCAACCGCTCCCGGCCGGCCGTCGACGCACTCGTCGCAGCGGGTGCGACGGCCGCCGACACCCCGGCCGAGGCGGCCGAGAGGGTCGACGTCGTCATCACGATGCTCCCGGACGCACCTGACGTCGAGGCCGTCGTGCTCGGCCCGGACGGGATCGTCGAGACGGCGCAGTCCGGAACACTGCTGATCGATTGCAGCACGATCGCACCGCACGCCGCACAGGACCTGGGGGCAGCGCTCGCCGGCCGCGGACTGCGGTTCGTCGACGCCCCGGTCAGTGGCGGTGAGGCCGGTGCCGTGGCCGGTCGGCTCGCCATCATGCTCGGAGGCGAGAGTGACGCCGTGGCCGACGCCACCGAGGCGCTCGACGCCTTCGCCGGGGTCATGTCGCACGTCGGACCCGTCGGCTCCGGGCAGCTCGTCAAGTCCGCCAACCAGATGCTCGTCGCCGGAGCTCTCGCCATGACGGGCGAGGCGCTGACGCTGCTCGGGCGGGCCGGCGTCGACGTGGAGGCGGCGATCGGCGTCCTCAACGGGGGGCTCGCCGGCAGCAAGGTCCTCGAGGTCAAGGCGCCGACGATGTTGGCGCGCGACTTCACGCCGGGGTTCCGGCTCGACCTGCACGCGAAGGACCTCAAGATCGCCCTCGCAGCAGCCGAGCAGGCCGGCGTCGCGGTGCCCGTGACCGGCGTCGTCACCCAGCTCGTGCAGGGCTTGCGAGCCGCCGGCGACGGCGGGGACGACCACGGAGCACTCATCAAGGCCATCGAGCGGCTGAGTGCCATCAGCGCTGGGGGACAGGACCGCACAGCAGACGAGGAGACGGCATGAGACGCGCACTGATCTGCGGTGGAGGGGTCGCCGGCCTGGCGGCCGCGCTCCACCTCAAGCGGGACGGCTGGCAGGTCCGGCTGCTCGAGAAGGAGCCCGAGCTGCGCACAGCGGGTGTCGGGCTCAACATCTGGCCCAACGGCGTACGCGTGCTCGAGGGTCTCGGTCTGGGGGAGCAGTTCCTCTCCGACGCAGCGGCGATGCGCAGCTGGTGGGCACTCGACAGCGACGGGACCCTCACCACCGACACCGATGTCAGCGCATGGCGGCAGGAGCTCGGTGCACCCATCACGGGAGCCCGCCGCCGTCGCCTCAACGCGATGCTCGCCGCGGGGCTCGAGGAGGACGAGATCCTCTTCGGCCACGCCGTCCAGGGGTACGAGCAGGATGCCGACTCGGTCACCGCGATCCTGGCCGACGGCACCCGGCTCACCGGCGACGTGCTGCTCGGCACCGACGGCATCGGCTCGCGGATTCGCAACCAGCTCCTCGGCGGGCCGCCGGAGTTCACCGACGAGGGATTCGTCCGCTGGCGCGGGGTGTTCGCGTGCGCCGACGCCGGCGTACCGACAGACGTCCAGGCGGACGTCTTCGGCGAGCGGGGCCACTTCGGCTGGATCCCGATCGACGGGACCCACGCCTACTGGTACGGCACCATCGAGGGCCTGACCGGGCTCGAGGAGGTCACCTCCGCCTACGGCGAGTGGTCCGCCACTCCGGTCCCGGCGATCATCGCCGCGAGCGGGCCCGGGACGATCATCGGTCGAGAGATCTCGCACTATCGCGAGCACCTGCCCACCTGGGTCGACGGCCGCGTCATGCTCATCGGCGACTCTGCCCACCCGATGTACCCGGGGATGGCCCAGGGGGCCAATCAAGCCCTTGTCGACGCCCAGACCCTCGCGCGGCTCCTCGCCGAGCACGACGTGCCCGACGCGCTGAAGGCCACGGAGGTGGCGCGCATGCACGTCGCGAACACCATGGTCGAGTACTCGCGGCTGCACTTCGACTTCCCGAGGACTCGCAAGGAGTACGCCACCGCCGGCGTCAACCTGCAGGTGGAGCGCTACCTGGGGCTCGAGCCGTGAACGCCGTGCAGACGCCGTCGACGACCCCGACGCAGGGTCGACGGGAGACGGTGACGCCGCCGCCCGGACCAGGGCGGGTGAGCCGCCCATGGGTCGCGCGGGTGGCCCGACCGGTGCTGGTGGTGCTCGGCCTCCTCGTCCTCCAGGAGGTGTTGACGCGCACCGACGTGCTGCCCGGCGGGTACTTCCCGCCGGCGAGCGAGATCCTCCGGACCCTCGCAGCCGAGGTCGGCGGTGACGCCTTCTGGCCCGCGCTGTTCGCCACGGTCCGCACGTGGCTGTTCGCGCTGCTCGTCTCGGTGAGCCTCGGCACGGCGGTCGGCGTGCTCTTGGGGCTCGTCGTCCCGCTGGAGGCCTTCCTGCGACCGGTCATCGAGTTCCTGCGACCTGTGCCGTCGGTGGCACTCATCCCGCTCGTCGTGCTGACGATCGGGACGGGCGCCGGGTCGGCGATGTTCCTCGCGTGCTTCGCAGCCTTCTGGCAGGTGCTCGTGCCGGTCATCACCGGAGTTCGTTCCGCCCCACCGATCGCCCTGGACACGGCTCGGTCGTACAGCCTGAGCGCGTGGCAGCGGATTCGCTGGATCCAGCTGCCGAGCATGCTCCCGCACCTGGCCACGGCCACCCGCCTCGCGACGTCGACGACGCTCATCCTCATCGTGACCGCCGAGATCATCATCCAGATGCCCGGCATCGGCTACGAGATCACGATGTCGCGCAGCGCCGGGGATCCCGCCCGGATGTACGCGTACATCGCACTGAGCGGGGCGGCCGGGATCGTGCTCAACCTGCTCGTCCGCCGCCTCGAGAAGCGGCTCAACGCCAGTCACGGAGTCGGAGGAACACGATGACCACGCCAGCCCTGAAGGCCTCGACAGGACGCGGGCGCGCACTCGTCGCTGTGGCCGGTGCCCTCACCGCGCTCACCGCCTGGTACCTGCTCTCGCAGGGAAGCGAGAACGTCTACTTCCCTGCGCTCTCGGCCATCCTGGAGGAGACGGTGGAGTACTGGCAGACGGCGCAAGGGGTGCGCAACCTCACCGCGAGCCTGAAGACCCTGTCCGCGGGACTGCTCATCGGCGTTGCGTCCGGTGTGGGCGTCGGGCTGCTCATCGGGCAGCTCCCGATCCTCGAGCAGGCCGTCTCGCCCGCGCTGGAGTTCGCCCGCGCGATCCCCGCCACGGCACTCATCCCGTTCGCGATGATGCTGTTCGGGGTGGGGGACAACATGAAGATCTTCCTCATCGCCCTCGGGTCGCTGTGGCCCGTCCTGCTGAACACCGCGGACGGTGCGCGTCGCATCGACCCGACGCTCGAGGACTCCGCGCGGGCCTTTCGCATCACAGGCTTCCAGCGACAGGTGTTCATCGTGCTGCCGGCCGTGCTGCCCCGCGTGCTCGTCGGCATCCGCATCGCCATCCCGCTCGGACTCATCCTCATGGTGACGAGCGAGATGGTCGGCGCACAGCAGGGGCTCGGCTTCGTCATCACACAGGCGCAGGCCACCTTCCAGCTCGTGACGATGTGGTCCGGGATCGTCGTCCTGGGCCTTCTCGGCTTCACGCTGACCCTCGCGTACTCGCTGCTCGAGAGGGCGCTCCTGCGCTGGAGCGACCCGCGGAAGGAGGACGCGTGACGACGGCTCGCGAGGACACGTGCTCGTAACGAGAACGGCAAGTCGTCACAACCTTCGACGCCTAGTTTCTATATAGATTCGAAACCGTCGCGCCGAGACCACCCCCACCCACGCAGCATCACTTGTCAGGGAGACCGACCGTGCTCATCGTTTCCGACCTAGAGAAGACCTACCCGACCAAGAAGGGCGGCTTCACCGCCGTCTCCGACATGTCGTTCACCGTGCAAGAAGGCGAGCTCTTCAGCATCGTCGGCCCCTCCGGAGCGGGCAAGACGACTCTCCTGCGGTGCGTCGCCGGACTCGACCGGCCCACCGCCGGAGGCGTCTACTTCCAGGGTCGCGAGGTGGACGGTCCGCCCGAGGACTTCGCCATCGTGTTCCAGGACTACGCCCGCTCACTGCTGCCGTGGGCGACCGTGGCCACCAACGTCGAGCTGCCCCTCATGAAGAAGGGCAACAGCGGACCCGAGCGGCACCGCCGCGTGCAGACCGCACTGGAGGAGGTGGGCCTCGCCGACGCCGCCGAGAAGAAGCCTTTCCAGCTCTCGGGCGGCATGCAGCAGCGCGTCGCGATCGCTCGGGCCATCGCCTACCGGCCCAAGGTGCTCATCATGGACGAGCCGTTCGCCTCCGTCGACGCCCAGACCCGCGCCGACCTCGAGGACCTCGTGCTCCGGGTACGTGAGGAGACCGGCACGACGATCCTGTTCGTCACCCACGACGTCGACGAGTCCGTCTACCTCAGCAATCGTGTCGCGACGGTCACCCGGTCACCCAGCCGCATCGCGGAGGTCATCGACATCGACCTGCCGCACCCACGCGACCAGATCGAGACGAAGTCCCTGCCGAACTTCGCCCGCCTGCGTGCTCACGTCTTCGGGGGGATCCGAGACATGGTGCGCGACGCCGACCTCGCGCACGCCTGACCCGAACCCCCAACCAAGGAGAACAGTATGAAGACCACCCGTACACGACGCTCGACCGGCCTGGGAGCACTGCTCCTCGGTGCCAGCACGTTCTTGGCCGCCTGTGGCAGTGGTGCCGAGGGGGAGAACGCCGACGGACTGACCGAGGTCAGCGTCGGTACGATCCCCGCGGTGCTCAGCGCCCCGCTGTTCCTCGGCATCGAGGAGGGCATCTTCGAGAAGCACGGCCTCAAGCTCGAGGTGAGCTTCGCCGACGGTGGCGCCGCCGTCATCCCCAGCGTCCTGAGCGGTGAGAACCAGTTCGGCTACTCGAACTCGGTCAGCCAGCTCGCGGCTCTCGGCGAAGGCCTCCCGCTCGAGATCGTGCACAGCAGCTGGGCGCCGCACGCGGAGTTCGAGGAAGACGACCACGGCATCATCGTGGCCGCCGACAGCGGCATCGAGGAGCCCGAGGACCTCGAGGGCAGGAACATCGCGGTCAACACGCTGCAGAACATCGGTGAGGTGCACATCCGCAAGGCGTTCGAGGACCTCGGTGTCGACCACGAGAGCCTGGAGTGGACGCAGCTGCCGTTCCCGGACATGGCCGAGGCGCTCGAGCGCGGCGACGTCGACGCGATCTGGGTCTCCGAACCGTTCCGCACCCCGGCGATGGACGACGGTGGCGAGCTGCTCATGAGTGCCGGCGCCCAGGCATTCCCGGAACAGGTGGGTGGTTACTACTCGACGTCGCAGACGTACGCGACCGACAACCCCGAGGTCGTCGAGGCGTTCCAGGAGGCGATGACCGAGGTCAACGAGTTCGCCACCGCCAACCCCGACCTCGTCCGTGAGGTCTCGGTGGTGGAGATGGGCATCGACGAGGACGTCGCCGAGCGGATGACTCTGCCGCTGTTCCCCAACGACGACGACCTGGAGGCGCTGCGGGCCTACGCCGAGTACTCGGTCAGGTACGGGATCCTCGAGGAGGAGCCCGCGGACCTCGAGTCGCTGTTCGCCGGGCAGGACTGAACCACGGCGGCCTCGGGGCGGGTCGTGGGACTCGCCCCGGGGCCGCGTCGCGGTCGCTAGCATCGACCCATGGGGAACTCTCCGGCCCCCGGGGGCCGTCCGAGACGCAGCGGTGTCGTGGCCGAGGATCCGCGCGAGGGCATCGTCACCGCCGCGGCCGAGCTCTTCGCCGCGCACGGGTTCCATGCCACCCGCATGACCCAGATCGCCCAGGCCTCGGGTCTGCGGCAGTCCTCGCTCTACTACTGGTTCCGCTCCAAGGACGAGATCCTGCGGGCGATCCTGGACCAGAACCGCGTCTCGCTCACGGCGGCCCGCGAGCTCGTGAGGCACGACGCCCCGGCCGCCGTCCGCCTGTACATCGTGCTCTACCAGGACGTCGTGCAGATGTGCTCCGCGCCGCTGAACTTCTACAGCCTGGAGGAGGCGGCGCGCGAGCAGCCCGACGTCTTCCACGACTTCCACGCCGACTACGCCGAACTGGTGGAGCACCTGGAGTCCCTCGTGGCGGACGGCGTCGCGGAGGGCGCTCTCACGCGCGTCGACCCTGCAGGCCACGTCCGAACCGCGCTGAGCCTGAACGAGGGGCTGCAGTACCGGTTCCACTCACGTGGTGCCGAGGCGGACCTGCACGAGCTGGCCGACTCCGCAGCATGGACCTCGGTCCGCTCGGTGCTCGTCGACGTCTCGGACGCCGACGACGTACGAGCCGCCGCGCAAGCGGGTGTGGCCGGGTTCGCGGCGGCTCCCGCGTCCGAGGAGGTCCGGTCTCCCACCGGAGCCGCGGACATGGTCTGACCAGGGAACCGACCGCCAGCCGCGACTGCTGGTCCTCTACTGGTCGCACACCTCGTCAGAATCGCACCAATGACGGATCCTTGACGTCGCCGGCCAGCTCAGCCGAGCCGCGCCGGCTGCTTGGCCAGCAGCAACAGGGCACCGAAGCCGATCATCCCGGTGCCGGAGACCCGCTGGAACCAGGGGAGCCGGCGCGCCATGAAGGTCCGCGCGAGCCGTCCCAGCAGGGCGTAGAGCCCGATGGCGACGAACTCCAGCACGAGGAAGACCGAGGCCACCGACAGGAAGCTCGACCAGTACTGGTCGACGTCGATGAGCTGGGGGAACGCGGCGGCGAAGATCAGGATCGCCTTGGGGTTGGTCAGGGCGACCAGTCCCTCGTTGCGGAAGGCCACCCGCAGCGACGCCTGCTCCGGCCCGCCCTCGAGCGTGGCGCTCGACGCCCCGCGGATGAGCCGGATGCCGAGGTAGACCAGGTAGGCGGCGCCGACCACCTTCAGCACGGTGAAGGCGGTGGCGGAGGCGCTCAGCAGCAGGCCCAGCCCGAGCGCGCTCGCGGCGATCATCGGCACGAACGCGAGGACACGTGCGATGGCGGCGGTGACCGCGAACCGGACGCCGTAGCGCGCGCCGTACGTCACCGACAGCAGGTTGTTGGGACCGAAGGCCATGTTGAGGGCGAAGATCGCCGGGACGACGACGACGAGCTCGTGCACGATGCTCAGTCCTCGCCGTCGGCCGACCGCATGCCGATGCGGATGATCGCCACCAGCACCGCGCTCGCGATCGCGAAGAACAACAGGATCGTCGCGACGCTGTAGAGGTCGGCGCCCTCGTCCTCGACCGGGACCTGCCGGATGCCGTCGGTCGGACCCGGGGGGCCGGGGGAGGGCTCGGTCGGCGGCGGCGTCGTGGTGGTCGGGGAGGGCGTCGGCGAGTCCACGGCGAGGGCGGGGCCACCGGGCAGGAGGATGACCAGCGCAAGGACGAGCGCGGAGACGAGACGACGCATACGACGCACCGTAGTACAAGGCCCCTGACCTCCGGGGGCGGTGTCCGCTCGCTAGATTCGACCCGTGAGCCCGACCGACGACGCCCAGCTCGCCACCGAGCTCGTCCGCGACGCCGCAGCGCTCGCCGCGCGCACGAGGTCGGGCTCCGACCTCGCCGTCGACCGCAAGACCTCGGTCTCCGACATCGTGACCGCCGCCGACCACGCAGCGGAGGCCTTCGTGGTCGAGCGCCTGCGCGCCGAGCGACCGGACGACGGTCTGCTCGGGGAGGAAGGCGCCGAGCACGAGGGGACGTCGGGACGACGGTGGGTGATCGATCCCGTGGACGGCACCTACAACTTCGCCAGCGGGTCGGACTACTGGTGCTCGGCCGTGGCGCTGCTGGAGGGGGACGACGTCGTGCTCGGTGCCGTCGCGCACCACGCCGGTGGGACGGTCGCCGTCGGCGGTCCGGACCTGCCCACGACCATCGACGGAGTCCCGCTCCCTGCGGTGCACGACCTGCCGATCGACCAGGTCAGCCTTGCGACCTACCTGCACCCGGGGGCGGTCGACGACCCGTCGCTGGCCCCGGCCTTGCTGCGGATCATGCGGCGGCCGGCGACCGTCCGCATGCTCGGCAGTGGCTCGATGGACCTGCGTGGCGTGGCGAACGGCCGTCTGGGCGGCTGGGTGCAGCACTCCACGCCGCCATGGGACTGGTGGCCGGGGTGCGCGCTCGTGCTGGGAGCCGGGGGAGTGGCCACCCGGGTCGAGCAGCACGGCCACACGTGGTCGATCGCCGGTGGCCGACGCGTGGTCGACGCCGTCATTCAGGAGCTTCGAGCGTGAGCGCACTCCGATCGGTCGCCGTCTTCTGCGGCTCCACCCCCGGGACCGACCCGGCGTACGTCGAGACCGCCCGCCGTGCCGGTGCGACCCTCGCCGGCCGTGGGATCGACGTCGTCTACGGCGGAGGCGGGGCTGGCATGATGGGCGCGCTCGCCGACGGTGCCCTCGCGGCGGGAGGTCGCGTGACGGGCGTCATCCCACGCTCCCTGGTCGACCGAGAGCTGGCCCATCGCGGGGTCGACGACCTCGTCGTCGTGGAGTCCATGCACGAGCGCAAGCAGCGGATGTCCGAGCGTGCGGACGCGTTCGTCGCCATGCCCGGTGGGGCCGGGACGTTGGAGGAGATCACCGAGCAGTGGACGTGGGCCCAGCTCGGCCTGCACGACAAGCCGTGCGGACTGCTGGACGTCGGTGGCTTCTGGCGCCCGTTCGTCGACCTGCTGGAGCGGATGACCGCCGACGGGTTCGTGCGGGCCAGCCAGGCCGGCATCGTGGCCGTCGAGAGCGACCTCGAGGTCCTCCTGGAGCGCCTCGCCGATCCGCCGTGCTGGACCGACAAGTGGGGCGCGCTCCGCCCGGGTCGATGAGCGGGGACCGATGAGCGGCGTGCCGATCGAGGTCGTCGCCGCGCTGCTGGTCGACGAGCGAGGGCATGCGCTGATGGTCCGCAAGCGCGGCACCACGGCGTTCATGCAGCCGGGCGGGAAGCTCGAGCCCGGCGAGGAGGCCCTGGACGGCCTGCGGCGCGAGCTGCGCGAGGAGCTCGCGCTGGACGTCGCCGCGGACCGGTTCGAACCCATCGGGATCTTCGAGGAGGACGCCGCGAACGAGCCGGGGCGCCGTGTCCGCGCGACGGTCTGGCAGGTGCTGCTGCACGAGGGCGACGCTCACGCAGCGGCCGCCGAGATCGAGGAGGCGCGCTGGATCGACCCGGCGGACCCCGGTGACGTCGTCATGGCGCCGCTCAGCGTCCGAGCCCTCCTGCCGCTGCTCCGGTGATCGCTGCGCCGGCGGGTCAGCGACCGCGGAGCCGCTCGATCTGGCGCCGCTCGCGCTTGGTCGGGCGACCGGAGCCCGGTTCGCGCCGCGGCATCGCGACCCGGACCTCGCGCGGCGGTGGCGGCGGGGACTGGTCGGTGTAGCACTCCGCCGCCACGGAGGCGCCGACCCGCTTGGACAGCAGCCGGGTCACCACGACGACGCGCGCGCCACCGGGCGTGGTGGCCTCGACCCGATCACCCGCGCGGACCGACGCCGACGGCTTGGCACGCTTGCCGTTGACGTGCACCTGACCGCCCTTGCACGCCGCCGCGGCTGCCGAGCGACTCGGGAAGAGCCGGACGGACCACACCCACACGTCGGTGCGCACGCTGGTCGGTTCCACGTCGTCGAGGCTATCGCCCAGGGCGCAGGCGGGAATGGCAGAGTGGAGCCATGGACCAGGTCGAGGACGTGCCCATCACCGGCGACATGATCCGACTGGGACAGCTGCTCAAGTTCGCCGGGGTCGCGGAGTCCGGTGCCGACGCGGGCGCGATGATCACCGCCGGTGACGTGCACGTCCGCGGCGAGGTGGAGACCCGCCGTGGTCGCCAGCTCCACCGCGGTGACGTCGTGGAGGTCGTGACGCCGGTCGGGACGACCACGCTCACCGTCCGCTGAGCGAGTCGAGCAGGTCCAGGGCGACGTCGCGCCAGCGCGGCCGGAACGCATAGACGCACACGAGTCGCGCCGTCGCGGCGTCCTCGTACGTCCGCAACCGTCGCGGGTCGATCCGCCTCCGCTCGGCCACCGAGTCCACCTGCTCCAGGGCCACGGCGGCCTGCTCGGTCGACGTGAGCCCCTGACGTCGTCGCAGCGCGACGTGGGCCCGCAGGTTGCCGAGGTCCAGCTCTGCCTCGCCGGCGGCGAGGGTGTCGACGTCGAGCAGGCCGATGCCGTGGTCGGGGTGCCAGAGCACCTGCTGGTCGTGCAGGTCGCGGTGGCACGGCACGGCCGGCGCGGGTCGACCGCTGCGCAGCCGTGCCGAGACGTCCGCGACGGCGATGTCCAGCAGGGCGAGGTGGGCGTCGTCCAGCACCGCGGAGGCCTTCTGCCGCCAGTCGGCCAGGACCTGCACCTCCGCCGCGGCATCGTGCACGACCGGTGCCGTCCACGGTTCCACCGCGGCCACCCCCGCCCAGGCCTCCGCCCAGGCTCGCCAGGCCGCCTGCCACTGGTCGGCAGGCGCGTCGGCCAGCGACAGCAGGGACCGTCCCGGCAGCGCAGAGAGCACCAGCCGCTCCTCGTCGGACTCGACCACTCGGGGCAGCGCGACGTGACCGGCGAGGACCTCGGCCGCACGGGCCGCAGCCGACAGCGCCCCGCCGCGGCCGGGACGGACGACCTTGCTGAACCGCTCGCCGGACGCGGACCGCACCACGGCCCGGCGTCCCGGCCGGTGGGAGACGACCGCGCCGCCGCGACTCTCGCGCTCCAGGGCCGGCAGACGCGGGTCCTCGCCCGCGGGCAGGAGTCGGACCTCGCCCCTGGCGGTCACGTGCCCGGCACGCCGGTGGGTAACACCGGGGCGGGAGACCTCGAGGGCGACGGAGCCACGGTCCGGCCAGGCACGCTCGACGGTCCACAGGACGCCGTCGGCCTCGACGTCGCGGGGAACCCTCACGGCAGCACCTGCTCGGCGTCGGCGAGGATCTCGGCCGAACGCCGTGACCAGTCGGCCTCGCGGGAGCGGAACGGCTCGATGGCGCGCTGCGCCAGGCTCACGGCCTGCCACGTCGCGAGTGCGGAGCGGTCGTAGGTGCCGCCGGCGGCGGCGTACCCCTCAAGGAACGGCGCGACGAGCGCGTGACGGTGCTCGAGGTGGGCTGCTGCCACGAACGATCCGAGGTCCTGCTCGGGGGCGCCGACGGTGGCCCGGTCGAGGTCGATGAGTCGCACGTCCCCGCCGTCGACCAGCACCTGGTCGGGAGACAGGTCGCCGTGCAGACGCACCGCCGGGCGGTGCGGCAGGGCGTGCAGGGCCCTGTCGACACGTCTGCGAAGCGCGAGCACGCGGTCCCGCCACGCCGGCGCGACGTCCACCAGGGCGCAGACCCAGGCCGGAGCCCCCAGCCCTCGTGGTCCACGCGGAACCGGCATCGCGTGCATACGCGCGACGGCTCGACCCGCGGAGGCGGCGGCGCCGCCGCCGGGGAGTCCCGCGAGATCTCCCCGTCCCCACCACGGGAGTAGCTCGGCGGTGGCCGAGCCGTCGACCGGGCGTGGTCGCAGCACCGGGACGTCGTGGGCCTCCAGGGTGGCCGCGAGGGCGTGCCGCCGGGCGACCGGTTCGGCTCCGACGCGCAGCACCAGGTCGCGGCAGCGCCACACCTGACGTCGCGACGGGTTGTGCCGCAGCAGCGTCGGCGGATGCTGTGCGTCGTCGAGGAGGTCGGGACGCCGTCGGCGGATCGCGCGCAGTGCCTGTCCGGTGGCGCGGTCCCCGAGGACGTCCGTGGCCACCACATGGCCTTCGGGGTCGAGCACGAGCGCCCACGACCCGACACGCTCGGCCGCCATCACGGCCTTGTCGAGCTTGGTCGGGTCCTGGTGACTGCCGACCCAGCCGTGGCGGGTCCCGTCCGCAGAGCTCCAGGCAGCGACGATGCTGCGACCAGGCTTGTACCGGACCCGGGTGGTGTGCACGTCCTCCCCGAGCAGGTCCGACAGCAGCACGTCGGACAGCACGACTGGCAGACCGGTGAGGGCGGGATCGCGTCCGGCCAACGCCCGGTCGTCGAGCGACAGCATCGAGGTCCTCATGCAGGCACCTGCTCCCGCAGCCAGGCGTTGAGACGGCTCCCCGGGTCGCGCAGGAGGACCTCGGGCGGACCGTCCTCGACGATCTCGCCGTGCTCCATCCAGAGCACACGGTCGCAGTCGCGCACCTGGGCGTGGTCGTGCGTGATGGCGATCGTCGTCCGCCCCCGCGTCAGCTCGTCGATCGAGCGCTGGACCTGCAACGCCGTGGCCGGGTCGAGCCCGGTGGTCGGCTCGTCCAGCAGGACGATCGGTGCGTCGCGCAACATGGCGCGAGCGATGGCGATGCGCTGACGTTGACCACCCGAGAGGGTGTCGCCCCGTGTGCCCAGCTCGGTCTCGTAGCCCTCGGGCAGACCCGTGACGAACTCGTGTGCGCCGGCGCGGCGCGCCGCCACCTCCACCTCGGCGTCGGTCGCGTCGAGTCGGCCGTAGCGGATGTTCTCGCGCACCGTGGTGGCGAACAGCACCGACTCCTGCAGCAGGATCGAGACCTGGGAGCGCAGGCTCTGTAGGGTAACGTCGCGCACGTCGTGGCCGTCGAGGAGGATGCCGCCGTCACGCGGATCGGCGAGTCTCAGGAGGTAGGACGCGAGGGTCGACTTCCCTGCTCCCGACGGGCCGAGCAGGCAGACGCGCTGGCCGGCCATGACGTGCAGGTCGAGGCCGCGGAACAGCGGCCGCCCTCGGCCGTCCTCGGCGAACAGCGACGCGACGATGACGTCGCCACGCACGGCCGGGAGCGGACGGGCGTGGGGCGCGTCCTCGACGTCGGGCCGTTGCTCCAGCAGGTCGGCGACGCGCTCACCGGAGGCGGTGGCGCGCGCGATGCGACCGGTGTACTTGGCCATGTCGCGCAGGGGCTTCATCGCGATCTTGAGGTACATGAAGTAGAGCACCAGGTCACCCGGGGTCATGACGCCCTGCACGACGCGCCAGCCGCCCGCCCCCAGCACGACGGCCGTCGCGACGCCGACGATGACGTCGGTGCGGCGCTCAAGCCCGGCGGCGAGCCTGCGCGCCTCGATGCCGTCCTTGAGCGCCACCTCGTTGCCAGCGGCGAACTCGCGGGCGACGGTGTTCTCCAGGCGGTAGGCCTGCACGACCCGGATGGCGGACAGCACCTCCGACGCCGTGCCGGCGAGCGTCCCCTCGCCGCGGCGGGTGCGGCGTGAGGCCTGGGTGATGCGCGGCGAGCTGTGCCGCGAGACCGCGAGGTAGGCGGCGCCGGCGGCGAGCAGCACGAGCGTCAGCACGGGATCCATCCACAGCATGACGCCGGTCAGGACGACGAGCGTCAGGACGTTGCCGACGAGCGGAAGACCGGCCGTGACGGCGACCTCCTGCAACCTCCCGACGTCGCCCACGAGGCGCTGCACGGTGTCGCCGTGGGAGGCGGTGGCGTGGTACCGCAGCGAGAGCCCCTGGACGTGGGCGAAGACGCGGGCGCGCAGCGACGTGGCGACCCGCGACCCGACGAAGGCGAAGGCGACCGTGCTGAGGTAGTTGGCGAGCGCGCGTCCGGCGATCACGAGCGCGAGCACGATGCCGCACAGCACGAGGAACGACGCCGTGGTCGGGCGGACGCCCGAGGCCGCCGACAGGTCGGCGCCCAGCGAGGCGGTGACGCTGTCGACCACCCACTTGACCGGCCACGGCTCGAGGATGCGGAACACCACGTCGAACAGCAGGGCGACGATGCCGCCGAGTGCGAGCCAGCGGTGCTGACGCAGGTGCGGTCGGACCATCGTCAGGGTGCGTCTCATGCCGCCACCCCCGCGTGCGCCAGCACGCCGCCCACGACGCCGAGCCAGTCGTGGTCGCGGACCGCGTCGGAGCGTGCCGTGCCACCGAGTCGCGAACGCAGACCGGACGACTCGCTGAGGCGCGTCAACGCAGCCGCCAGGGCATCGGGGTCGCCGGCGGGGACCAGGAGGCCGTTCTCCCCGTCGCGGACGACGACGGCGGTCTGGCCGATGCGGGAGGCCACCACGGGCAGGCCGGCCGCGAAGTACTCGTACAGCTTGAGCGGTGAGAAGTAGTGGTCGTCGCCGTCGGCGGCGGGGTAGGGAGCGGTGGCCACCGACATCCGTGCGAGGTGCCGGGGGACGTCGGCGGGCGCGACCGCCCCGGTGAAGGTGACGTCGACGCCCCGACGGCGGGCGAGAGCCTCGAGCTCGCCACGGCCGGGGCCGTCACCGCAGAGCAGCAGGCTCCAGTCGGGGCGGGCGGCGCGGGCAAAGGCCTCGACGAGCACCTCGACGCCGTGCCAGGGCTTGAGCGTGCCGACGAAGCCGACGGTGAACGGCTCGGGCTCCGTGGCGGGCGGCGTGATCCGGCGGGTGTTGACGCCGTTCGGGACGACCCGGACCGTGCGGTCGTCGTCGACGAGGGCCCGCACCCAGGAGGCGACGGGCTCGGAGACGCAGACCAGCTGGTCCGCGGCGACGAAGGTGCGGCGGGTGGCCGACCACGCCCCTGCGGCGTCCACGAGCTCACGGTGCCTGCCCTGCTCGTCGACGAGCGGCGCGTTCACCTCGACGACGAGCGGACGTGAGGCGGCAGCGGCAGCTCGAGCCCCGCCGGTGCCGAACAGCGAGTACCGCTCGTAGACGAGGTCGAAGCCGTCCTGGACGGCGATGTCGGCCAGGACCGCGGCTGCGGACGCGACACGGCGCTCGCGCTCCACGGTCGAGCCCTTGGCGACCCGCTGCTCGACGACGCGCAGGTCGGCCAGGTCGGACGGGACGACATCGCCTCGACGCGTGCAGTAGACCGTGACGTCCCAGCCGAGGGCACGGAACGAGCGGACGACCTCCTGGACGTGGACCGAGGCACCCTTGGTGCCGAACACGGGGATGCCGGGGTCGGTGCAGAGGTACGCGAGGCGGCTCATGCGGCTCCTCGGGCGAGCTCGGTCGCACGCTCCAGGGACGCGAGGTCGCGGGCCAGCCGCTCCGCGTCGAACTCGCGCTCGACGAGGGCCCGGGCGGCGGCCGTCATCGGCGCGGGATCGAAGCCGGCCGACGCCACGAGACCGAGTGCCTGCACGAGGTGCTCGAGGTCGCCGGTGCGGGTGAGGAGTCCGGTCTCGCCGTCGAGGATGACCTCGGGGATGCCGGTGACGTCGGACGCGACGCACGGGACACCCGTGGCCATCGCCTCCAGCAGCACGGTCGGGAGCCCGTCGGCGTTGCCGTCGGCCCCCACGACGCAGGGGGCGACGAAGACGTCGGCCGCCGCGAGCACGGCCGAGACGTCGTCCTGTGGGAGCGGACCGTGCATCGTGACGACGTCGCCGAGCCCGAGCTCGTCGCGCAGCGTCGCGATGGTCGTCTCGAGCGGCCCACCACCCACGACATCGACGTGCACCGCCGTCCCGGACTCCCCGAGGCGGGCGACGGCGCGCAGCAGCAGCTCGAAGCCCTTCTTCTCCACCAGGCGTCCCACTGCGGCGATCCGCAGGACCGCGCCGCGCGGGGCGCGGGGCCGGTACGGGAAGCGCTGGAGGTCCAGGCCGTTGTAGACGCGGTGCAGGCGCTGCGTCACCACCGGGCCGAACCTCCGGGTGAGGTGGCGCAGGTTGAAGTCGCTGACCGTGACGACGTGGTGGGCGTCGGCGAGCTTGCGTCGCAGGTCCTGGTCGTCGACGTCCTCGTGGAAGATGTCCTTGGCGTGGGCCGTGAAGGAGTAGGGCAGACCGGCCACCTGTGCGGCCAGCCGCGCGATCGTCGTCGACATCGACCCGAAGTGCGCGTGCAGGTGCCTCACCCCGTGCCGGCGAGCCTGCGTCGCCACCGTGAGCGCCTGGGCAGCGTCGTCGGGTGAGGCGGCCGCCAGCTCGTGCAGGTGTGGTGCGACGTCAAGCCCCGCGTCGAGGGCGGTGCGCAGGACCTCCCACGTTGCGAGTGGCCTCGTCGGCCGCTCGACGTGGATGACCGGCGCCTGCACGCGCGCGAGCTCGGCGTGGAAGCGCGGATCCGTCGGCGGGCGCAGGGAGAAGATCACGAGTCGCTCCCCGGCGGCCTCGCGCGCGAGGATCTCGGTGACGACGAACGTCTCGGAGAAGCGCGGGTACATCTTGAGGACGTAACCGGTGACCGGTGCTTCAGATGGCATGGGAGCTCTCCTCCACGAGCGTGTCGGCGGCGAGCCGGGGGACCCTGGCCAGTCCGTCGAGGTCGATGTCGCCACGTTCGACGTGGTGACCGGTGACGCGGGACCACCACGTCGAGATGGCGTGGCTGGTGGCGGTCTCCGGGTGCAGGAGGTCGACCAGCCCGCGATCGGCGAGGGACCGGGCGCGGATCAGCTGCTCGTGCCTGCGGCGTACCCGCGGCACGACGAGTGACGGCGTGGACGTCGCGAGCAGCTCGCACACGGTGTTGTACCCACCCATCGAGACGACGGCGGCCGCCTCGCGCACGAGACGGGCGGCATCGGGGACGGCCTCGACCACGCGGGTCCGTGGGGTGGCGCAGGCCTGGACGCGGACCCGGTCCTCCTGCGACATCTGCGGTCCGGTGACGAGCAGGTGCTCGTGCCCCGCGGGGACGGCGGCACGGGCCGCCAGCTGCGCCAGCTCGGCACCGTCGGAGCCGCCACCGAGGACGGTCAGCAGGAACGGGTCCGCAGGACGCTCGCTGCTCCCGTCGAGCAGGCCACCGTGCCGTCCGTGTGACAGGTACCCCGTGTGGCGGACGAGGTGGGCGAGGCCGGCGGGCACCTCACCGGTCGCGACCGGGTCGTGGACCTGCGGATCGCCGTAGACCCAGATCTCGTCGACGTGTCGGCGGACGGTGCCCACTCCGCCGATGCGCTCCCACTCGCGAGCGACGACGTCGGGGGAGTCGAGGACCTCGCGCAGGCCCAGCACGACGCGGCAGTGCGGGTGCTGGGCACGCAGCCGGGTGAGCGCCGGCTCGAGCTCGCGCTCCACGCCCAGGGCGTGCCGGTCAATGACCAGCAGGTCAGGACCGAGCTCGGCGATTGCGGCGCCGATCAGACCGCTGCGCATCGACGTCAGCTCGTCGAGACCGGTGCGCAAATGACGGGGAGCGTAGCCGTCGCCGGTGCGGGAGACGGCCGGCAGCACGAGCCAGTCCCAGCCGACCGGCATGGCGCGCTCGGTGGCGCTCGCCTGACCGGTGACCAGGAGTCCGGTGACGGGCCGACCGGTCAGCTCGGGGAGTCCCCCGGCGAGCGCGTGGGCGATCTCGAGGTTCCGGGTCACGTGCCCGAGTCCCACGGAGTCGTGGGAGTACAACAGGATCCGGTGGCTCATGGTGGTCCCCCTGCTCTCGTCGGTCGATGTCCCGATCCTCGACGGTGAGCGTGAGGTGAACGTGAGGTGAGGATGAGAGGATTCTCATGTGAGCGAGGACGTGCCCGGGCCGCCGGCGATGATCGTTCCCGACCGGGACCGGCCCGGGGGTTTCTCCGTCCGTGTCGGTGGAGCCGACCAGTCCTATGTCGACCTCGACGACCCGACGTACCTGGACTTCCCCTACGTCCGCAGGATCGCCGACGTCGTCGACTCGGTGCGCGCCGTGGACCGGATGCGCATCGTCCACGTCGGGGGAGCGGGCCTCACGCTCGCGCGCTACGTCTGA
Organism: Aeromicrobium halocynthiae; assembly: GCF_039531385.1. Classification (NCBI taxonomy): domain Bacteria; kingdom Bacillati; phylum Actinomycetota; class Actinomycetes; order Propionibacteriales; family Nocardioidaceae; genus Aeromicrobium; species Aeromicrobium halocynthiae. The sequence goes on along the minus strand of NZ_BAAAPY010000001.1, from coordinate 252,874 downwards.
GCGACGCGACCGGGGACCGCCCAGATCGTGCTGGAGCCGGACGAGGACCTCACCGCCCTGGTGCGCGCGGAGCTCCCGCTCCCGCGCCGCAGCGGGATCAAGGTCCGCCCGGTCGACGGACGCCGAGGCGTCGCCGCGATGCCCGACGATCACGCCGACGTCGTGGTGGTCGATGCGTTCGTGGGCGCTCGCGTACCGGGTGACCTGGTGACCACGTCGTTCCTTGCAGAGCTCCAACGCGTCATGCGGCCGACGGGGGTGCTCGTCATGAACGTTGCCGACGGGGCGCCGTTCCGGTGGTCGAGCCGGGTGGTGGCCGGGTTGCGTCGCACGATCGGGGACGTCGTCGTCGGCATCGACCCGGCGACACTCAAGGGCCGGCGTAGGGGCAACGTCCTGCTGGTGGCAGATGGACCGGACCTGTCGTGGCGGGACTGGGAACGCCGCGCCGCCCGCCTCACCTTCCCGTACCGCGTGCTCGGACCGGACGACGTCGCGTCGCGCTTCGGGGCGAGCGCTCCCTTCACCGACGAGGACACGCAGTGGTCGCCACCACCACCGGGCGGGGCGACCCACTTCGGGTGAGTCAGGCGTCCAACCGGGATCGCCAGCCGTCGGCGTCGTCCATCGAGAGCGCGACGGCGTCCCCGAGGCCGTTGGCCTCCCACGTGAGGACGACGAGGTCGCGCGTGGCGGTGCTGCCCATGAAGGTCCGGGTCAGCTGGACCGAGGTGATGTCGTTCCGCTCGATCAGCACCTCGCGATCCGGGACGAGCTGGACGAACATCAGCTGCGTGTCCGACATCGCGACCGTGCCGACGCCCCGGGTCTGGTGCGCTCCGTCCGAGGCGAGGCCGAACAGCGCCGCCGGCGCGGAGTGCGTGGGAGCGATGACGGCGAGACGCTCGCGGTGGCGCGAGCGCATCCGACGCAGCCGGACCACCCCCGTGAGCAGCACGGCGACGACGCCCAGCGCGAGACCGGCGAGGACGATACCGATGATCTCCAGCACGGGTGGCCGTCAGGCTCGCAGGGCTGCGGCGAGCGCGTCGACCGCGTGGTCGATCTCCTCGCGCGTGATGACGAGCGGGGGAGCGATGCGCAGCGTGCGGTGGTGGGTCTCCTTGCACAGGACACCTTGGTCACGCAGCGCCATCGAGACCTCCCGTCCGGTCTTGGCGGCGGGGTCGATGTCGACGCCTGCCCACAGTCCGCGGCCGCGGACCTCGACGACACCGTGGCCGACGAGCTCGCCGAGGCGTGCGTGCAGGTGGGCACCGAGGTCGGTGGACCGCTTCTGGAAGTCGCCGGTGCTCAGGAGCTCGACCACGGCGCGGCCGACGGCGCACGCGACGGGGTAGCCGCCGAACGTCGAGCCGTGGCTGCCCGGAGTCAGGACACCGAGGACGTCGGCGCGCCCCACCACGGCCGAGACCGGGATGATCCCACCGCCGAGCGCCTTGCCGAGGGTGTAGAGGTCGGCACGCACGTCCTCGTGGTCGAGCGCGAAGATCTCTCCGGTGCGGGCGAGCCCGGACTGCACCTCGTCGCTGATGAGCAGCACGTCGTTGTCGTCGCACGCCTGGCGGACGTCGCGCCAGAAGCCGTCCGGAGGCACGATGACGCCTGCCTCGCCCTGGATGGGCTCCATGAGCACCGCGGCGGTGTTCGGGCCGATCGCGTCGCGCACCGCCTCGGCGTCGCCGTACGGAACGGTGACGAACCCGGGGGTGAAGGGCCCGTAGTTGTCGTGCGCCACCGGGTCGTCGCTGAAGGAGACGATCGTGGTGGTGCGACCGTGGAAGTTGTTGGTGGCCACGATGATCTCGGCGGAGTCGAAGGCGACGCCCTTGACCTGGTAGGCCCACTTGCGCGCCACCTTGATCGCGGACTCGACGGCCTCGGCGCCGGTGTTCATCGTCAGGACCATCTCGGTGCCGGTGAGCGTCGCCAGCTCACGGCAGAAGGCACCGAACTGGTCGTTGTGGAAGGCCCGCGACGTGAGCGTCAGCCGGTCCAGCTGCGCGTGCGCCGCCGCGACGAGGTCCGGGTGGCGGTGCCCGAAGTTCAGGGCCGAGTAGCCCGAGAGGAAGTCCAGGTAGCGGTTGCCCTCGACGTCGGTGACCCAGGAGCCCTCGGCCTCGGCGATGACGACGGGGAGCGGGTGGTAGTTGTGCGCTCCCCACTGCTCGTCGAGCGTGATGATGGAGGACGTGACAGCGGTGTCGGCCATGGGTCCACGGTAACGGCAGCCTTCCAGCCCAGGGGTGGGCAGCGCGCGGTTGAGCCGATCGGGGACCATGGAGGTCGTGCGCACTGCTCGACGGGTGACGGTCCCGCTCCTGCTGCTCGGCCTGCTCCTGGCCGGGCTGGTCGTCGTGCCCGCGTCCGGCCACGCGGCCCTGGTGGGCAGCGACCCCGAGCCGGACGCCGACCTGTCGGCGCTGCCGCGCTCGGTCGAGCTCGAGTTCAACGAGCCGATCGGCTCGTCGGCGGAGGTCGCCGTGACGGCGCCCGACGGCGAGGCCGTGCCCGTGACGTCGACCCGCGTCGACGACCGGTTCGTGCGCGCCGACCTCGACTCGTCGACGGCACGCGGCGACTTCGTGGTGGCGTACCGCGTGGTCTCCGTCGACGGCCACCCGGTCAGCGGTCAGTACGCCGTGACCGTCACCGAGGGCGAGCAGGTCGCGCGCCCCGCAGCCGTGCCGGTCGCGCAGGAGAGCTTCGTGCACCGCCATCGCGAGCACCTGCTGTGGGGTGGGCTGGTCGCCGTCGTCGCGGTCGGCCTCGTCGTGGCGCCCCTCCTACGGCGGAGCTCAGCGTGAGCGTCCCCGTGCGGTCGGGACTGGCCGCCTTCCTGCTCGGCACCGCGTCGCTCGTCGTCGCGCTTTCGGTCGGTGGTGGAGCACCCCAGGCGGCTCCTCAGGGCATCGCCGACGCCGGGCCGGTCGTCGGATGGGGCCTGCCGCTGAGCACCTACGTGGTGCAGATGGCCGTCGTGCTCGTCGTCGGCCTGCTGCTGGCAGCGGTGGCGCTCCTGCCGTCGTCGGCCGACGACCTGCAGGGACTCTCAGTCGACGCCACCCGCGCCGCATCCCGTCTCGCGTGGGTCTGGGCCGTCGGCAGCCTCGTCGTGTTCTGGTTCACGGTTGCCGACACGTTCGCTCGACCGTTGAGCACGTTCACGCTGCCGCTGGTCACCGAGCTGCTCGGGACGTCGACCGGACAGGTCCTGATCTTCCAAGCGGTCGTCGGCGCCGCCACGGCGGTCGCCCTGCGGTGGACCCTGTCGCTGCGGGCCGTGTCCGTGCTGCTCGGACTGGTGCTCGCCTCCTTCGTCCCGATCGCCTTCACGGGCCACTCGGCCCAGTCGGGCTCGCACGACCTCGCCGCAGTGAGCCTCTTCCTGCACCTCGTGGGCGTCACTGCCTGGGTGGGGGGCCTGGCCGCCCTCGCCTGGGTCGCGTGGCGCGGGTCCAAGCGGTTCGAGCCGGCCCTGCGACGCTTCTCCACCCTCGCCCTCTGGGCCTTCGTGGTCGTCGGTGTCTCCGGCGTCACGAACGCCGCCGTCCGGCTGGGGGAGCCGGCGGCCCTGTGGAGCTCGACCTACGGATGGCTCGTCGCCGCCAAGGTCGTGGCTCTCGTGTCCCTCGCCGGCTTCGGGGTCGTGCAGCGTCGACGCATCCTCGCCTCGGGAGCGCGGTTCCTGCCCGTGGCGGTGCTCGAGCTGGCGATCATGGCGATCACGGTCGGCCTGTCCGTTGCCCTGGCACGCACGCCCACCCCCGTGGGCGAGATCCTCACCACCCAGTCACAGCAGCTCCTGGGCGGACCGATGCCACCGGCCCCGTCGGTCGGGGCCCTCGCCTGGGGCTTCTCGCCCGACGGCGTGGGCCTCGCCGTCGTCGGGCTCGGGCTGGCGCTGTACGTGCGCGGGCTCGTGTCCCTGCGGTCGCGGCGGATCGACTGGCCGCTCGGGCGCACGCTCGCGTGGTTCGCCGGCATGGCGATCGTCGCCTGGGCCACCATCGGCGGGCTGGGCGTCTACTCCCACGTCATGTTCAGCGCCCACATGGTCTCGCACATGCTGCTCTCGATGGTCGCGCCGATCTTCCTCGTCCTCGGCGCGCCCGTGACCCTGGCGCTGCGAACGCTGCCGGGTCCACGCCAGCCGGGCGACGTCTCACCGCGGACACTGCTGACGTCGTTCCTGCACTCGCGCGTCCTGCGCGTCCTGACCCACCCGGTCGTCCCGCCGGTGTTGTTCGTCGGCAGCCTGTACGCGCTCTACTTCACGCCGCTGTTCGACACGTTGATGATCGCGCACTGGGGGCACGCCGCCATGGAGGTGCACTTCCTGCTCGTCGGGTGCCTCTTCTACTACAGCATCATCGGCATCGACCCGGCCCCGCGCCGCCTGCCTCCGATCATGCGCTTCGCGCTGCTGCTCATCACGCTGCCCTTCCACGCGTTCTTCTCGATCGCGATCATGTCCTCGGGCGAGGTGCTGGCGGCCGACTACTGGGCAGCCCTGAACAGGCCCTTCTCGACCGACCTGCTGCGTGACCAGTACGTCGGCGGCAGCATCTCCTGGGCGCTCGGCGAGGTGCCGCTCGTGATCGTGATGCTCGCGCTGCTCGTCCAGTGGTTCCGCAGCGACCAGCGTGAGGCCGCCCGGCTCGACCGGCAGGCCGATCGTGACGACGACGCCGCGCTCGCGGCCTACAACGCCCGGTTCCAGGCGATGTCCGAACAGCAGGAGCGCAGCCGCACACGATGACGGCGCCCCGCTCCGAGGGGGAGCGAGGCGCCGTCATCGGCAGGTCGGCAGATCAGAAGATGATCTGACCGCCGCTCGTGGCTGCGGTGAAGCGCTCCTGGGCGTCGGCCCAGTTCACGATGTTCCAGAACGCCTTGACGTAGTCGCCCTTGACGTTGAGGTAGTCGAGGTAGAACGCGTGCTCCCACATGTCGAGCTGGGAGATCGGCACCAGCGTTGCCGGAATGTTGCTCTGCTGGTCGTACAGCTGCACGATCACGAGCTTCTGGCCCAACGTGTCCCACGCCGTGATGGCCCAGCCGGAGCCCTGGATGCCCAGCGCGACCTGCTCGAACTGCGCGCGGTAGGCGTCGAAGGAGCCGAAGTGCTCGTCGATGGCCGCCGCGAGCTCGCCGGTCGGCTTGTCGCCGCCTTCGGGGGACAGGTTCTTCCAGAAGATGGAGTGGTTGATGTGCCCACCCAGGTTGAACGCGAGGTTCTTCTCGAGCATGTTGATCGTGCCGAAGTCGTCCGCGTCGCGCGCGGCGGCCAGCTTCTCCAGCGCCGTGTTCAGGCCGTTGACGTAGTTCTGGTGGTGCTTGCTGTGGTGCAGCTCCATGATCTTGCCGGAGATGTGCGGATCCAGTGCTCCGTAGTCGTACGGCAGATCGGGCAGGGTGTAGTCGGCCACGCGTCCTCCTCGTGCTGGGGCCCGTCGGGCCCGCGGTGAAAGAAACCTTCGTCTGTCGTCAGTGTGTCAGGCTGCGCCCCCGGCGCAAGAGCGTGTCCGGCACCCGGCGACGTCCCGCTGCGTGCCAGCGCGCCGAGCACCCGTCCTCGGTACCGATGTCCTAGGCTTGGTCGGCGCGTCGGGTTGACGTGGCACGACACGCAGGAGGAAGGAATCACGTGGCCGACGACCGGATCGTGACGATCCCGAACCTCCTCAGCGTCGTGCGCATCCTTCTCGTGCCGCTCTTCCTGTGGCTCGTGCTCGGTCCCGAGCTGGACGTCCTCGCGCTCGGTGTGCTCGTCGTCTCCGGCATCACGGACTACCTCGACGGCAAGCTCGCCCGCCGGCTCGGTCAGACCTCCAGGATCGGGGCGATCCTCGACCCCGTCGCCGACCGACTGTTCATCCTCGCGGTCGTCATCGGACTGGCGCTCAGGGACATCATCCCGTGGTGGCTCGCCGTCGTGCTCCCCCTTCGCGACGTGTTCCTCTTCAGCCTCGTGCCCTTCCTGCGCACGCGTGGCTACAGCTCGTTGCCGGTCCACTTCCTGGGCAAGGCCGCGACGGCCGGCCTGCTCTACGCCTTCCCGCTGCTGCTGCTGGGCGACGGGACGGGGACGGTGGCCGACCTCGCGCAGGTCTTCGGCTGGGCCTTCGCGATCTGGGGCGTCGGCCTGTACTGGTGGGCCGGGATCCTCTACGCCTTCCAGGTGCGCAAGCTCATCTCCACCACCGAGCGGCTCCGCACGTCATGACTGCGCACCTCACGGGGCGCCGCCGGGCCGAGGGACTGCTCGACGAGATCGCCGACTCGGCACTCGACGACGACTACTACCTGGTGCGGGCCGGTGAGCCCCGGGACGGCCGGACCACCAACACCCTCACGGTGGGGGCGGTCATGGTGCTGTTCGCCACTCTCGTCACCCTCGCGGCGCTCCAGGGGTCCGCGGAGCGGCCGGAGCGCATCCAGGAGCGCAGCGCCATGATCACCGACATCGCCACCGGGCGTGCCGAGGTCGCGACGCTGCAGGGGGTGCTGGCCCGGCTGGACCGGGAGGTCCGCTCCCTCGGCGACGCCGACGGTCTCGACGGACGACGGACCGGCGAGGCCCCCTCGCTCGGCGGTTCCGTGCCGGTGCGCGGGCCCGGCCTGGTCGTGGAGCTCTCCGACGCCGAGGTCCCGGTCGGCGACGCGCCGCGGGTCGGCGCACGCGACCTGCGGGTCGTGCTCAACGGCCTCTGGTACGCCGGCGCCGAGGCCATCGCGGTCGACGGCCTGCGCATCACGTCCCTCAGCGCGGTCACGAGCGCCGAGGGTGTCGTCCAGGTCAACTACGTCCCCCTCGCCTCGCCGATCACCGTCTCGGCCATCGGCGACACGAGCGTCCTGGAGCAGCGCTTCCGGGCCGGTTCTGCAGGACGATACCTGGACGCCCGGACCGAGGACGACGGTCTGGGGATCGACGTCCGCGCGGCCGAGGACCTCGCGCTCGAGGCCGACGACCGGGTAGCGTCGCTCGAGTTCGCCGAGGCACTCGAGGAGGCACGATGATCCCGGTGGCCGGTCTGCTCACCGGCATCGCGCTCGGCCTGTACCTGCAGCCAGACGTGCCCCTGTGGCTGCAGCCCTACCTCCCGATCGCGATCGTCGCGGCGCTGGACGCCGTCGTCGGCGGCGCCCGCGCGCTCGGCGAGCGTCGCTTCGACGACCGGGTCTTCGTCATCTCGTTCGTCTCGAACGTCGTGATCGCCGCGCTGATCGTCTTCCTCGGAGACCAGCTCGGCGTCGGCTCGCAGCTCTCGACCGGGGTCGTCGTGGTCCTGGGCATCCGCATCTTCGCCAACGCCGCCGCGATCCGGCGTCAGATCTTCCATGCCTGAGCCCGAGGGACGTCGTCGGCGCGAGTCGGTGCGTGGTCGCCTCGCCGTCGGTGCCCTCATCGGGCTGCTGGGCTTCGCCGCCACCGTGCAGATCGGGCCGGGACGCGACGACGACGACTTCGCGAGCCTGCGGGGCGTGGAGCTCGTGGAGCTGCTGCGCTCGGTCGACGCCGCGAACGACCGGCTGGCCCAGCAGGTCGACGAGCTGACGCGGACGCGCGACGAGCTGCTCGCGTCGCGCGACGACCCGGACGAGGCGCGACGTCAGGCCGAGCTGAGCGCCGACCAGCTCGCAATCGTCACGGGCTCGGTCGGTGCGCGCGGCCCCGGTGTCCGCCTGCGCATCAACGACCCGGACCGGCAGGTCGACGCCGGGCTCCTGCTCGACGTCGTGGAGGAGCTGCGGTCCGCAGGTGCCGAGGCGATCGTCATCAACGGCACGGCGCGCGTCGTGGCGCAGACCTACTTCCTCGACGACGACGGTGGCGTCCGCGTCGGGGGGCGCGAGGTCGTGGCGCCGTATGTCGTCGAGGCCATCGGCGACCCGCAGACCATGACCGACGCCCTGGAGTTCCGCGGGGGAGTGCTGGAACGGATCTCCTCGCGCGGTGCGACCGCGTCCGTGACGGCCGTCGAGTCGGTCTCCATCACCGCTCTCGCCGACGTCCGCTCGCCCGAGTACGCTCGTCCCGATCCCCGTCAGGACGCGTCCGCGCCCTGACCTCACGAACAGGAGCACGCGTGATCCCTGAGGACCTCCACTACAGCGAGGAGCACGAGTGGGTGCGCCTCGACGACGGCATCGCGGTCGTCGGCATCACGGACTTCGCCCAGGACCAGCTCGGCGACATCGTCTACGTCGACCTGCCCGACGTGGGGGAGGTCCTCGAGGCCGGATCGGTCGTCGGCGAGCTGGAGTCGACCAAGTCCGTCAGCGACATCTTCTCCCCGATCGGGGGCGAGGTCGTCGCGCGCAACGAGTCGCTCGACGGCGCCGCCGAGGTGATCAACTCCGACCCGTACGGCGAGGGCTGGCTGCTCAAGATCCGTCCCAGCGACGACGAGCCCACCGCCGGTCTGCTGTCCCCGGAGCAGTACACCTCGCTCGTCTCGTCCTGACCCCGGAGCGGCCTGCCCGGGTGCTAGGTTGGAGGCATCGGCCGCACGGCCGCGGAGAACCATTGCAGGAGGGAACGGTCGATGACCACCGGTGACGGAAAGCATCCGAGGCCCTCGTCGGACGAGACGACGCACATCCCGATCATCGACGCCGACACCGAGGAGATGTCGGCCACCGACGTGGACGCGGTGGAGAACCTCCCCCTCGGCAGCGCGATGCTGTTCGTCCAGCGCGGGCCGGGTGCCGGCGCACGCTTCCTGCTCGACACCGACCACGTGAGCGTCGGGCGTCACCCGGACAGCGACATCTTCCTCGACGACATCAGCGTGTCGCGTCGCCACGCGACCCTCACGCGCACCGACACGGGCTTCGTGGTCTCCGACCTCGGCAGCCTCAACGGCACGTACGTCAACCGCGACCGGATCGAGTCGGTGGTGGCCCTGAGCGGGGGCGACGAGGTGCAGTTCGGCAAGTACCGACTCATCTACTTCGCGCGCCCGGGCGCGGCCCGCGCGTGAGCGAGCCCGCGCCGCGCGCGGAACGGCTCGGCATCGGCAAGGTGCTCGAGGAGCTCCGCCAGGAGTTCCCCTCCTTGACCATCAGCAAGATCCGCTACCTCGAGGACGAGGGGCTGCTGGAGCCCGAGCGCACTCCCTCCGGGTACCGCAAGTTCTCCTTCGACGACGTCGAGCGCCTGCGCTTCATCCTGCGCCAGCAGAGGAAGTTCTGGCCCCTCAGTGCCATCCGTCAGCTCCTCGACGACATGGACAGGGGGCTCGTGCCGCAGGCCGAGCTCGGGTCCCTGACGCGCGTCCCGGACGTCGCGGTCGACGACGACGGCATGCCGACGCCCGCGACGTTCCGGGAGGGTCGCAGCCAGCTGCGCCTGAGCCGGCAGGAGGTCTGCGAGTCCGCCGGCATCGGCGACGACCTCCTGGCGGCGATCGAGGAGCACGGCCTGATCCGGCGCCGGCCCAGCCAGCGCTACTACGACGGTGACGACCTCGTCATCGCCTCGGTGGTCAAGGAGCTCGGGGACTTCGGTCTGGAGCCGCGCCACCTGCGTCACGTCGCCACGGCCGCGGACCGCCAGGCGTCCCTGTTCGAGCAGGCGGCGGGGCCGGTCGCGCGCGATGACCAGCGGACGCAGACGGTGGCCCAGATCGCGGCCCTGGCGGTGCGTCTGCAGACCGTGCTCGTCCGCGAGCGCCTGCGGGACTGACGGTGCGAGAGGTCGAGGTCCTCGGCGTCCGTGTGGAGAAGCCGAGCAACCAGCCGGTCATCGTGCTGCGCGAGTGCGAGGGGACGCGGGTGCTGCCGATCTGGGTCGGCGCGGTCGAGGCGTCGGCCATCGCGCTGGCCCAGCAAGGCGCCGACTCGGAGCGTCCGCTGACGCACGAGCTGCTGGGCGACGTGGTCGAGGCGTTGGGCGACGAGCTCGAGGAGGTGCGGATCGTGGACGTCGACGACGGCATCTTCTACGCGGTCCTGGTCTTCGCCTCGGGTGCGTCGGTCGACGCCCGTCCCTCCGACGCCATCGCCCTGGCCCTTCGTTCCTCGCGTCGCATCGTGTGCGCCGAGGACGTGCTCGAGGTCGCCGGTCTGCCCTCCCCGCAGGAGGAGGATGAGCAGGTCGCGCAGTTCCGCGAGTTCCTCGACGCCATCGACCCGGAGGACTTCGAGACCGGGCTCGAACCCTGAGCCGAGCCGCTGACGGGCCCGCGGGCGCGATTGCTGCCGCGACGCGCCCACTCGGTAGTTGACCGACCTAAGTCTCAGCCTTACCTTGAGACTGCTGCCGAACCCACACGCGTGTAGTTCCTCAGCGGTAGTCTTGACACACCATCGTCTGGAAGGCAGTGCGCATGATCGAGCCACACGGAGAGTCCACGGACTCCCGAGCCGAGGCCAAGGCCGGCGATCAGGGTCTGCTGTTCGACGACGACCTCGCCCCGATGCCCCAGGACACGGGCTTTCGTGGCCCCACGGCATGCAAGGCGGCAGGCATCACCTACCGCCAGCTCGACTACTGGGCGCGCACGAAGCTGGTCGAGCCCACGGTGCGCTCGGCGACCGGGTCGGGCACCCAGCGGCTCTACTCCTTCAAGGACATCCTGCTGCTCAAGATCATCAAGCGACTGCTCGACGCCGGGGTCTCCCTGCAGCAGATCCGCACCGCGGTCGACCACCTGCGCCAGCGCGGGACCGACGACCTCACCGAGGTCACCCTCATGAGCGACGGCGCCAGCGTGTACGAGTGCCGCTCCGCGACCGAGGTCGTCGACCTCCTGCAGGGTGGCCAGGGCGTCTTCGGCATCGCCATCGGCGGCGTCTGGAAGGAGATCGAGGGCTCGCTGCACGACCTCCCGAGCGAGCGGACGGCCGCCGAGGTCGCTCTCGACGACGAGCTCTCCGAGCGTCGACGGGCCCGCCGCACGAGCTGACCCGTGCTCCGCTGGTAGGTTGGGCACCGCTGCGGACACGCGTGGGAGAGTTCGCCCAGGCGGCGCCGAAGGGGCAATTCCTCCCCGGAACCTCTCAGGCACCAAGGACCACGCGTACGAGGCACCCTGGAACCGGTCGGTGACAGGAGGGGAGTCACCCTTCGCGACCCCCTTGGAGTGCTGATGTCCCCCTTCGTCGATCGCCACATCGGACCGGACGCGCACCAGCAGCAACAGATGCTCGAGCGGATCGGGCACGCCTCCCTCGATTCGCTCATGCACGCCGCGGTGCCGGAGCGGATCCGCGCCACCACCGGCCTGGAGCTGCCGGCACCGGCGTCGGAGGCGCAGGCGACGGCACAGCTGAGGGTGCTCGCCGAGCGCAACAACCCCGGCACCTCGATGATCGGGCTCGGCTACCACCCGACCCTCACGCCGGCCGTCGTCCGCCGCAACGTGCTCGAGGACCCCTCCTGGTACACGGCCTACACGCCCTACCAGCCCGAGATCTCCCAGGGTCGGCTCGAGGCGCTGCTGAACTTCCAGACGATGGTCGCCGACCTCACCGGCCTGCCCACCGCGAACGCGTCGCTGCTGGACGAGGGCACGGCCGCCGCCGAGGCGATGACGCTCGTGCGACGAGCTGCCCGCGGCAGGGACCTGCGCCCGATCGTCCTCGACGCCCGTCTCCTCCCGCAGACGTTGGACGTCGTCCGCACGCGGGCCGAGGCTCTCGGCATCGACCTGCTCGAGGTCGACCTCGGCGTGGACGACGTCCCGGACGACGTCGCCGGGGCGATCGTGGCCTACCCCGCCGCCGACGGCGCCGTGACCGATCCGACGCGCGTCATCGAGTCGGTGCGGGCCGCCGGCGGACTCACCGTGGTCGTCAGCGACCCGCTCGCGCTGGTCCTGCTGCGTTCGCCGGGCTCCCTCGGTGCCGACGTCGTCGTCGGGTCCAGCCAGCGCTTCGGCGTGCCGATGTTCTACGGCGGACCCCACGCGGGGTTCATGGCGGTCCGCTCCGGGCTCGAGCGCCACCTGCCCGGACGTCTCGTCGGGGTGTCGGTCGACTCGGCCGGCCGCCCGGCCTACCGCCTCGCGCTGCAGACCCGCGAGCAGCACATCCGCCGCGAGAAGGCCACGTCCAACATCTGCACCGCGCAGGTCCTGCTCGCCGTCGCCGCATCGATGTATGCGGTCTACCACGGTGCCGACGGGCTGCGGCGCATCGCCGAGCACGTCCACCGGTCCGCCGCGACCCTCGCTGCCGGGCTCGTCCACGGTGGCGTGCAGGTCACCCACGAGGCGTTCTTCGACACCGTCGTCGCCGCGGTCCCCGGCGAGGCCGAGGGTGTCGTGCGACGTGCTCGAGCAGCCGGGATCCACCTGCGTCTCGTCGATGCCGACCACGTCGGGATCTCGACCTCCGAGCTCACGACGCTCCCGCACCTGCAGGCGGTCTGGCGGGCCTTCGAGCTCGACACCGCCGTACCCCAGGAGGTGCGCGACCACCTGCCCACCGCACTGCGGCGCGACGACGCCATCTTGACGCACCCGGTCTTCTCCGAGCACCGCAGCGAGACGCAGATGCTGCGCTACCTGCGCACGCTCAGCGACCGCGACTACGCGCTCGACCGCGGCATGATCCCCCTCGGGTCCTGCACCATGAAGCTCAACGCGACCGCCGAGATGGAACCGATCAGCTGGCCGGGCTTCGCCGACCTGCACCCGTTCGTCCCCGCCGAGGACGCCGCCGGGATGATCGAGCTGGTCGAGACGCTCGAGGGGTGGCTGGCCGAGGTCACCGGCTATGCCGCCGTCTCGGTGCAGCCCAACGCCGGCTCCCAGGGCGAGCTGGCCGGCCTGCTCGCCATCGGTGCCTGGCACCGCTCCAACGGCGACGACCAGCGCGACGTCTGCCTCATCCCCAGCTCGGCCCACGGCACCAACGCCGCGTCGGCGATCATGGCCGGCATGCGGGTCGTCATCGTCACGGCGAACGAGCAGGGCGAGGTCGACCTCGACGACCTCCGCCGTCTGTGCGAGGAGCATCGTGACTCGCTCGCCGCCATCATGGTCACCTACCCCTCCACCCACGGCGTCTACGAGGAGGGGATCGGCGAGCTGTGCGACGTGGTCCACGCCGCCGGCGGCCAGGTGTACGTCGACGGTGCGAACCTCAACGCCCTGCTGGGGCACGCCAGCCCGGGCACCTTCGGTGGCGACGTCTCGCACCTGAACCTGCACAAGACGTTCTGCATCCCGCACGGCGGGGGAGGACCTGGAGTGGGGCCCGTGGCCGTCGCCGAGCATCTCGTCCCGTTCCTGCCCAGTCACCCCCTGCACCCGATCGCGGAGCGCCGCGAGGGCATCGGTGCGATCAGCGCTGCGCCGTACGGCTCGGCCGGCATCTTGCCCATCCCGTTCGCCTACGTCTCGATGATGGGCGCGCAGGGCCTCACCGACGCCACCTCCGTGGCCGTGCTGTCGGCCAACTACGTCGCCGCCCGGCTCCGTGAGGCGTTCCCCGTGCTGTACACCGGCGCGAACGGTCTCGTGGCGCACGAGTGCATCCTCGACCTGAGGGGCCTGACCAAGGCCACGGGCGTCAGCGTCGACGACGTCGCCAAGCGGTTGATCGACTACGGATTCCACGCCCCGACCATGAGCTTCCCCGTGGCGGGCACGCTCATGGTCGAGCCGACGGAGTCCGAGGACCTCGGCGAGCTCGACCGCTTCTGTGACGCGATGCTCGCGATCCGCGCCGAGATCGACCAGGTGGCGGCGGGGGAGTTCCCCGAGGGCGACAACCCGCTCGTGCACGCCCCGCACGCCGCACGCGAGCTCCTCGACTGGCAGCACGCCTACCCGATCGGGACGGGTGTCTTCCCGAGCGGCTCCACGCAGGACAAGTACTGGCCGCCGGTCGGGCGCATCGACCAGGCCTACGGCGACCGGAACCTGACCTGCTCGTGCCCGCCCATCGAGGCCTTCGCCTAGGGGTCCACCGGGTGGATCCTAGGTGGCCGGCCGGTCGGTGACCCCCCCCCCCGCGACCTGACGCGGCACGACGCTGTCCCACCAGTCGATGACGTGCTCGACGACCGCCTCGGGTCGGCGGAACCACGCGACGTGGTCCGTGCTGCCGCCCACCGGCGCCTCCGCCCGGCGGTAGGTCCACCGGGACGTGAGGTCCGGGTCGAGGAAGAGATCGACGTAGGCGTCGATCGACCGCTCCGGCACGGGCAGCCCGGCCCAGGGGTGGACACGGAACCACGGCACGCCGGCCCCGATGGTGACGAGGGCGTCGGCGCCGTCGTCGCGGGCCTGCACCAACGCACCCAGCTGTCCGCCGAGGCTGTGTCCCAGCAGGACGACCGGGCGCTCCGGCTCCTCGGACCGCGCCTGCGCCCGCCAGCCGTGTGCGGCGAAGGACTCCACCAGGGGTCGGTAGTAGCCGGACGGGACGGCCATCGCGGCCGAGACGACGACGTGAGGGCTCAGCACCGCGCCATCATGACAGAGCCACTGGCACGGTCAGCTGCGCGTGTCCACGATCGGCTCGGTCGTCGGTGCCTGCGAGCCGCCGGCCGGCTCGATGGTGACGGCGAAGGCATCGGCGTCACCGACCCCCGTGGCCAGCACCATCGAGGAGCTGGACGGCAGCAGGCCGGCCGACTGCGGCTCGTCGCCGTACATCGCCCAGACCTGGTAGATCTTCCCGTCGGTGAGCGGCTCGAGGTCCGAGCCCATGACCACGGCGTCACCGTGGGACGGGGAGTGCATGATGCGCAGCTCGCCACCGGTCGTCGCCGGAGCGGCGAGCAGCGCGGAGTCCTCGGCGGTGAGGATGGTCGAGATCTGCTCGGTCTGGGTCTGCAGGTCCTCGGCACGGTCACGCTCGAGCAGGAACCCACCGAGACCCGCGGTGGCGACGAGCACCGACGCGGCCACGGCGATGCGCGGCATCGAGCGGCGCAGCGCACCGTGCTGGGCGATGGCCGTGACGACGGGACGTTCCTGGGCCGTCGTGGCGACCCGCTCCAGGACGGCGACGCGCAACGCGCTCGGCGGCTCCTCCTCGGTGGCCTCGGCCATCCGCACCGCGGTGAGGGAGAAGCCGTTCAGCTCGACCGAGCACACGTCGCACTGGTCGAGGTGGGACTCGAACTTGGAGCGTTCGTGCGGGTCGAGCGCGTCGAGCGCGTACGGCACGAGCAGGTCGTGGAGATCGGTGTTCATGAGGCCTCGACTCCCAGGCAGTCGCGAAGACGGACCAGGCCGTCGCGCATGCGCGTCTTGACGGTGGCCGGGTTCGCGTCGAGCAGCGTCGCGACCTCCGCGTAGGTGTGGCCGTTGTAGTAGGCCATCATGATCGACTCACGTTGCAGGTCGGTGAGCGATCCCAGGCACCGCCGGACCTGCTCGTGCTCCATCTTGACCGTGACGGTCTCGAGCACGGTGTCGTGGTCGACGTCAGGAGCCCAGTCGTAGGCGTTGTCGCGATTGGTGGCGGCCTGGTCGTGACGGACGGCGTCGACCGCGCGACGGTGGGCCAACGTGAGGACCCAGCTCTTGGCCGAACCACGATCGGGGTCGAACCGCGCGGCGGTCTGCCACACCTGGAGGAAGACCTCCTGGGCGACCTCCTCGGCACGCGCAGGGTCACGGATGACCCGACGGGCGAGACCGAAGACGGCGGGGGACAAGCAGTCGAACAGCTCGGCGAAGGCCGACTCGTCGCCACGCGCCGTGCGGACGAGGAGCGCGCTCGCGTCCGCGACCGGGGTGTCGTCGCCGACGACCTCCAGCCGGCGCGCTGCCGTGCCCTGCTCCATGCCACGCCCCTTCCTGAGTGGGTTCCTACGTGCCATTCGCGGCAACCTCCGGCATGGATGGGTCGGGACAGGGTGCTCCAAGGGTACGGCAGGCGCCCTGCGAAGCCAGGTGTGCAGGACTACCGTGGCGCCGTGCGTCCTGACCCCAGCGAGCCGCGACTCGACGTCCGGGTCCGCCGGCCCCGACCCCGTGCCATCGTCCTTCTCCTGCACGGGGGGCAGCAGACGAGCCAGGAGCCCGTCCGCGACCGGCACGCGAGCTGGTGGCGCATGGCGATGCTCGCCCGAGCCCTGCGGCGCACCGCGCGTCGTGAGCGGTGGGAGGTGCGGCTGCTGCAGAACGCCGTCCGTGGGTGGAACGACCCGCGTGACCCCTCGCCGGTCCGGGCGGCCCGGTGGGCGCTGGAGCGCCTCGCGCACGAGGCTCCTGGGACACCGGTGGTGCTCGTCGGGCACTCGATGGGTGGACGGACCGCGTGCCGGGTGGCCGACGACGACGCGGTGCTCGGAGTCGTGGGTCTCGCCCCCTGGCTGCCCCAGGGCGAGCCGGCCACGGCGCTGAGGGGCAAGGCGCTGCGCGTCCTGCACGGCACGGCCGACCGGTGGACCTCCTCGGCGGCGAGCCGCTCCTTCGTCGACCGGTGCCGGGCGGTCGGTGTGGACGCGACATGGACGGCGCTGCCCGACGCCGGCCACTTCATGTTCCGCCGGGTCGGGACGTGGAACGCCTTCGTGGAAGACTCCGTCCTGGACCTGGTCGGTCCGTCCGACCACGCGCCCACCCGCGACCCCGAGATCCCGTGACCCCCGAAGGACGACCGTGACGCTGCCGATCGCCATCGTGGTCGCCGTGCTGGCCCTGGCGGCCGGTGTCCTGGCGACGCTGCACACGTGGCGCCGGACGACGTTCGACAACCCCCTGTTCTACGCCGTCGCGGTCGTCGAGCTGGCGCTGCTGGCCGTGCTCGTGGGTGGGTCGGTGGCGCTCGCTCGCACGGACCGTGACGTCGACGGTGTGCTGTTCGTCTCCTACCTCGTGACGGTCGTCGTCATCCCGCCCGCGGCGGTCGTCTGGGGGATCGCGGAGAAGAGCCGCTGGGGGACCGGGGTCGTCGCGGTGGCCATGGTGACGGTGGCCGCCCTCGTGTTCCGCATCCACGGCATCTGGGAGGGCACCGTTGTCTGAGCCAGCGTCCGATCGTCCCACGCAGCACGGCTTCGGCCGGGCGCTCGTCGCCGTGTACGCCGTGTTCGCCCTCGCGGCGTCCGCGCGGTCGATCTACCAGCTCCTGGCCAAGGCGTCCGAGGCGCCGGTGGCCTACACCCTGTCCGCCGTGGCCGGCGTGGTCTACGTCGTCGCGACCTACGCGCTGGCCACGGATCGTCGCCGGCTCGCCGGACTCACCATCGGCTTCGAGCTCGCGGGCGTGCTCGGCGTCGGCCTGCTGACGATCGTGGACCCGCAGCTGTTCCCCGAAGCGACCGTCTGGTCGGACTTCGGTGTCGGCTACGGCTTCGTGCCCCTCGTGCTGCCGGTCGTCGGGTTGTGGTGGCTCCACCGCACCCGGCCGGCGTCCACGCCGTGACGCGCTAGCGCTCGGTCCAGGCGGGAGCGAGTCGCACGACGTCGCCGATCACCGTGACCGCGGGGGAGCTCGCCCCGACGGCGCCGGCCCGCTCGGCGATGGTGGCGAGCGTGGCCACGGTGACCCGCTGGTCGGGACGGAACCCGCGCTCCACGACGGCCGCCGGACGCTCGGGGTCGTGACCCGCGGCGACGAGCTCTGCGACGGTGGTGGCCAGGCGCTTCACCCCCATGAGCAGCACCAGCGTGTGGTCGCCACGTGCCGGCAGCTCGCGGAGCTCCTCGTGCCCGGTCACGACGCTGAAGCCGGCGGCCACGCCGCGGTGGGTCACCGGGATGCCCGCCGCGGCCGGCACGGCGATGGCGCTGGTGACGCCGGGGACGACCTCGACCGGGATGCCGGCGGCCTCGCACGCCAGGCGCTCCTCGCCGCCGCGGCCGAGCACGTACGGGTCGCCACCCTTGAGGCGCACGACGCGTCGCCCCGCCCGCGCCTGCTCGAGGAGGATCTCGTTGATGCGGTCCTGGGGGGTGGGGTGGTGCTCGGGAAGCTTGCCGACGTCCACGACCTCGACGTCGGGCGACAGCTCGTCCAGGACGGCCAGCGGGGCCAGGCGGTCGACGACCACGACGTCCGCCTCGGCCAGGAGCCGTCGCCCGCGTGAGGTCAGCAGGTCCGGGCCACCGGGTCCGCCGCCGACGAGCGCGACGGAGCCGCCCGGGTGGTGGGTGCGGTGGCGCAGCGGGAGCTCTCCGGACTGCAGCGCCGAGGCCACGGCGTCGCGCAACCGGGAGGCACGTCCGGCGTCACCGCCACCGCTCACGGCGACCGCGACGTCGTCGACCCTCGCGACCGCAGGCATCCAGGCCGTCGCCCCGCCCGGGTCGCCACCCTTGAGGCACCACGTGCATGCGGCTTCGGCGTCCGCGGCGACGCGGTCGTCGACGCGACGGTCGTCGGTCGCGGTCTGCACGAGCCAGGCACCGTCGAGGTCGTCGCGCTCGTAGCGACGCTGTCGCCAGTCGATCGCCCCGTCGGCGGCCAGCTCCGCGAGCGTGGCGGTGACGGCGGGCGAGACCACCGTCAGCCGAGCCCCGGCCGCCAGGAGGGAGAGCACCCGACGGGTCGCCACGTGCCCGCCCCCGACGACCAGCACGCGCCGGCCCTCGACCCGCAGCGTGAGCGGGAGGCTGTCGACGGCTTCCATCGGCCTCAAGGCGCTGCGGTCGCCAGGAGCGCGTCCCCGACCATGCCGGCGGCGAGCGTCGTGCCCTCCTGGGCGTCGACGAGCAGGAACGATCCGCCGGCGCGCGAGTGGAGGTACTCCTCGGCGGCGATGCCCGACGCCAGCCGCAGCGTGACGTGCCCGATGTCGTTGAGCTCGAGGGAGTCCGCGGCCCGCAGGCGCGCCTCGTCGAGGTCGAGGCGGCCGCCGATGGCCTGCACCATGGCCTGCACCGTCCGGGTGCCGTGCTTGAGCAGCACCTTGGTGCGGGGGACGAGCCGGTGCTCGGCGAGCCAGGCGACCGTGCCCTCGACGTCCTGGGTCACGGCCGGGACGCTGCGTGAGGTGACGATGAGGTCCCCGCGGGAGATGTCCACGTCGTCGTCCAGCCTGAGGGTGACGGACTGCGGCGCGAAGGCCTCGGTCAGCTCACCGTCGGCGGTGTCGATCCCGGCCACGGTGCTGGTGCGCCCGCTCGGCAGGACGGTGACCTCGTCGCCCACGCGCACGAGACCGGACGCGATCTGGCCGGCGTAGCCGCGGTAGTCGCGGAACCGTTCGTCGGCGGCCGACTGCGGACGGATGACGAGCTGGACGGGGAACCGCAACGGCTCGGAGTGGGGGGCGCCGACGGCCTCGATGCGCTCGAGCAGACCGAGGACGGTGGGACCGGTGTACCAGGGCATGCGCCCGGACGGCTCGACGACGTTGTCGCCGACGAGGGCGGAGACGGGCACCGTGGTCACGTCGCTGAGCCCGAGCGAGGACGCGGTCTGCTGCACCTGAGCGGCGACCTGGTCGTACGTCGCCTCGTCGTAGTCGACGAGGTCGACCTTGTTCACCACGACCAGGACGTGGGGCACCCGCAGCAGGGAGGCGACGGCGAGGTGGCGACGGGTCTGCTCCTGCACGCCCTTGCGGACGTCGACGAGCAGCACCACGACGTCGGCGGTGCTGGCGCCCGTGACGGTGTTGCGTGTGTACTGCACGTGGCCGGGACAGTCGGCGAGGATGAAGCTGCGCTCGGCCGTGGCGAAGTAGCGGTACGCGACGTCGATGGTGATGCCCTGCTCGCGCTCGGAGCGCAGGCCGTCGGTGAGCAGCGCGAGGTCGGCGGACTCGAGCCCGCGGTCGCGGCTGACCCGCTCGACGGCGTCGAACTGGTCGGCCAGGACGGACTTGGAGTCGTAGAGCAGCCGACCCACGAGGGTGGACTTGCCGTCGTCGACCGATCCGGCGGTCGCGAGGCGCAGCAGCGTCGGCATCAGAAATAGCCTTCCTTCTTGCGGTCCTCCATGGCGGCCTCGCTGATCCGGTCGTCGGCGCGGGTCGCGCCGCGCTCGGTCACGCGGGTCGCGGCGACCTCGGCGATGACGTCGGTGACGTCGGCGGCGTCGCTCTCGACCGCACCCGTGCAGGACATGTCGCCGACGGTGCGATAGCGGACCTGGCGGGTCGAGACGGTCTCCCCGGCGCGGGGGGTGGCGAACTCGCCGACGGACAGCAGCATGCCGTCGCGCTCGAACACCTCGCGCTTGTGCGCGTAGTACAGGCTCGGCAGCTCGATGCCCTCGCGGCCGATGTACTGCCACACGTCGAGCTCGGTCCAGTTGCTGAGCGGGAAGACCCGCACGTGCTCGCCGGGCCGGTGACGGCCGTTGTAGAGGTTCCACAGCTCCGGTCGCTGGTTGCGGGGATCCCACTGGCCGAACTCG
This sequence comes from Aeromicrobium halocynthiae, assembly GCF_039531385.1. Classification (NCBI taxonomy): domain Bacteria; kingdom Bacillati; phylum Actinomycetota; class Actinomycetes; order Propionibacteriales; family Nocardioidaceae; genus Aeromicrobium; species Aeromicrobium halocynthiae. Next base: position 232,567 of record NZ_BAAAPY010000001.1, on the reverse strand, counting down.
TCGCGCAGGCTGAACACCCGTTCCTTGGCGCGTGCCTTCTCCTCGTCACGTCGACCGCCGCCGAAGACCGCGTCGAAGCGGTGCTCGACGATGGCGTCCAGCAGCGGCTGGGTCTGCAACGGGTTGCGGGTCCCGTCGGCGCGCTCGCGCAGGCGGCCGTCGTCGATGTAGTCCTGCACCGATGCGACCTCCAGGCGCAGTCCGAGACGCTCGACCGTCGCGTCGCGGTAGGCCAGGACCTCGGGGAAGTTGTGACCGGTGTCCACGTGGAGCACCGGGAACGGGACCGGCGCCGGCCAGAAGGCCTTGGTGGCCAGGTGCAGCATCACCACGGAGTCCTTGCCGCCGGAGAACAGCAGGACGGGACGCTCGAACTCGGCCACCACCTCGCGGATGATGTGCACGGACTCCGACTCGAGCCACTGCAGCTGGTCGAGACGGTACTCGGTGGCAGCGCTCGGCTGCGCGTCGTCGGTGACGGTCATCGGTTCGGTCTCCTCAGGTGTGCAGGCCGCACTCGGTCTTGTCCAGTCCGGCCCACCGGCCGGCACGGGGGTCCTCGCCCGGCGCGACCCGTCGGGTGCACGGCGCGCACCCGATGGAGGGGTAGCCGTCGGAGACCAGGGGGTTGACGATGACGTCGTGCTGCTCGGCGTAGGTGAGCAGCTCGTCGAACGTCCAGGTCGCCAACGGGTTGATCTTCACCAGTGCGTTCTTGTCGTCCCAGGTGACGACGGGAGTGTCCGCGCGCGTGGGGCCCTCGTCGCGCCGGACACCGGTGATCCAGGCCTCGTACCCGGCAAGGGTGCGCTGCAGCGGCTCGACCTTGCGCATGGCGCAGCACGCACCGGGGTCGCGGGCGAAGAGGTCCTTGCCGTGCTCGGCGTCCTGCTCGGCGACGCTCAGGCGGGGCAGGACGTCGACGATGGTCAGCTCCATCGAGGACTCGACGGCGTCACGGGTCCCGATCGTCTCGGCGAAGTGGTAGCCGGTCTCGAGGAAGAGCGTGTCGACCCACGGCAGGTGCTGGGCGACGACGTGGGGCAGGACGGCGTCGGCCATGGAGCAGGCGACGGCGGTGCGGTAGCCGAAGGTCTCGGCGACCCAGGGCAGCACCTCCTCGGCCGGTGCATCGGCGAACCGCCTGGCGCCCTCGGCAGCGAGTGCCTCCAGTCGCTCACGCGGACGCAGCTGGCCGGCCAGGGCCGCGCGCTCGAGGTGGTGCTCCTCGCGGGCGCGGTCGTGGGCGAGCTGGCGTTCACGACGCTCGGCCAGGGAGGGGGCGGACGACTCGGACATGGCTCCAGGGTAGTGAGCCGTCCCGAGCGTCGAGACACGTGGACGCATCGTGGACACACCGGGGGTGCTGCGACGGCTGGCCGCGGGAGGCGTCCGGCACGTAGTCTCGAGCGATGGCGCGCCTCATCGACATCCACCCGCAGAACCCCCAACCCCGAGCGGTCGAGCAGACCGTCTCCGTCCTCCGCGACGGCGGCCTGATCGCCTACCCGACCGACTCCGGCTACGCACTCGGCGCTCAGCTCGGCAACCAGGCCGCGCTCGACCGGATCCGCTCGATCCGCCAGCTCGACGACAAGCACCACTTCACGGTGGTGTGCCGCGACTTCGCGCAGCTCGGGCAGTTCGTGCACGTCGACAACGCCGTGTTCCGGGCGGTGAAGAGCGCCACCCCGGGCCCCTACACCTTCATCTTGCCGGCCACCCGCGAGGTGCCGCGCAGGATGCTGCATCCCAAGAAGAAGACCGTGGGTGCACGCATCCCCGACCATGCCGTGGTGCAGGCGCTGCTCGCCGAGCTGGGCGAGCCACTGCTCACGAGCACGCTGATCCTGCCGGGGGAGACCGAGGCGATGACGGAGTCGTGGGTCGTCAAGGACGAGCTCGACCAGCAGGTCGACGTCGTGGTCGAGTCCGGTGACGTGTCGGCCGAGCCCACCACCGTCATCGACCTCTCCGACGGCGTCGCCGACATCGTCCGTGTCGGCGCCGGTCCCACCGACCGCTTCGAGTGATCCTGCGGTGAGCGCACCGGTCACCTTCGTCCTCGTGCCCGGCGGGTTCAGCGTCTCGGCGGCGTCCGCTCACCCGACCGAGGAGGTCGCCGACGCGCTCGTCGCGAGCCGAGGATGAGAGATCGGTGAGGGGACGATGAGGCGGCTCTCATGGAGGCCGCACAGGCTGAGATCTGTGCGCGAACCTGACACCATCGGATCATGATCACGTCGCGACCACGGACCATGGTGACCGGATCGGCCCTTGCCGCGGTGCTCGTGCTGAGCGGATGCAGCGGCACCGACGACCAGAGCGGTGGAGCTGACTCCGGGGCCATCGAGATGGCAGAACCGACGGAGGAGTCGGGCTCCACCCCCTCGGGTGACCCCGGCGGCGTCCCGCAGGAGTACGAGGGGTGATCGCGGCGATCGCCACCGCCGAGGCTGATGCCGGTGGCCGGGCCTTCGAACTCGACGACGGCGACGGTGGCACCTGGGAGGTGCATGTCGCAGTCGGTGGGGACGACATCGAGGTCCTCGTCAGCGCCGACGGCTCCGAGGTTCTCGGGTCCGATCGCGAGGCCGACCTCGGGTCGACCGATGCCGCCGGACTCGAGGCGACGTCGATCAGCCTCAGCGACGCCGTTCGCCTGGCGATCGCCGAGTACGGCGGCACCGAGCCTGTCGACGACGCCGGGATCAGCGACGAGGGCGGCGGCGAGTACGCCTGGGAGGTCGCCTTCATGGACGACGTCGAGGTCTACCTGACGCTGGACGGCGAGGTCCTGCGGGTCGAGACCGACTGAGGGTCGTCACGCTCGACGGCGCGAGGAGACGGTGAGTGGCACGGTGGCGGCCAGCAGGCCCGCCAGCAGGAGCATGGCCGGCGTCGCCGCGACGGAGCCGAGCAGCACGGTGCCGAGGTACGGTGCGGCGAACCCCACGTACGTCAGGCTGTAGAACACGGCGTTCACCGTGGCGAGGTCGCGCGGGTGGGCCACCTGCTCGACGGTCGCCAGGCCGCCGACGAGGATCCACCCGTAGGCGGCGCCGAGCGCGATCACCGACACGACGGTGAGGCCGCTCCACCCGGTCACGGACGCCAGCGCGGCGACGAGGAAGCCCGCGACGCCCGCCACGGAGCCGAGCAGCACGGTGCTCGTCGGGTCCAGGCGTCGCCCGAGCGGCTGGACGGCGACCCCGGTCCACAGCGTCAGGGCGACGAGCGCGCCACCGACCGCCACCCGCGGCCCGGGGACCGGAGCGACCTCCGGGACGGTCGCGAAAGCGAGGCACGCGCACCCGAAGACCCAGGGCGCCGTGAGCAGGACCCGCCGAAGGAAGACGGGGGAGAGGAGGGCGCGTCGCACGCGGTCGGGTTCGTCGAGACCGGTGTCGTCGCGAGGGCGCGCCACCTCCGGGGCCCGCAGCACCAGGAAGGTCACGACGACCGTGAGCGCCAGGTGCGGCAGGTAGGGCAGCACGGTGGGCGCCGGCAGCCACTGCGCCATCGGTCCGGTCACGAGGGGGCCGGTGCCGAACCCCGCCGACAGCGCGATCGCGGCACGACGGGCTCCGGTGCCGGACGGGCCGGTGGTGAGCTCCTTGACCCAGGCCGTGCCGGGCGCGAAGGCCGCACCGGAGGCGATCCCGGCCAGGAGTCGGCCGACGAGCAGGATCCACAGGCTCTGCGAGCCCGCGATGAGGACCAGGGTGGCCAGGAACGACAGGACGAGCACGGGCGCCATGACGCGCCGTCTGCCGAGTCGGTCGCTGATCGGCGCCACGACGAGCAAGGTGGGGATGAGCCCGACCGCGTAGGCGCCGAACAGCAGCGTCACCTGCTCGGCGCTCGCACCGCCTCCGACGCGGTAGACCGGCAGCAGCGCCGCGAACTGGTTCGCGCCCCAGCCGACGGCGAAGAGCGCGAGGCAGGCGCGGGTCCAGACAGGCACCGGGCCACTGTAGGCCCGGGCGGGATGGGCACGACTCAGAGCCGGCGGTGGTCGACCCGGGCCATGCGTGCCCCTCGACGTTCGAGGACCACGTGCGGACTCAGCTGCAGCAGGCGGACCGCGACGAAGCGTTCGGGGCGGTACGGCTCGAGCGCCTCGCCGATCGCGGCGTGGTCGTCGACCGGCAGGCGACGTCCGAGCAGGCCGACGCCGACCAGGTGGCCGAGGTGGTAGTCGCCGAAGGGGACGGCGTCGGCGTCGCCGAGAGCGCGGCTGCCGACCTCGGCGGCCGTCCAGATCCCGACGCCGGGGATGCTGCGCAGGCCCCGGTAGAAGGCATCGAGGTCGCCGGCCGCAGCGAGTCGCTCCAGCTGTGCGGCGACGCGGACGCACCGCTGGGCCGTGCGGTAGCGCTGCGGGTCGACGCCCGCGCGGTGCCACTCCCAGGACGGCAGCGCCGCCCAGCGCTCGGCGGTGGGCAGGACCCGCATCCGGTCGGGCACCGGGCCGGGCGCCGGGTCGCCGTGCGCGAGCACGAGGCGCCGCCACGCGGCGAACGCGTCGACGCCGAGCACCTTCTGCTCCAGGACCGCCGGCACGAGGGCCTCGAGCACGCGACCGGTCGCGGGCACCGAGAGGCCGGGGTGGCGGCGCATCGCGTCGGCCACGTGGGGGTGGGCATCGACGAAGTGCGGCTCCGGTCGGTGGCTGCCGAGCAGCGGCTCGAGCGCGGCGAGACGCTCCTCGGCGCCCGGACCCCAGGCCGACGCCTCGACCAGATCGGGGGCCACCTGGTCGAGCAGGAGCGTCGCCGACCCGGAGGGCATCCGCGTGGTCATCCACCACCGCGTGCCGTCCCGCAGGACGGTGGGGTCGCCCGGACCGCGGCGAAGCGGACCGAGCGTCTGCACCACCGACAGCCGCCGGCCCGGCGAGAGCACACGGTGCGGGGAGGAGGACACCCCTCCATCATGACGCCCGCCACCCCCGCCGTGCTCGCGTCGGCGTCGTCACGCTTGCCCGCACCCGGCAGGTCGTCGAAGTCGCCCCGGCGGATCGCCCGCTGCACCTCGAGCTCGACCCACAGCCCGGACCGCTCGGCGCGCAGCCGACGGGCACGCGCGTGCGTGTCCTCGCCGTCGTCGTCCCGTCCCCTCGGGTCCAGCCTAGGTGCGCACGTCACGCGGACGTGCCGAGCAGCTGGGGCGGTCAGTGGAGGGGGATGAACTCCTGTGCGCGGATCCAGTCCAGGTGGGCGTGCACGAGCGGGATCACCGACGCTCCCTCGCCGGACGCCGAGGCGACGCGCTTCATCGAACCGGCGCGCACGTCGCCGACGGCGAACACGCCGCGGATCGTCGTCTCCAGGCTCGCCGGTGGGAGGCCGCCGGACCAGGCCTGCCGAGGGACGTCGCGTCCGGTGAGCAGGTAGCCACGCTCGTCGCGGGCGAGCTCGGGCGGCAGCCAGTGGCAGCGTGGCTCGGCCCCCAGGAGCAGGAACAATCCGTCGGCCGGCTCTCGCGACGACGCACCGGAGTCCGTCTGCGTCAGCTCCAGCCACTCCAGGGAGGTGTCGCCACCGCCGTCGGTGACCTGGGTCCGCGTGCGGACCTCGATGGTCGGCGTCGCCTCGATCTCCCGGACCAGGTAGTCCGACATGGTCGTGGCGAGGTCGTCGCGACGCACGACGATGCTCACCGACCGGGCGAAGCGCGCCAGGTGCACGGCCGCCTGGCCCGCGGAGTTGCCGCCACCGACCACCACGGCGCGGCGGCCGGCCATCTCGCGGGCGACGGTGGTGGCCGCTCCGTAGTGCACCCCCGTGCCGACGAGCTCCTCCAGTGCCGGCACGCCGAGCGTCCGGTAGGCGACGCCGGTCGCCAGCACCACGGTGCGGGCGCACAGCTGCACGTCCCCGACGTGCACGTGGTGGTGCTCGGGCTGGTCGGCCGGTCCTCGCTCGATCCGCGCGGCCGCCCGCCCGATGAACACCCGGGCGCCGAACCGCGACGCCTGCACGCGGGCGCGCTGCGCGAGCCGCATCCCCGAGACACCGCGCGGGAAGCCGAGGTAGTTGCGGATCATGGAGCTGGTCCCGGCCTGCCCGCCGACGGCGACGGACTCGATGACGACGGTGCTCAGCCCCTCGGACGCCGCGTACATGGCCGCGGCCAGACCCGCGGGTCCGGAGCCGACGACCACGACGTCGGCCACCGTGCCCTCGGGGATCGAGTCCGGGGTGCCGAACATCGCCTCGGTGATCGTGGCCGCGCTCGCACCCGACATGACGCGCCCGTCGGTCGAGCGCACCATCGGGTACCGCTCGTCGTCGCCGGCGAGCGCCCGGACCTGCTGGCCGACGGCGGAGTCGGGGGAGTGGGTCTCGCTCTGCAGCCCCATGCGTGCGCACACGTCGCGAAGCTCGGCCACCTGGCGCGTCTCGGCATCGGTGACGATGGTGACGGCCGCGACGACGGGCGCGGCGACGGAGGCGCCCCACTCCGACAGCAGCTCGGTGACCGCGACGTGGAACTCCTCGTCGCGCTCGCCGCGGGGGATGCCGAGGAAGGTGTCGAAGTCCCGTCGGGCGAGGGCCCGGCGCAGCGCCTCGATCCCGGAGCCGTCGGGCAGGTCGAGCTGGCTGGCGACGAGCGCGACGCCGGCCTCGGTCGAGGCGAGGCGCCGAAGGGTGACGTCCGCCGTCGCGACGTCCTCGACCACGTGGATCGCGTAGTCGCGGTCGTAGCGGCTGCGGAACTCCGCCTCCACCGCGACGCGCTGGTCGCCCGCGACGAGGACGATGGCCGGCTGCCCGCTCATGGACTCATCCTAGGAGGGCCCGGCGCTCCGTGGACCCGTCTCGATCCACCCTGTCAGTCGACGTCCTCGTCGACCCAGTCGAGGGTCTTGGTGACGGCCTTCTTCCAGGAGCGGTAGAACCGTTCACGCTCGTCCTCGCCCATCTGCGCGGTCCAGCGCTTGTCCTCGCCCCAGTTGGTGCGGATGTCGTCCTCGTTCTCCCAGTAGCCGACCGCGAGGCCGGCGGCGTAGGCCGCGCCGAGCGCGGTGGTCTCGGCGACCTTCGGCCGGACGACGTCGACGCCGAGGATGTCGGCCTGGAACTGCATGAGGGTCTCGTTGACGACCATGCCGCCGTCGACGCGCAGCTCGGTGAGCGGGACGCCGGAGTCGGCGTTCATGGCGTCGAGCACCTCCCGGGTCTGGAACGCGGTGGACTCCAGGACGGCCCGGGCGATGTGATGCCGGTTGACGTAGCGGGTCAGGCCGACCAGTGCGCCGCGCGCGTCGGGGCGCCAGTGCGGGGCGAACAGCCCCGAGAACGCCGGGACGAAGTACGCGCCGCCGTTGTCGTCGACCTCCTTGGCGAGGTCCTCGATCTCGGGGGCGCTGGAGATCAGGCCGAGGTTGTCACGGACCCACTGCACGAGAGATCCGGTCACGGCGATCGAGCCCTCGAGCGCGTACACCGTGGGCTCGTCGCCGATCTTGTAGCAGACGGTGGTGAGCAGCCCGTTCTGCGACGGGACCGCCTCGGTCCCGGTGTTGAGCAACATGAAGTTGCCGGTGCCGTAGGTGTTCTTCGCCTCACCCTTGGCCAGGCACGCCTGGCCGAACGTCGCCGCCTGCTGGTCACCGAGGATGCCGGCGACCGGCGTTCCGTTGAGGATCCCTGGCTTGCACTCGCCGTAGACCTCCGAGCTGGACCTGATCTGCGGCAGCATCGACAGCGGGATGCCCATGTCAGCGGCGATGCTCTCGTCCCACTGCAGCGTCTGCAGGTCCATCAGCAGGGTCCGGCTGGCGTTCGTGACGTCGGTGACGTGCACGCCGTCGTTCTCCGCCCCGCCGGTGAGGTTCCACAGGACCCACGTGTCCATGGTCCCGCAGAGCAGCTCGCCGGCCTCGGCCCGCTCCTGGGCTCCGTCGACGTTGTCCAGGATCCAGCGGATCTTCGGACCGGCGAAGTAGGTGGCCAGGGGGAGCCCGACGGTCTCCTTGTACCGGTCCAGACCCTCCTCGCCGGCCAGCGCGTCCACGATCTTCTGCGTCCTGGTGTCCTGCCAGACGATGGCGTGGTGGATCGGCCGGCCGTTCGACCTGTCCCACACCACAGCGGTCTCGCGCTGGTTGGTGATGCCGACGGCAGCGATGTTCCTGCTGTTGAAGTTGGCCTTGGCGAGAGCGCCGCCGACGACGTCACGCGTGTTCGTCCAGATCTCGAGCGCGTTGTGCTCGACCCACCCCGCACGCGGGAAGATCTGCTCGTGCTCGACCTGGTCGACCGCGACGACCGACCCGGAGTGGTCGAAGATCATCGCGCGGGTCGAGGTGGTGCCCTGGTCGATGGAAAGGACGTAGGTGTTCTCGGCCATTGCTTCGTCTCGATTCTGTGGGGGAGCGGTGGTCAGGTGTGGACGGTTCAGACGTAGTTGGCGGCGGCGGCGACCAGGCCACCGAGGATGCCACCGATCGTGGGTCCGACGACGGGGATCCACGAGTACGACCAGTTGCTGTCGCGCTTGCCCGCGATCGGCAGCACGAAGTGCGCGACGCGTGGGCCGAGGTCGCGAGCGGGATTGATGGCGTAGCCGGTCGGCCCGCCGAGGCTCGCGCCGATGCTGACGACCAGCAGGGCGACGGCGAGCGGGCCGAGCCCGCTCGGGGTGCGCCCGAACGCGATGATGACGAACACGAGCACGAAGGTCGCGACGACCTCCGTCAGCAGGTTGGATGACGTGCGGGCGATCTGTGGGCCGGTGGCGAAGACGGCGAGCTTGTCCTCGGCGTCGCTGTCGGGATGGTCGAGCTGGTCACGGTAGACCAGCCAGGCCAGGCAGGCCCCGACGAACGCCCCGAGGAGCTGGGCACTCACGTACACCGGGACCTTGAGCGCGGTGTCGCCACCGAGGTCGTCGCCGGACGCCACGAGACCCACCGTGACCGCCGGGTTGATGTGCGCGCCGGAGCGGTAGGCGACGTAGACGCCGGCGAAGACCGCCAGGCCCCATCCGAGGTTGATCATCAGCGGACCACCGCCCCCGCCGCTGGTCCTGGCGAGCAGGACGTTCGCCACCACCCCGCCGCCGAGCAGGAGGAGCACGGCCGTGCCCATCAGCTCGGGTAGGAAGATCTCGGTGAACACGGGCCCCCGGAAGCCGACCTGGGACTCGTCACCCGCGACGCGGATGTCCCCCGAGAACAGACGTCGGACCTCTTCGCGGAGTCTAACGTGACCCCGGTCACACGTCGCGGCCGGGTCCTCGATCAGGACGTCCTGCGGGGGTCCTCCATGCGCAGACCGTCGGAAGGGGGCGTGCTCTCTTCCCGTCGAGATCCTCAAGTTGACATAATGTGCATTATCGGATCAATGCTCTCGGACGTGGAGAGGGGCTGCTGAGGCCTCATCTGCCGCCGACGCTCACAGTCCGCGCTGCTGGCTCCAGTGGCGCAGCAGCTCCTCGAGGGCGACGCGACGGTCGGCGTCGAGGGCTCGCAGGAGTCGGTGCTCGTTCTCGACGTGTGCGGCGAAGGCGGCGTCGATCCGCTCGCGTCCTGCGTCCGTGAGCGTGATGACACGTCGTCGGCCGTCGTCGCTGCCGCGGCGGCGCTCGACCAGCCCGTCGGCCTCGAGACGATCGATGCGCTTGCTCGCGGCACCGCTCGTGACCATCGTGCACCGAGCGATCTCCCCGGGCGCCAGCTCGAACGGCTCACCCTGACGGCGCAGTGTCGCCAGGACGTCGAACTCACCCTCGCCGAGCCCGAAGTCGGCGTACGTCGCCACGAGCCGCTCGCGCAGGTCGTCGGCGAGGCGGTGCAGGCGAGCGATGGTGCCGAGCGGCGAGACGTCGAGGTCAGGCCGCTCTCGTCGCCACTGCTCCTGGATGCCCGCCACGTGGTCGACCATGGGACCCACCATACATTTTCCGTGGAAGGTAATGTATCTTCCATGGAAGTCACGTGGTGGCTGGTCGCCGCCGTCGCACTGGTCGCCCGGGGTGCGAACTACCTCGTCATCGCCCACCTGGTGCCGTCCGGTTCGCCCCAGTGGGGTGCTGCGCTCCGGACGACACCGGCGGCCGTCCTCCTCCTGCTGTGGTGCCGCTCGCTCCCCCGCGGCCGCTGGTGGTGGCGCTCGGCCGTGCTCGGTGGCCTCAACGTGGGCGCGTTCTTCCTGTGCATCCAGCTCGCCGGCGAGCACCTCCCCTCGTCTCTCGCGGCCTCCGTCATGGCGCTCGGTCCGCTCGTGCTCGGGGTGTTCGCCTGGTGGCTGCTGGCGCAACGTCCCACGCGAACCTGGTTCCTCGCCGTGCTCCTCGGCGTCGGCGGTGTCGTCACGATGCTGGGTCCTGACGTGTCGGACCTCTCCGCCCTCGGTCCTGCGGCCTCGGCGTCGGCCCTGGTGATGTTCGGCCTGGGAGGGGTGTTGTCACGACGCTGGGTGGACGAGCAGCCCCTTCTCGACGTGACGGCGTGGCAGCTGGCGATCGGGAGCCTGGTCCTCCTGCCCGTCGCTGCAGCGCTCGAGGGCGCTCCACCACGACTCGACGCTTCCGGTGTGCTCGGCGTCGGGTTGTCCTCCGTCGTTGCCACCGCGCTGGCCTACCTCTGCTGGTTCGGCGGGCTGCGCAGGCTCCCGGCCGGTGGTGTCGGCGTGGTCGGCCTGCTGAACCCCGGCACCGGGGTCGTCCTGGGCGTCGTGCTGGCCGGAGAGCGTCTCGGGCCGGTCCAGGTGATCGGGGCAGGCGTCGTCCTCGCTGCCGTCGCACTCCCAGCCAGGGGCGAGCGCGTACGCTCCGACGATGCGCACGATCGGACTGCTCGGCGGGATGAGCTGGGAGAGCTCGGCCCTGTACTACCGGCTGGTCAACGAAGGGGTGCGCGAGCGGCTCGGCGGCCTGCACTCGGCGCGGTGCGTCCTCGCGTCCCTCGACTTCGCGGTCATCGAAGGCCTGCAGGCCAGTGGCGACTGGGACCGGGCAGGCGAGCTCCTGGCCACGGAGGCGCGTGGTCTGGCGTCAGCGGGCGCGGACTGCATCGTGCTGTGCACCAACACGATGCACAAGGTCGCGCGGCACATCGAGGACGCCGTCGACATCCCGCTCCTGCACCTCGTGGACGTGACCGGCGACGCCGTCCGTGCAGCCGGTCTCGACCACGTCGCGCTGCTCGGCACGCGGTTCACGATGGAGGAGCCGTTCTACCGCGAGCGCATGGAGCTGCGGGGCGTCACGACCGTGGTGCCCGACGAGGCCGGCCGCGATCTCGTGCACCGGGTCATCTACGACGAGCTGATCCTCGGCAGGGTCCTCGAGGACTCGCGACGAGCGTTCCGGACCGTCATCGAGCGGCTCGCGTCCCGAGGCGCGCAAGGCGTCGTGCTCGGCTGCACCGAGATCGAGATGCTCGTGAGTCCGGAGGACTCCCCCCTGCCGGTCTTCGCCTCCACCCGCCTGCACGCGGCGTCGGCGGTCGCGTACTCCCTGGACGGCTAGCGCCGCGACTCGACGTCGTGCACGAACCGAGCGACGTCGTCGGTCCACCCGCGGACGTCATGGGGCTCGCTGGCGATGCGGGTCCGGACGTCGGGCAGGAGACGGGCGAGCGCGTCAGCGGTGTCCAGCGGATGGGCCGGGTCGTCGACCCAGGCGAGGACCAGGCAGGGCATGGAGAGCGCGGCGAGCCGTTCCGGGTCGGGCAGGTCGGAGGCGGCGGCGCCGCGCAGCACCGACGGCAGGATCGAGGCGAGGACGTCGGGCTCGGTCTCGGGGCGCCCTCGCACGGCGGGAGGTTCGGGGACGTCGCGTCCGGCATCCACCCACGCCTGGACCCCCTCGGTCTCGACCAGGACAGCGGCTGCCTCGTACTCCCCCGCCTTGGTGGCACGGGTGGTCCACGCCGTCGGCGGGAGCATCAGCGTGAGCGAGGCGAACCGCGAGGGCTGCCGGACGGCGGCGTGCAGCGCGGTCGCCGCACCCATCGACGAGCCGACGGCGTGGACCGGCTCGGACGGCGCGACGTCGTCGAGCAGGGACAGCAGGTCCTCGGCCAGCGCAGGCCACCGGTACGCGGCGGGGTCGTCGACGCCGGGGCTCCGGCCGTGACCGCGGGCGTCGTAGGCGACCCGACGCACGCCGGCCAGGCCCTCGGTGACGTCCAGGCGCATCAGGCGCTCCCGGCGCCGGCTCGACGTCAGCCCGTGCAGGGCCACCACCACGGGGCCCGAGTGACCGGTCCGCTCGTGGGCGAGGTCGGTGCCGACGCTCGTCCGCTCGCTCATCACGCCTCCTGTCGCCGCCCTGCTGGGTCTCCAGCCTAGGAGCCGACACGGGCCCGCGGGACCGTCGAGACGGCGATGCGGTGCACGTCACGCCTAGGGTGATCGGCATGCGGCTCACCCACGTGGCTCACCTGCGACTGCCGTTCGGCCGGGTGCTCGGCTACGAGCTCCAGGTCTCCTCGACCGCCGATGAGCTGCCCGTCTCCTTCGACCAGCGCCGTCACGTGGCTGCCGGCGAGCGTCCGGGCTCCTGGATGGCCATCACGCTGCGGTGGGACGTCGACGACCTCGACGCCCTCGCTACCGCGTGGCGTCGCGTCGTCGAGCGCCACGGGACGCTATGCAGCGTCTTCGAGCCCGCCGAGCAGCCGGGAACGGACCCTCGTCTGCGAGCCGTGACGCTCGGGCTCGGGCGATGGGTCGAGCACGAGACGGCGCCCGGGGCCCGGCTCAGCGACGCCGTGCGCTCCATCCTCGACACCCACTGCACCCCGTACTCGCGTCCCGCGCACCGGTTGTGCGTGGTCCAGGGGGCCGACGAGGCGACCGTCGTGATCGCCGCCGACCACTCCCACGTCGACATGTGGTCGCTCCTGGTCGTCGCCCGTGACCTCCGAGCAGCACTGGACGGGCGGCTCGACGAGCGTCCGGTGCCGGCCTTCGCCGACCACACGGTCGCGCTGCGGGAGCGACCCAGGGCACCCGAGGACGTCCGTGCACGCTGGCGGGAGGTCCTGCGCGACGCCGGTGACGTGATGCCGCGGTTCCCACTGCCGCTCGGCGACCTCGAGGACCCCGTGCCCGAACGGGTCGAGCTGCGTGACGTGCTCGACGTCGACGCGAGCGCCGCCCTCTCGCGTCGGGCCCGCGAGCTCGGCGTCTCCACCCTCGCGCTCACCACCTCGGTGATGACGGCCGCGACGGCCGACCTCGCCGGGACCGGGCTGCGGGCCGTCTTCCCGGTGCACAGCCGCTACGACGAGCGGTGGCACGACAGCGTCGGCTGGTTCATCACCAACAGCGTCGTCGACAGCGCCGACGCCTCCCCTGCGGCGTGCGCCGCCGCGATCAAGGAGGCCGTCCGGCTCGGTTCCTACCCGTTGGAGGACGTCCTCGCCCCCTGGGGCGGCATGCCGCAGGCGCCGGGGATGTTCGCGATCTCCTGGCTCGACCTGCGACGCCTGCCCGTCCGGATTGACCACCTCGGCATGCAGGCACAGTACGTCAGCGCCGCGGGTCGGACCGACGGCGTCATGGTGTGGTTCGTCCTCGACGAGGACGGCATGCGCCTGCGCTGCCGCTATCCCGACACCACCACGGCGAGAGCGTCGGTCCGTTCCTGGCTCGACGCCGTCGTGCACGGCCTGCGTCGACAGGCCCGCCGTGCCGGCGCCGAGATCACCGTCGCCGGGGTGGAGATGCTCGTGGACAGGGCGGAGCGGACCGACGTCGCCACGATCGCCCGTCTGCTCGCCGACGACCCGATCGGTGCCACGCGCGAGAGCCTCGACCTGCGTGACTACGAGGAGGCCTTCGACGCGATCAGTCGCGACTCCTCGCAGTTCCTCGCCGTCGTGCGCGATGGCGAGGAGGTCGTGGCGACCGCTCAGCTCAGCATCGTCCCTGGGCTCTCGCGCGGCGGCGCGACCCGGCTGCAGATCGAGGGTGTCCGCGTCGACCGCCACCGGCGGGGACGGGGCCTCGGGTCGGCGCTGCTCGAGTGGGCCCACGAGCACGGACGGGCCCGCGGGGCCCGGCTCGCGCAGCTCACGACCGACGTCGAGCGTCCCGAGGCGCGCCGCTTCTACGCCCGCCACGGGTACGAGGCGACGCACGTCGGGCTGAAGCGGACGCTCTGACCCGTCCCGCTGGTCACCGGCCGACGTACCGCGCGAGGTGCTGGCCGGTCAGCGTCGACGCCGACGCGACCAGGTCGGCCGGTGTGCCCTCGAAGACCACCCGGCCGCCCTCGTGCCCAGCTCCCGGGCCGAGGTCGATGATCCAGTCCGCGTGCGCCATGACGGCCTGGTGGTGCTCGATGACGAGGACCGTCACGCCGGAGTCGACGAGCCGGTCGAGCAGGGCGAGCAGGTTCTCGACGTCGGCGAGGTGCAAGCCGGTGGTGGGCTCGTCGAGGACGTAGACCTCGGCGTTCTCGCCCATCTGCGCGGCGAGCTTGAGCCGTTGGCGCTCCCCACCCGACAGCGACGTCAGCGGCTGACCGAGCGTGATGTAGCCCAGTCCCACGTCGACGAGCCGGTCCAGCACGCGCTGCGCCGCCGGGACGCGCGCCTCGTCGTCGGCGAAGAACGCGGCCGCCTCGGCGACGGACATCTCGAACACCTCGCTGATGTCCTTCCCGCCGAGCGTGTACTCCAGCACCGAGGCCTGGAACCGCCGTCCCTCGCACTCCTCGCAGGGGCTGGAGACGGTGTCCATGAAGCCGAGCTCGGTGAAGACGACGCCGTTGCCGCTGCACGTCGGGCAGGCGCCCTCGGAGTTCGCCGAGAACAGCCCGGGCTTGACGCCGTTGGCCTTGGCGAAAGCCTTGCGGACGGGTTCGAGGACGCCGGAGTAGGTGGCGGGATTGCTGCGGCGCGACCCCTTGATGGGCCCCTGGTCGATGGCGACGGTGTCGTCACGGCCGGCGACGGAGCCGTGGATCAGCGAGCTCTTGCCGGACCCGGCGACCCCGGTGACGACCGTCAGCACGCCCCGCGGGACGTCGACGTCGACGTCGTGCAGGTTGTGGGTGGTCGCTCCCCTGATCTCGATCACCCCGGTCGGCTCGCGGACCTCGTCCTTCAGCCGCGCCCGGTAGTGCAGGTGCCGACCGGTCAGCGTCTCGGCCGAGTGCAGCGCCTCGACGTCACCCTCGAACACCACCTCTCCCCCGGCCCCGCCGGCTCCTGGACCGAGGTCGACGACGTGGTCGGCGATCGCGATCGTCTCCGGCTTGTGCTCGACGACGAGCACGGTGTTGCCCTTGTCGCGCAGCCGCAGCAGCAGGGCGTTCATCCGCTCGATGTCGTGCGGGTGCAGGCCGATGGTCGGCTCGTCGAAGACGTAGGTGACGTCGGTGAGGGCCGAGCCGAGGTGGCGCAGCATCTTGATGCGCTGCGACTCCCCGCCCGAGAGCGTCCCCGACGCTCGGTCCAGGCTGAGGTAGCCCAGACCGAGCGAGACGAACGAGTCGAGCGTGTGCTGCAGCGTCTCGCGCAGCGGACCCACGCCCCTCAGGTCCAGGCCGCGTACCCAGTCGGCGAGGTCGGTGATCTGCAGGGCTGCGACCTCGGCGATGTTCCTGCCGTCGATCCGGCACGACAGTGCCGCCCGGGTCAGTCGCGTCCCGCCGCACTCGGGGCACGGGGTGAACGTGACGGCCCGCTCCACGAAGCGGCGCACGTGCGGCTGCATCGCCTCGAGGTCCTTGCTGAGCATCGACTTCTGGACCTTCGTCAGCACGCCCTCGTACGTCAGGTTGGTGCCGTCGACGTCGATCTTGCGCGGCTCGCCGCGCAGCAGCAGCTCTCTCTGCTCGTCGGTGAACTGCCCGACGGGCGTGGTCATCGGCAGTCCGGCACCGCTGAAGATGCGGCCGTACCAGCCGTCCATGCTGTAGCCGGGGACCAGCAGGGCGCCGTCGGCCAGGGACTTGTCGGCGTCGTAGATCGCCGTGAGGTCGAAGTCCTTGACCGTGCCTGTGCCCTCGCACCGAGGGCACATGCCGCCGAGGTAGACCTCCCCCTTGGCGACGCGCTTCTCGACGCGGCCGCCCTTCTCGGTCGTCATGACCCCACTGGCGCGGCGGGTGGGGACGTTGAAGGAGAACGCGGTCTGCGGGCCGACGTACGGCTCCCCGAGCCGGCTGAACAGGATCCGCAGCATCGCATAGGCGTCGGTGACGGTGCCGACGGTCGATCGTGGGTTGGCGCCGAGGCGTTCCTGGTCGACGACGATCGCCGTCGTCAGCCCCTCGAGCACGTCGACGTCGGGACGCGACGGAGAACCCATGAAGCCCTGCAGGAAGGCGCTGTAGGTCTCGTTGATGAGCCGCTGCGACTCCGCGGCGATCGTGCCGAACACGAGCGAGCTCTTGCCCGATCCCGAGACCCCCGTGAAGACGGTCAGCCGGCGCTTCGGCAGGTCGACGTCGACGTCGCGCAGGTTGTGCTCGCGCGCTCCGCGCACGCGGATCAGGTCGTGGTCGTCGGCATCGTGCGTCATGGGACGTGCCTCTCGCTCGCGACGGCCCGGCGGTCGTCGGGCCCATGCTGGCGGTCAACGGGGAGCGCTGTCCAGCGCCGGCGACCGATCCTCGCGCTCAGCCGTCGGCCGAGAGGAACACGCGCAACGCCGACACGAACGCCTCCGGCTTCTCGGAGTGGACCCAGTGGCCGGCACCCTTCACCGTGAGCAGGCGGGTGCGCGGGAAGAGACGGCGCATGCGGTCCTCGTCGGCCTCGCCCACGTAGTCCGAGTGCTCCCCCGCCATCCACAGCACGGGACGGTCGAAGACCTCGTCGGTCGCCGGCCAGTCACCGATGACGCCGAGGTCCCGGCGCAGGAGGTCGAGGTTGGCCTGCCACCGGTAGCCGTCGTCGCCCTGGCGGAGGTTCTGCAGCAGGAAGCCGCGCGTCGTCGGGTTGGGGATCTTCTCGACGAGCAGCTCGTCGGCCTCGCCACGGCGCGTCACGGCGGCGAGGTCGACGGACGCGAGGGCGCCGAGCAGGTGCTCGAACTCGCCGGTCCCGCGGCCGGTGTCGTCGCCGGAGTCGCGGGTGGGGGACGGCGAGATGTCGACGACGACCAGCCGGTCGACGAGGTCAGGGTGGCGCAAGGCCAGCACCATGGCGGTCTTGCCACCCATGGAGTGCCCGACCAGGTGCACGCGTCCGTCGGTGGCGTACGACGCCCGCACGGTCGCGGCGACCGCGTCGGCCGCCTCGGCGTAGTCGAACCGGTCCGTCCAGCCCGATCGGCCGTGGTTCGGCAGGTCGACCAGCAGGGACTGGAACTGCGGTTGCAGTGCCTTGGCAGCCTGCGTGAAGTTCTTGCCCTGACCGAACAGACCGTGCAGGAAGACCACGCGCTCGCCGTCGTCGCCGACCCGCGTCGTGTGCAGCCGCACGTCCTCCGCCATGGTCGCCAGCGTAGGGGTGCTGTCGACGTCGGGCGCCGCTGGCATGCTCGTGCCATGCACGAGAGAGCTCGCACCGCGGCACGCTGGGTCCTCGCCGCCTTCCTGGTGTTCGCCGGGTCGGCGCACTTCTGGAACCTCGCGGACTTCCAGGCCCAGGTCCCACCGTGGATCCCGGTCGACGTCGACGTCGTCGTCTGGCTCTCCGGCGTGGTCGAGATCGTGCTCGGACTCGCCCTGCTCCTGCTGCCCCGGCACCGCGCCCTCGTCGGTTGGCTGGTGGCGGGTCTGTTCGTCGCCGTCTTCCCCGGCAACGTGGCGCAGTACGTCGAGGGTCGCGACGCCTTCGGGCTCGACACCGACGCCGCACGCCTCACGCGGTTGTTCTTCCAGCCGCTGCTCGTCGCCTGGGCACTGTGGTGCACCGGAGCCTGGCAGGCACTGCGCGCACGTCGATCGGTCGCCTCCTGAACGCCCCGACGCTGGACGACGATCGGGCCCGGGTCGCCGTCGCCGTCGTCTTCACCGCCAACGGCTTCGCCTTCGCGTCCTGGGTCTCGCGCATCCCTGCCGTGCGTGAGCTGCTCGGCCTCCAGTCCGGTGAGCTGGGCCTGCTCCTGCTCGCCCTGTCCGTCGGGTCCCTGCTCGGGCTGCCGACCGCGGGCCGACTCGTGCAGTGGCGGGGCGCCCCGGCCGTGGTCCGCGCCGGAGCGGGTCTGGTCGCGGTCGGTGTCCTCGGCGTGGCGCTCGGGGCCGAGCAGTGGGGTTCCTGGCACGCCGTCGCGGCGTCGCTCGCCGTCACCGGCTTCGGGGTCGGCATCTGGGACGTCGCGATGAACCTCGAGGGCGCCCGGGTCGAGCAGGCACTCGGACGAACGATCATGCCGCGCTTCCACGCCGGGTTCAGCCTGGGCACCGTCCTCGGCGCCCTCGCCGGGGCGGGCGCGGCGTGGGCCGGTCTCGCGGTGATCCTGCACCTCGGAGCCGCCGGACTCCTGGCCGGCGTCGTCGCCGTGCTCGGGGCGCGGGGCTTCACCACGGCTCCCGAGCGGGCCGCCGGCGAGCGGCCCGGGGGCCTGCTCGAGGCGTGGACGGAGCCGCGGACCTTGATGCTCGGTCTCATGGTCCTCGCCCTCGCCCTCACCGAGGGCACGGCGAACGACTGGCTGGCCGTCGCGCTCATCGACGGCTACGCCCTGCCCGAGTGGGCCGGCGTCGCGGGGTTCGCCGTGTTCGTCTCGGCGATGACGGTCGGCCGGCTCGTCGGGCCCGTCCTGCTGGACCGGTTCGGGCGTCCGGCGCTGCTGTGGTCCACGATGGCCGCGGCCGGGGTGGGGGTGCTGCTCGTCGTCCTGGGTGGCTCGCCGTGGATCGCCGTCGGTGGTGCCGCGGTCTGGGGCCTGGGGGCGTCGCTCGGGTTCCCCGTGGGCATGAGCGCTGCGGCCGACGACCCGGAGCGGGCCGCGGCGCGCGTCAGCGTCGTCTCGACGATCGGCTACACCGCGTTCCTCGCGGGGCCTCCGCTGCTCGGGTTCGTGGCGGACCGGGTCGGCACGCTCGACGCCCTGCTCGTCGTGGCGGTCCTGCTCGTCCCGTCCGCCCTCGTCGTGACGGCCGCGCGACCCCTCGCTCAGCGCAGGTGATGGGCGACTGCTGCCGCCATCCGGTCCATCAGGGCACGGTCGTGCCGTGGGTCGCGCCCGTCGAGGAAGTAGTGGTCCCGCCCGGCGACGACCACGTGGTCCACGTCCACGCCCTCCGCGGCCAGCGATGCGGCATAGGCGTCCCCCTCGGCCCGTAGCGCGTCGCGCTCGGCCGTGATGACCATCGCGGGCGGCAGCGAGTCGAGGGAGGGCGCGAGCAGGGGTGAGGCATAGGGCTCGACACGCCGCGCGGCGTCCCTGAAGTACGTCTTGCGCACGAGGGAGATGGTCCCGGGCGTGATCATCGAGCGGCCGACCACCGCCCGCTTGTCCGCGGTCGACACGTCGACCGACGGGACGCCGAGCAGCTGGAATCGTGCCTCGAAGGACCCCTCGTCCCTGGCGCGCAGGCAGGCCGACGCTGCCAGGTTGCCCCCGGCGCTGAATCCCGAGACCGCCCAGCCGGGAGCCGTCGAGCCCGAGGGACGAGCCTTCGGCCTGGGCCCAGGCGACGGCGTCGTGGCTCTGCTCGTGCGCGACGGGGTAACGACGGCGGGGGGCGACCTCGTAGTCGACGTTGAGCACGGCGACGCCGGTCGTGGCGGCGACGAACCGGCACCAGAAGTCGTCCATGCGGGGATGTCGCATGACGAAGGCGCCGCCGTGCAGGTGCACGAGCACGGGCGGGGGATCCTCCGGGGCCGCGGGCCGGTAGAGCTCGGCGGGGATCGTGCCGCGACGTGTCGGGACGTGCACCGCCTGCGGCTCCTCGAGGCCGTCCCCGGCATGGCGCAGTCGCTCGCCGTAGCGGACCGTCAGCGCGGCGCTGCGGCCCATCAACCAGGCGCGGGCGTCGGCGAGGGGATGCACGGTGCTGGTTCGCTCCCGGCGACGGCGAGGATGGGTGTGGGGCCGTCGGCAGACGGGTGCATGATGGAACGATGGAGATCACCCGGTTCGGTCACGCGGCGCTGCTCGTGACCACCGACGAGACCCGCGTCCTCATCGACCCCGGCGCGTTCTGCCGTCCCGAGGTGTTCGACCTCGACGGACTCGACGCGGTCGTCGTGACGCACCAGCACCCCGACCACCTCGATCCCGACCGCGTGGGGACCCTGCTGGACGCGAATCCGGACGCCGTGCTCCTGTGCGACCCCGAGACGGCCGCGCAGCAGCCCTCCGACCGCTGGACGGTCAACCGTGACGGCAGCGAGCACCGCATCGGTGACCTCGTGCTGCGCGGCGTCGGGGTGCACCACGCGGAGATCCTGCCCACCCTGCCTCGCGTCACCAACGTGGGTGTCCTCGTCGACGACGGAGCGACGACCCTGCTGCACCCGGGCGACTCCTACGCGAGCACGCCCGACGGGGTCGACGTCCTCGCGCTGCCGCTGGCGGCACCGTGGGCCAAGATCAGCGAGACCGTGTCCTTCGCACGCGCGGTCGCACCCACCACCGTGCTGCCCATCCACGACGCCACGATCTCCGAGGTCGCCTACGACGTCTACTGGGGTCACGTCGTGCGGGCCGCCGGGGTCGCCGACGCCCGACGGCTGGGTCCCGACGGCCGGCTGACGACGGTGTGAGCGCGCCGACCACCGACCGGCGGCAGGGCCCGCCGGTCTTCTCCCGAGGCCTGCGCATCGTCGCCGTGCCGCTCATGCTGCTCGCCGGCGGCCTGGTGGCCGTCCAGTCCCAGGTCAACGGCCAGCTCGCGGCCGGGATCGGGACCGGGCCCCGCGCCGGCCTCACCGCGGCACTCGTCAGCTTCTCCAGCGGTCTGCTGCTCGTCGCCGTCGTGGTGGCCTCCAGCCCGCGGAACAGAGCCGGCGTCGGACGGCTGGTCGCGGCCGTTCGGCACCGTGAGCTGCGCTGGTACGAGCTCTCCGGCGGGGTGTTCGGCGCCTACCTGGTGGCCACGCAGGGCCTGACCGTCGCCACGATCGGTGTCGCGCTGTTCACCGTGGCGGTCACGGCCGGTCAGTCCTCCTCGGCGCTGCTCGTCGACCACCTCGGGCTCGGTCCGTCCGGACGGCTGCCCCTGAGCGTCCCTCGGGCCGTGGCCGCAGCCTTCGCGGTGCTCGCCGTCGCCCTCGCCGCCGGCGAGCGCGTCGTCACGGCAGTGGACCTGTCGACGGTCGTCCTCGTCGTGCTGCCCCTGCTGGCCGGGGCGGGTGCCGCGCTGCAGCAGGCCCTCAACGGACGCGTCTCCCGCGTCGCCGGGCCCTGGACGACGACGCTCAACAACTTCGTCGTCGGCACCACGACCTTGCTGCTCGCGGTGCCGTTGTCGTTCCTGCGGCCCGGGTCGGTCGACGGGCTGCCGGACGAGTGGTGGCTCTACCTCGGTGGCGCGATGGGCGTGGGCTTCATCGCTCTCGCCGCGTGGCTGGTCAAGGTCCACGGCGTGCTCGTGCTGAGCCTGTGCATGATCGCCGGCCAGGTGGTCAGTGCCGAGCTGATCGAGCTCGCCTCCCCCGACCCCCACGTGGGTATCGTCGGCGTGGTGGCCGGAGCACTGACGGTCGTCGGCGTCGTCGTCGCCCTCCTCGTGCGTCCCCGCAGCCACCCGTGAACGACTCGTTATCTCACATGTGAGATAGGATGGAGATCATGACCGAGCAGCAGGACTACCTCTCCCGCGTGGGCACGCTGATCCGCGACGCCCGCCAGCACCGAGGTCTCACCCAGACCGAGCTCGCCGACGTCCTCGGCACCAGCCAGAGCGCCGTGAACCGCATCGAGAAGGGTCAGCAGAACCTCACGCTGGAGATGCTGGCGCGCATCGGCGAGGCCGTGGACTCCGAGATCGTCGCCGTCGGCGGCAGTGCCGGCCCCAGCCACCTGCGGGTGCAGGGCGAGACCCGTCTCAGCGGTTCCATCGACGTCAAGTCCAGCAAGAACGCCGGCGTCGCGCTGCTGTGCGCCTCCTTGCTGAACGAGGGCACCACGGTCCTGCGCAAGGTCGCCCGCATCGAGGAGGTCAACCGCCTGCTCGAGGTCCTCGGGTCCATCGGGGTGAAGACGCGCTGGTTGAACGACGCCGGCGACCTCGAGCTGGTCGTCCCGGCGAGCCTCGACCTCGCCGCGATGGACGCCGACGCCGCCCGGCGCACCCGCAGCATCATCATGTTCCTCGGCCCGCTGATGCACCGCGTCGACACCTTCGAGCTGCCGTACGCCGGTGGGTGCGACCTCGGCACGCGGACCGTGGAGCCGCACATGACCGCGCTGCGTCCCTTCGGCCTGAAGGTCGTCGCGACGGAGGGCAGCTACCACGCCACCTCCGGTGGCGGTCAGGCGCCGGAGCGACCCATCGTCCTCACCGAGCGCGGCGACACCGTCACCGAGAACGCCCTGCTGGCGGCCGCGCGCTACGACGGCGTGACGGTCATCCGCAACGCGAGCCCCAACTACATGGTCCAGGACCTGTGCTTCTTCCTGGAGAAGCTCGGCGTCCGGATCGAGGGCATCGGCACGACGACCCTGCGCGTCACGGGACGCTCGCGCATCAACACCGACGTCGACTACGCCCCGAGCGAGGACCCCATCGAGGCCATGAGCCTCATCGCGGCGGCCATCGTGACCCGCTCGAGCATCACGGTGCGCCGGGTCCCGATCGAGTTCATGGAGATCGAGCTGGCCCTGCTGGAGGAGATGGGCTTCGTCTACGAGCGCGGCGCCGAGTACCCGGCGGAGAACGGCCAGACGCGGCTGGTGGACATCACGACGCACCCCTCGCAGCTGCGCGCCCCGATCGACAAGATCCACCCGATGCCCTTCCCGGGCCTGAACATCGACAACCTGCCGTTCTTCGCGGTCATCGCCGCCATGGCCGACGGGCAGACCCTGCTGCACGACTGGGTCTACGAGAACCGCGCCATCTACCTCACCGAGCTCAATAAGCTCGGCGCACGCGTCAAGCTGCTCGACCCGCACCGTGTCCTGGTCGAGGGTCCGACGCACTGGAGTGGCACCGAGCTGGTGTGCCCGCCGGCGCTGCGACCGGCCGTCGTGATCCTCATCGCGATGCTCGCGGCCAAGGGCACCTCGGTCCTGCGCAGCGTCTACGTGATCAACCGTGGCTACGAGGACCTCGCCGAGCGGCTCAACGCCCTCGGTGCCCAGATCGAGACGTTCCGCGACATCTGATCCTCCACCCTCGCGATGGCACCGCCGTGCCCTAGCGTGGACCCGTGACCGTTCGGGTGGACCTGTCGAGGTATCGGTACTTCGACCGTCCCACTCCCCTGGCGATGGCGCATCGTGGCGGCGCGCTCCTGCCGGGACTCGAGGGCCTGGAGAACACGATGGCGGCCTTCCGAGCGGCCGTCGAGCTCGGGTACACCTACCTCGAGACCGACGTGCACGCCTCGCGCGACGGCGTCGTCTACGCCTTCCACGACTCCGACCTCAGCCGGCTCGGCGGCACCCCCGACGGCATCTCCGACCTGCCCAGCGAGCGTGTCGACGCTGTCCGGCTCGTGGACCGCGAACCCATCCCCCGGCTCACCACCGTGCTGACCGAGCTGCCGTCGGCTCGCCTCAACATCGACGTCAAGAGCGACCACGCGCTGGAGCCCACGCTGGAGGTCCTGCGGGAGGCCGACGCTCTCGACCGCGTGTGCCTGGCCAGCTTCTCCGGCGCACGCCTGCGAAGGATCCGGGCACTCGAGCCGTCGGTGGCGACGTCAGCGGGTCCGCGGGAGGTGGCCACCGTCGTCCTCGGGCCCACACGAGGCATCCGGGAGTCCGTCGTCCGCGCCGGCGTCACCTGCCTGCAGGTGCCTGCGCGGCGGGGTCCGGTGCCCGTCGTCACGCGGCGGTTCGTCGCCCATGCCCACGACCTCGGCCTGCAGGTCCACGTCTGGACCGTCGACGACCCCGCCGAGATGCGATCCTTGCTCCGCATCGGCGTCGACGGGATCGTCACCGATCGTCCCGACCTGCTGCGGCAGGTCCTCATCGAGTCAGGGAACTGGAGCAGCACATGAGCGATGCCGCGGTGGGCCGCACCCTCGACGTCAGGCGGGTCCTGGCCTGGTCGTCCTGGGACTGGGGTTCGGCGGCCTTCAACGCCGTGATCGTCACCTTCATCTTCTCGGTCTACCTGACCGACGCCGTCGGCTCCGACTTGCCCGGACCGGTCTCGGCGAGCACGTGGCTGGGGATCTCGATCGCCGCCGCCAGTCTCGTCCTGGCGGTGCTCGCACCGGTCATGGGCCAGCGCTCGGACGCCGGTGGTCGCCGCAAGTGGTCCCTCGTGCTGCTCACGTCGAGCGTCATCGCCATCATGGCGGCGCTGTTCTTCGTCAAGGACGACTACTCCTACCTGTGGCTCGGGCTCGTCCTGCTGGCCGTCGGCACCGTCCTCTTCGAGCTCGCCCAGGTCCCGTACTTCGCCATGCTGCGACAGGTCTCGACGCCCGACACGGTCGGCTGGGTCTCCGGCATCGGATGGGGCGCCGGGTACCTCGGTGGTATCGCGCTGCTGCTCATCTGCTTCTTCGGCTTCGTCACCGGCGACGGCGGCCTGCTCGGACTCTCGACCGACGAGGGCTTCAACATCCGCATGGTCGCGGTCCTCGCCGCCGTGTGGTTCGCCGTCTTCGCCCTGCCGGTCTTCCTGACGGTGCCCGAGCTGCCCGCCGAGGCCAGCCCGCTGCAGAAGACCTCCTTCGTCGACTCCTACCGCCAGCTGTTCGTCGAGCTGCGGCACATGTGGCACCACGAGCGACCGACCCTGGTCTTCCTGGGCGCCAGCGCGCTGTTCCGCGACGGCCTGGCCGGCGTCTTCACCTTCGGGGCGGTGATCGCGGTCTCGGTCTACGGCTTCGAGGCCGACACGGTCATCCTCTTCGGCGTGGCCGCCAACGTCGTCGCCGCCGCAGGCGCCATCGTCGCGGGCAGGATCGACGACCGCACCGGCCCTCGGGCCGTGATCGTCTTCTCGCTCGTCGCCATGCTCGGTGCCGGCTTCGCCCTGCTGTTCGTCTCCGGATCGACGATGTTCTGGATCTTCGGGCTCATCCTCTGCGTCTTCGTGGGACCGGCCCAGTCGGCTTCGCGCACCTACCTCATCCGGCTGACGCCGGTGGGCAAGGAGGGCCAGATCTTCGGTCTGTACGCCATGACGGGCCGGGCGGTCTCCTTCCTGTCCCCCGCGCTCTTCGCGCTCGCCGTGTTCGTCGGCGGCGACGACCGGTGGGGCATCATCGGGATCATGCTGGTGCTCGGCGCCGGCCTCGCGGCACTGTTCGCCGTGCCGGCCCACGTCGAGGACCGCGCCCGGTCCCAGTAGCCGATTCCGGGCTGATCCGCCCTCAGGGGAATCTCATGGCGGTGCCCTACGTTATGCGTAGGGAGAGAGAGGAGTCACCATGGCTGAACGAGCACTCCGTGGCGCGAGGTTGGGCGCCCAGAGCTTCGAGGACGAGCGCGGTGTCGAGATGGCTCCCCGCCAGGAGGTCGAGTACGTCCTCCCCGATGGACAGACGTTCACCGTCACGATGGCCGACGAGGCCGACATCCCGGCCGAGTGGGAAGACCCTCGGACGGGTCGCGTCGGGCGGCTCAAGGACGGCGAGGAGCCGGTCAAGAAGGACGAGAAGCCGGCTCGCACGCACTGGGACATGCTGCTCGAGCGGCGTTCGGAGGACGAGCTGGAGGAGATCCTCACCGAGCGTCTCGAGCTGCTGAGGTCCGGCGAGATCGGACCGTCGCACCTGCACCGCCGCAAGCGCAAGAGCGCCTGACGTCCGAACCCGCCGTGGCGGGTCACCGTTCGAGGGACCGTGCCGACCTCCCCCCGAGTCGTCGCTGCACACCCCACACGGTGACCCGCAACAGTGCTTCCCGCACGATCGCTCCCGACATCTTCGATCGACCCTGGACCCGCTCGACGAACGTGACGGGGACCTCCGTGACGCGCAGTCCGGCGTCGACGAAACGGCGGGTCATGTCGATCTGGAAGCAGTACCCCTGCGAGGCGACCCGCTGGTAGCCGATCTGCTCGACGGCCGCGGCGCGCATCGCGCGGAACCCTGCGGTGGTGTCCTTCACCGGCAGGCCGAGGGCCCACCGCGCGTACCCGGTGCCACCTCGGGAGATCCAGCGCCGGAACCACGGCCAGTTGACCACTTCGCCCCCGGGTACCCATCGCGAGCCGATCACCAGGTCGGCGTCGTGGACGGCGGCGAGCAGACGTGGCAGGTCACGGGGCAGGTGCGAGCCGTCGGCGTCCATCTCCACGAGGACGCCGTAGCCACGGTCCAGGGCCCACGCGAAGCCGGCTCGGTAGGCCGCTCCGAGGCCCTGCTTGCCCGAGCGGTGCAGCACGTGCACGCGATGCTGCTCGGCGGCGATCTGCTCGGCGATGCGACCGGTGCCGTCCGGGGAGGCGTCGTCGACCACGAGCACGTCGGCCTCCGGCACCGCACCCAGCAGGTCGCCCAGGAGGACCGGCAGGCTCTGGGCCTCGTCGTAGGTCGGGACGATGACGAGGACGTCGTTCATGCGCGAGCCTTCCGGCCGATCCGCCAGCCGAGGAACCAGCCGAGCACCCCCAGACCGACGAGGGTCCACTGGACCCAGGGTCCCACCACGAGCGCGGGGGTGCGACCCGACGCGAGGGGGACCTCCACCGAGATCGTGGCCGGCTCGTGCAGTGGAGCACGCTCGACGACCTCGCCCCGTGCGTCCGCGACGCCGCTGATGCCGTTGGTCGACGGCACCAGCATCCAGCGGCCCGTCTCGAGTGCCCGCAGGCGCGAGATCTTCCACTGCTGCTCCGGCTGGGCGGTTCCCGTGAAGGCCGCGTTGCTCGTCTGGCCGCCCAGGACATCGGCATCGGCCGAGGCGGCGTCGCGCACGATGTCGTCGTAGGCGAGGTCCCAGCAGATGGAGCCGCCGATCGTCAGGGAACCGATCCTCAGGGGAACGCTCGACTCGCCGGCCAGCATGTCTCGCGGGACGTCGCGGGACGTGCGCGCGACCTGCGGAGCCCGGTCGCCCAACGCCTGGCGGAACGGCACGTACTCGCCGTAGGGCACCAGCCGGCGCTTGACGTAGCGGTCCCCGGGCCCGTCCTCGTCCCAGACGACGCTCTCGTTGTAGGCGGTGTCGGGCGTCGGCCCGTCGAAGATCCCGCCGACGACGAGCGGCGCACCCACGCGCTCGGACATCGCCGACAGCTGGGCGCCGACCGACGGGTTGGCATACGGGTCGACGTCGACGGCCCCCTCCGGCCACATGACCACGTCGGGCCGTGGCACCCGACCGGCGTCGACGTCGTTGGCGAGGCGACGGGTCTCGGCCAGGTGCAGGCTGGTGATCTCCCCTCGCGGCCACGTGAGGAAGACACCGGGCACGTCGCCCTGCACGAGCGCGACCTGGGCGGTCCCGTGCTGACCCACGACGCCGGCCGGCAGGACGGCCCCGACCAGCAGGAGGGTCACGACCGTGCCGGCGGCGAGCGCGCGGTGCAGCAACGAGCCGCCCACGATCACCACCAGCGAGGACACCAGCAGGAACATCACGAAGGACAGCCACGGCATCCCCCCGAGACGCACCCACGCGTCGAACGGGGTGTCGACGCCCGTGTGGCCGAGCCGGCCCCAGGGGAACCCCGAGAACGGGAAGGAGCTGCGGAACCACTCGCCGGCCACCCAGACCGCACCGCCCCACAGCGGCCACCAGCGCAGCCGGAGCGCGGCCCTGAGGGGAACGGCGACGAGCGCGAGCACGACGACCTGGGCGAGGACGAGCGAGACGTAGGCGGCCGGGCTGACGGCGTTCATCCACCAGATGAGCACCGCCATGAAGGCGAGCCCGTAGACCGCGCCCGCGGCCAGCACCCACCGCGCGGGGGCGTCGGCGAGGCCGCGCAGCGCCACGACCAGGACCGCGACGCCCACGACCATGGCGTAGGGCACCGTGAAGGGGTCGAACGCCGCGGCCGACAGCAGGCCGGCGAGCAGCGCGAGGACGAGGGCGAGAGGAGGTCTCACGGGGCGGTCATCACAAGCGCACGAGTCCGCGCGGACGCGTGTTGAGCACCTCGAGCCCGTCCTCGGTGCAGACGGCGATGTCCTCGATCCGTGCCCCCCAGCGTCCTTCGGCGTAGCAGCCCGGCTCGATGGAGAACGCCATGCCGGGCTCGAGCACGAGGTCGTTCCCCTCGACGATGTAGGGCTCCTCGTGCGTCTCCTGGCCGATGCCGTGCCCGGTGCGGTGGATGAAGAGGGCCGCGAGTCCGGCCTCGGCCAGGACGGTGCGACCGACGGCGTCGATCGACTCGGCCGTGACGCCCGGTCCGGCGTGCGCGCGCTGTGCGGCCTGAGCCTGCTCGAGGACTGCGTAGGCCTCGAGGTAGTCCGCGGGGGCGTCGGCCCCGACGACGTAGTTGCGGGTGGAGTCCGAGCAGTAGCCGGCGGCGTTCGTGCCACCGATGTCGACCACGACCGGCTCCCCGGCCTCGATGACCCGGTCGGAGACCTCGTGGTGCGGCGAGGACCCGTTCGGACCGGACCCGACGATGACGAAGTCGACCTGCGTGTGGCCCTCGTCGACGATGGCCCGCGCGATGTCGGCACCCACCTCGCGCTCGGTGCGTCCGACGCGGAGCCACTCCCCCATGCGGGCGTGCACACGGTCGATGGCGGCTCCCGCGTCGCGCAGGGCCTGCACCTCGGCGGGCTCCTTGCGCATCCGCAGCGCGCTCACGGTGGGACCGGCCAGGACGACGCGAGCCGACGTGAGCCGCTCCTGCAGCGCCAGGACGCGCGACGCCCACATCTGGTCGTCGACCGCGACGACGTCGCCCACCGCACGGTCGGCCACGAGCGCGTAGGGATCGTCGGTCTCGTCCCACGTGAGGAGGTCGAGCTCCACCCCCGCGGCGTGCGCGGCGGCCTTCTCCAGGGCCGGGACCACCAGGGCCGCGTCGCCGTCGACCGGCAGCACCAGGCACGTGAGCCGCTCCAGCGGCTTCGCGTGGTACCCCGTCAGGTACCGCAGGTCGGCCCCCGGGGTGATGAGCATCGTGGAGACGCCACGCGCCCTCATCTGCTCGCGGGCTCGGTCCAGTCGGGTCGTCACGCAGCGAGCCTAGGCCATCGGGACAACGACGCGACGCCCCGCCGGGGCCGGGTCGACGACCGTGGTCGACGGTCCTCGGATGTCCTATCGTGTGACGACCACAACGACATGATCGGGGGATCATATGCGCAGGATCATTGCTGCCACCGCAGCGGCTGCACTGTCCGCAAGTCTCGTCGCCGCCACACCGGCCCTGGCCCAGGGCCCCGGCAAGGGCAAGGGGCCCGGCAAGGGCGACGCGCCCGGTGTCGAGCGGCTCACGGACGCCGTCACGGTGAACGGGGTGCTGCGGCACCTGCGTCAGCTCGAGACGATCGCCAACCGCCACGGGGGCAACCGCGCCTCCGGGCTCCCCGGCTACGACGCGTCGGCCGACTACGTCGCCTCGCAGCTGCGGGTAGCCGGCTACACCGTCACCGAGCAGACGTTCACGTTCCCGTTCTTCCAGGAGCTGAGCCCCGCGACGCTCACGCAGACCGCGCCGCAGGAGCGTGAGGTCGAGACGAGCGTCTTCACCTACTCCGGGTCGGGCACGGTCAGTGGCCCGGTCGTCCCGGCCACCAACCTCGTCGTCCCGGCCACCCCGGAGCCGAGCAGCGCCGCCGGCTGCGACGTCGGTGACTTCGAGCCGGCACCCGAGGAGGACGCGATCGCTCTCGTGCAGCGCGGTACGTGCGACTTCGGCCTCAAGGCGCGCAACGCCGTCGAGGCCGGGTACGACGCCGTCATCGTCTTCAACGAGGGCAACCCCGAGCGCACCGAGCTCGTGCTGGGCACCCTGGGCGCCCCGGTCGACGTGCCGGTCGTCGGGGTCTCCTACGACGACGGTGTCGCGCTGGCCGACGGCACCGAGGCCACGGTGAGCACGGACACCGAGACCGACCTCGAGCGCGAGACGTCGAACATCCTGGCCGAGTGGCCGGGTCGCACCAAGAACGACGACGAGGTCGTCGTGGTCGGGGCGCACCTGGACTCCGTCCCCGACGGCCCGGGCATCAACGACAACGGCACGGGCGTCGCGGCGGTGTTGGAGATCGCTCGCCAGTACGCCGGCACGAAGCTCGTGCGCAAGCAGGAGCGTCCCGTCCGCTTCGCGTTCTGGGGTGCCGAGGAGCTGGGCCTGCTGGGCGCCCAGCACTACGTCGACACCCTCACCGACGAGGAGCGCAGCCGGATCTACGCCAACCTGAACTTCGACATGCTCGGGTCGCCCAACTACGTCCGCCTCGTCTACGACGGCGACGGCTCGGACTTCGGCCTTGCCGGGCCCGCCGGGTCGGGTGAGATCGAGAAGGTCTTCACCGACTACTTCGACGCCCAGGGACTGGAGACCGACCCGACGGCGTTCGACGGCCGGTCCGACTACGGACCGTTCATCGAGTACGGCATCCCGGCCGGTGGACTGTTCAGCGGCGCAGACGACGTCAAGACCGAGCGGCAGGCGCAGATCTACGGTGGCACGGCCGGGGAGCTCCTCGACCCGAACTACCACACGCCGGCCGACACGCTGACGAACGTCAACACGACGGTGTTGCGTCAGCTCAGCGACGGCGCCGCCCATGCGACGGGGACCTTGGCCCTGTCCAAGCGGGGGCTCTACGGCGACAACCCCGGGCGCGGCAAGGCGCGCGGGAGGTCCGCCTCGGCTCCCGGTCAGCAGGGTCACCTGTCCCTGCGCTGACGCTCTCCAGCGAGCGGCGCCGGTTCCCTCCCCGGAGGGGCCGGCGTCGACGCACGTCCAGGCACGGCCGTGGTCCCGGCGCAGGAAGACGCCCCGGCGCGGGAGCTGCGCTGGGGCGTCTCGGGTCCGAGGGAGAACCGGACCAGACGGCACGGACGACCGTCCGCGATCCACGGTAACAAGGGGTACCCAACCGGACGGCGATGCCGTCGTAGGGTGTCGTGCGTGCCCGCACCCACGTCCGACCGACTGCTGCTGCTCGACTCGGCGAGCCTGTACTTCCGTGCCTTCTACGGCGTCCCCGACTCCCTGAAGGCGCCCGACGGCACCGTGGTCAACGCGCTGCGCGGTCTGCTCGACTTCGTGGCCACCCTCGTGGACCAGCACTCCCCCGCTGCCGTGGTCGCCTGCTGGGACGACGACTGGCGCCCGCAGTGGCGCGTCGACCTGCTCCCCTCGTACAAGACCCACCGGCTCGCCGACCCCGCGGCCGTGGCGGCCGGAGAGGCGCCGGCCGAGGAGTCCCCGGACCTGCTCACCCCCCAGGTGCCGTTGATCGCCGAGGCGTTGGGCATCGTCGCCATCCCCGTGGTGGGCGCGGAGGGTGCGGAGGCCGACGACGTCATCGGCACCCTGGCACGGGCCTGGGACGGGCCGGTCGACGTCGTGACGGGCGACCGCGACCTGTTCCAGCTGGTGGACGACGACGCCGAGGTCCGGGTGCTGTACACCGCGCGGGGGGTCTCGAGGGCCGACGTCGTCGATGCGGCCTGGATCCGGGCGAAGTACGGCATCGACCCCTCCCAGTACGCCGACTTCGCGACGATGCGAGGGGACACCTCCGACGGCATCCCCGGGGTCAGGGGCATCGGCGAGAAGGGCGCCGCCGCGCTGCTGCAGGCCCACGGTGACCTCGACGCCATCCTCGCCGCGGCCGCCGACGAGTCGAGCGCGCTGAAGCCGCGCCAGCGCGCCACGCTGCTCGAGTCGGCCGACCTGATCGAGGTGATGCGGCAGGTGGTCCGGGTGCGCGAGGACGCCGTGAGCCCGTCCGTCGTCACGCCGAGACGACCCCTCTCCGCGGAGCAGCGCGAGGAGCTGGCGAGGTTCGGCACCCGCTGGGGGCTCGGCGGCGTCGTCGAGCGGTTGGTCGCCGCGCTCGGCTGAGATCGGCCGGACCGGTCGTCGACACCGCTCAGGAGGAGACGGAGCTGTACTCCACGACGCCTCGACGCAGGCCGTCCAGTGCCTTGCGCGCCGTGGTGCGCAGCTCCCCCGGACCGGCGGCGTGCGCGATCTGCGCGGTGACGTCGATCAGCTGCTTCATGGCGCGCACGAAATCCCCGGCGGCGAGCTCGGTCTCGGCGAGGACCTCATCGAGGCTGGCGCCCTCGACCCACGACCACGCGGCGTGGGCGAACCCGAAGTCCGGTGCGCGCAGGAAGCGGACGCGGTGCTCGCGCTCGAGCAGCTGGAGGTCGGCGCACAGGCGGGTCATGTCCTCGGCGACCTGGACGACGCGGGCCGTGGGCAGGATCGGCGCCCCGGCGTCCTCGGGGTTGCGGGTCTCGAAGCTCAGGCCACTGACGACGGCGGCGAGCTCGGCCGGACCGAGCCCGGACCAGACGTCGCGGCGCAGGGACTCACTGATGAGCAGGTCGAGCTCGCTGTAGATGCGTCGCAGACGCAGGCCGTCCTCGGTGACGGTGTCGCCGTCGAGGTAGTCCAGCGACTCCAGCACCTCGCACACCCGGTCGAACTGGCGGGCGACGGTGTTCGTGCGCTGCTCGATGCGCCCGCGCTGGTTGCGCGTGTCCCGCTCGAGCTTGAGGTAGCGCTCGGCCCAGCGGGCGTGCGACTCCCGGTCCGGGCAGGTGTGGCACGGGTGAGCCTTGAGCCGTGCCCGGACCGCGGCGATGCGTGGGTCCTCGTGGGTGGGCCCGTAGCCGCTGTCGCCCTGGCGGTAGGCGGTGTCGCGCTGCCAGGAGCCGTCGGGGACCCGGTTGCGCAGGCTCGAGGCGAGGTCGCGCCGGGAGTGCGGGTTCCGGGCCGAGAACGACTTGGGGATCCGCATGCGGGTGATCGGGGTGACCGGCGTCGGGAAGTCCATGGCGGCGAGACGACGGGCGTGCCGTCCGGCGGTCAGCACGAAGGGCCGCGGGTCGTCGGCCACGGCCGTGCCGGGGTCGAGGACGACGGCGAGGCCGGCCCAGCGTCCGGCGGGGACGACGATGACGTCACCGACGGAGAGCTCGCGCAGCGAGGCGACGGCCTCGTCGCGGGCGGCTGCCCTGCGTGCCTTCTTGCCCGAGGACTCGATGTCGCTGAGCTCGCGTCTCAGCTGCGCGTACTCCATGAAGTCGCCACGGTCGCACTCGGCCGCGGTGCGATAGCCCTCCAGCGCTTCGTCGGCCTTGCTGATCTGCCGTGCGAGCCCGACGACGGCGCGGTCGGCCTGGAACTGGGCGAAGGACTGCTCGAGCAGACCGCGGGCGGTCTCGCGGCCGACCTGGTCGACGAGGTTGACGGCCATGTTGTAGGAGGGGCGGAACGAGGAGTTGAGCGGGTACGTGCGCGTGGAGGCGAGGCCGGCGAGCTGACGCGGGTCGAGTCCGGGTTGCCACAGCACCACACCGTGGCCCTCGACGTCGATCCCGCGCCGACCGGCGCGACCCGTGAGCTGGGTGTACTCCCCCGGCGTCACGTCGACGTGCGCCTCGCCGTTCCACTTGCTCAACCGCTCGATGACCACCGAGCGGGCGGGCATGTTGACACCCAGCGCGAGGGTCTCGGTGGCGAAGACGATGCGCACCAGACCGGCGGCGAACAGCTGCTCCACGACCTCCTTGAAGGTGGGGAGCATGCCGGCGTGGTGCGCGGCGATGCCGCGACCGAGGGCCTCGCGGAAGTCGTGGTAGCCCAGGACGTGCAGGTCCTCCTCGGGCAGGTGGGCGCAGGCGGCGTCGACGGCGGCCTCGATTTCTGCCCGCTCGTCGGCGCTCGTGAGCATGACGCGGGCATCGAGCAGCTGCTGCACGGCCGCGGCGCATCCCGCCCGGCTGAAGATGAAGTCGATCGCCGGGAGCAGCCCCTCGCGCTCGAGCGTCGACACGACCTCGACGCGCCCGGGGGTCCGGTGCGCCGATCGTGGACGCCGCTTGCCCTTGGCGGGTCGCCCTCGTCCGCCCTTGGAGCGGTTGAGCTGCCAGTCCTCCCGGGCGAGCCGCTCGAGCTGGCGGTTCACCACAGGGGCGTCAGGACCGTCGGTCCGCCCGTCGGCCGGAGTGCTGCGGCCGTCCTCGAAGAGCGGGTACATGCGGCGTCCGACCATCACGTGCTGGTGCAGCGGGACCGGACGGCGCTCCTCGACGATGGTGACCGTGGGGTTCGCGTGGTCGTCGCCGTCCTGGGGGGTTCCGCGGACCTCGGTGAGCCAGTCGCCGAACTCCTCGGCGTTGGACACCGTGGCCGACAAGGAGATGACGCTGACGTGGTCCGGCAGCCCGATGATCACCTCCTCCCAGACCGCACCGCGGAAGCGGTCGGCCAGGTAGTGGACCTCGTCCATCACGACGTAGCCGAGCCCGTCGAGCGCGCGCGAGCCCGCGTAGAGCATGTTGCGCAGGACCTCGGTGGTCATGACGACGATGGGGGCGTCGCCGTTGACGGTGTTGTCGCCGGTGAGCAACCCCACCCGCTCGGCGCCGTACCGCTCGACGAGGTCGCCGAACTTCTGGTTCGACAGGGCCTTGATCGGGGTGGTGTAGAAGCACTTGCGGTCGGTCGCGAGCGCCAGGTGCACGGCGAACTCGCCGACGACCGTCTTGCCGGACCCGGTGGGCGCGGCGACGAGGACACCGTGCCCGTCCTCGACCTCCTGGCAGGCCCGCACCTGGAAGTCGTCGAGGGTGAACCCGTGCAGGCCGCGGAACTCCGCGAGGTGCGGGTGGGAGGCCCGGGCCCGGGCTCGGGCGTACTGCTCGGCCGGGCTGGTCATGCCTCCACCCTACGGGCCGGGCGCCACCAGGACCCGCAGCGCGCCGGGTCGCACGCTCACCTCCAGGGGCAGCGGACCGAGCCGTTCGCCGTCGCCGTACGCGACGACGTCCGGCGCGCTGAGTCGGACGTTCCGCACGAGGTGGCGCTCGAACTCCGGCAGGTCGACGTGGGTGCCCCGGTAGAGCCGCGGGAAGACGCGCACGAGCCTCGCCTTGCTCACCGGGTTGATGACGCAGACGTCGAGGAGACCGTCGTCGATCGACGCGCCCTCGGCGATGCGCAGACCGCCACCGAAGGACGGTCCGTTGCCGACGGCGACGAGCATCGCCTCGCGCTGGATCGTCCTGCCGTCAAGCTCGATCTCGAACGGCAGGGGCGAGAACGCGCGGAGCTCGGCGACGATCGCGAGGTTGTAGCGCATGGGACCGCGGGGCCACCGCATCGCGTTCGCACGCTCGTTGACCTTGGAGTCGAAGCCCGACGCGACGACGGTGGCCACGTCACCGAGCGACGTGCGAGCGAGGTCGACCGGGCGGGTGTGCCCCTCGAGGACGACCTGCAGGGCGGCCCCCTCGTCCTGCGGCAGGCCGAGCGCCCGGGCCGTGTCGTTGCCGGTCCCGGCGGGCAGGAGCCCCAGGGCGAGGTCGCTGTCGGCGAGCAGCGGGAGGACGCCGTGCAGCGCCCCGTCACCGCCGACGACCACGACGGTGTCGTAGCTCCCGGCGGCAGCGGTCAGCGCCGCTCGCGTGCTCGGACCGTCGTGGCCGGCCATGCGCACGACGTCGTGGCCGTGCTCTCGCAACGCCCGCTCGGCGTGGGCGGCGATCCGCTCACCCTGCTTTGTCCCGGAGACGGGGTTGACGACGAGCGCGACGTGCATCCGTCGAGCCTAGTCATCGCGACGTCAGTCCAGGGACTCGACGTCGCCGATGCTCGAGGCCTCGTCGTCGGAGAGACCGCGTGCCTCCGCCTTGCCGCGACGCCAGTCGGTGACCTTCGCGATCAGCTCGGAGATCAGGTACAGGACCGTCATCGGTCCGGCGAGGAACAGCATGGTCAGCGGGTCCGTCGTCGGTGTGGCGATCGCCGAGAAGACGAAGATCGCGACGATGATCCACGGCCGCGCGCCGGCGAGCTGCTTGGCCGAGACGATCCCGAGCCGGTTGAGCATGACGACGACGAGCGGGATCTCGGCTGCGACGCCGAAGACCAGCAGCATCTTGATGATGAAGTCGAAGTACTCGGCCCCGGTGACGAGGGAGCCGAAGCCGTCGGGCACGAAGCCGATGAGGATCTCCATGGCCTTCGGCATCACGGTGTAGGCCAAGGCCGCTCCGCCGACGAACAGCGGTGCACCGGTGGCTGCGAGGACCAGCGCCCACTTCTTCTCGTGCCGGTGCATCGCCGGCAGGACGAAGGCCCACAGCTGCCACAGCCAGATGGGGCTGGAGAACAGCAGACCGACGACCAGGCAGATCTTGAGCGCGAACTGGAAGGCGCCGCCGACGCCGGTGATGACGAGCTCGGTCTCGATGCCCCGGGCCTCGAGGACCGGACGCATCCGGTAGTACGGCTGCGTCATGAACTCCAGGATGGGGCCGTAGAAGATCGCCGCGATGATGGCGCCGGCGAGGATCGCCAGGACGGCCTTCACGAGTCGCCCACGGAGCTCGCGCAGGTGCTCCACGAGCGGCATCTGGCCCCCCGGGGCGCCGCCGGCGGCCCGAGGGGTCTGGCTCACGGCCAAGTCAGCGCTCGGTGGCGGACCGGTCGGTGCTCGTGCTCGCCGGGTCGGTCGACTCGTCGGCGTCGGCCGTCAGGGTCTCGTCGCGCTCGTCCTTCTCGTCGCCCTGCAGCTCCTGCACCTCGGACTTGAAGATGCGCAGCGCGCGGCCGGAGCCGCGGGCGAGCTCGGGAAGCTTGCGGCCACCGAAGAGCAGCAGCACGACGCCGAGGATGAGCAGGATCTCGGTGGGACCGATCTGTCGGAACATCGTCACTCCTGGGTGATGGGGTCGTCATCATCGTACGCGGCGAGGGCTGAGCGTGCCCAGAGCGCCACGTCCTCGCGCAACGACGAGGGCTCGACCACGTGGACGGTCCCGGCGTTGCGCAGGACGAGACGTCGGATCCAGTCGAGGTCGCTGGCGAACAGGCGCACCCGTCGACGGCCGTCGCCGGGTTCCGGTGCCGCCAGCTCGTCGACCGGGTAGTACTCGATGAGCCAGTGGGCCGCCGGGTCGAGGTCCAGGACGGCGGACGCGGCGTCGTCACCGACCGTGAACAGTCCGTCGCCGAGCGCCCTGGGCGCCACCGCGCGGTCCTCGACGGACTCGCCCGTGGCCTGGGCCGAGACGACCCGGTCGAAACGGAAGAAGCGCAGGTCGCGCGCCCGCAGGCACCAGGCCTCGAGGTAGCGACGGCCCTGCTCGACGAAGACCCGTCGCGGGTCGACCTCGCGGACGGTCCGCTCGTCGCGCGCGGCGCCGACGTACTCCAGGCGCAGACGCCGACCGGCGGCCGTGGCGTCGACGATCGTGGCGCGGATGCTCTCGTCGTCCTCGTCCAGGTGGACCCCGACGGGAGCCTCGACCTCACCCCCGACGGCGCTCTCCAGCTTGGCGAGCGCGCTGTCGACGATGGCGAGCTGGGCACCGGTCGCCGAGTCGCGCAGGGTGCGCAGCGCGACGATGAGCGCGATGCCCTCGGCCGGGGTGAGGCGCAGCGGGCGCTGCATGAACTCGGCGTCGCGGATGTAGACGACGTCGTCGGCGTCGAGCGCACCGAGGTCGACGTCGATCAGCTCGCCGGCGTACTCCCCCACGCCGGTGAACATCAGCAGCCGGAGGTCGGCCCGGATCTGGGCGGGGGTGACGCCGAACTCCCGCGCCACCTCCGCGACCGGGACGCCCTCGTTGCCCTGGAGGTAGGGCACGAGCGCGAGCATGCGCAGGACCTGCTGCCCGGAGCGGTTCACGATGCGTCCCGCACGGCGGCACGCAGGCGGTCGACGACGGCGGCGCGCAGGTCGGCCGGCTCGAGGACGACGACGTCCGGACCGTAGGAGGCGATCTCGGCGGCGAGGTCCCACCCGGAGGCGTACGGCACGACGACCTCGTCGACCTCGTCGGTGACGACCCGGGAGGACTCCGCGCTGCGGCGCAACCCCTGTCCGCGGTCGCGGCGGATCCGCAGGACGGCCGAGCGGTCGGGGCTCGAGGGCAGGAACGACGCGGCCGCCGCCTGGACGTCGGCATCGTCAGGGACGTCGTAGGAGCCGGGCGCACCGTCGGTGGCGATCTCCCCGACGACCCGGGAGAGACGGAAGACGCGCGGTGCGTCACGGTCGGTGTCGTGCCCGGTCAGGTACCAGCGGCCGCGCCACGACACGATGCCCCACGGCTGCACGTGGCGCCGGGACGGGTCCTGCCCTGGTCGCCGGTAGTCGAAGGCCACGGGGACGCGGCGCGTGCAGGCGTCCCAGGCCGCGTCGAAGGCCGGCTCGTTCGCCGACAGCTTCGGCTCGGCCATGCGCACGACGTCGGTGTCGATCGTGACGCCCGCCGCCTTGAGCTTGACGAGGGCGCTCATGGAGTCTTGCGCCAGACCGGCGTGCTCCCAGACCTGGGCGGCCAGCCCGAGGACGGCCGCCTCCTCGCGGCTGAGGGAGAGGTCGGGCAGCTCGACGGCGTCGCGCCGGATCCGGTAGCCCGGCTCGTCGTCGAAGTACTTGTCGTTGCTGCCGGTCTCGACGGTGATGCCGAGCTCCCTCAGCTCTTCCTTGTCGCGCTCGAACTTGCGCTCGAAGGCCTGCTGGGAGGAGTCGCGGTAGTCGGCGATCGCCTGTCGCAGCTGCTCCTTGGACAGATACTGACGTGTCGAGAGCAGCGTGAAGATGAGGTTCATCAACCTCTCGGTCTTGCGGTCGGCCACCTGCAGAGGATGTCAGGAAGCGTCGAGCAAGTCGATCGCGAAGACCAGCGTGTCGCCGGCGCCGATCGCGCTGCCCTCGGGTGGCTCGTCGCCGTAGGCGGAGTCGGCCGGGCACACGAGCACCACGCGGCTGCCGAGCGTCTGGCCCGGGACGAGGTCGCGCCAGCAGGCGATGACCTGCTCGAGCGAGAAGGTCGAGGGAGCGCCCCGCTGCCAGCTGCCGTCGAAGACCTCCCCGTCCGGGTAGACCTGGCCGACGTAGTGGGCGGTCACCGACGCGCCCTCCTCGACGGGCTCGCCCTCGCCCTTGATGGCGACGTACGCAGCCGGCCCGGACGGATCGGCGGTGACGTCGTCACCGGACTCGAAGCCGGTCGGCTCGCCATCCTCCAGGACGATCTGCGGGACGGAGTCCGGCAGGTCCTCGGCCTCGCCCGACGCCTCGGCGGGGACCTTCGCGACGAGGTCGAAAAGGAAGACCATCGTGTCGTCGCCCTCGATGCCCAGCTGCTCCTGCGCCCCGCCGAAGCCGTCGTCGGGCGGGATCGCGACGAGGACGCGACTGCCGATCGACTGCCCCGTCAGGCCCTTGATGAAGCCCTGGAGGGCGGAGTCGTCCTGCAGGGTGAACGTGACCGGCTGGCTGCCGGCGTAGGAGTTGTCGAACTCCTCGTTGGTGCGGCCGTTGACCGCGAGGTAGTTCACCTTGACCGAGTCGCCCTCCGCCACCTCGTCGCCGTCCCCCTCGGAGACGACGCGCGTCTCGGTCTCGGCGGTGGTGAAGCCCTCGGGCACGTCGAGCGTGGGGTTCGAGCCGCCGCTCACCTCGATGTCGTCGAGGGCGCCGGAGTCACCGCCGCAGGCGGACAGCACCAGGACACTGGTCAGGCAGAGGGCCAGAAGACGTCGCACAGGAGCGGCTTTCGTCGGGGGACACGGACCTCGGTCACCCTAACGACGCGGGCCAAGAGGATCCTGAGCGCCTCACATGCCGTCGATGAGACGTTGCACCCGCTCGTCGTGGGACCGGAAGGGGTCCTTGCACAGGACGGTGCGCTGGGCCTGGTCGTTGAGCTTGAGGTGCACCCAGTCGACGGTGAAGTCGCGGCGTCGTTCCTGGGCGCGCTTGATGAAGTCGCCGCGCAGCCGCGCCCGGGTGGTCTGCGGCGGCACGGACTTGGCCGTGAAGACGTCGAGGTCGCGGGTCACCCGGGCCACCGCCCCACGGCGCTCGAGCAGGTGGAACACGCCGCGGTCGCGCCGGATGTCGTGGTAGGCGAGGTCGAGCTGCGCGATGCGCGGGTCGGCCCAGCTGAGGCCGTTGGAGGAGCGGTAGCGATCGAGCAGGCGGTACTTGATCACCCAGTCGATCTCGCGCTCGACGAGCGAGTGGTCCTCGGACTCCACCGCCTTGAGGCACCGCTCCCACAGGTCCATGGACCGATCGATGGTGGGCGTGTGGAGGCCGTGACGGTCGACGAAGTCGGCGGCCTTCGCGAAGTACTCGGCCTGGATCTCCAGCGCCGACATCTCCCGACCGCTGGCGAGCTGGACCTTGCGGCGGCCGGTCATGTCGTGGGAGATCTCGCGGATCGCGCGGATGGGGTTGTCGAGGGTCAGGTCGCGCATCGTCACGCCCGCCTCGATCATCTGCAGGACGAGATCGGTGGTGGCGACCTTGAGCATGGTGGTCGTCTCGCTCATGTTCGAGTCGCCGACGATCACGTGCAGGCGCCTGAAGCGCTCGGCGTCCGCGTGCGGCTCGTCGCGGGTGTTGATGATCGGTCGCGACCGCGTGGTGGCACTCGAGACCCCCTCCCAGATGTGCTCGGCGCGCTGGCTGACGGAGTAGACCGTCCCCCGCGGCGTCTGCTGCACCTTGCCGGCACCGCAGATGATCTGTCGCGAGACCAGGAACGGGATGAGGACGTCGGCGAGGCGGGCGAACTCCCCACCGCGTCCGACGAGGTAGTTCTCGTGGCAGCCGTAGGAGTTGCCGGCGGAGTCGGTGTTGTTCTTGAACAGGTAGATGTCGCCCTCGATGCCGTCGTCGGCGAGGCGGGCCTGCGCGTCGAGCATCAGTCCCTCGAGGATGCGCTCACCGGCGCGGTCGTGGGTGACGAGCTCGGCGACGTCGTCGCACTCGGGCGTCGCGTACTCCGGGTGGCTGCCGACGTCCAGGTAGAGCCGTGCGCCGTTGCGCAGGAAGACGTTGCTCGAACGCCCCCACGAGACGACTCGACGGAACAGGTAGCGGGCGACCTCGTCGGGCGACAGGCGCCGCTGGCCCTTGAACGAGCACGTCACGCCGTACTCGTTCTCGATGCCCATGATCCGACGGTCCATGACCGCAGCCTAGTCCGGCGGTGGAGGAGTCGTCGGCCGAAGCGCCGAGGCCGCGCGTGACCCGTAGGCTCCAGGCATGGAGCACAGGACCCTTGGAAGGACCGGTCGCGACGTGTCGGTCGTCGGCCTCGGCACGTGGCAGCTCGGCGCGGACTGGGGTGACGTCAGCCGTGACGACGCGATGGCCGTGCTGGAGGCTGCCGTCGAGTCCGGCGTCACCTTCCTGGACACTGCCGACGTCTACGGCGACGGCCGCAGCGAGCAGGTCATCGCCGACTTCCGCCGCGCCCACCCAGGCGTCGACGTCACGGTGGCCACGAAGATGGGCCGTCGCATGGACCAGGTGCCCGAGAACTACGTGATGGAGAACTTCCGCGCCTGGACGGACCGCTCCCGGCGCAACCTCGACGTCGAGACCCTCGACCTCGTGCAGCTGCACTGCCCGCCGACGGCGGTCGTCGAGGACGACGAGGTGTACGACGCGCTCGACACGCTCGTGGCCGAGGGCGTGACGGCTGCCTACGGCGTGAGCGTCGAGACGTGTGACCAGGCGTTGGCGGCGATCGCACGACCCGGCGTCGCGAGCGTGCAGATCATCCTGAACGCGTTCCGCCTCAAGCCTCTCGACGAGGTGCTGCCCGCGGCCCGCGCGGCGGGGGTGGGCATCATCGCCCGCGTGCCGCTGGCCAGTGGCCTGCTCAGCGGCCGCTACACGACGGACACGACGTTCGCCGAGGACGACCACCGCACGTTCAACCGCGCCGGCGAGGCGTTCGACGTCGGCGAGACCTTCTCCGGGGTCGACTTCGAGGTGGGCGTGCGCGCTGCGCAGGAGTTCGCCGCACTGCTGCCCGAGGACCTCCCGCCCGCGCGGGCGGCGCTCGCCTGGGTGGTCGCGCAGGAGGGCGTCAGCACCGTCATCCCTGGTGCGCGTTCGCCCGAGCAGGCACGCGGGAACGCCGCGGCGGCCGGCGTCACCCTCGACGGGTCCGTCCTCGAGGGCGTGCGCCGGGTCTACGACACCCACCTCCGCGAGGCGATCCACCCTCGCTGGTGACCCCGAGGGGCGGACGCCGGCGGGGTCGGCGGTCAGCCGGCGAGCGCCGACTCGACCGCCTCGGGAGCGAGCCGCTTGAACTTGCGCGGCTGCGTGCGCGTCCGGTCGACGACGGCGACCTCCAGGTCGGTCGCCTTGATCTCGCGGGGCTCGGCGGTGTCGCGGCCCAGGGCCGTGGCCGCCAGCTGCAACGCGGCGGGGAGGTCGAGACCGTCGGTGTAGTGCTCGGTCAGGTGGGCGTCGATCTGCTCGCTCTGCCCGCCCATGACGCCGTGGCCGCGGACGTCGGCGACCGACCCGTCGTACATGAGCCGGTAGATGCGGTCGTCCTCGGCCGCCTCGCCCACCTCGGCGACGAAGAGCTCGACCTCCCAGGGCTTCTCGCCACCGGAGGAGAAGATGGTGCCGAGCGTCTGGGCGTAGGCGTTGGCGAGGCCCCGGGCGGTGACGTCGCGGCGGTCGTAGGAGTAGCCGCGAAGGTCCGCCAGGCGCACGCCGGCGATCCTCAGGTTCTCGAACTCGTTGTAGCGCCCGACGGCGGCGAACCCGATCCGGTCGTAGATCTCGCTGATCTTGTGCAGCGCCCGGGAGGGATTCTCCGCGACGAGCAGGATGCCGTCGGCGTACTGGAGCACGACCACGCTGCGGCCGCGGGCGATGCCCTTGCGCGCGAAGTCGGCCCGATCCTTCATGAGCTGCTCGGGTGAGACGTAGAACGGTGCGGTCACGACACGCTCCTCGGGTGCTGGTGGGACGTCGTAGGGGTCGGGCTCACGTGGCCGCTCAGGTGAGGGGGGCCGAGGGCCCGTCGGGACGGCTCATCCGGCCGGCGACGACCCGGTCGGCGACCTCGGCGGTGGCGGCCTCGTCCCACGCGCGGTAGCCGTCGGCGGTGATGACCGAGACCAACGGAAAGATCCGCCGGGCGAGGTCGGGGCCACCGGTGGCGGTGTCGTCGTCGGCGGCGTCGTACAACGACTGCACGACGGCGGTGACCGCGTCGGCCTCGCTCATCGATTCCGAGTACAGCTTCTTGAGCGACCCCCGGGCGAACGTCGACCCGGAGCCGACGGAGTGGAACGTGCGCTCCTCGTTCTTGTTGCCGGTGACGTCGAAGGCGAAGATGCGTCCGCACGCGGCGTCGATGTCGTAGGCGGCGAACAGCGGCACGACGGCGAGGCCCTGCATGGCCAGACCGAGGTTGCCGCGGATGAGCGTGGCGAGCCGGTTGGCCTTGCCGTCGGTGGACAGCGTGGCACCCTCGATCTTCTCGTAGTGCTCGAGCTCGACCTGGAACAGGCGCGTCATCTCCACGGCGATGCCGGCCGTTCCGGCGATGCCGACGCAGGAGTACTCGTCGGTCGGGAAGACCTTCTGGATGTCGCGCTGGGCGATGACGTTGCCCATGGTGGCGCGACGGTCGCCGGCCATGACGACGCCGCCGTCGAAGGTGGCGGCGACGATGGTGGTGCCGTGGGTGACGCCGGCGAGCTCACCGCCGGCGCTCTCGCGCGCCGAGGGCAGCAGTTGAGGTGCCTGGTCGCCGAGGAACTCCGCGAAGGAGGTGCCACCGACCGAGCGGAAGCCCTCCGGCAGCATCACTGCCCGCCCTTCTGCACGAAGCTGCGCACGAACTCCTCGGCGTTCTCCTCGAGCACGTCGTCGATCTCGCCCAGGATGGAGTCGACGTCGTCGTCGAGGCGCTCCTTGCGCTCGGTGTCGACCCCCTCGACCTCGTGGGAGGTCGTCTCCTCGGACTCGGAGGACTTCTTCGGGCTCTTGTGCTGGTGCTCGGCCATGACGCCAGCCTAGCCCGCGTCGGCCACACCGGCGCCGTGATCGACGCGTGACGGTCAGCGGGTGGTGATGGCGCGGAACAGCTGGGTGGCGGTCTCGCTGGACTCGAACAGCCCCCGGACGTGCTCGGCGGTGCCGCGCAGGGGTTCCATGGTAGGGATCCGCTGCAGCGAGTCGTACCCCGGCAGGTCGAGGATCACCGAGTCCCAGGACGCGGCGGCGACCTCCGGGGCGTAGCGGGCGAGACAGGTGCCCCGGAAGTAGGCCCGCGTGTCCAACGGTGGCGAGGTGACCGCGGCCGTGATCTCCTCGTCGGTCACGAGCCGTTCCATGCGGCCGGCCCGCTCGAGCCGGTCGTACACGCCTCGCTCGGGGCGGATGTCGTGGTACTGCAGGTCGACGAGGTGCAGCTTCGCGTGGTCCCAGTCGAGGCGGTCGCGCTCGCGGTACTGCTCGAGCAGTGCCAGCTTGGCCACCCAGTCGAGCTGACGCACGCACTCCATCGGGTCGCGGCCGAGTCGGGTCAGGACCTCCTCCCAGCGAGCGAGGACGTCGTCGGTCTGGTCGTCCGAGCCGTCGCGGGCGACGAACGCCCGTGCCAGCTCGAGGTAGCGCCACTGGACGTCGAGCCCGGTCATGGTGCGACCGTCGTCGAGCTCCACGAGGGCCTGCAGCGTCGGGTCGTGGGAGATGTCGTGCAGGGCGCGCACCGGCTGCGCCAGCGTCAGGTCGTCGGGAAGGAACCCCGCCTCGAGCATGGCGAGCACGATCGACGTCGTCCCGTGCTTGAGGTAGATCGAGATCTCCGAGCGGTTCGCGTCGCCGATGATGACGTGGAGCCGGCGATACTTCT
Organism: Aeromicrobium halocynthiae; assembly: GCF_039531385.1. Lineage (NCBI taxonomy): Bacteria > Bacillati > Actinomycetota > Actinomycetes > Propionibacteriales > Nocardioidaceae > Aeromicrobium > Aeromicrobium halocynthiae. The sequence goes on along the minus strand of NZ_BAAAPY010000001.1, from coordinate 187,751 downwards.
TGGGGTCCGCGTGCGGCTCGTCGCGGGTGTTGATGATGGGCCGCTTCAACGTGGTCTCCAGGCCCACGCCGACCTCCATGTAGTCCGCCCGCTGGGCCAGCTGGTAGGCGTGGACGCTGCCGTCCTGCCCCTGCCCGACGCGACCCGCGCCGCAGACGACCGGACGGGAGACGAAGAACGGCGTCAGGTGCTTCACGACGTCCTCGAACGGCACGTCGCGGCGCATGAGGTAGTTCTCGTGGGAGCCGTAGGAGGCCCCCTTGTTGTCGATGTTGTTCTTGTAGAGCACGATCGGCGCACTGCCGGGCACCTGGGCCGCGAGCTCGGCCCCACGTCGCATCACCTGCTCCCCCGCGCGCTCCCACACCACGACGTCGCGCGGCGAGGTGACCTCGGGGCTCGAGTACTCCGGGTGGGCGTGGTCGACGTACAGCCGCGCACCGTTGGTGAGGATGATGTTCGCGAGCCCGAGGTCCTCGTCGGTCAGCTGGGACGGATCGGCCGACTCGCGACTGAGGTCGAAGCCGCGGGCGTCGCGCAGCGGACTCTCCTCCTCGAAGTCCCAGCGCGCGCGTCGGGTCAGTCCGTGGGCGGCGGCGTAGGCGTTGACGACCTGGCTGGAGGCGACCATGGGGTTCGCCTCGGGCTGGCCCTGCACCGAGATGCCGTACTCGACCTCACTGCCCTGCACGCGTCGGACCGTCATGGCCCGAAGCGTACGCGGACGTCCGGCGACGTCGCCGAGTCGTCGCCCGCTGATCTTCGACACGACACCTTCCGGTGTGCAGCCGGTCGATCGACCTCGTGACGGTGAGAGTCATGAAGGTAGCCATCATCGCCGAGTCCTTCCTCCCCCAGACCAACGGTGTGGTCCACACGGTGCTCCGCGTGGTCGAGCACCTGGAGAGCCGCGGTGACGACGTCCTCGTCGTCACACCGGACGCCCCCGACGTGCCCGAGACCGTGGGCGAGCGGTCCCGGGTCGCCACGGTGCGCGCCTGGTCCTTCCCCGGGTACCGCGACGTCCGCGTCGCCACCGGCCGCGTCGCCCCGGTCACCGAGATCCTGCGCGAGTTCGCACCCGACGTCGTGCACCTGGCCTCGCCCTTCGCGCTCGGCTGGCGCGGTGCCCTGGCGGCGCGCGAGCTCGACCTGCCGGTCGTCGCGGTCTACCAGACCGACGTGCCCGGGTACGCGTCCCGCTACGGGTTGAAGGGCACCGCCGCGCTCCTCTGGCGCCGGGTCCGCGACATCCACGGCCACGCGACGCTGACCCTCGTGCCGTCGGTGGCGACGCAGCGCGAGCTGGAGGCCCACGGTGTCCAGCGCCTGCGGATGTGGCGCCGCGGCGTGGACTCCGAGAGGTTCACGCCGGACAAGCGCTCGCACGCGTGGCGGCGCCGGGTGGCGCCGGACGACGAGAAGCTGGTCGGCCTCGTGGGTCGACTCGCGCCGGAGAAGCAGGTCGAGGACCTGGCTGCCCTGGCAGACCTCGACGGCATCAAGGTCGTGGTCATCGGCGACGGCCCCGAGCGGGCTCGTCTCGAGCGGCTCCTGCCGGACGCCCACTTCACGGGGATGCTGCACGGCGACGCGCTCGCGACGGCGATGGCCAGCCTCGACGTCCTCGTGAACACGAGCGAGACCGAGACCTTCTGCCAGGTCGTGCAGGAGGCCCTGGCCAGCGGACTGCCCGTCGTGGCGGCGGGCGTCGGCGGGCCGGTCGACCTCGTCGACCACAGCCGCACCGGCTGGCTCTACCGACCGGGCCGCCTGGAGGAGATGGTCGCCCACGTCCGCGACCTCACCGGGGACGAGGCCAAGCGTGAGGCGTTCGGGCGTGCGGCCCGTCGCTCGGTGGTGCTCCGCGGCTGGCGTCCGGTCTGCTCCGAGCTGGTCGGGCACTACGCGGCAGCGGTGGAGCGGCACGACCCGTCCGGCCTGGACGTGGTGGGGCTGCGTCACCCCCGCACGCGGCGGCGCGCCGCCCGCTGAGGACCCTCGGTCAGGGCGGCACGCACGGCCGCGTGGAAGGCGGCACGGAACTCCCGCGTGAGCGTGACGCGGTCGCCCTTGGCGGCGTCGGCCCCGTGGTAGAGGCCGTGGGCGACGACGAGCTCGGTGCGCACGCCCGCCGCGACCAGTCGATCGGCGTGACGGACGCACTCGTCGTGGAAGAGGTCGACGTCGCCCACCCCGATCCACGTCGGCGGCAGGGACGAGAGGTCCGCTCGCCGTGCCGGCACCGCAGCCTCCGGCGACCGGTCGCCGCCGGGCTCGAGGCCCAGCAGGCTCTGCCAGCCGAACCAGTTCGAGCGGCTCGACCAGACCGGGCGGGGCACCCGGGCCGCGGATCCGGGCAGCGTGCGGTCGTCGAGCATCGGGTAGACCAGGGCCTGCAGCGCCGGCCGGACGGGGCCGTGGTCGTGCAGGTGGTGCACGAGGGAGGCTGCGAGCCCTCCCCCGGCACTCGCGCCGGCCACGACGAGGCGTCCGGGGTCGACCTGGCCGGGGCCGCCGTCGTGCAGCCACAGGAGCACTGCGGACGCGAGGTCCGGGTCCGGGGACCGAGGCCGGTGCACCTCGAGCCGCGGTCGGTGCCCGTCGGGCGTGGCCGGGCCGAGAGCCTCGTGGTGGACGACCCCGTCGACGACGGGCGTCGACAGCACGAGGACGCGACGCACGACCGGCAGGCTCCAGCGCCGGAACGGCACGGCCACCAGCAGTGCCGGCTGGCGGAGGTCGGGATGCACCGCCCTCAGCCGCATCGCGCGTCGCAGGAGGACGACGGCCGCGGCGACCGCCAGCACGAGGACCGTGTCCACCCAGCGGCGCAGCAGCCTCATGCCAGGCGCTTGCCCAGGTGGACGCTGAGCGGGGAGTCGCGGTAGAAGCCGAACGGCTCGACGTCGACGTAGCCGCTGCTGCGGTAGAGGGCGATGGCCTCCGGCTGGGCCTGTCCGGTCTCCAGCACGAGCCGGACGACCCCGGCGTCGGCAGCGGTCCGCTCGAGCTCGGCGAGCACGAGGCGTGACCACCCACGTCCGCGGTGCTCGGGGCGGACGTACATGCGCTTGATCTCGGCGTCGCCGGGAGCCGGACCGCCGCGGCGCCATCCGCCCATCGCCACGGCCGCGCCGCCCGCCTCGACGACGAGGAACGTCCCGCGCGGCGGCGTGAACTCGCCGTCGTCGATCGGCGACCGGTCGCCCGAGCCGCCGTAGCGGACCGCGTACTCGGCCTGCACGGTCGCCGTCATCTCGACCACGGCCGGCTCGTCGTAGCGGCCCGCGCGGACGGTGACGTCAGGGCGGGCCGAGTCCCCGACAGCGACGATCTCGCTCAGAGGTACTGCCCGGTGTTGGCGACGGTGTCGATGGACCGTCCGGGCTCGTTGCCGCCCTTGCCGGTCACGAGGGTGCGGATGAACACGATGCGCTCGCCCTTCTTGCCGGAGATCCGCGCCCAGTCGTCGGGGTTGGTGGTGTTCGGCAGGTCCTCGTTCTCCTTGAACTCATCGACGCAGGCCTGCAGCAGGTGCTGCACGCGCAGGCCGCGTGAACCGTGATCGAGCAGGTCCTTGATCGCCATCTTCTTGGCCCGGTCGACGATGTTCTGGATCATCGCCCCGGAGTTGAAGTCCTTGAAGTACAGGACCTCCTTGTCGCCACCGGCGTAGGTGACCTCGAGGAACTGGTTGTCCTCGGACTCGGTGTACATCCGCTCCACGGTGCGCTGGATCATCGCGTTGACCGTGGCCTGGGCGTCGCCGCCCCACTCGGCGAGGTCGTCGGCGTGCAGCGGCAGACGCGGGGTCAGGTACTTGGAGAAGATGTCGCGGGCGGACTCGGCGTCGGGGCGTTCGATCTTGATCTTCACGTCCAGGCGCCCCGGGCGCAGGATGGCCGGGTCGATCATGTCCTCGCGGTTGGACGCGCCGATGACCAGCACGTTCTCCAGTCCCTCGACGCCGTCGATCTCGCTCAGCAGCTGCGGGACGATCGTGTTCTCGACGTCGGAGGAGACGCCCGAGCCGCGGGTGCGGAACAGCGAGTCCATCTCGTCGAAGAAGACGATGACCGGCGTGCCCTCACTGGCCTTCTCTCGGGCGCGCTGGAAGACCAGGCGGATGTGCCGCTCGGTCTCGCCCACGTACTTGTTCAGCAGCTCCGGGCCCTTGATGTTCAGGAAGTAGCTGCGCCCTTCCTCGCCCGTGCGCTCGGTGACCTTCTTGGCCAGCGACGACGCGACGGCCTTGGCGATCATCGTCTTGCCGCACCCGGGCGGGCCGTAGAGCAGGACGCCCTTCGGCGGCTTGAGCTCGTGCTCGATGAAGACCTCGGGGTGCAGGTAGGGCAGCTCGACGGCGTCGCGGATCGACTCGATCTGGCCGGCCAGTCCGCCGATCGAGGTGTAGTCGATGTCGGGGACCTCCTCCAGCACGAGCTCCTCGACCTCGCTCTTGGGCACCCGCTCGTAGACGTGGCCCGAGCGCGAGTCCATGAGCAGGGAGTCGCCGGCGCGCAGCTTCAGCCCGGCGAGGGAGTCGGCGAGGCGCACGACGGTCTCCTCGTCGGCGTTGCCGAGCACGAGCGCGCGTTCACCGTCGGCGAGGACCTCCTTGAGCATGACGACCTGCCCAGTCGTCTCGAACGCGAGCGCGTCGACCACGTTCATCGACTCGTTGAGGATGACCTCCTGGCCGCGCTGCAACGCATCCTTGTCGACCGCGGGGCTGACGTGGACACGCAGCTTGCGGCCTCCGGTGAAGACGTCGACGGAGTCGTCCTCGTTGCGCTGCAGGAAGGTGCCGAAGCCGACGGGCGGCTGGGCGAGCCGGTCGACCTCCTCCTTGAGCGTGACGATCTGCTCGCGTGCCTCGCGCAGCGTGGAGGACAGTCGCTCGTTCTGGGCCGACGTCGCCGAGAGCCGGGCCTCGAGCTCGGACAGCCGGGAGTCGACGCCCCCGCTGGTGGTGAGCCGACGTCGAAGGTGCTCGACCTCGGCGCGCAGGGAGGAGAGCTCACGGTCGTCGTCACCGGAACGTGGTCCAGCGGGGCGAGGGCCGTCGTGATCGGTCATGGGAACCACCTTTGCTCGTCGCTCTCGACCTTACCCGCGCGAGCGTCGCGACGCCGTTGCATCCGCGCGTCGGACGGTGACGATCCGGTGACGGGGCGCCTCGGGGGTTGCCGTGCCGGCGACGGACTCAGGCGTCGCCGGGCGGCTCGTCGGCCATGCCGGCGGGGCGGGGGCCGGTGTAGTCCGGACCGTAGGCGCCGGGCGCGGGGCGGCGGGTCTTCTCCAGGGCGCGGTGCCCCGGGGCCATGCGCCGCGCGGTGACCAGGAAGGCCGTGTGTCCCACCATGCGGTGGTCGGGACGGACGGCGAGACCTTCGAGGTGCCACTCGCGCTGCATCGTCTCCCACGCCACCGGTTCGGTGAAGCCGCCCTCCGCGCGCAGGGTCTCGACGAAGCGCGACAGCTGGGTGGTGGTGGCCACGTAGGCGCAGACCACGCCACCGGGGACGAGCCGCTCGGCGGCGAGCGGCACGCACGTCCAGGGATCGACCATGTCGAGGACGAGGCGGTCGACCTCGGTCTCGGTCATGACCTCGCGGACGTCGCCGACGGTGAGGGTCCAGCCCGGGTGGCCGCCGGTCGCCTGCTCGACGTTGGCCCGCGCGGTCTCGGCGAAGTCCTCGCGGAGCTCGTACGAGCCCAGCGCACCCTCCGGACCGATCGCGCGCAGCAGGTAGGTGGTCAGGCTCCCGGACCCGGCGCCGGCCTCGACGACGCGCGCCCCGGGGAAGATGTCGGCCATCGTGACGACGTGCGCGGCGTCCTTGGGGTAGATGATCGCCGCGCCACGCGGCATGGAGACCACGTACTCGTGCAACAGGGGCCGGAAGACCTGGTAGTCGCCGTCGAGGGAGGAGGTGACCACGATGCCCTCGGGTCGGCCGATGATGTCGTCGTGGCGGATCTGACCCTTCTTGGTGGAGAACTCGCGCCCCGCCTCGAGTCGGATGTTGTGCTTGCGTCCCTTCGCGTCGTTGAGCCGGACCCACTCCCCCTCCGTCAGGGGGCCGCTACGGGGTGCTGCGGTCATCGGGGGTCCTCTCGTGCTGCTCGTCGGCTCGTTGGGCGGTGGCGAGGGCGTCGGCGCGGCCCGCCCCGGTCCACAGGAAGGCGGCGACCAGGGCGCCGAGCACGACCTCGGGGAGGGCGCCGGGCTCCCCGAACCTGAACCCTACGACGAGCGCGAGCACGCCGAGTGCGGTGCCTCGTCCGATCCAGGCCGTGGCCGAGGTGCCGCTGGAGCGACGGCCCGTCAGCGCCCACCCGAGCGCCGCGACGACGTGTCCCCCGTCGAGGGGGAGACCGGGCAGGAGGTTGAACACCGCGAGCAGCAGGTTGACCCAGGCGAGCGACCAGAGGATCTGGGCGGTGGTGGCGTCCTCGACCGTCGCGACGACCGCGAAGACCGCGGCGGCGATGCCCGCCGACGCCAGGGGACCGACGAGGGCGGTGACCGCGGCCTGGGCCGGACCGCGGGTGCCGACGATCTCGGTGTGGCCGCCGAGCAGGTGCAGGACCACGCGGGGCACGGCGAGCCCCCAGGCACGAGCGGCTGCCACGTGGGCGAGCTCGTGGAGCAGGATCGACAGGTAGAGGGCGACGACGAAGACCAGCCCGGCCACGTAGGGGTCGAGCGGTCCCTGGTCGAAGCGCGGCGCGAACAGCACGACGAGGACGACCGCGGCGAGCAGCAGGGACGGGTGCGCCGTCACGCGGGTGGAACCCCACCGGACGAGGTCGAAGGAGCGCCCGGCGATCATCGCTCCAATCTACGGGGCGCCTCCCGGGCGCGCCGTTCGCCGAGGCTGTCGTCGCCCGCGGATACGGTGAGCGGCATGTCGTCGTCCACCGTGCTCCCTACGCCTGTGCCGGTGCGCGAGAGACTCTCGCCGAGCCGGGCGGCGGACTTCCTCGGGTGTCCGCTGCGCTACCGGTACCGGACCGTGGACCGCCTGCACGAGCCCGCCGACCCGGTCGCCGTGCGCGGCACCCTGGTGCACGCGGTGCTGGAGGACCTCTTCGACCTTCCCGCCGGCGACCGCACCCTCGAGCGAGCGATCGCCTCGGTGCCTGCGTCGTGGGACGGTCTGCGCGAGGAGGACGACCGCCTCTCGACGCTGTTCGCGGCCGAGGACGACGAGCGCGCCTGGCTGGACTCCGCGCACCGGCTGCTCGCGTCCTACTTCGCCCTCGAGGACCCGCGCTGGCTCGAGCCCGAGGGTCGGGAGGTGCGGGTCGACCACCGGCTGGAGTCCGGTCTCGGCCTCGGCGGGATCGTCGATCGGATCGACGTCGCCGAGGACGGTCGGATCCGGATCGTCGACTACAAGACGGGACGCTCGCCGGGCGAGCGGCACGAGGACAAGGCGCTGTTCCAGATGCGCTTCTACGCCCTCGTCGTCTGGCGCTCGCGCGGCGTGCTCCCCACGCTGCTGCAGCTGCTGTACCTCGGCGATCGCACCGTCCTGTCGTACGAGCCCACGGTCGCCGACCTCGAGGCCACCGAGCGCAAGCTCGGGGCGCTCTGGCAGGCGATCGACCGTGCGCTGAGCACCGGCGAGTTCCCAGCGCGGCCCGGTCCCCTGTGCCGGTGGTGCTCCTTCACCGACGTGTGCCCCGAGCGCGGTGGCACCGCACTGCCGTGGTCGAGCATCCGTCGGGTCCCGGCGGACGCCTCGCTCGAGACGTGAGGTCGATCGCCGCGCTCCGTCACCGCAGTCGGTCGGCGGACCGGCTGGCCCAGAGGTCGAACAGCTCGGTCGCGTCGAGGACCTCCAACCCCTTCCGCACGACGCGACGTGGCGTCAGCGGTACCGCCACCAGGTGGGGCACCACCAGCACGACACAGCCGGCCGCGTTCGCCGACGCGGCGCCGGTCGGCGAGTCCTCCACCGCCAGGCAGTCCCGAGGGTCGACGCCGAGTCGTCGGGCGGCCTCGAGGTAGGGCTCCGGGTCGGGCTTGCCGCGCGCGACCACGTCGCCCGTGACCACGGCGTCGAAGGGCAGCACCTCTGCCACCGGCGCGGCGATCTGCGCGTACGACATCGTGACCAGCGCCTGCGGGATCCCGGCGGTGGCGACCTCCTCCACGAGGGCCGGCAGCCCGGGCCGCCAGGGGATGTCCCCCCGCAGGGAGTCGGCGAGCCGGACGACGAGACGGTCCACGATCTCCTCGGGGGTGAGCGGCGAGGAGAGCTTGCGCTGCAGGATCCGCCCGGAGTCCAGGAGGGCGTTGCCGACGAGCTCGAGGCCGTCCTGCTCGGTCCACTCCACCCCGTGCTCGGCGGCGACGGCGGCCTCCTCGGCCATCCACAGCGGCTCGGTGTCGACGAGGGTGCCGTCGAGGTCCCACAGGACGGCGGCAGGAGTGCTCACGTGGGACCACGTTATGCCCTGGTCGGGAGCGTTCCGCGGGGTGTCACGACCGGGTGGGGTCCTTGCCGAGGTGCGCTGGAGCCGCGGGCCGTTGTGACCCTTCCGGCAGCGCCAGCACCGCTGGTTGGCCTCCGCCAGTGCGTTCGAGCTCGCCGGTGACGGCGTCTGGGTCATCGCCGTGGCCGGCTCGGCCCTGGCCGGTGTCGTCACCCTCGGTCAGCTCGCCGTGGTGAGCCTGGTCATCGGCGCCACGGTCGGCTTCTAGGGCTTCCTCCGCCCGGTCCTGCAGCATGCCGGCGGACCGGCAGCCGGCTCCCTCGTAGTGACCTCGTCGTCCCCGGCCGGTGCCTTCGCACTCGGCGCCGCGCGCTCTCCGGGCGCTGGTCGGCGACCTGGACACGCCCTCGTGCTCGCCGCCTACGGGGTCGGCAGCGCGGTGGCCTCGCTGGTCACCGGCGCGTTGCCGATGCCCCGGCGCTACCTGACGATCATGAACGCGATGTGGGGCCTGGCGTGTCTGCCGCTGCTCGTCGTCGCCGTCACGTCGTCGGTCCCGGCGATCGCTGTGGCGATGTTCGCCGTCGGCGTGCTGATGTCGGCTCCCATGGTGCCCTGGGGCACGCTGCTGCAACGTCGGGTCCCGCCGGAGCTGCTCGGTCGTGCCTCCAGCGGGAGGCCGTGGGGGTCCGGAGCGTCTTCCTGGTGGCTGCGGTCATCCCGCTCGTCGTGGCTGCCGTCGCGATCGTCGCGCGCATGCCGGCCGACGAGGCGGCCCACCCCATGACGTGACGTGGGCCGGACATGACGTCCGGTCGGCGGAAAGGTCGCGCCTCGTGCTGGTGGGGTGTGGAAGACTGGTGGAGAACTTCCGAGAAGGTCCACGCGAGCCCGCCGACGGCTGGAGGTTCCCCACACAGACCAGATCTCGTCTCGTCACCCGTGGAGGAATGCGTGTCCCGAGAGACCTCGTGGCGTCCGGACGCCACCGCCGAGCTCACTGCGGCGCTGCAGCAGCGCATCATGGTGCTCGACGGCGCCATGGGCACGGCGATCCAGCGGGACCGGCCCGACGAGGCCGGCTACCGCGGCGAGCGCTTCAAGGACTGGCCGAGCGACGTCGCGGGCAACAACGACCTGCTCACCCTGACCCAGCCGCACCTCATCGCCGCGATCCACCGCGAGTACCTCGAGGCCGGCGCCGACATCATCGAGACCAACACCTTCAACGCCAACGCGATCTCGTTGCGCGACTACGACATGGTCGAGCTCGCCTACGAGCTCAACCTGGAGGCGGCCCGGCTCGCGCGCCGGGAGGCCGACGCCGTGGCCGAGGAGAGCGGTCGTCCCCGGTACGTGGCCGGTGCGCTCGGGCCGACGACGCGCACGGCGTCCATCTCACCGGACGTCAACGACCCCGGCGCCCGCAACATCGGCTACGACGAGCTCGTCGACGCCTACGCCGAGGCCACGCGTGCGCTCCTCGACGGTGGCGCGGACCTGGTGTTCATCGAGACGATCTTCGACACGCTGAACGCGCGGGCAGCCATCTTCGCCGTCGAGACGGTCTTCGAGGAGTACGGGCGCCGCTGGCCGATCGTCCTGTCCGGCACCATCACCGACGCCTCCGGGCGGACTCTCTCGGGGCAGACGACGGAGGCCTTCTGGTACTCCGTCCGCCACGCCAAGCCGCTGCTGGTGGGTCTGAACTGCGCCCTCGGCGCCGAGGAGATGCGTCCCTACGTCGCCGAGCTCTCGCGCCTCGCCGACTGCTTCGTCTCCTGCTACCCCAACGCGGGCCTGCCGAACGCCTTCGGCGAGTACGACGAGGAGCCCGACCAGACCGCAGCCGTGCTGCGCGAGTTCGCCGAGGCCGGGCTCTACAACCTCGTCGGCGGGTGCTGCGGCACCACCCCCGACCACATCGCCCACATCGCCCGGACGGTCGAGGGGCTCGCCCCGCGGCGGGTCGCCGACGTCTCCCCCGCACTGCGCCTGTCCGGCCTCGAGCCGCTCGTCGTCGACGAGGACTCGTTGTTCCTCAACGTCGGCGAGCGCACGAACATCACCGGCTCGGCCCGCTTCCGCAACCTGATCCGCGACGGCGACTACGACACCGCGCTCGCCGTCGCCCTCCAGCAGGTCGAGAACGGCGCGCAGGTCATCGACGTCAACATGGACGAGGGGATGATCGACGGCGTCGCCGCGATGGACCGCTTCCTGAAGCTGGTGGCGGCCGAGCCGGACATCTGTCGGGTGCCGGTGATGGTCGACTCCTCCAAGTGGGAGGTGATCGAGGCCGGGCTGAAGTGCCTGCAGGGCAAGTCGATCGTCAACTCCATCTCCCTGAAGGAGGGCGAGGAGCCGTTCGTCCGGCACGCCCGCCTGTGCCGCAAGTACGGTGCCGCCGTCGTCGTCATGGCCTTCGACGAGGACGGACAGGCCGACACCCTGGAGCGTCGCAAGGAGATCTGCGCCCGCGCCTACCGCATCCTCACCGAGGAGGTCGGCTTCCCGGCCGAGGACATCATCTTCGACCCCAACGTCTTCGCGGTGGCCACGGGCATCGAGGAGCACGCCGAGTACGGCATCGACTTCATCGAGGGGACCCGCTGGATCAAGCAGAACCTGCCGCACGCCCTGGTCTCCGGCGGCGTCTCGAACGTCTCCTTCTCCTTCCGCGGCAACAACCCGGTCCGCGAGGCGATCCACGCGGTGTTCCTGTTCCACGCCATCGAGGCGGGCATGGACATGGGCATCGTCAACGCCGGCGCCCTCGTCGTCTACGACCAGGTCGACCCGCGCCTGCGCGAGCGCATCGAGGACGTGATCCTCAACCGCCGCGACGACGCGACCGAGCGGCTCCTCGAGATCGCCGGGGAGTTCGCCTCCGGTGGGGAGAAGGGCGAGGCGGCCACCGCCGAGTGGCGCGACCTCCCCCTCGGCGAGCGCATCACCCACGCCCTGGTCAAGGGCATCGACGCCCACGTCGAGTCCGACACCGAGCTGCTCCGCGCCGAGATCGCCGAACGCGGTGGTCGACCCATCGAGGTCATCGAGGGCCCGCTCATGGACGGCATGAACGTCGTCGGCGACCTGTTCGGCGCCGGCAAGATGTTCCTGCCGCAGGTGGTCAAGTCCGCGCGCGTCATGAAGAAGGCCGTGGCCTACCTGATCCCGTTCATCGAGGAGGAGAAGGACCCCTCCGACGCGAGCCGCAGCAACGGCACGGTGATCATGGCGACCGTCAAGGGCGACGTCCACGACATCGGCAAGAACATCGTCGGCGTCGTGCTGCAGTGCAACAACTACGACGTCATCGACCTTGGGGTCATGGTGCCCGTGCAGAAGATCCTCGACGCCGCGAAGGAGCACGACGCCGACATCATCGGCCTGTCCGGTCTCATCACGCCGTCCCTCGATGAGATGGTGAACGTCGCTGCCGAGATGGAGCGCCAGGGCTTCGACGTCCCCCTGCTGATCGGTGGCGCCACCACCTCCCGGGCGCACACCGCGGTCAAGGTCGACGAGAAGTACCGCGGCCCCGTCGTGTGGGTCAAGGACGCCTCGCGCTCGGTCCCGGTCGTCTCCTCGTTGCTGTCCGACGACCTGCGGCCCGCCCTGCTGAAGGATCTCGCCGCCGACTACGACTCGCTGCGCGAGCGTCATGCAGCGCGCCAGGACACCCGCAAGATCCTGTCGCTGGAGCAGGCGCGCGACGACGCCACGCCGATCGACTGGACCGACTACGCCCCGCCTCAGCCGGCGTGGGAGGTCGGGGTGCCGCACGTCTTCGATGACTACGACCTCACCGAGCTGCGTGAGTACATCGACTGGCAGCCCTTCTTCAACGCCTGGGAGATGAAGGGGCGCTTCCCCGACATCCTCAACAATCCGGCCACCGCCGAGACGGCCCGACGGTTGTACGACGACGCCCAGGAGATGCTGGACACGCTCATCGAGGGTCGGTGGTTGCGAGCGTGCGGCGTCGCCGGCATCTTCCCCGCCGCCCGCGTGCACCACGACGATATCGAGGTCTACACCGACGACACCCGGTCCGAGGTCCGCACGACCCTGCACCACCTGCGGCAGCAGACCGAGCACCGCGAGGGCATCGCCCACAAGAGCCTGGCCGACTTCGTCGCGCCCAAGGAGACCGGCCTCCCCGACCACGTGGGCGCCTTCGCGGTGACCGCGGGTCTCGGCAGCCAGGACAAGGTGGCGGAGTTCAAGGAGCAGAACGACGACTACAACGCCATCTTGCTGGAGTCCCTCGCCGACCGCCTCGCCGAGGCCTTCGCCGAGCGCCTGCACGAGCGCGTCCGCAAGGAGATCTGGGCCTACGAGCCGGCCGAGCAGCTGGACAACACCGAGCTCATCGCCGAGAAGTACCGCGGCATCCGCCCGGCTCCCGGATACCCGGCGTGCCCCGAGCACACCGAGAAGCAGCTGCTGTGGGACCTGCTGGACGTGCAGAAGCACACCGGCATCGAGCTCACCGAGTCGATGGCGATGTGGCCGGGAGCGTCGGTCAGCGGCTGGTACTTCTCCCACCCGCAGTCGCAGTACATGGTGATCGGTCGCCTCGGCCGCGACCAGGTCGCCGACTACGCGGCACGCAAGGGCATCAGCGTGGCCGAGGCGGAGCGTTGGCTGGCCCCGAACCTCGGGTACCGCACCGACGACGAGTGAGTGCGCGAGTCCGACCGTCCTGACCTCGTGGGGGTCCGTAGGCTGGGGGTGTGGACGACCTCTCGATCCCTCCCCTCAACGACCCGTGGATGGTCGCGGCCTTCCAGGGCTGGAACGACGCCGGCGACGCTGCGTCCTCCGTCGTGGACCACCTCGTCGACGAGTGGGACGCCGAGGTGCTTGCCGAGCTCGACCCGGACGACTACTACGACTTCCAGCTGACCCGCCCGGTCCTGGAGCGTGACGACGAGGGCACCGCGGAGATCGTCTGGCCGGTCCCGACGCTGTACCTCGCCCGGCCGTCCGGGTTCGAGCGCGACGTCCTGCTGCTGCGGGCGCCGGAGCCGAACATGCGCTGGCGCTCGTTCTGCTCGACCGTGCTCGGACTCGCGACGTTGGCCGGCGTCACCGAGCTGGTCACGCTCGGCGCCCTGCTGACCGACGCCCCGCACACCCGTCCCGTCCCGGTCTCCGGGAGCTCGACCGACCCCAGTCTGGTCGCGAGGCTCTCGCTGCGTCCGTCGAGCTACGCCGGCCCCGTGGGCATCAACGCGGTCCTGAACGAGACCGCGTCGGCGCAGGGCATCGCGGCCGTCTCCCTGTGGGCGGCCGTGCCGCACTACCTCGCCGAACCCCCGTGCCCGAAGGCGACCCTCGCGCTCCTCGGACACCTCGAGGACGCCGTCGGGTGCCCGCTCCCCCAGGGGGTGCTCGCCGAGCTCGCGGAGGCGTGGCAGCGCGGTGCCGAGGAGGCCACGGCCGAGGACCCCGAGATCGCGGAGTACGTCGAGGAACTCGAGCAGGCCCAGGACGCCGACGCGCTGCCCGAGGCCACCGGTGAGTCGATCGCGCGGGAGTTCGAGCGGTACCTGCGACGCCGTCCCGGCGGCAGCTGACCCCTCGTCGCTCGCCGCGTGCACTTGTCGTGCGGGATCGAACGGTCCACGCCACGATGGGGTCACCAGCGTCACAGGAGGAACCATGAGCACCGAGTCCGCCGGGCGACCCACGGAGCCGACCGAGCACTCGCTCACCGGCAAGGCCGAGGGACCGCGCCCCGTCACCGACTGGACCGACGTGGGACGCGAGGTCTGGGAGTACCTCACCGGACGAGGAGCGGAGGTGCGCTACCACCTCGACGACCTCGAGGTCGAGGTCCCGCGCGACACCGGACCGGACTCCCCGCGCGCCACGTGGCGCTTCAACGGGACCGTCCGTGTCACCACCTCCGACGACCCCAGCTGAGGTCGTGCCGTGACCCGCCTGCTGGTCGACCTCGACGTCCAGATCGAGACGCCCGAGGACGAGCACCTGACGGTGCGCGTCGAGGGGGACGGACACGAGTTCTCCGTCATCTCCTCCGACCTCGCCCGACTCGCGGCCGGCCGGTCCACCGGTGAGATGAACCAGTGGGCCGAGGTCCTGGCCGACCACGGTGCGTGCGTGACGCTGTGCGACGACGGCGGACCCGTCCTGCGGATCGGCGACGTCAAGGTGCCCTGGTGGCAGCGCGTGGTGACCAGGTCCCGTCACGTGAAGGTGTGCCGCTGGCGGGCGGCGACGTCGCTGAAGGCGTCGGCGCTGTCCTCCTCGGACGGGACCCTCATGCCGCCACCGGTCGAGTGGCCCAAGCTGCCGCCCCTGCCCTGGTGGAACCGCAAGATCACCACGACTCACGATCCGTACGGTGGCGGTCACCCCCGCCTCTACCTCAGCGACACCCGTGTCCCGGCGACCGGACGGGGCGTCCGCGTGCTGTACCTGCTGCCCGGCGAGACCGTGCTCGGCAGCGGACCGGACGTCGACCTTCAGCTCGACGGCATGGACGTCGTGCAGGCCGTCGTGAACCGCACCCCCGACGACGAGTACGTGCTGACCGCCCGCAGTGAGACGGTGCCGACCGTCGTGCATGGCCAGCACCGTGCCGAGCAGCAGCTGCGGACCGGTACCAGGATCGAGATCGGGCCCTGGCGGCTCACGTACGTCCGTGACGAGTACGCCGACCACGGGCGCCCCTTCGGTGGTCGCATCGGTGGCGAGCTGGGCGTCCAGAAGCCCCAGGACCAACCGCGGTACCAGCGCTGAGGAGCGCGAGGCCCACGGGCCTGCACACCACCCGATCTGGACGGGTCTGATCTGCCGGGGGGCGGGTCGGGCCCGTCCTTCACACGTCCAGGGCGATGCCGAGCAGCGCATCGACCGCGGCCGCCACCTGCGCGCCCGCGTCGGCGTCCTCGCCGTCCTCGGCCATCCACGCATCCACGGCGAGCAGGGCGCTCGGTGCGTCGAGGTCGTCGGCCATCGCCTCACGCAGGCCGGCGAGGACCGGTCCGGCCGGTGGTGCCGACGGACGAGAGACGGCGTCGCGCCAGCGCGCGAGCCGCGTCGCGGCCTCGTCGATCTCCGCGTCGCGCCACTCCCAGTCGCTGCGGTAGTGGTGCGCCAGGAGCGCGAGCCGGATCGCCATCGGGTCGTGGCCGGCCTCGCGCAGGGCCGAGACGAGGACCAGGTTGCCCTTCGACTTGCTCATCTTCTCGCCGTCGTAGCCGACCATCCCGGCGTGGACGAACGCCTGCGCGAACTCCTCGCCCGTGGCGACGCGGGCCTCCGCGGCCGACATCTCGTGGTGCGGGAAGACGAGGTCCGACCCGCCGCCCTGCACGTCGAAGGCGGTGCCGAGGTGCTCGAGCGCGATCGCGGCGCACTCGATGTGCCAGCCAGGTCGTCCGGGACCGAGCCGCGAGGGCCAGGACGGCTCCCCGGACCTTGGCGCCTGCCAGACGAGGCAGTCGAGGGGGTGCCTCTTGCCCGTCCGGTCCGGGTCGCCCCCCCGCTCGCCGAAGACCGTACGCATGGTGGCGTCGTCGAAGCCGCTCACGTCACCGAACGCCGGGTCGGCGTGGACGTCGAAGTACAGGTCGTCGTCGACGCGGTACACGGCGTCGCCGAGCTTCTCCACGAGGTCGACGACGAGGTCGATGGACTCCACCGCGCCCACGTAGTGGTCGGGGGCCAGGACCCGCAGGGCCGCCATGTCCTCACGGAACAGCTGCGTCTCTCGCTCGGCGAGCTCGGCCCAGTCGACCCCGGTCGCCACGGCGCGCTCGAGCAGCGGGTCGTCGACGTCCGTCACGTTCTGCGTGTACACGACGTCGAGACCGCGATCGAGCCACTGGCGCTGCAGGAGGTCGAAGGCGAGGTAGGTGGCCGCGTGGCCGAGATGGGTCGCGTCGTAGGGGGTGATGCCGCAGACGTAGAGGCGGGCCG
Organism: Aeromicrobium halocynthiae; assembly: GCF_039531385.1. NCBI lineage: Bacteria > Bacillati > Actinomycetota > Actinomycetes > Propionibacteriales > Nocardioidaceae > Aeromicrobium > Aeromicrobium halocynthiae. Next base: position 171,338 of record NZ_BAAAPY010000001.1, on the reverse strand, counting down.
ATCCGTCCGGCTCGCTCGGCACGGACCGTCCCGACCGGGTGTCGTGCACCTGCAGCGTCGGTGGCGTCCCGTCGAGGGCAGGGACTCCGGGACTCGACCAGGCACGCATGGGGCGAGCGTATCGGCGCCGGACGTGCGGCATGTCGGCGGCCGGGCGCGGTCGCCGGGAGCAGAACGGGCGCGCGATCATCGACAGTGCGCTTTACCGACGTGGACGCCGCGAGGACTCCCCCGCGTCCGGAGCCGAGCTGCGGACGGTGTTGGAAGGGTCATCGCCGTGCTGTGCGTCGGGATCTTCCGTCGGTTCCGGCGGGCCGGCTGGCTCTGACCCGGCGTCGCCGCTCTCAGCTCGCTCAGCCCTTGGGCGACAGGCTGGGTCGGATCGACATCATCTCGAACTGGGCCTCGGGGGGTGCGTCGACGGCCGCGCGGACACCGGCGGCGATCGTCTCGGGCTGGAGCATCCGCTCGGGGTGCCCACCGTCGGAGATCGCGCCGTGGCCCATCTCGGTGTCCACGATGCCCGGGTGGACCGACACGACGCGCACGCCGTTCTCGCGCTCTTCCTCGCGCAGGGTGTCGGCGAACGTCCGCAGGGCGAACTTCGACGCGGAGTAGACCGCACCACCAGGGGTGGAGAACAGGCCCGCGCCGGAGTTGATGAGCACGATCGTTCCGCCCGCCGCACGAACGGCGGGGAGCAGTCGAGCGGTGAGGTGGGCGACGCCGAAGACGTTGACCTCGAATGTCGTCCGCCAGTGGGCACGGTCCTCCTCGGCGACGGTCGTCCCACCGCTGACGCCTGCGCTGTGCACGAGGACGTCGACCTCTTCGGGCAGGTCGGCCGCGTCGACGGATGCCTCGTCGGCGACGTCGAGCACCAGGACGGAGGCGTCGGGGAGCTCGCCCTGTGTGCTCTCGAGCGACGCGCGGTCCCGTCCGACCAGCACGACGTGGTGGGTGCGGCCGAGGTCGAGCGCGATGGCGCGACCGATGCCTCGGGAGGCCCCCGTGACGAGGGCGACGGGTCGTGACGACGGGTACGAGGGGGTCATCCCCCCAGTCAATCAGCCGATCGCGACCGATGCAGTGATGACGCCGGTGCCCACCAGGATCAGCGTCAGGCTGCCGAGCGCCACCCGGTAGATGACGAACGGCGTGTAGGAGTGCTTGCTGACGTACTGCAGCAGCCAGTGGATGACGGCGAGCCCGACGACGAAGGAGACGACCGTACCGATGATGGTCGGACCCCACCCGTAGGCGTTCTCCCCGCCGGGGATGTCCTTGAGCTTGTAGATGCCGGCCCCGAGGACCGCGGGGATCGCCAGCAGGAAGGCGTACCGCGTGGCGGCGGCTCGCTCGTAGCCGAGGGCGAGGCCCATGCTGATGGTCGCGCCGGAGCGGGAGACACCCGGGATCAGGGCCGCCGCCTGCGCCGCGCCCAGGGCCACGGCGTGGGTCCACGTGAGCTGCTCGATGGGCCGGGTCTTGCGCCCGATCTTCTCGGCCAGGCCCAGCAGCAGACCGAGCACGATCAACATGGTCCCGATCACCCACAGGTTGCGGAACTGGCTGTCGATGAGGTCCTCCAGCAGGAGGCCGAGCACGACGATCGGCAGGGATCCGACGATGATGAACCAGCCCATGCGCCACTCGAGCTCCTGGCGGGCCGGGGCCGAGACGAGTCCTCTGAGCCACCCGCGCCCGATCGTCCAGATGTCTCGCCAGAAGTACAGGACGACGGCGACCTCGGTGCCGATCTGGACGACGGCCGTGTACGCGGCACCCGGGTCCTCCCAGCCGAAGAACTTCGGGAAGATGGCCAGGTGGGCGCTGCTGGAGATGGGCAGGAACTCGGTCATCCCCTGGAGGACACCAAGGACCACGGCGCGCAGGAGTTCGTCCACCGTGCGAGCCTAACCAGTGCGTGGGGGGCGTGGGTCTAGGGTTCTCGCATGCAGGTGCGTCGCGTCGGACACTCCGGACTCGAGGTGTCCCGGATCGGCCTCGGCACGATGGGCTTCGGCGTCTCGTCGGACGAGACGGCGTCCATCGACATCGTGCGCGCCTTCCTCGACGGCGGCGGGACGCTCGTCGACACCGCCCCGGTCTACGCCGAGGGCCGCGGGGAGGCGATGCTCGGCTCGGTCCTCGCCACGCTCGGCGTCCGGGACGACGTGGTCCTCGCCAGCAAGTGCGTCGTGGGCGTGCGCGACGGTCGTGTCGTGCAGGACGCCTCGCGCGGCATGCTGCTGCGCCAGCTCGACGCATCGCTCGAGGCGCTCGGCACCGACCACCTCGACCTGTGGCAGCTGCACGGCTGGGACGACCGCACCCCCTTGGAGGAGACGCTCTCCGCCCTCGAGATCGCGGTCACCTCCGGACGTGTCCGCTACGTTGGCACCTGCAACCTGCCGGGCTGGCTGACCGCCCTGACCCAGGCCACGTCGCTCGCCCGACCTGCAGGCACCGGCTTCGTCAGCGCCCAGGTCCAGTACTCCATGCTGGAGCGCTCTCCCGAGGCCGAGGTGGTCCCCGCCACCGAGCACCTCGGTCTGGGGCTGCTCGCGTGGTCCCCGCTCGCGCGGGGCGTCCTCACGGGCAAGTACCGCCACGGCACGCCGGCGGACTCCCGCGCCGCGAACCCGGCCTGGGCGGCGTACATGGACCCGTTCCTCGACGCCGAGTCCACGGCGGTGGTCGACGCGCTCCTGCGCGCGGCCGACGGGCTGGAGGTGGCGCCGGCGCACGTGGCCCTCGCGTGGCTGCGTGACCGCCCGACCGTGGCGTCGGCGCTCGTCGGGGTGCGGACGCCCGAGCAGATGACCGCACTGCTGGCCTCCGAGGACGTCACCCTGCCCCCTGAGATCATCGAGGCGCTCGACGACGTGTCGTCACCGGACGGATGGGAGAGCTGAGTGGTCGAGTACGAGTTCTGGAACCTCTCGATCGGGCGCGAGCAGTCCCGAGGCGCGGTCTGCCGCATGCTGACGCAGGCCGCCGAGTACCAGGGATGGGAGCTCGACCGCCTGCGCAAGGATGCCACGGGCAACCGCAGCGTCCGGCTGCGTCGCAAGATCATCCGCATGCGGCCCACCTACTGAGCCGGGCCGGTCGGCCTCAGGCCACCCGGGTGAGGGCCATCGCCAGGGCTGTCGTCACGAGCCCGACGTTCACTGCCACCGTGCAGCCGAAGACCCTGCGGAAGGGCTGCTTGACGGTCTTGTGCCGCAGGAGGCGACGTGCGGCTAGCCCGCCCGGCCACCCGCCCAGCAGGCCGAGCAGGTGCAGCGTGGACTCCGGCGTGCGTCGGGCTCCGGCACGTGCGGCGCGCTTGTCGGTGGCGTAGACCGCGAACGTCAACGGCGAGACCGCGACGAACGCCCCGATCCACCCGACGGCGACCCCGGCGAGGAGGGCCGCCGCGGTCGCGACGAGGAGGAACACGACGGTGAGCACCGCGGCCACCGGTGTTCCACCCGGCGCCGGTCGTGCCCGCGGTCCACGACCGACGTACCGCACGTCGACGGCGCAAGGACGCCCCTGCGCGTCCGTGTCGACGGTGTACGTGACCCGACGGCCGACCTCGGGGCGACGGCCCGACGGGAAGTCCGTCACGTGGACGAACAGGCGCCTCCCGTCGTCCGAGGCGACGAACCCGTAGCCACGTCTGTCGTCCCACGAGGCGATGGCGCCCGACAGACGCGCTGGCGCCATGGTCGGGTCCCGCCTCAGACGCGGCCGAGGAAGTCGTCGAAGACCCGCGCGCCGAAGGCCAGGGCGTCGACCGGGACCCGCTCGTCGACACCGTGGAAGAGCGCGGTGAAGTCGAGGTCGCCGGGCAGGCGCAACGGGGTGAATCCGTACGACGTGATCCCGAGCCGGTCCCACGCCTTGGCGTCGGTCCCGCCGGACATCAGGTACGGAGCGATGTGCGCCTCGGGGTCCTGGGAGTGCAGCGCGAGGGTCATCGCGTCGACGAGGTCGCCCTCGAAGGGGTACTCCAGCGCGACGTCGGTGATGTGGGGCTCGACGCTCACGTGGTCTCCGACGACGTCCTGGACGGCGGGCATGAAGGTCTCGCCGTGACCGGGCAGGTACCGGCCGTCCACGAACGCCACCGCCTCTCCGGGCACGACGTTGTGCTTGTAGCCGGCCTGCAGCATGGTCGCGTTGGTGGTGTTGCGCAGGCCCGAGCCGATCATGCGGATCGCCGGCCCCACGTGCGCGAGCACGGTGGCGGGGTCGGTGGAGGTCTCCCCCGTCAGCTCGCGGACCGTCTCCACGAGTCGCTGCATCGACGGGCCGGGGCTCTGCTCCCAGACGTGCTCGCCGAGCGCCACGAGCGCCGCGGCGAGGTGGGTGACCGCGTTGTCCGGCTGCGCCATCGACCCGTGGCCCGCGGTGCCGCGCGCGGTCAGGCGCATCCAGTTGATGCCCTTCTCACCGGACTCGATGAGGTACAGACGCTGGCCGCCGACCTCGACCGAGAAGCCACCGACCTCGCCGATCGCCTCCGTGCAGCCCTCCAGGAGGTCCGGGCGGTGATCGACGATCCAGTGCGCTCCCTGGCGACTGCCGGCCTCCTCGTCCGCGGTGAACGCGAGCGTGATGGGGCGGTCCGGGACGGCGCCCGCCCGCTGGCGCGCCCGCACCACCGACAGCAGCATCGCGTCGAAGTCCTTCATGTCGACCGCGCCACGACCCCACAGGTAGCCGTCGACGACCTCGCCGGCGAACGGGTCGACGCTCCAGTCGGCAGCCTGCGCGGGCACGACGTCGAGATGACCATGGACCAGCAGTCCGGGGCGCGAGGACGTCTGGTCGCCCCAGCGTGCGACGACGCTGGTGCGCCCGGTGGCAGCCTCGACGATCTCCGACTCGATGCCGACCTCGGCCAACGACGCCGCGACGTACTCGGCGGCCTTGCGCTCCCCCGGACCCGAGTCGTCCCCGAAGTTGGAGGTGTCGAGCCGGATCAGGTCGCGGCAGATCTCGAGGACCTCCGCATCGGGTGTGTAGGCCATGACGCGATCCTACGTGCGGAGCAAGCCGTCGATGACCCGCGAGAACAGCATGCGTCCGACGGCCCGCTCGGCACGGGCGAACGCCTTGGGCACGCCGGTCGTGTGCGCGACCTCCCGCCACTCCACGCGGCTGCCGAGGTCCAGGGGGGTGACGGTGACCTCGGCCCAGCCCGTCACGACGCGGCCCTGCTTCTCGAGCCGGAAGCGTCGGGGCGGGTCCCAGTCCACGATCCGCATCGGGTCGTCGAAGCCGAGCGGCCCGATGCCGGTGCGCGCCAAGATGCCGCCGTTCACGGCGTGGACCTTCGTCAGGGGGACGTGGTCGCCGTGGCGGGACCAGTCGGTCAGGCGGGTGAAGGCCTCCTCGGCCGTCAGGGGGACCTCGCGCACCACGCTGAACTCGCTCACGGCACGATGGTAGGCACCAGCACCGGAAGGGGCACGATGGCCACCACGCCGTTCACGTCGGTCGCCGACGTCAGGACCCGACTCGCCGACGTCGGCTACCTCGCGTCCGACGCCGTCGCCACCACCGTCTACCTCGCCAGCGAGCTCGGCAAGCCGTTGCTCGTCGAGGGTCCCGCGGGCGTCGGCAAGACCGACCTCTCGCGTGCCGTGGCCGAGGCCTCCGGCGCCGAGCTGGTGCGCCTGCAGTGCTACGAGGGCGTCGACGAGGCCCGCGCCCTGTACGAGTGGAACCACGCCAAGCAGCTCCTGCGCATCACGGCCGGTCGCGAGGAGACGTGGGACGAGGCGCGCAGCGACATCTTCAGCGAGGAGTTCCTGCTCCCCCGGCCCCTGCTGACGGCCATCCGACGCGACGGGCCCACGGTCCTGCTCGTCGACGAGACCGACAAGGCCGACGTCGAGATCGAGGGACTCCTGCTGGAGGTCCTCGGTGACTTCCAGGTGACCGTGCCCGAGCTGGGCACGATCCGCGCCACCACGCGTCCCTTCGTCGTCCTGACCTCGAACGCCACGCGGGAGCTGTCCGAGGCGCTGCGTCGACGTTGCCTCTACCTGCACGTGGACTTCCCCGACCCCGAGCTCGAGCAGCGCATCGTCGGCCTCAAGGTGCCGGAGCTCGACGCCAGCCTCGCGGACTCGGTCGTCCGGGTCGTCAATGCGCTGCGAGCGATGCCGCTGCGCAAGGCGCCATCGGTCTCGGAGACCATCGACTGGGCTCGCACCCTGCTCGCCCTCGGTGCCGACGTCCTCGACGACGAGGTGATGAGGGACAGCCTCGGTGTCATCCTCAAGCACGCCGACGACGCGGCGAAGGCCCGCCAGGGCCTCGACCTCGACTCCGTCCTGACGCCGTAGCGGACGTCCTGTGGACCATGCGCGTCAGGCCGAGCCGCTGACCGACCGCCTGGTCGGGCTGGTCGCTGCGCTGCGATCCAAGGGGGTGCCGGCCGGAACGAGCGAGACCGTCGACGCCGCACGCGTCGCCGCGGTGCTCGGCTTCGACGACCGGGAGCTGCTGCGCGAGGGCCTGGCGTCGGCTCTCGTCCGTCGCGGCGGCCAGCGCGAGGTCTTCGACATGACCTTCGACCTCTACTTCCCCGCGGGCGTCGGGACGCCCGAAGCCGCACGGGACGTCGACGACGACGTGTCCGTCGAGGACCTGCGCGACCTGCTCGCGATGGCGCTGGCCGAGGGTGACCTGCGCAGCCTCGAGCAGGTCGCGGAGGTGGCGGTCGACGCCCTGGGTCAGGTCGGCACCCCCGGGACGCAGACGGCCGGGTGGTCGGCCTTCCAGACGCTCGACCGCATCCAGCCCCAGACCACGCTCGTCTCCGCGATGTCGATGCGCAGTGGTGGAGGGGCTCCGGGCGGTGCGCCGGCGCACGACGTCACCTCACGCATCGAGCGCGACGAGGTCCGTCGTCTCATCGAGGCGTTCCGACAGATGGTGGCCGCCGAGGCCAGGCGCCGGACGTCGGAGGTGCGTGGGCGCGACGTCGTGACGCGTCACGCCGTGCGGTCCTCCTCCGACCAGGTCGACTTCCTGAGCGCGAACCGCAAGGAGCTCGAGGAGCTGCGCGCCGGGGTGCGTCCCCTGGCGCGCAAGCTCGCCACGCGGCTCGCCGCTCGTCGGCGTCGTGCGCGCAGGGGCCGCATCGACGTGCGCCGCACCATGCGTCGCGCCATGGGCACCGGGGGTGTCCCGCTGCGGCCGGTCTTCGAGCGCCCGAGGCCGTCGCGTCCCGAGCTCGTGCTCCTGTGCGACGTGAGCGGGTCCGTCGCCGGGTTCTCCGGCTTCACGATGCTGCTGGTGCGAGCCCTGAGCGACCAGTTCACCCGCATCCGCGTCTTCGCCTTCGTCAACGCGATGGCCGAGGTGACCGACATCGTCAAGGAGTCCGACGACCCCGCGCGCGCCATCGCGGACCGGGCGAGGGTCACGAAGTGGCACACGAGCAGCGACTACGGCGAGGCCTTCGGTGACTTCGCCGAGCACTTCCTCGACGCCGTCGGGCCGCGCACGAGCGTCCTCGTCCTCGGGGACGCACGCAACAACAACCTGTCGCCGAACCTCGAGGCCCTGCACCGCGTGGGCGAACGGGCCAAGCGGATCTTCTGGCTGAACCCCGAGCACGAGAACCGCTGGGGACTGGGCGACTCGATCGCACCGGAGTACGCCGAGGTGGTCCCGATGTACGAGTGCGCGACCGTCGAGCAGCTCTCGCGATTCGTCTCGCGCCTGCTGCCGGTCTGAGGTTCAGAAGCACTCGACCAGCGTGTCGGGGTGCGACGTGGCCCGATCCCCGCCACAGTGAGGCCGTACCCGCCCCCCGAACCCTCCCAGGAGGAATCATGCAGCTCGGTGCTTCCCTGTTCATGATCGCCGTCGGTGCGATCCTCGCCTTCGCCGTCGCCGACGCCATCAACGGCGTCGACCTCACCCTCGTCGGCTACATCCTCATCGGCGTCGGTGCCCTCGGTCTGCTGCTCTCGCTGTTCCTTGGCGGTTCGCGGCGCGGGCGCGACGATCTTCCTCCCCCTCGCTGATCGGTACCTGCCCGCCGACGAGCTCCTCCACGCCGCGAGCATTCTCGCGGTAGGTTGAGTTCCGCCTGTCCCACGAGTCACGGAGGTCATCACGATGTCGCTGGGTGCTTCGCTGTTCCTGCTCGCCTTCGGCGCGATCCTCGCCTACGCCGTCCAGGACGACGCGGTGTCGTGGATCGACCTGGGTGTCGTCGGGCTGATCCTCATGGCGGTCGGGGCGATCGGTCTCGTCCTGTCGCTGCTGCAGTCCTTCAACGCCTCGCGTCGCTGACGTCGCCTGCGCGGGCTCGGCGACGCCGACGGCTCTCTCGCATCTCGCGTCCGAACCGGCGCGCCAGGCGATCCTCCTCGGGCGTGTCCTTGACTCGGGTGGCCATGACCGCGCTGATCGACAGTGCGACGGCACCCGCCGCGAGACTCAGGTAGGACAGCACCTGACAGACGATGAAGAAGGCCGTGGCCGTGTCCGGGGGGCCGGAGGCGAACACCTCGACGAGGTTCCATCGCCGGACCGGGTCTCGCGCGTCGTCGGCGTAGCTCAAGGTGACGGCGGCTGCGACGATCGCGGGGCTCAGTCCGATCCACGTCGCCAGGCTGAGCGCCCAGACGCGCTCGAGGGCTCCCACGTGCCACATGGCGCGGGCGAAGGTCGTCAGGAGCCACCCCGCGAGACCGAACAGGTGGAGGAGCAGCAGGATCAGGCCGGCCATGAGGCCCATGAGCAGCGCGAGGAACGGGTCCTGCAGACCGGGAGACCCGTGGAGGGCCACGGAGACGGCGGTGGCGCAGGCCCACGCCGCAAGAATGTCCTTCCAGCCCGCGATCGCAGCGCGGCGCCGTCCCGACCAGAGGCTCCCGATCACCCTCCAGGCGATCGTCGTGCCCAAGACGATGGTCGCGACGGACACGACCAGGAAGCGGTCCTGCTGCATCGCCCCGCGGGCGACGACAGTGAGGCCGACGAAGGCGATCAGGACGACTCGGTCGGCCAGCACCCACCTGCGGTCATGACGTCGCCGACGTGCCCTGTCCGCTCGATCGGAGCGGACTCGTCCCCGGCGAGCCGATCTCGCCCGGGCTCGATGCCGGCGTCGCGCCAGCGTGGTCGCCCTCTTCCGTCCCCTCGCCACCACGCCATCATGCCTGGGCAGAGGTTCGAGGTGCAGGGGGTCGTCAGCTCAGGCCCTGACCCCCGGACCTGAGTCGTTCGCGCTTGGAGGTCCGCCGGGCCTCGGCGTGGAGGTCGTCAGCCGGGTGCTCGACGGCGCGCCGCGCCGCCGTCGCCGGCAGCAGGCCCTCGGAGAGGAAGCGCCGCATCAGCTCGACGCGGTCGAGGTCGGCGCACGTGAAGCGGCGGTAGCCGGCCTCGGTGAAGGCCGAGGGACCCAGCGTGAACCGCCGGTCCCAGGTGCGCAGCGACGACGTAGCCACACCCACGATCCGTGCGGCGTCGTCGATCGGCACGGCGATCGACGTGTCGTGTCCGTTGTCGGCATCGATGGCCGAGACCCCCCTCTCGTTGCCTCCTCGTGAGTCGACCATCCTCAACCTGCCTCGAGGACTCGTTGCTCGTCGGCAGCGGCGTACCACGCGTTGCGCTCGTCCATGGTCATGCCGCCCCACACGCCGTAGGGCTCGCGGACGGAGAGGGCGTGCTGCCTGCACTCCTGGATCACGGGGCACCCGCCGCACACGTCCTTGGCGGCGGCCTCGCGGTTGCGCTTGGCGGCGCCCCGCTCGGCATCGGGTGAGAAGAAGACGGCTGAGTTCATCCCGACGCATGCGCCGCGGTACTGCCACTCCCACACTTCCTGGCGGACGACTGGGAGCCTGCTGAGATTCGCCATGATTCCCCCTTCGGAGACGTTGGCACGAGGTGCGCCGAACTTGTTCAATAAGTACACCAGAACTTGTTCAACAAAGCAAGCACCTGAACAAGAATGCTGGGTGAAGGATCGTGCCGTCTCGTCCTTCCCTCTCGCGTTCCCGCTCGGTAGCGTACGAAACGGCATCGACGCGCTCGCGCGTCAGGAGCCGTCATCCCGCACAGACAGGTGGTTCCCATGTCCGAGGCCACCCTTCCCGCGAACGTCTGGCCAGCTTCACGATCCCTCGGCACGACTGAGCCCGTCGCCGGGACGCCCGGTGGGACGGACAAGGCCCCCAGCTGGCGAGAGCATGGGGGCCTTGCTGTGTCCGAGGGGGGACTTGAACCCCCACAGCCCTATCGGGCCACTAGCACCTCAAGCTAGCGCGTCTACCAATTCCGCCACCCGGACGAGGTGTCGTGCACCGCTGGCGCACGATCGGCAACTCTAGCAAAGCCTCGGACCGGATCCGAACCGGGTCGCCCTCACAGCAGCTGGACGAGCCCGTGGATGGTGATGCCCACGAGTGCGCCCACGACGGTGCCGTTGATGCGGATGAACTGCAGGTCACGGCCGACGTGCAGCTCGATGCGCTGCGCCGTCTCCTTGCCGTCCCACCGATTGACCGTCGCCGAGATGATGGTGGCGACCTCCGAGCCGTACCGGTCGACGACGTAGCCGGCCGCGTCGGCGGCCAGCCGGTCGACCGTCTCGGTCAGCTCGACGTCGGTCTGCAGCCGTTCGGCCGCTCGGTGCAGCTCGTCGAGCGCCCGCTGGCGGAGCAGGCCCTGCTCGTCCTCGAGCGACCCGATGAGGGCCCGGCGCAAGGCGTCCCAGATGGCGACGGACGTGCGCGCCACCTGTGGTCGCGTGAGGACCCGCTGCTTGAGCCGCTCCGCGCGCTGCTGGACCTCCGCGTCGTGCTGGAGGTCGTCGGCGAGGTCGACGAGCAGGCGGTCGAGCGCCCGTCGGGCGCGGTGCTCGGGGTCGTCGCGGATCTCCCGGACCCAGGCGAGTGCCTCGGCGTGCAGGCGGAGCGCCACGCGCTCGTCCACCCACTGGGGCGTCCACCACGGGGCGCGGTCCGTGACGAGGGCGTTGACCTCGTCGGCGTTGCGGACCAACCACGCGTCCAGCTCGTCGAGCGTCAGGTCCACCAGCCCCACGTGCGCTCCCTCGCCGACGACCTCCGCCAACGCCTGACCGGCTGCGGGGCTCAGGGGCTCCTCGAGGAGCCTCGGGATGATGGACTCCGTGACGACGGCACTCACGTCGTCGGGTCGGACTCGAGCGAGGGCGCGCGCTGCCATGCGCGACCCCTCCTCGACGGCCCGTCGGGCGTGGCGCTCGTCGGACAGCCAGGCACCGAGGCGGGTCGCGAGCCCGGCGACCAGGATGCGTTCGCGCACCACGTCCGAACGCAGGAAGTTCTCCGTCACGAACTCCTGCAGGCTCGCCCCGAGCGTCTCCTTGCGTCGAGGGATGATCGCGGTGTGCGGGATCGGCAGCCCGAGGGGGTGCCGGAAGAGGGCGGTGACGGCGAACCAGTCGGCGATCGCGCCGATCATGCCGGCCTCGGCCCCGGCGTTCACGTAGCCGAGCCATCCGTCCTGCTCGTGCGTGAGCACGAAGATCACGGCGGCGACGAGCAGCAGGGACAGCGCCACGAGCCGCATCCGCCGGAGCCGCCGACGGCGGTCGGCATCGGCCTCGGTGTCGCCGATGCTGAGGCCCGAGGGGAGGTTCGTCGCTGTCGTCACGCGCGAAGCCTAGTCAGGGGCCGGCATCGGCGGGCGTGCGTACACTCCCAGCATGCTGGAGGAGCAGGTGCGGTCCCCCGGGCGCCGTGTGCTCGGCGTCGAGGTGCTCATCGTCCTGGGACTGTCCCTCGGACAGTCGGCCGTCTACGCGATCGTGCGGCTCGTCGACCTGCTGAGCCGCGGACCGCTGCGGGAAGCGACAGCCACGCTGAACCCGACCCGCAGCGAGCGACCCTGGTTCGACCTGACGTACCAGCTGATGGGCATCGGCTTCGCCCTCGTGCCCGTGGCCCTCGCCCTCTACCTGCTCTGGCGCGACGACCCCCGCCTCGTGCGACGCCTGGGACTGACCACCGCCTCCCCCGTCCGTGCCGTGGCCGAGGGCTTCGTCCTCGCCGCCCTGATCGGTCTGCCGGGCATCGCCTTCTACCTCGTCGGCCGCGAGCTCGGCGTGACCGCCGAGATCCTTACCGTGCCTGCGAACGTGTACTGGTGGACCACCGTCGTGCTGGTCCTCGCGGCGGTGCAGAACGCGCTGCTCGAGGAGGTGGTCATGGTCGGCTACCTCTTCACGCGTCTCACGCAGATGGGCTGGGGACGGTGGCAGGTCGTCGTCGCCAGCGCGACGCTGAGAGGCAGCTACCACCTGTACCAAGGCATCGGGCAGGGCGTCGGCAACTTCCTGATGGGGCTGATCTTCGGCTGGTGGTACCTGCGGACCGGCCGTGTCCTGCCCCTCGTCATCGCCCACACCGTGCTCGACGTGTTCGCCTTCGTGGGGATGCTCTACCTGGGCGAGCAGCTGGGCCTGCGCTGAGGCGCGGCCGCCTCCGGGCGCCCACCGCCGCGCGGCCGTGACCACCTAGACTGACCGGGCCGTGAAGCTCTCCTTCGACCCCGCCCTGCCGATCTCCGAGCGGCACGACGAGATCCTCGAGACGATCCGCGACCACCAGGTCGTCGTGATCGCCGGCGAGACAGGGTCGGGCAAGACCACCCAGCTGCCCAAGATCGCGCTCGAGACCGGCGCCACCCGGATCGCCCACACCCAGCCGCGACGCATCGCCGCCCGGTCCGTCGCGCGCCGGATCGCCGACGAGTGCGAGGTCGAGCTGGGAGCAGAGGTCGGGTACGCGGTCCGCTTCGACGACCGCTCCACCGCCGAGACGGCCGTCCGGCTCGTCACCGACGGCCTGCTCCTCGCCGAGATCAACCACGACCCCGAGCTGCGGCGCTACGACTGCATCATCATCGACGAGGCCCACGAACGCACTCTCTCCATCGACTTCCTGCTCGGCTACCTCAAGCGGCTCCTCCCCCGCCGCCCCGACCTGAAGCTCGTCATCACGTCGGCCACCATCGACGTCGAACGCTTCGGTGCCATGTTCGACGCCCCGGTGATCGAGGTCAGTGGACGCACCTACCCCGTCGAGGTCCGCTACCGACCGCCGGTCGACGACGACGGCATGCACGACGCGATCGTCGCTGCCGTCGACGAGCTCCCTCGTGAGGGCGACATCCTCGTCTTCCTCTCCGGGGAGCGGGAGATCCGCGACGCCGCCGACCTCCTCACCGCCCGCAGGCTGCCGCGCACCGAGATCCTCCCTCTCTACGGGCGACTGTCCGCGCAGGACCAGCAGAAGATCTTCAGCGGCCACGGCGGTCGCCGGATCGTGCTCGCCACCAACGTCGCGGAGACGTCGCTGACGGTGCCCGGGATCCGCTACGTCATCGACACCGGCTACGCCCGCATCTCCCGCTACAGCCAGCGACTGAAGGTCCAGCGGCTGCCGATCGAGCCGATCTCGCAGGCCAGCGCCGCGCAGCGTGCCGGCCGCTGCGGACGGGTCGCCGACGGCATCTGCATCCGGCTCTACGAGGAGGAGGACCACGACGGTCGCCCCGAGTTCACCGACCCGGAGATCCTTCGCACGAACCTCGCCTCCGTCCTGCTGCAGATGGCGGCGCAGGACCTCGGCAGCATCGACGACTTCCCGTTCCTCGACCCGCCGGACTCACGGGCCGTCAGCGACGGCCTCACCCTCCTGCGCGAGCTGGGGGCACTCGCCGAGAACGAGTCCCGGGGCCGTCGCCGCGGGGCCGGCGCCTCCGGTGGGGCCTCGGGCGAGCGCCTCACCCGGCTGGGTCGGACGATGGCGAGCCTCCCCCTCGACCCCCGCATGGCGCGCATGCTGCTCGCCGCGGACCGCCACGACTGCCTCGCCGACGTGTTGGTGATCGTCTCGGCCCTGTCCATCCAGGACCCGAGGGAACGACCGCTGGAGCAGCAGGCCGCGGCCGACGCCAAGCATGCCCGCTTCCGCCAGCCCGACTCGGACTTCCTGTCCTACCTGAGCCTGTGGACCTACCTGCGCGACAGGCGCCAGGAGCTCTCCGGCAACGCCTTCCGCAGGCTCTGCCGCGAGGAGTTCCTGCACTACCTGCGCGTTCGCGAGTGGCAGGACATCCACGCCCAGCTGCGGCGCACCGTCCGCGAGCTCGGGATGAAGCCCGGTGAGGTCGGCGCCGACCCCGCCGACGTCCATCGGGCGCTTCTCACGGGTCTGCTGTCGCACGTCGGTCTGCGCGAGGGCGACGGCAAGGAGTTCCTCGGTGCGCGTGGCGCTCGCTTCATGGTCTTTCCCGGCTCCGGTCTTGCGAAGAAGCCGCCGCGGTTCGTCGTGGCCGGAGAGCTCGTGGAGACGTCACGGCTGTGGGCGCGCGACGTCGCGAAGGTCGAGCCGGAGTGGATCGAGAAGGCCGCCTCCCACCTGGTCAAGCGGCAGTACGCCGAACCCCACTGGTCGGCCAGGCGCGGTGCCGCGATGGCGCGCGAGCGCGTCACCCTCTACGGCGTGCCGCTCGTCGCCGACCGGCTCGTGCCGCTGTCCCGCACCGATCCGCACCTCGCCCGGGAGCTGTTCATCCGCCACGCCCTCGTCGACGGCGAGTGGCGGACGCAGCACCGCTTCTGGCACCGCAACGCCGAGCTGGTCGCGGAGGCCGAGCAGGTCGAGGAGCGGGTCAGGCGCCGAGGACTGCGGGTCGACGACGAGGCGCTGTTCGACTTCTACGACGCCCGCGTGCCCGCCGACGTCGTCTCGGTGCGCCACTTCGACGCGTGGTGGAAGAAGGTCCGGCGCGAGCACCCGGACCTGCTGACCTTCGACGACGACCTCCTGCGGATCGACGTCGACGACCTGGAGCAGGACTTCCCGACGGCGTGGCGGTCCGAGAGCGCGGAGTACGACGTCAGCTACGCCTTCGAGCCCGGCAGCGACAGCGACGGGGTCATCGTCGACGTCCCCCTCGACGACCTCCTCGGCCTCGACCCGCGCGAGTTCGTCTGGAACGTGCCGGGCCACCGCCTCGAGCTCGTCACCGAGCTGCTGCGGACCCTGCCCAAGCCCCTGCGACGACAGCTCGTGCCCGCCCCGCAGCACGCGGCCGAGATCCTGCAGGACATGGACCCCGGGGCCACGGACCTGACCGCCGAGCTCGTGCGGCAGATCCGTCACCGGGTCGGGGCCGAGGTCACCGAGGACGTCCTCGACCTCACGGCGGTGCCCGACCACCTGCGGGTCGTCTTCAGGGTCCTCGACGACGGAACGGAGCTCGCTCGCGGTCGCGACCTCGACGCTCTGCGCGAACGGCTCGAACCCCAGCTGCGACGCGACCTCGAGAACGTCGCGCGGAGCCAGGAGCGCACCGGCATCACGACCTGGGACGTCGGCACGCTCGAGCCGGTCCTGCGCGCCGGTCGCGTCGACGGCTTCCCCGCGCTCGTCGACGAGGACGGGTCCGTCGCGCTGCGGGTGCTGGACTCCCCCGCCGAGCAGGCCGCAGCGATGATCCGCGGCCAGGCCCGGCTGCTGTCGCTCACCCTGCCCACGACGACGCCGCGACTCGGCAAGGCGCTCGACCTGAAGCAGAAGCTCACGTTGTCCGCCGCGCCGTACCGCGACCCCGCCGCCGTGCTCGACGACGCGCGACTCGCTGCCCTCGACCACCTGGTCGCCGAGCACGGCACGGCGTGGGACGAGCAGGACTTCACCGTCCTGCGTGACCTCGTCCGCCCTGACGTGCACGACGTCACCGAGTCGATCGTCCGCGACGTCCTCCGTGCGGTGGAGACCCTCGCCAAGGTCCCGACGGACTCGACGACGAGGGCCCCGCAGGACGTGGTCGAGGACGTCCGGGTGCAGCTGTCCTGGTTGGTCTTCGACGGTTTCGTCCGGGAGCTCGGGCGGGTGCAGCTGCGCCGGCTCCCGATCTACCTGCAGGCTGCCGCGCGTCGGCTCCAGACGCCGAAAGCGCCGTCGTCGCACGACATCGCCGACCTCGAGGCGGAGTTCCACGAGCGCACTGCCGCGTGCTCACGGTGGCGTCGTCTCGCGCCCGACGTCCAGCAGGTGCGGTGGGCCTTCGAGGAGCTGCGCGTCAGTCGCTACGCCCAGAACCTCGGCACCGCGCACCCGGTGTCGATGAAGCGGGTCCGCCGGATGCTCGACGAGCTGGTCGTCTGAACACGAGGGCCCGCGACCGAACCGGTCGCGGGCCCTCGTGACAGCAGGTGATGGGTGGCTCGTCGAGTCAGCCGACGCCCATCAGGTCGATGACGAAGACGAGCGTCTTGCCCGAGAGGCGGTGACCGCCACCGGCCGGACCGTAGGCGAGCTCGGGCGGGCAGATGAGCCGACGCCGACCGCCGACCTTCATGCCGGGGATGCCTTCCTGCCACCCGGCGATGAGCTGGTTCAGGGGGAAACGGACGGACTGGCCACGGTCCCAGGACGCGTCGAACTGCTCGCCGGTGTCGAACTCGACCCCGACGTAGTGGACGTCGACGACGCCGCCGGCGACGGCCTCGGGGCCGTCTCCCTCGGTGATGTCGTCGATCTGGAGCTCGGTGGGCGCGGGGCCCTCGATGAAGTCGACTTCAGGCTTGGAGGTCATGCCTCGATCCTCGCACGCGGCCGCCGGCGTGCCGCGCCGGGCACCGCGGCCCCGCCTCTGGGAGGATCGGACCATGCGCGCCACGATGATCCACGGCCCCGGTGACATCCGCCTGGAGACCGTCCCCGACCCCCAGCTCACCGACGACACCGACGCGGTCGTGCGGGTCGTCGCTGCCTGCGTGTGCGGCAGCGACCTCTGGCCCTACCGCGACACCTCCACCGGGGCCAACGGCCCGCAGCAGATCGGCCACGAGTTCGTCGGCGTCGTCGAGCAGGTCGGCTCCGCCGTCGAGGCGGTGGCCGTCGGCGACTTCGTCATCGCCCCGTTCCTGTTCTCCGACAACACCTGTGCGCTCTGCGCCAAGGGGATCCAGTCCTCGTGCGTCAACGGGGGCGGGTACACGGGCTGTCAGTGCGAGCTGGTGCGGGTGCCGTTCGCCGACGGCACCCTCGTGACGGTGCCCGGAACCGTCGACGAGGCGATGATCCCCCACCTGCTCACCCTGTCCGACGTGTTCCCCACCGGGCACCACGCAGCCGTGTCGGCCCGGGTCGGCGAGGGCAGCACGGTGGTCGTCGTCGGCGACGGCGCGGTCGGCCTCAGCGGCGTGCTCGCTGCCAAGCGTCTCGGCGCGGCGACGGTCGTCGCGATGTCGCGCCACGCCGCGCGCCAGGACATCGCCCGATCCTTCGGCGCCGACCACGTCGTCGAGGAGCGAGGACGGGAGGGTGCGAACGCCGTGAAAGAGATCCTCGGCGGCATCGGCGCGGACTCCGTGCTGGAGTGCGTCGGCACGAAGGAGGCCATGAAGCAGGCGTTCCAGTCCGTGCGGCCCGGCGGGACGGTCGGCTACGTCGGCATCCCGCACGGCGTCGAGCTCAACATGCCCGTCATGTTCGCCACGAACTCCAACCTGGCCGGCGGGGTCGCCCCGGTCCGTTCCTACCTGCCCGACCTGTTGCCAGACGTCCTCGACGGCTCGATCCTGCCCGGCCGGGTCTTCGACGCCGAGATGGCGCTCGCCGACGTCGCCGAGGCGTACCGCGCCATGGACGAGCGTCGCGCGACCAAGGTGATGCTGCGCCCCTGAGTGCAGGCAGACCCGGCACCACTCAGAACGGGTGGTCCTCCATCGCGTCGTTGAGGCGGCCGAGCTGGCGGGCGAAGCCGGACAGCTCCGTCGGGGTCCAGTCCTTCATCAGCGTCACGAGCCAGTCGTGGCTCTCGCGACGGAACCGCTCCAGCTGTTCCCTGGCCTCCGGGCGCGGCGTCAACAGCTGCGCGCGCCCGTCCTCGGGGTCCGCCACCCGGTGCACGAGCTCCATCTGCTCCATCGCGGTGACCGCTCGGCTGATCGTCGACTTGTGCACGCGCAGCGACTCCGCGAGATCGGAGGCGCGCACGCCCTCCGGGGCGTCGCAGACCGCGATGAAGACCACGAAGGTGTTGTAGTCGAGCCGCTCGTGGATCCTCGAGAGGTGGGCGAGCGACCGGGCACGGACGTGCCGGACCAGGCGGGCCAGCTCGTAGTCGACGTGGAAGTCGTCGGGCAGCTGACGGCTCATGGGGGTCATCCTACGACCGGCCGTCCGCTGCCCGACGTCTCCACCCGGATCCGCGAGCCACCCTCAGCGCAGCTGCGAGGACGACAGCTCGAGGATCCGGCGCGCCACGATGAGCTGCTGGATCTGCTGGGTGCCCTCGAAGATGTCGAGGATCTTGGAGTCACGCGACCACTTCTCCAGCAGCTCGGTCTCGCCGTAGCCGAGGGACCCGGCGAGCTCGACGCACTTGAGCGTGATCTCGTTGCCGACGCGCCCGGCCTTGGCCTTGGACATCGACGCCTCGACGGAGTTGGGCTTGCGGTTGTCGGCCAGCCACGCCGCCTCCAGCGTCAGCAGCAGGGCGGCCTCCCAGTCGGCCTCCATCTGGATGAAGGTGGCGGCGGCGTGCGACTGCGTCGACAGCGGCCGGTCGTAGTCGATCACGACGCCGGCGTCCTCCAGGAGCTCGCGGGTGAGCTCCAGCGCCGCGCGGGCGCAGCCGACGGCCATGCCGGCCACCAGCGGGCGGGTGTTGTCGAAGGTCGCCATGGCACCCGCGAAGCCCTGCTTGGTGTCGATCTCCGGGCTGCCGAGCAGGTTCTCGGCCGGCACGCGGCAGTTGTCGAGCACGATCACGGCCGTGTCGGACGCACGGATGCCGAGCTTGTGCTCGAGTCGCTCCACCCTGATGCCGGGCAGCGACTTCGGGACCACGAAGCTCTTGATGGCCGCGCGACCGAGGTCCTTGTCGAGCGTCGCCCACACGACGACGGAGTCGGCACGGTCACCGGAGGTGACGTAGATCTTCTCGCCGTTGAGCACGTACTCGTCACCGTCCTTGACGGCCGTCGTACGGATGGCCGCCGAGTCCGAGCCGGCGCCCGGCTCGGTGATCGCCATGGCGGCCCACGTGCCCTCGAACTTCTCCAGCTGCTCGTCGGTGGCGACCGAGGCGATGGCGGAGTTCCCGAGACCCTGGCGCGGCATCGAGAGCAGCAGGCCGACGTCGCCCCAACACATCTCGATGATGGAGAGCACCGAGGAGAGGTTGGTGCCGTTCTTGACCGTGGTGTCGCCGGAACCGTCGTCGGTGCGACGCACGCCCGCGGCGCCGGCGCCCTGGCTCTGGCCGGAGTCGCCCATGCCGTCGATCAGGGACGCGAGGAGGTCGAGCTCCTTGGGGTAGGCGTGCTCGGCGCGGTCGTACTTGCGCGAGTTGGCACGCAGGAACTCCGCCGCGACCTGGTTGGCCTGGCCGACGAAGGCGCGGAACTTCTTGGGGGTGTCGAGATTGATCATCGGTGTGCTGCCCTCAGACGAGGACGACTCCTTCCATGACGGCGACGGCGCGCAGGTCGCGGTACCAGCGCTCGACGGGGTGTTCCTTGACGAAGCCGTGACCACCGAGCAGCTGGACGCCGTCGGTGCCGATCTTCATGCCGTAGTCGGCGGCGAGGCGACGCGCGAGCGCCACCTCGCGGGAGGCGTCGCGGCCCTGCTCGAGTCGGGACGCCGCCTTGAGGGTCACGAGCCGCAGGCCCTCGAGCTCGATGGCGATGTTGGCGACCATGAAGGCGACGGACTGGCGGTGCGCGATCGGCTCGCCGAAGGCCTCGCGGCCCTTCACGTACTCCTTGACGTAGTCGAAGACCGCCTTGCCGGTCCCGGCGGCCAGCGCGGCCCACGCAACGCGGGAGAGGCGGACGCACTCGCGGTAGTCCTCGCTCGTGCCGAGCAGGGCCGACTCCTCGACGCGGACGCCGTCGAGCTTGAGCCGGGTCAGGGAGGCGGCGCGCAGACCCATGCTGGGGTCCTCGGCGAGAGACACGCCCTCGCTCCCGGACTCGACGATCACCAGGCGCGGCTCGCCGTCGAGCTCGACGCCGATGACGAACAGCTCGGCCTCGGTGCCACGGACGACGCCGGACTTGATGCCGTCGAGGACGAGCGAACCGCCCTCGCGGCGGGCCGTGGCGGCCGGCCGCAGCGGGTCGAACAGCGCCGTGGGCTCGGACAACGCGAGCGCCGCGGCGGGGACGTCGTCGCCGGTGAAGGACGGCAGGTACGTCTGCTGCTGCTCGTCGGAGCCCCAGAGGGAGATCGCCGTGGCGACGGCGGCGGGGGCCAGGCACGCGACGGCCTGGCCCATGTCGCCCTCGGAGAGGGCCTCGGCGACGAGTGCGCCGGTGACGGCAGAGCGTTCCTCGGAGAGTCCCCCGAGCTCCTCGGGGACGTTGAGCAGCGTGAGGCCGAACTCGCTCGTCTGCGACAGGACCTCCTTGCTCGTGAGGTCGTTCGCGTCGGCCTCCTCGGCGGCGGGTCGCAGCACCTCGCTCGCGAACTCGTTCATGACGCCGACGATCATCTGCTGGTCCTCGGTCGGCGTGAGGTCGAAGAGGCCGGAGTCGGAGGGGCGGCTCTGGCGGCGGGCCTTGCCCGAGCCCGAGACGCGCTTAAAGGTGCGGTTGGCGGTGCCGGCGGCCTGGAAGCCGGACTTGGCCCCCTGGTAGACGGCGCGCTCGGTGGCCTTGCGCAGGCCGAGTCGGTCGATGGCCGGGGAGCTGGCGATGCGGTTCAGCACCGCCAGCCCGATGCCCATGGGGTCCTTGCGATTGGCCACGAGAGCTCCTTGGTGAGGATGAGGCTGACAACAGATCGGTTCGGGGCGGACGGACGAGCGTCGCGCAGCGGTCGAGCCGTGGTGCCCGCCGCACGACAAATGTAACTCAGAGTTGCACTTTTGGGTACGGTCGGTGTCGCAGATCACCGCGGCACCGACGGCGGTAGGTTGGCCCTGCTCTCTCACCCGTTCTGGAGGTCCGGTGTCCCACCCGTCGTCGCGCCCGCTGCCCCCTGGCGGCTCCGTCCGTCCGATCACCCGCTGGGGCACGCCGGTGATGCACCGCGAGCTCCGCGAGGTCACACAGTTCGACGACGAGCTGCAGGTCCTCGTCGCGGACATGGTGGCGACGATGGCCGCCGCGAACGGTGTCGGACTCGCCGCGAACCAGGTCGGCGTCGACCTGAAGGTGTTCGTCTTCGACTGTCCCGACGCCGACGACGTCCGGGTCACAGGCGTCGTCTGCAACCCGGTCCTGGATCTGCCCGAGGGCGCGGCACGTCAGCTGGAGGAGGCCGACGAGGGCTGCCTGTCCCTCCCGGGCGCCTTCACGTCCTGCTCACGCCCGGACGAGGCCACGGTCACCGGCCTCGACGAGCACGGGGAGCCGGTCACGTTCCACGGCACCGGGCTGCTGGCGCGGTGCCTGCAGCACGAGACCGACCACCTCAACGGGACGGTGTTCGGCGACCGGATCCCCGAGAAGGCCCGCAAGCGGCTCTACAAGCAGCACCGAGAGCTGGCCGACGCCTACCCGGAGGACTGGCCGGTCTCCCCGGCCTCGCTCGAGGACTGAGCGTCCTCCTCGCGCAACCGCGGCACGGTGGCATCCGCCGGCTTGATGCCGGGCTTGTCGGCGTAGAAGGACCGCACGAGGTCCATGTCCGCGACGACGTCGTCGCTCGCGTGGAAGGTCGGTCCGAAGCCCATGGTGCGCGTCGGGGGGTCGAAGAAGGCGAGCGTGATCGGCAGTCCGGTCTGCAGCGACAGCCGGCGGAACCCGGACTTCCAGTACGTCCCCCTCGAGCGGGTGCCCTCGGCCGCGATCACGAGCCGGAACGGCTCCCCCGACGACCGCGCCTCGGCGACGAGCCCAGGGATCACCTCGGAGGCGTTGGAACGATCGAGCGGCACGCCGCCCATGCGGCGCAGCAGCCAGCCCAGCGGTCCGCGGAACAGCTCGGCCTTGACCAAGACGCGCGGGTGGGCGCCGTGGTGCCACATGACGAGCAGCATCGTCACGAAGTCCCAGTTCGAGGTGTGCGGCGCACCGACGAGGATGCCTTCCTTCGGCAGGTCGCCGACCATCCGGTACCGCATCATGCGGACGACGGTGCGGGCGAGACCTCGACGAACGACCATGCAGCGCAGACTAGGCCGTGCCGGTCGCGGCCGTCTCGCCGGACCGTCCGCGCGGGCGCAGCTGCCAGCAGGCCACCGCGGCCGAGGCGGCCACGTTCAGGGAGTCGATCTGCGCGGCCATCGGGATGGTGACACGCAGGTCGGCGGAGTCCTGCCAGTGGTCGCTCAGGCCGTGACCCTCCGACCCGAGCACGACGGCGAGCCGGTCCACGTCGGCGTCGATCGTGTCGAGCGGCACCGCGTCCTCGGCGAGGGTCATCGCGAGCGTCGTGAAGCCCGCGCACCGCAGCGTCGTGGGCGTCGCGAACCAGTCCTCGATCCGTGCGTACGGGAGGCGGAACACCGACCCCATCGCGACCTTGACCGAGCGCCGGTAGAGCGGGTCGGCGCACCGCGGCGAGAGCAGCACCGCGTCGAAGCCGAACGCCGCCACGCTGCGGAAGACCGCACCGACGTTCGTGTGGTCGACGAGGTCCTCCAGCACCACGACGCGACGTGCCCCGGTGAGGACGTCCTCGACCGACGGGAGCTCCGGGCGCTCGAACGCTGCGAGGGCGCCGCGGTGCACGTGGAAGCCGGTCAGCGACTCGATGGCGCGCTCCTCCAGCACGAAGCACGGCACGTCGTGGCCGGCCATGAGCTCGGCGAGACCGTCGAGCCAGCGTTCGGCCATGAGGAAGGAGCGGGGACGGTACCCCGCCTCGAGCGCCCGACGGACGACCTTCTCCCCCTCGGCGATGAACAGTCCGCGCTCACCCTCCAGCGCCGAACGGAGCTGGACGTCCCGCAGGGCGACGTAGTCGCGGAGCCGGTCGTCGGCGGAATCGTCGAGGCGGACCAG
Organism: Aeromicrobium halocynthiae; assembly: GCF_039531385.1. Taxonomy (NCBI): domain Bacteria; kingdom Bacillati; phylum Actinomycetota; class Actinomycetes; order Propionibacteriales; family Nocardioidaceae; genus Aeromicrobium; species Aeromicrobium halocynthiae. The sequence goes on along the minus strand of NZ_BAAAPY010000001.1, from coordinate 148,342 downwards.
GTCGGGCACGCAGGTCAGCCTACGGCGGGAGGGACGGCGCATGCCCCCGGGAGGCGGGTCCCCCGTTCCTCGACGTGTCGCGCGCCTCACTTCGCACTACCGTGGACGGCATGAGTCTCGAACGCCCCGTGAGCCCCGACCCGTACACCCTGCTGCCGGAGGTCGCCTCCTTCGACGTCACGAGCACCGACGTGAGCGATGGCCAGCCGTTGAAGGACGACCAGGTCAACGCCGGCGGCGACACCTCACCGCAGCTGTCCTGGTCCGGTGCCCCCGAGGGGACGCAGTCCTACGTCGTGACCTGCTTCGACCCCGACGCCCCGACCGTCTCCGGCTTCTGGCACTGGACGGCGGTCGACATCCCCGCCGACGTCACCTCCCTGGACGCCGGTGCCGGCGCGGGCGACGACAGCCTGCCGGGCGACGCCTTCCACGTGCGCAACGACGGTGGTGCGAAGAACTTCATGGGCGCTGCGCCCCCGGAGGGCGACCAGGTGCACCGCTACTACTTCGTCGTGCACGCGGTCGGCGAGCCCACCCTCGGCGTCGACGCCGACGCCAGCCCGGCCGTCGTGGGCTTCAACCTCGCGTTCAAGACGCTCGGACGCGCGATCGTCCACGGCACGTACCAGCACTGAGTGCCACCCGCGAGCCGTCCGACGACACCGTCGGACGGCTCGCGTCATCTCTGCTCGAGCAGCTCGTCGAGAGGTCTGGCTCGCGCCCACCGCTCCTCGACGAGCATCGGACGGTCGTAGAAGCGGTCCACGGGCCCGAGGCAGAGCACGGCCACCGGCTCGGAGCCTTCGGGTAGGTCGAGGAGGTCGCCGAGTGCCACGGGGTCGAACATCGAGACCCATCCCATCCCGAGGTTCTCCGCTCGTGCGGCGAGCCAGAGGTTCTCGATGGCGCACGCGACGGACGCGAGATCCATGTGGGGCATGGTGCGACGCCCGAAGACGTGCCCGTCGCGACCTTCGCCGAGCGCGACGACGAGCAGCTCGGCGCAGTCGGCGATGCCCTCGACCTTCAGACGGAGGAATTCTGCGGCCCGCTCCCCCATCACCGCGGCGGTGCGGTCGCGTTCGTCGGCGACGAGCGCGCCGATCTGCTCGCGGACCGTCGCGTCGACGATCCGCAGGAAGCGCCACGGCTGCATGAGACCGACGCTGGGCGCCGCGTGCGCGGCCTCGAGCAGACGACGCAGGACGAGCTCGTCCACCGAGCCACCGGCGAAGTGCCGCATGTCGCGGCGCTCGGCGATGACCCGGTAGACGGCCTCGCGCTCGGCGTGGTCGAACTCCTGCGTCACTCGGCGTCGGGGGCCGGTCGACTCTTCGGCGTGGCACCCGGGCCCTCGGCGTCCTTCGCCGCTTCCAGGGCGGCCTCGACGGCCTCCTGGGTCCCGGCGTCGTCCTCGGTCTCCTCGACGACCGGGGCCTCCATGTCGACGCGCTTCTTCGACCCGCCACCGTCGACGGGGACCGTCCCGATGGCACCGCCGATCGAGCCGAGCGCCTTGGTGAGCTCGGCGGGCACGATCCAGGTGGACGCGTTCTCGCCCTGTGCGATCTTGGGCAGCGTCTGGAGGTACTGGTAGGCCAGGAGCTTCTGGTCGGGGTTCCCGTCGTGGATGGCCTGGAAGACCGTCTGGATCGCCTGGCCCTCGCCCTGCGCGCGCAGGATGGAGGCCTGACGGTCGGCCTGGGCGTTCAGGATCTGGGCCTGCTTCTCACCCTCCGCCGTGAGGATCGAGGCCTGCTTGGAGCCCTCGGCCGAGAGGATCGCGGACTGCCGCTCGCCCTCGGCGGTCAGGATCGCGGCGCGCTTGTCGCGCTCGGCGCGCATCTGCTTCTCCATCGCGTCGGAGATCGACGGCGGCGGGTCGATGCCCTTGAGCTCGACGCGGTTCACGCGGATTCCCCACTTGCCGGTGGCGCCGTCGAGCTCGCCGCGCAGGCCGGAGTTGATCTGGTCGCGGCTCGTGAGCGCGTGCTCCAGGCTCATGCCGCCGATGATGTTGCGCAGCGTCGTCATGGTCAGCTGCTCGATGGCCTGGATGTAGTTGGCGATCTCGTAGGTGGCCGAGACGGGGTCGGTGACCTGGAAGTAGATGACGGTGTCGATCGAGACGGTCAGGTTGTCCTCGGTGATCACCGGCTGGGGCGGGAACGACACGACCTGCTCGCGCGTGTCGATCATGTAGCGGACCTTGTCGACGAACGGCATGACGATGTTGAGGCCGGCCGGGAGCGTCGCGCGGTACTTGCCGAATCGCTCGACGATGCCGGCGCGTGCCTGGGGCACGATCTTGACGGTCATCGAGACGGCGACGATCGCGAGGATCACCAGCAGCACGAGGACCACGGTCAGGGCTGTCGGGAACATCTCATTTCCTCCAGGACGGTGGGTGGGGCGGGCGGTGGGGACTCGTCGGACGGGGGGGTGTCGGTGGCACCGACCCTACGGGCCGGAGGCGTCGGGCACGAACCGGTCGGTCCTCCGGGTGCTGGCGACCTGCCCCCGCTCCGTCGCCGGGTCGTCGTGCCGCACACGTCGTCGCGAGCGGTCCACGCGGCCGGTGCCTCCGGCACCCCGGGGGCGTGCCCCTCGACGGAGGCGCGACGGTGGGTCAGCCTCCCTGTCCTCGCCCGCCGCGCCGCGTGGACCTGGTGCGCCACCGGTCCGTGGTCGCTCACGTGGGCAGGGACCCGGTCCGGCTCACCGCTCTGCGACGACGGCGGTGGCACCGTCGATGCGGGTGACGACGACCTCCACACCCGGCGCCAGCGGGTCGCCCGACTCGGTGCGGGCCGACCAGACCTCGCCGGCGAGCTCGACCCGCCCGCGGAAGGTGTCGACGGCCTCGGACACCACGGCGGTGCGGCCGACGAGGTTGTGGTGACCGGTCGTGAGCGTCGGACCCCGGTGCAGTCGAGCGACCATCGGTGGGCGCGCGAAGTACAACAGCCCGGTGCCGACGGCGGCGAAGACGAGCAGGGCCAGCCACAACGGCCCACCGAGACCACTGACGACGGCCGCCGTCAGCGCGCCGAGGGCGAACATCAGGAAGATGAGGTCCAGGCTCATCATCTCCACGATCGCCAGCAGGACGGCGATGCCGATCCAGACCACCCACGCGTTGTCGGCGAGCCACTCGATCATGGTCGATCTCCTGTCGTCGGGTCGCCCGTCCGGACGACCGAGAGCGGTACCCCAAGGGTACCAGCGCACCGCCCCGCGACCGGCCGACGCGAACTCATCCTGCTCGGTGACCGAAGGCGGCTCGGCGGGCGGCGTACCGCTGGCCGACCTTGTTCAGCTCGAGGCGCATCCCGAAGGTGCGGCCCAGGGCTGCGGCGGTGAGGGTCTGCTCGATCGGCCCGGCCTCCACCACCCGACCGTCACGTAGCAGCAGGACGTGGGTGAAGCCCGGAGGGATCTCCTCGACGTGGTGGGACACCATCACGACGACCGGTGCACCGGGCGCCGTGGAGAGGATCTCCAGGCTCATCAGGAGGTCCTCGCGCGCACCGAGGTCGAGCCCGGCGCCCGGCTCGTCGAGCAGCAGCAGCTCGGGGTCGGTCATGAGCGCACGCGCGATGAGGGTGCGCTTGCGCTCACCCTCGGACAGCGTGCCGAAGGTGCGGTGCGAGAGCGCTCGGATCCCGAGCTCGCCGAGGATCTGATGCGCCCGCTCGAGGTCGTCGCCGTCGTACGTCTCGCGCCACCGGCCGGTGACCGCGTGCGCCGCCGAGACGACGACGTCCTCGACCGTCTCCGCCGGCGGGATGCGGTCGGCGATCGCCGTGCCGCTGTGCCCGATGCGCGTGCGCAGGTCGAAGACCTCGGTGCGACCGAGCCGCTCCCCGAGGATGTCGGCCGTGCCACTCGTCGGGTGCATCTGGGCCCCGACGACCTGCATGAGCGTGCTCTTGCCGGCGCCGTTGGGGCCGAGCACCACCCAGCGCTGGTCGTCCTCGACCCGCCAGGAGACGTCGGTCAGCAGCGCCTTGCCCGGCCGCAGGACGGACACCGACTCGAGCTCGATCACGGTCGTCATCGGTCCTCCGTCCGGGCGGCCTGGTGTGCATCGTCTGGGCGTCGCGCCCAACCTATCGTGGCCCGACCACGACGCGCGGCGCGGTCGGCCGATAGCCTCAGGCCCTGTGACCGAGCACGTGCCCGCGCTGCACCTGACCTCCCCCACCGTCCTGGTGACGCTCACCGGACCGGATCGCAGCGGCGTCTCCACCCGGTTGTTCGAAGAGCTGGCACACCACGAGCTCGAGGTCGTCGACGTCGAGCAGCTCGTCGTGCGAGGTCGCCTCGTGCTCAGCGTCCTGGCGACGCGACCGGAACGGCCCGAGCCGCTCGAGGAGTCCGTCCGCGCCGTGGGCGAGGAGCTCGGGCTCGAGGTGGAGATCGAGCACGGGACGGGTGACAACCGACCCCGGCGCGTCGGTCGCAGCCAGGTCACCGTCCTCGGCCATCCCCTCACGCCGGCCGCCATGGCCGCGGTGACCGCGCGCATCAAGGACGCCGGCGGCAACATCGACCGCATCCTGCGACTCGCCCGCTACCCCGTGACGGCGCTGCGGATGGAGGTCTCCGGCGCCGACCCGGACCAGCTCCAGGCCGACCTCGCGGCGGCGGCCTTCGAGCACGAGGTGGACCTCGCGGTCGAGGAGCGCGGCATCCTCCGGCACGCCCAGCGACTCATCGTCATGGACGTCGACTCCACGCTGATCCAGGGCGAGGTGATCGAGATGCTCGCCGAGCACGCCGGCTGCGCCGACGAGGTGGCCGGCGTGACCGAGGCGGCCATGCGGGGCGAGCTGGACTTCGAGCAGTCGCTGCGCCACCGCGTCGAGAAGCTCCGCGGGGTCCCCGAGTCGGCGCTCGACGACGTCTACGACGCACTCGTCTACACCCCCGGCGCGCGGACGATGATCCGCACGCTCAAGCGACTGGGCTACCGCTTCGCACTCGTCAGCGGTGGATTCACCCAGATCATCGAACGCATCGCCGACGACCTCGGGATCGACTACCACGCGGCCAACGAGCTGGAGATCGTCGGCGGCCGGCTGACGGGCCGCGTCGTCGGGGACGTGGTCGACCGTGCGGGCAAGGCCGAGGCGCTGCGACGCTTCGCCGCCGACGCGCGCATCGGCATCAAGAACACGGTCGCCGTCGGTGACGGCGCCAACGACCTCGACATGCTGGCCGCCGCCGGCCTCGGCATCGCCTTCAACGCCAAGCCACTCGTGCGAGGTCAGGCGCGGACGTCCCTGAACTCGCCCTACCTCGACTCGATCGTGTACCTCCTCGGCATCACCCGCGAGGAGGTCGAGGCCGCCGACGCCGGGGACCCCGCATGAGCGTGCCGGTGCGACCACCTCCGAGGCGGGGCGTCGCGTGGGGCTCCGGTCCTGGTTTCGTGGTGATGCTCGCCGCGGTGGTCGCGATGTTGGCCGGCGCCAGCGCACCGTCGCCGTTCTACCCGGTCCTGCAGGCCGACGTCGGCTTCGGCGACGCGGTGCTGACGACGATCTTCGCCGTCTACGTCGTCACCTTGCTCCTGACCCTGCTCGTGACCGGTGGTCTCTCCGACCACCTCGGCAGGCGTCCGGTCGTCGGGGTCGGGCTCGGGGTGCTCGCCGCGAGCATGGTGGGGCTCGCCGTCGCGGACTCGGTGGCGACGCTCCTGCTCGCCAGGGCCCTGCAAGGTGTCGCCGCCGGGTTGCTGCTCTCCAGCCTCTCGGCCGCGGTGGTCGACCTGGAGCCGCCGGACCGCCCGGGTTCGGCGCCGGTGGCCAACACGGTCCTCCCGCTCGCGGGGCTCGCGGTCGGCGCCCTGGGTGCCGGCATCGCGATCGACACCCTGCGCGACCCCGCACCGGTCGTCTTCGGTGGCTTCGCCGTCCTGTACGTCGTGCTCGCCACCGCGGTGCTGCTGGGCCCGGAGAGCTCACCTCGCGTCCCGGGCTGGCGTCGCAGCCTCGTCCCGACGGTGTCGGTGCCGACCACCTCTCGCGCCATGTTCGTCCGGGCGCTCCCGGCGGTCGTGGCGGGATGGGCGACGGGCGGCCTGTACCTCTCGCTCGTCTCCCCGCTCGTCGCTCGAGAGCTCGGCGGCTCCTCCAGCGCCGTCCAGGGACTCGCCGTGGCGCTCCTGATGGCGTCGGGGTCGGTGGGCTGCTTCGCCGTGCGTCGCCGTGCGGCGCGCCAGATCGCGGTCCTCGGCACGAGCGCGCTCGCCGTCGGCACCGCACTGACCGTCGCCGCACTGCTGGCGCACACGCTGGTCGGCTTCCTGCTGGCCGTGGTCGTGGCGGGCTTCGGGTTCGGCACCGCCTTCCTCGGGGTGATGCAGTCGCTCACCCCGACGGCCTCACCGCAGGAGCGCGGTGCGCTGTTCTCGGCGATCTTCACCGTCAGCTACCTCGCCTTCAGCGTCCCCGCGGTGATCCTCGGCCTCGTCGTGCCGGAGGTCGGGCTGCTGGTCGCCACGGTCGCCTACGGCGCACTGGTCGTGCTGCTGTCGGCGGTCGCGGCGGCCCTGCGGTGGCGGGAATGACCCCCGCCACCGCTCGGTCCAGCCGGTGGGGCTCAGGAGGCGTGGCTCACTCGTCGTCCTCGAGGCGGAAGCCGAGCTTGAGGGTCACCTGGTAGTGCTCGACGTCGGTGTCGACGATGTGCCCTCGGATCCCCTCGACCTCGAACCAGTCGAGGTGGCGCAGGGTCTTGCCGGCGCGACGGATGCCGTTCTCGATGGCCTCGGTGACCCCGTCCGGGGACGTGCCGACGATCTCGGTGATGCGGTAGGTGCGGTTGCTCATGCAGTCATCATGCAGGCTGTCATGCAGGCTCTGGTGCTCGGCGTACGCTGGAAGGGTGTCAGCAACCGACAGGAACGACCGCGACCGCCGGGCCGAGGAGCAGGTCTACTCGATCACCTCGGCCGCCACGGGTCACAGCGACGAGCTCGGGTCCCGCGAGAAGCGCTACGCCATCTCGATGGGCATCCGCTCGGTGTGCTTCGTCGGCGCCGTCGTCGTCTGGCAGTACGCGGTGTGGGTCGCTGTCGTCATGGTCGTCCTCGCGACGTTCCTGCCCTACTTCTCGGTGGTGCTGGCGAACTCCGGCGTCCGCCGCAAGGGCACCGGGAGCGACGTCATGAAGCCCGAGCCGTACGGCGAGCTCAGCGAGGCCGCCACCACCGCCAAGGACACGCGTGAGGAGTGACGGTCCGGACGAGCTCATCTGCTCGTCCAAGGGTTGCGTCGAGCCTGCCGTCCACCGGGTGGAGTGGAACAACCCCAAGATCCACACGCCCGATCGTCGCAAGGTGTGGCTCGCGTGCGGCGAGCACGAGCAGACCCTGCGTCGCTTCCTCGATGCGCGTGGCTTCTACCAGGAGACCGTCCCGCTCTGAGGACCTCGGGTCGGCGGGAGATCAGCCGCCGATGGCGGACATGGGACGGGTCGGCTGGAGGAAGCTGGGGTCGTCGATGCCGTGACCGGGCAGCTTGGTGCTCATCGCCGCGACCCATCGTCGCGCGATCTCCTCGTCGCTCGCGCCGGCGCGCAACGCCGCGCGCAGGTCGGACTCCTCGCGGGCGAACAGGCAGTTGCGCACCTGTCCGTCGGCCGTGAGCCGGACGCGGTTGCAGTCACCGCAGAACGGTCGGGTGACCGAACCGATGATGCCCACCGTGCCCGGACCGCCGTCGACGAGGAAGCGCTCCGCGGGGGCCGACCCTCGCCCTGCCTGCGGCCGGAGGTCGACGTGGGCGGACAGCAGCGCCAGGGTCTCGTCGGCGGTCACCATCGCCTCGCGGTTCCAGCCGTGCTGGGCGTCGAGCGGCATCTGCTCGATGAAGCGCAGCTCGTAGCCCTGCTCGAGGCTCCAGTGCAGGAGCTCGGCTGCCTCGTGGTCGTTGACGCCCCGGAGGAGCACCGCGTTGATCTTCACGGGCTCGAGTCCGGCGGCCTTGGCCGCGGCGAGCCCCGCGACGACGTCGTGGAGACGGTCCCGTCGGGTGATGGTGAGGAACGTGGCCGGGTCGATCGTGTCGAGGCTGACGTTCACCCGGTCCAGACCCGCTGCTGCCAGTGCCCCGGCGGTGCGCTCGAGGCCGAGACCGTTGGTGGTGATCGCCGTCCGTGGCGAGCCGGGCAGGTCCTTCGTCGCCGCGATGATCGAGGGCAGACCTCGTCGCAGCAGCGGTTCACCACCGGTGAAGCGCACGTCACGGACGCCGAGCAGGCGCACGCCGATGCCGATCAGCCGGACGAGCTCGTCGTCGCTCAGGACCTCCTCGGTCGGCATCCACTCGAGCCCCTCCGCCGGCATGCAGTACTGGCAGCGCAGGTTGCAGCGATCGGTCAGGGAGACGCGCAGGTCCGTCGCGACGCGTCCGTGGGTGTCGATGAGCTGCATCGTGCCAGCCTACGAGTCGGCTCCCACCCCCTGCTGGGCGGTGGCTTGGGGCCGGACACTAGGTTCGGGCCGTGTACCGGTTCCTGCTCAGCCGCCGGTGGCTCGGGTTCGCCGCGGTGGTCCTCCTGCTGCTCGCGATCTGCGTGCGGGCCGGCATGTGGCAGATGGACAAGCACGACGCGCGGGTGAGCGAGAACCGGGTCGCGCGGGCGAACCTCCTCGCCGATCCCCGACCACTCGAGGAGGTCGTGCCGGCCGGGAGCTCGGTCGATCCGGGCGACGAGTGGGCCACGGTCCGTGCGCAGGGCGTCTACGACGTCGAGAACGAGATCGTCGTGCGGTTCAGCACCCGCGACGGTGCCCCCGGGGTCGACGTCGTCACCCCTCTGCTGCTCGACGACGGCTCCGCGGTCCTCGTCGACCGCGGGTGGATCCAGACCCTGAACAACGGGGAGCGCCCCGACGTCGTGCCGCCACCGCCGTCCGGTGAGGTGGAGGTGGTCGGCTGGGTGCGACCCGACAGCGGAGCGCGGGACGAGGCGGTGACGCCGGTCGACCGGCAGGTCCGCGCCATCAACAGCGAGGCCGTCGCCTCCTCGCTCGGTCTCGACCTCCGGTCGGGCTACCTGAACCTGCAGGAGCAGACCGGCGGCACGGACGCCCTCGCCACCGAGCCCCTGCCGGACCTGGGCCAGGGGCCGCACTTCTTCTACGCGCTCCAGTGGTGGTTCTTCGGGCTGCTCGCGCTCGTCGGCTACTTCTGGTTCGCGCACGCGGAGGCACGCGACCGGCGCGAGGGCGGCCCCGAGCGACAGCGGTCTCGACCGGCGTCGTCACGCGTCACGCGAGGCTGACCAGCTCGGCGTACTCGGCGTTCCAGAGGTCCTCGTCGCCGTCGGGCAGCAGCAGCACGCGGTCGGGTTCGAGCGCCTCCACGGCACCCTCGTCGTGCGTGACGAGCACGATCGCCCCCTGGTAGGAGCGGATGGCCGCGAGCACCTCCTCGCGGGAGGCGGGATCGAGGTTGTTGGTCGGCTCGTCGAGGAGCAGCACGTTGGCGCTGGAGACGATGAGGCTGGCCAGCGCGAGCCGCGTCTTCTCCCCGCCGGACAGCACCCGGGCCGGCTTCTGGGCGTCGTCGCCGGAGAAGAGGAAGGCGCCCAGCACGCTGCGTGCCTGCGTCTCGGTGAGCTCGGGGGCGCCGTCGCGCATGTTCTCGAAGACCGTCTTGTCGAGGTCGAGCGTGTCGTGCTCCTGGGCGAAGTACCCGATGCGCAGGCCGTGGCCGGGCTGCAGCTCGCCGGTGTCGGGGTCGAGCTCGCCGGCCAGCATCCGCAGCAGGGTGGTCTTGCCCGCACCGTTGAGGCCGAGGATCACCACGCGACTGCCGCGGTCGATCGCGAGGCCGACGTCGGTGAAGATCTCCAGCGAGCCGTAGGACTTCGACAGGCCCTCAGCCATGAGCGGCGTCTTGCCGCACGGGGCCGGGGCAGGGAAGTCGATCCGTGCCACGCGCTCGCTCTGGCGCTCGTCCTCCAGACCGGCGAGCATCTGCTCGGCACGCCGTAGCATCTGCTGGGCCGCGGTGGCCTTCGTCGCCTTGGCGCGCATCTTGTTGCCCTGGGCGATGAGACGCTCGGCGGTCTTCGTGGTGGTCTCGCGCTCCTTCTTGCGACGCACCTCGTCGGCCTCGCGCTGGCGCTGGTAGTGCTTCCAGCCCATGTTGTAGACGTCGATGGTCGAACGGTTCGCATCGAGGTAGAGGACCTTGTTGACGGTCTCCTCGATCAGGTCGACGTCGTGGCTGATGATGACGATGCCGCCGGAGAAGGTCTGCAGGAACCCGCGCAGCCACCGGATCGAGTCGGCGTCGAGGTGGTTGGTGGGTTCGTCGAGCAGCAGGGTGTCGGCGTCGGAGAACAGGATGCGCGCCAGCTCGATCCTTCGGCGCTGCCCACCGGACAGCGTGGAGAGCGGCTGGGCGAGGACGCGGTCGGGCAGCCCGAGGTTCGCCGAGATGGTGGCAGCCTCGGCCTCGGCGGCGTACCCGCCGCCGGCGGCGAACTCGCTGTCGGCGTTCGTGTACCGCTTCATGGCGCGCTCGGCGACCTCCGGGTCGTCGCTGGTCATGTCGACCTCGGCCTGGCGCATGCGTCGCAGGGCCGCGTCGAGGCCGCGGACGGACAGGATGCGGTCCCTGGCCGAGACGCTCATGTCCTCGACCTTGGGGTCCTGCGGCAGGTACCCGACGGTGCCGCTGCGGGTGATGGAGCCCTCGGCCGGCTCTCCCCCGGCACCGGCGAGCATCTTGGTGAGGGTGGTCTTGCCGGCGCCGTTGCGTCCGACGAGTCCGATCTTGTCGCCCTTCGCCACCTGGAAGGAGACGTCGGACATGAGGACGCGCGCGCCGAAGCGCAGCGTCACGTTGCTGACGGTGATCATGGGTGCTTTCCGGAAGTGGGGTCTGGGGTGCCTCGAGACGGACGCCGCGGCGGCGTCGAACGTCTACTCCCGTTGAATCAGCACCGGATCAGTCTACCCAACGCGCTCCGCGGGCCGAGCGGTGCCGTCGCCCCGTCGAGGACGGCCTCGCTCAGGCATTGGGGGCCAGCTCGGTCCCCGCGCCCCGGCGACGCAGACGGGGCGAGCGGTCGTCCTGGTGGGACTCATCGGACGGGTTCTCGAGCTCCGGCAGCAGCTCGGCCGGGTCGCGGAGCGTGCCGTCGGTGCCCAGCACGTGCAGACCGGCGTCGGCGATCATCTGCAGGTCGGTGCGTGCGGCGTGACCCTCGCTCGTGAGGTAGTCCCCGAGGAACAAGGAGTTGACGGCCTCCAGCGCGATGGGCTGGAGCGACCGCAGGTGCATCTCGCGCCCACCGGCCATCCGCACCTCGCGGTCGGGACAGGCCAGCCGCACCATGCACAGGATGGTCAGCGCGCGCTCGGGCGTCATCTCCCACGTCCCTGCGAGGGGCGTCCCGTCGAACGGCATGAGGAAGTTCACCGGGATGGACTCCGACCCCAGCTCACGCAGCGCCAGGACGGCCTCGACGAGCTGCTCGTCGCTCTCTCCCAGCCCGACGATGAGCCCGGAGCACGCCGAGAGGCCGGCCGCCTGTGCCCGGCCGACCGTCTCGACGCGGTCGTCGTAGGTGTGCGTCGTGCAGATGGCCTCGTGGTGGGACTCCGCGGTGTTGATGTTGTGGTTGTAGGCGTCGACGCCCGCCTCGGCGAGACGCTCGGCCTGACCGTCCTTGAGCAGGCCCAGGCAGGCACACACCTCGACGTCCGGCTGCTCCTCACGCACGGCACGGACGATGTCGGCGACGCGGTCGACGTCGCGGTTCGACGGTCCGCGACCCGAGGAGACGAGGCAGACGCGCGACGCTCCCCCGCACACCCCGGCGCGGGCCTGCTCCGCGGCCTCCTCGGCCGAGAGCCAGGAGTACCGCAGGATCCCGGCCTCGGAGTTGAGCCGCTGCGAGCAGTAGAAGCAGTCCTCCGGACACAACCCGGACTTGAGGTTGACCAGGTAGTTGACCTTGACGCCCGTGCCGAAGTGGTGCCGTCGTACGCGACCGGCCGCGTCGACGAGGGCCCAACGCGCCTCGCGTGGCGTGCGCAGGACCGCGAGGCACTCCTCGGCGTCGAGACGATGCCCTTCGAGCACCCGCGAGGCCAGGGTGCTCAGGTCAGGTGAACGGTGTTCAGGTGGCGCCATGGACAGAAACCTAGCAGGGCGCCTGAACGGTGTTCAGGTGCCCTGCTGGGTGGAGAGTGGGTGAAGTGCGTCAGCCGACGTTGAAGCCGAGGGCGCGCAGCATCTCGCGGCCGTCGTCGGTGATCTTGTCCGGACCCCACGGCGGCATCCAGACCCACTCGATCCGGAAGTCGTTGACCAGACCGTCGAGCGCCTGGCGCGTCTGGTCCTCGATGACGTCGGTCAACGGGCACGCGGCCGACGTCAGCGTCATGGACAGCACCGTGTTGCTGTGCTCGTCGACGTCGACACCGTACACGAGGCCGAGGTCGACGACGTTGATGCCGAGCTCGGGGTCGACGACGTCCTTCATCGCCTCCCAGACGTCGTCCGACGACGTGGCGCCTGCAGGAGCGGTGTCGACCTCGGGCAGGTCGGAGTGGTCAGCGGTGACGGTGTCGGTCGTGCCGTTCGTGATGGCGCCGTCCTCGGTCGTGCTGTTCTCGGTCATCGTCCCTCCTGGAACGCATCGGTGGCTGTGCCGGCGCCCGCCTGCGTGGCGGCGTCCTTGAACGCCATCCACGCCAGCAGGGCGCACTTGACGCGGGCGGGGAACCTGGCGACGCCGGCGAAGGCGATGCCGTCCTCCAGCACCTCCTCATCGGGCTCGACGTTCCCCTTGCCCTGCATCAGGGCCTGGAACTCCTCGAGCACGCCGAACGCCGTGGTGACGTCCTTGCCGTGCACGAGGTCGTAGAGCACCGACGTCGACGCCTGGCTGATGGAGCAGCCCTCCGCGGCGTAGGAGACGTCGGCGATCGTGTCGTCGTCGAGGTGGACACGCAGCGTGATCTCGTCACCGCACGTCGGGTTCACGTGGTGCACCTCGGCCCCGAACGGCTCGCGCAGTCCCTCGCCGTGCGGGTGCTTGTAGTGGTCGAGGATGATCTCCTGGTACAGGGCGTCGACCTGGTCGGCTCCACTCATCAGCGCCCTCCGAAGTACTGCTGGGTGTAACGCAGACCCTCGACGAGCGCGTCGATCTCCGCCTCGGTCGTGTAGAGGTAGAACGACGCCCGCGTCGTCGACTGGACGCCGAACCGGCGGTGGGCCGGCTTGGCGCAGTGGTGACCGGCGCGCACGGCGATGCCGCGGGAGTCGAGCAGCTGCGCGACGTCGTGCGGGTGCACGTCGCCGAGGGTGAAGCTCACCGCTCCTCCGCGGAGGACGGCCTCGGTGGGCCCTACGACGCGGAGTCCCTCGACCTGCTGCATCCGCTCCAGCGCGTACGTGGTGATCGCCTGCTCGTGCGCGGCGACGTTCTCCATGCCGATGCCGTCGAGGTAGTCGGCGGCGGCGGCCAGACCCACGGCCTGCGCGATCGGCGGAGTGCCTGCCTCGAACCGCGACGGGGGCGCCGCGAAGGTCGAACGCTCCATGGAGACGGTCTCGATCATCTCGCCCCCGCCGAGGAAGGGCGGCAGCGACGCGAGCAGGTCGTAGCGGCCCCACAGGACGCCGATGCCGGTGGGACCGACCATCTTGTGCCCGGTGAAGACCACGACGTCGGCCCCCAGGGCGTCGACGTCGACCGGCAGCTGCGGCACCGCCTGCGAGGCATCGACCACGACGATCGCGCCCACCGCGTGGGCGCGGTCGATGATCAGCTCCAGCGGGTTCACCGTGCCGAGCATGTTCGAGACCCAGGTGAGGGAGACGACCTTGGTCCGCTCGGTGATGAGCGTGTCGAGGTCGTCGAGGTCGAGGCGACCCTCGTCGGTCACGCCGAACCAGCGCAGGACGGCGCCACTGCGCTCGGCGAGCAGCTGCCACGGCACGATGTTGGAGTGGTGCTCCATCTCGGAGATGACGATCTCGTCGCCGGATGCGATGCCGTTGGGGTGGGACGATCCGGCGTCGCCGAGCACGCGCGCCACGAGGTTGAGCGCCTCGGACGCGTTCTTGGCGAACACGACCTCCTCGCGTCCGTGCTCGCGGCGTCCGGCGCCGATGAAGTCCGCGATGCGCGTGCGGGCGCCCTCGAACGCCTCCGATGCCTCCGCACCGAGCTGGTGCATGGCCCGCGCGACGTTGGCGTTGTGCTGCAGGTAGTGGCGCTCGATCGCCTCGACCACCTGACGCGGCTTCTGCGAGGTGTTGGCACTGTCGAGGTAGACGAGGGGGTGGTCCCCGGCCAGACGACGTCCGAGGATTGGGAAGTCCTCCCGGATCCTCTCGACGTCGTACGGCTCGCCGGCCTGGGTCCACACCCCGGCGCCGGTCCCGCTCGTCAGGGAGGGCATCAGACGCTCTCGGTGGCCCGGGTGTACTTGTCGTATCCCTCGGCCTCGAGCTGGTCGGCCAGCTCGCGACCGCCGGACTCGGCCAGGCGGCCGGCGACGAAGACGTGGACGTGGTCGGGCTTGATGTACTGCAGGATGCGCGTGTAGTGCGTGATCAGCAGGACGCCGCGATCACCCTGGGCGCTGAAGCGGTTGACGCCGTCGGAGACGACGCGCAGGGCGTCGATGTCCAGGCCGGAGTCGGTCTCGTCCAGCACCGCGAACTTCGGGTTCAGCAGCTCCAGCTGGGCGATCTCGTGCCGCTTCTTCTCACCACCGGAGAAGCCTTCGTTGACGCTGCGCTGGGAGAACTCCTTGTCCAGCGTCATGCGCTCCAGGGCGGCGTTGACGTCCTTGACCCAGGTGCGCAGCTTGGGGGCCTCGCCGTCGATGGCGGTCTTCGCCGAGCGCAGGAAGTTCGCGACCGAGACGCCCGGCACCTCGACGGGGTACTGCATTGCGAGGAACAGGCCGGCGCGGGCCCGCTCGTCGACGCTCAGCTCGAGGATGTCCTGACCGTCCAGGAGCACCTCGCCGTCGGTGATCGTGTACTTGGGGTGGCCGGCGATGGAGTAGGCCAGCGTCGACTTGCCTGAGCCGTTCGGGCCCATGATGGCGTGCACCTCGCCGGAGGAGATGGTGAGGTCGACGCCGCGCAGGATCTGCTTGGGGCCGTCCTCGGTCTCGACGGAGACGTGCAGGTTCTTGATCTCGAGAGTGCTCATGTCAGCTCCTGATGGGGGCGGAGACGTCGACGAGGACGCGTCCGTCGGAGATGGTCGTGGGATAGGTGGGCACCGGTTCGGTGGCCGGGAGGTTCAGGGGGGCGCCGGTGCGGGCGTCGAAGCGCGAGCCGTGCAGCCAGCACTCGATCTCACAGCCCTCGACCTCCCCCTCGGACAGGGCGATCGCCGCGTGCGAGCACTCGTCGCGCAGGGCGTGGACGGTGTCGCCGTCCTTGACCAGCACGACGTCGACGCCGTCGATCGTGACCGCGGTGGGCGTGTTCTCGGCGAGCGCGTCCAGCGGTGCGGCGAACTGCGGACCGGTCACCGGACCCCACCCTCGGCGGGGGTGCCGGTCTGCGGGCGGCGGTCGAGACCGCTGAGGTCCGCGCCGGCGAGCTCGGCCTCGATCGCCTCGACGAGCCGCTCGCGCAGCTCGGGCACGGCGATGCGACGGATGACGTCGTTGAAGAAGCCGTGCACGACGAGACGACGCGCCTCGGCCTCCTCGATCCCCCGGCTCTGCAGGTAGAACAGGTGGTTGTCGTCGAAGCGACCCGTGGTGCTGGCGTGACCGGCACCGGCGATGTCGCCGGTCTCGATCTCCAGGTTGGGCACGGAGTCGGCCTTGGCGCCGTCGGTGAGGACGAGGTTGTCGTTCTGCTCGAACGTCTCGATGCCCTCGGCAACCTTGCGGATGAGCACGTTGCCGATCCAGACGGTGTGGGCGTCCTGGCCCTGCAGGGCGCCCTTGTACTCGACGTTGCTGCGCGTGCGCGGTGCCGTGTGGTCGACGAACTGACGGTGCTCGATGTGCTGGCCGGCGTCGGCGAAGTAGACGCCGAGAAGGTCGGCGCTGCCGCCGGGACCGGCGTAGTCGACGTTGACGCTCGTGCGGACGAGGTCGCCACCGAGGCTGATCTCGAACAGGCGGATCGAGGCGTCGCGCCCGACGCGGACGTTGTACTGCCCGGCGTGGACGGCGTCGTCGGCCCAGTCGTTGATCGTCACGACGTCCACCCGTGCGCTGTCGCCGACGAGGATCCGGGTGAGGGCGTCGTACGTGGCGCTGCCGGCGTGGTCGACGACGATCGTGACCGAGGCGTGGGCGCCCACGCGGATCACGTGGTGCGCCCACACGGTGTCGTCGACGGACGACCCGCTGAGCCGCAGGTGCACGGGCGCGTCGGCCTCGAGGTTCGCCGGCACGTCGAGCAGCAACGTCTCGCCGGCGTTCGCGGCCGCGAGGGCCCCGAGCCGGTCGAAGGGTGCGTTGACGCCGAGGGCGCGTGCCTCGTCCGCGGGGACGGGGCCCAGCGAGACACCCTCCGGCAGCTGCTCCTCGCGCTGCAGGACGGCGTCGGAGGCGGTCCCCTCCAGCAGTCCACGGAGCCGCTTGAGCGGCGTGAATCGCCAGATCTCCTCCAGCCCCATCGGCACCGGGTGCGCGTCGACGTCGAACGTCGGCTCCGGGTGCAGGTGGGACTCGACGTGGTCGAGCTCCAGCGTGTTCTCGATGTTCTCGACGGAGTTGTCCACGGTGGTGGTCATCCGACAGCGCCCTCCATCTGCAGCTCGATGAGACGGTTCAGCTCGAGGGCGTACTCCATGGGCAGCTCCCGGGCGATCGGCTCGACGAAGCCGCGCACGATCATGGCCATGGCCTCGTCCTCCTCCATGCCGCGCTGCATGAAGTAGAAGAGCTGGTCGTCGCTGACCTTGGAGACCGTGGCCTCGTGGCCGAGCGTGACGTCGTCCTCGCGGACGTCGACGTACGGGTAGGTGTCGGAGCGGCTGATCTGGTCGACCAGCAGCGCGTCGCACTTGACGGTGCTGGCCGAGCCCTCGGCGCCCTCCATGACCTGCAGGAGCCCTCGGTAGGAGGTGCGTCCGCCGCCGCGCGCGACCGACTTGCTCAGGATCGAGCTGGAGGTGTTCGGGGCGGCGTGCACCATCTTGGCGCCGGCGTCCTGGTGCTGACCCTCGCCGGCGAAGGCGATCGACAGCGTCTCGCCGCGGGCGTGCTCGCCCATGAGGTAGACGGCCGGGTACTTCATGGTGACCTTGGAGCCGATGTTGCCGTCGACCCACTCCATGGTGGCGCCGGCCTCGCACGTCGCACGCTTGGTGACCAGGTTGTACACGTTGTTCGACCAGTTCTGGATGGTCGTGTACCGCACGCGGGCGTTCTTCTTGACGACGATCTCGACGACGGCCGAGTGCAGCGAGTCGCTGGAGTAGATCGGGGCCGTGCAGCCCTCGACGTAGTGGACGTAGGAGTCCTCGTCGGCGATGATCAGCGTCCGCTCGAACTGGCCCATGTTCTCGGTGTTGATCCGGAAGTAGGCCTGCAGCGGGATGTCGACGTGCACACCCTTGGGCACGTAGATGAACGAGCCTCCGGACCACACGGCGGTGTTCAACGCGGAGAACTTGTTGTCACCGGTCGGGATGACGGTGCCGAAGTACTCCTCGAAGAGCTCGGGGTGCTCCTTGAGGGCGGTGTCGGTGTCGAGGAAGAGCACGCCCTGCTCCTCCAGGTCCTCGCGGATGGAGTGGTAGACGACCTCGGACTCGTACTGCGCGGCGACGCCGGCGACGAGGCGCTGCTTCTCCGCCTCGGGGATGCCGAGCTTGTCGTAGGTGTTCTTGATGTCCTCGGGCAGGTCCTCCCAGCTCTGGGCCTGCTTCTCCGAGGAACGCACGAAGTACTTGATGTTGTCGAAGTCGATGCCCTCAAGCTCGGCGCCCCACGTGGGCATGGGCTTGCGCTCGAACAGGCGCAGGCCCTTCAGGCGCTGGTCGAGCATCCACTGCGGCTCGTCCTTCTTGGAGGAGATGTCGCGGACGATCTCCTCGTTGAGGCCGCGCGTGGCGGCGGCGCCGGCGTCGTCGGAGTCGGCCCATCCGAACTCGTAGCGGCCGACGTCCTTGAGACCCGGGTTGAGGTCCTCGATCGAGTTGGTGGTCATGACACCCTCTCCTGTTGACGTGCATGGGGGGACGGGACTCGCCCCGCGGGCAGGTGCGTGGTGCACACCCCGTCCCCGTGGGCGATGGTGGCGAGTCGCTGGACGTGGGTGTCCAGGAGCTCGGCGATCATCTCGGTCTCGGCCTCGCACAGCTGCGGGAACTCCCCCGCGACCGACGCGACCGGGCAGTGGTGCTGGCAGATCTGCTCGCCGGCAGGGCTGCGACCGACGGACGCTGCGAAGCCGTCGTCGCTCATGGCGTCGGCGAGCACCTGCGGGCGGTCCTGCGGCGCCGCCTGCTCGACGACGTCGCGGTAGCGCTCGAGCACCTGACCCATGCGGTGACGGGCGAACGCGGCGACGGCCTCGTCCCCACCGGCGTCGCGCAGGAAGCGCAGGGCGTCGGCGGCGAGGTCGTCGTACGCATGGGCGAAGGTGCTGCGTCCGGCCTCGGTGATGACGAAGACCTTGGCAGGCCGGCCGCGACCACGGCCGGCCTCGGCGCGTGGCTGGCGCTGCTCGACGACGCCCTCGGCCAGCAGCTGGTCGAGGTGGCGCCGCACGGCGGCCGGCGTGAGACCGAGTCGTTCGGCGAGCGCGGCCGCCGTCGAGGGACCGTGCTCGAGGATCGACGTCGCGACGCGCTCACGGGTCGGGGCATCGCCCTGGTCGTTCGCGGTCATCGTCGTCACCTCCGGCACGTCCGTCGTCGCGGCCATGTATTTCACAACACCAGTGTGCCGTTAATGATTCCAGCCGTTCAACGAAGGCCACCCTCAGTCGGAGCCGTGAACGGAGTGCTTCCGCGCATCGCGGGCCTAGGGTGGCGTCATGGAGGCGAAGTCGACATCGGTCGAGATCGAGGCGGGTGGACGCGCTGTCCGCGTCTCCAGTCCGGACCGGGTCATCTTCCCGGCGTCCGAGCTCGGCCCGGACGTCACCAAGCTGCAGGTCGTGGAGTACTACGTCGCCGTCGGCGACGGCATCGTCCGTGCCCTGCACGACCGACCGACAGCCCTCGAGCGCTGGCCGAAGGGCGTCCTGCCGGGCATGACGTTGACGACGCGCCAAGCGTCCGGGGGTCGTGGGCAGCAGGGGGACGCGTTCTACCAGAAGCGACTCATGCGCGGGATGCCCGACTGGGCCCGTTCGGTGCGCGTGCACTTCCCATCGGGCCGTACCGCCGACGAGCTCTGCCCCGACCACGTCGCCGTCGTCGCGTGGGCGGCTCAGATGGGCACCATCGTCTTCCACCCCTGGCCGGTGCGGCGCGACGACGTCGACCGCCCCGACGAGCTGCGCATCGACCTCGACCCCCACGGCTCGACGACCTTCTCCGACGCCGTACGCGCCGCGCTCGCGACGCGTGAGCTGCTGGAGGAGCTCGGCCTCGTCGGCTGGGTCAAGACCAGTGGCAAGCACGGGGTCCACGTGTACGTGCGCATCGAGCCGCGCTGGACCTTCACCGACGTCCGTCACGCCGCCATCGGTCTCGGCCGTGAGCTCGAGCGTCGGGTCGACGGGGTGACGACCTCGTGGTGGAAGGAGGAGCGCGGCCACAACATCTTCGTCGACGTCAACCAGAACGCCCGCGACCGCACGATCGCCTCGGCCTACAGCCTGCGTCCGCGCCCCGGGGCACCGGTCTCCTTCCCGCTGTCCTGGGCCGACCTCGAGGTTGTCGACGACCCCGCGGCCTTCACCCTGCACACCGTGCCGGACCTCCTGGCCGAGCGTGGCGACGCCTGGGCCGGCATCGACGAGGACCCGGGCTCGCTCGAGCCGCTGCTGGACCTCTGGCGCGCGGACCTCGAGCGCGGCCTCGGCGACCTCCCCTACCCGCCGGAGTACCCGAAGATGCCGGGCGAGCCGAAGCGGGTCCAACCGAGCAAGGACACCGACCGCGCCCGCGACTGACGGTGCACGACGACTCCGAGGTCGCGATCGCACCGGACGGACGTAGGGTGAAGAAGTGGAGCCCCTCGCGACGTCGAGCCTCGAGCTCGTCGACACCGATCCCGATGCCGTGATCAGCATCGGCGACCTGCGGACCCTGCGCCAGGAGTTCACCCGCTTCATGCTGCGGCACCGCTTCGCGATGGAGGAGGTCGTCACCAAGCTCTCCATCCTGCGCGACGAGTTCGCCGTCATGCACGAGACGAACCCGATCGAGCACATCGCGTCGCGGCTGAAGTCTCCCGACAGCCTGGCCGAGAAGATGGAGCGCAAGGGCACCAGGCCGACCTTCGCGTCCATCCGCGAGACCATCACCGACATCGCCGGCGTGCGTGTCACGTGCAGCTTCGTCTCCGACGTCTACCGCGTCTTCGAGCTCATCACCAACCAGTCGGATCTCTCGGTGCTCGACGTCCGTGACTACATCGCGACGCCGAAGGAGAACGGGTACCGCAGCCTGCACGTGCTGCTGGAGGTGCCCGTCTACCTCTCCGACGGCGCGGTGCCGGTGACAGTCGAGGTCCAGTTCCGCACCATCGCGATGGACTTCTGGGCGAGCCTGGAGCACAAGATCCACTACAAGTACCGCGGCCAGGTCCCGGACGACCTCCAGGAGCGGCTGTGCGAGGCGGCCGACTCCGCCCATGCGCTCGACGCCCGCATGGAGTCGCTGCACGACGAGGTCCGCGGTCTGGGCGACGACGGTGTCGAGACCCTCACCGAGGAGATCCGCGGAGACCTCGTCACCGGCGACGAGCTGGTCCCCACCGACGCGCTCATCGACCAGCTGCGCCGACTCTCGAGCGACGGCACCGACCAGCCAGGCTGAACGCGCCCGTCAGCGTCGCGACCGGGGGTCCACGGTCGTCGTCGGTCGGTGCTCCACCGGGAAGGCCACCGAGGCGGCGATGAAGCAGTTCCGCGACGCCTCGCCGTGGATGGACTCCGCCGTCGCGACCATCGCGGCGTCCGCGACGACGACGCGAGGGTGGAGGACGACCGCCGTGAACCGCCCGCCCACGCCCGTCTGTTCCATCGTGGCGACCGGATCGTCGTGGTAGTCGACCACGACCACGCCGTGTCTGACCGCGCTGTGCAGGTAGGACAACAGGTGGCACTGGGCCAGCGCAGCGAGGAGCAGCTCCTCGGGGTTCCAGCGCTCTGCACGCCCACGGAACGTCGGATCGGCCGATCCGAGGAGGTCCGGCTTGCCCTCGGCCCGCAGCAGCACGTCGCGGTCGTAGTCGCGGTAGCCGCTCGTGCCCGTGCCTCGATCGCCCTGCCAGGCGACGGCGAGCCGATAGGTGTGGTCCACTCCCCCAGGATGCCTCGGGTCGGGCTCAGCGGTCGGGTCGCTCGTGCGCGGCGCACCGTCGCACGACGGCCTCGATGCGGGAGCGGCGAGTGGCCTCCCGCTTGGCGAAGGCGATCTGGCTGAGCGCGTGCTTGCGCGCCGAGGGAGGCAGCTCGTCCCAGAACCGACGCGCTCGCGGCACCGCGTCGAGGGCCGTGGTCAGCTCCTCCGGCTCGAGGCCGGCCTCCGGTCCGTCGAGCACGGTCCACGAGCCGTTGGCACGGGCCACCTCGACCGCCACGAGCCCCGGCCCCTGCATGCGTCCCTGCTCCGTCAGCTCGGCGACCCGCGCCTTGTTGGTCGCCGCCCATCCACTGCCCGGCCGCCGAGGGCAGCACCAGACCAGGCTCGCCTCCCCGTCGCGACGCGCCTGGCCGTCGACCCACCCCCAGCACAGCAGCTCGCGCACGGTGTTGTCGTAGGACAGCGCGTCGTCGCCGGGGGCGTTGCGCGCGTCGATGCGCAGCCACACGCCGGGGCTGCTCGCATGGTGCTCGGCAAGCCAGCGCCCCCACTGCGACCGGCTCGGTGGCTCCACCCGCTCCCGCGAGCGGGTCACGGGCCCAGCACCTGTGCGAGGTCGTAGCGGACGACCTCCTCGAGCTGGGCGTACGTGCACGACGAGGGTTCGCGGTCGGGCCGCCACCGCTTGAACTGGGCCGTGTGCCGGAACCGGGCTCCGTCGCCCTGGCCCTCCATGTGCTCGTAGCCGACCTCGGCCACCCGCTCGGGTCGCAGCGGCACGAAGGAGAGGTCCTTGGTCCCGGTCCACCGGCTCTGCCCGCCCGGGAGCCGACCCTCGGCGTGGGCGGCGGCGTCCTGCCACGCACCCCACGGGTGGTCGGCCGGGTCCGCGACGAGCGGCGCGAGCTCCTCGACCAGCTCCGCCCGTCGTCCAGCGGTGAACGACGCGCACACCCCGACGTGCTGGAGCCGACCGTCGTCGGCGACGAGCCCGAGCAGCATCGAGCCGAGCAGGGGCTGCTCGTCGGTCGACGTCTTGTGCAGGCGGTAGCCAGCCACCACGACGTCGGCAGTCCTGGCGTGCTTGACCTTGAGCATCGTGCGCCCGTTGGGCACGTAGGGATCGGCGAGACGCTTGGCGACGACGCCGTCGAGACCGGCCCCCTCGAAGGCGTGGAACCACTCGGTGGCCTCGGCGGCGTCGTACGTGGTGCGCGTCAGGTGCACCGGGTCGTGGACGTCGCCAAGAGCCTGTTCGAGACGATCGCGACGCTCGGCCAACGGTAGATCGACCAGCGACTCGTCGCCGAGCGCCAGGAGGTCGAAGACGACCAGGCTCGCCGGAGTTCGCTCAGCGAGCTCGGCGACCCGGGAGGCCGCCGGGTGGATGCGCTGGGACAGCGTGTCGAAGTCGAGCCGGTCGCCGACCACGGTGACGATCTCCGCGTCCACGACGCAGCGCTCCGGCAGCTGCTCGCGCACCGCGGCCTCGATCTCGGGGAAGTAGCGTCCGAGCTCCTTGGTGGATCGGCTGCCGATCACGACCTCGTCGCCGTCGCGGAAGACGATCGCGCGGAACCCGTCCCACTTCGGCTCGTAGACCAGTCCGCCGTCGACGGAGTCGGCCGCCGGGACCCCCTTCACCGATCGGGCGAGCATGGGTCGAAGGGGCGGCATCACCGGCAGGTCCATGGCCCCATCATGGCCGCCGGCGGGGACACCCGACAGTGCCGAGGCCCACGACCGGGTCCCACCGGACCGCTGCCCGACGAACCGTTCGGCGCCCTCTCTAGACTGTCGGGGTGAATGGACCGGCGGTGCAGGTGCGTGACCTCGTCATGCGCTACGGCTCCACCACCGCGGTCGACGGTCTCAGCCTCGACGTCCCCGAGGGCTCGATCACCGCCGTGCTCGGCCCGAACGGCGCCGGCAAGACCACGACGGTCGAGACCTGCGAGGGCTTTCGCGCCCCGCAGTCCGGGTCGGTGCGCGTCCTCGGGCTCGATCCTCGTCTCGACGCCGTCAGGCTGCGGCCCCGGGTCGGCGTGATGCTGCAGTCCGGGGGCGCGTGGACGGGCTCGCGCGCCACCGAGATGCTGCGCCACATGGCGTCGCTGCACGCCCATCCACTCGACCCGGACGCCCTGGCCGACCGGTTGGGGCTCGCGAGCTGCGGCCGGACCCCCTACCGCCGCCTCTCCGGGGGCCAGCAGCAGCGCCTCTCGCTCGCCATGGCCGTCGTCGGGCGTCCCGAGCTGCTCTTCCTCGACGAGCCGACCGCGGGGCTCGACCCCCAGGCACGTCGCGCCACGTGGGAGCTGCTCGCCGAGCTGCGCGGAGCCGGCGTCACCGTCGTGCTGACCACCCACTTCATGGACGAGGCCGAGCAGCTCAGCGACCTCGTCCACGTCGTCGACGCCGGCACCGTCATCGCCTCCGGGTCGCCGGCCGAGCTCACCGCCGCCGGCGCGCGCGGGACGATCCGCTTCGCCGCACGACCGGGTGTCGACGTCGTCGCGCTCATGGAGGCGCTGCCGCACGACACGAAGGTCGAGGAGGTCGAGGGCGGCCGCTACGTGCTGACCGGCGAGATCGATCCCCGCCTCCTCGCGGACCTCACCCGCTGGTGCGCCGATCACGACGTCCTCACCGAGAGCGTGCTGGTCGAGCGCCAGAGCCTCGAGGACCGCTTCCTCGACCTGACCGGGAGGACGCTGCGGTGAGCCTCGACCTCTCCCCCCGGCCCGGGGCCGCCCGTCCGGCGACGATGGTGCGTGCGCAGGCGCTGATGGAGCTGCGGCTGCTGAGCCGCAACGGGGAACAGCTCCTCCTCACGCTCGTCATCCCCCTGCTGCTGCTCGTGGCCGCGACACGCGCCGGGTCCGTCGTCGACCTCGGTGCCGGCCGGACCATCGACGTCGTCACCCCCGGCGTCCTCGCCCTCGCGGTGCTCTCGACGGCCTTCACGTCCTTGGCCATCGCCACCGGCTTCGAACGTCGCTACGGCGTGCTCAAGCGGCTCGGGGCCTCTCCCCTGCCCCGCTGGGGCCTGCTCGCCGGCAAGGTGGCCGCGATCGCGGTCGTGGAGCTGGTCCAGCTCACCGTCCTCGTCGCCGTGGCGCAGCTGCTCGGCTGGCAGCCGACGGGGGGAGCCGGCGCCTACGCCTGGCTCGTCGTCCTGGCCGTCCTCGGCACTGCGGCGTTCGGAGCCCTGGCCCTGCTCATCGCGGGCACCCTGCGTGCGGAGGCGACGTTGGCGGTCGCCAACCTGGTCTACGTCGTGCTGCTGGTCGGAGGCGGTCTGATCGTCCCGCTCTCGCGCCATCCCGACGCGATCGCCGCCGTGCTGCAGCTGTTGCCGTCCGGCGCGCTGGGCGAGGGTCTGCGCACCGCCTTCGAGACCGGGTCCCCCGGTCTCCTGCCCGTTCTCGTCCTGACCGTGTGGGCCGTCGGCGCCGGCCTGCTGACCGCGAGGTGCTTCCGATGGGAATGACCGACCCGCTGCTTCGACCCTCCCGCCGTGCCGTCAGTGGCTGGGCCTGGGCCTCGGTCGTCGCCAACACCGTCATCGTGCTCACCGGCGGGGCCGTCCGGCTCACCGCCTCGGGGCTCGGCTGTCCCACGTGGCCGCGCTGCACCGAGGAGTCCTTCGTCCCCCACGGCGAGCTCGGGTGGCACGGGGTGATCGAGTTCGGCAACCGCCTCCTCACGTACGTGCTCATCGCGATCGCGATCGGCACGCTCGTCGCGGTGTGGCGCTGGACGAGCGAGCGTCGACTGCGGCTGCTGTCCTTCCTGCTCGCCGCCGGGATCCCGTTCCAGGCGGTGGTCGGCGGGATCACGGTGCTCACCGACCTGAACCCGTGGGTCGTCGCCCTGCACCTCATGCTGTCGATGGTGCTGATCGCAGGGTCGACGATCCTCCTGGTGCGCGTGCGGGCGCGCGGGGTGACCGGCGTCCCGCAGCGCACGCGAGCCCTCGTCGTCGCGACGTTCGCCGTCTTGTGGATCGCGCTCTACCTCGGCACGGTCGTCACCGGCAGTGGTCCGCACGCCGGCGACGTGGACGTCCCGCGCAACGGCCTGGACCCGCAGGTGTGGAGCCACGTGCACGCCGCCAGCGTCTACGTCCTCGTGGCCCTCACCGTCGCGTGCTGCGTCGCGCTGCGTGGCACACGAGCGGCGTCGGCCGCGTACTGGCTGCTCGGGGTCGAGCTCGCGCAGGGACTCGTCGGGTTCGTCCAGTTCTTCACCGGTCTGCCGATCGTGCTCGTCGGCATCCACCTGCTCGGTGCCGGGGTGCTCGCGGCTCTCGGCACGCGGCTGCTGGTGGTGACGACCTCGTCGGGGACGCCGGCCGCGGACGAGCAGCGGGACGTGTCCACCTCCGTCCACCAGACTTCATGAGCCTCGGGGCGGGTCGTCGTCGGAGGCGACACGCCACGACCACCGCGACCGTGAAGGTCACGGCCGATCCCGCCACCTGCCAGGCCTCGTAGGGACCGGACTCCTGGCCCGTCGCCGGGTCCACGTGGTAGCGGTCCCACGCCATCCAGGCCAGCCATGCCCTGCGGACACGAGGGCACCGATCCCGAGGGCCAGTGCTCGACGAGCGTCGGCCGGGACTGCCGGACCGTTCAGCCGCGCCACGGCGACGTCGCCTGCAGCACGGCCTCCTCGAGCGCCTCGGTGCGCAGGTGGGTGATGCGCTGGTAGTCCTCGTCGGCCACCATCGCGGTGAACGCCTGGCGGGAGGGGTAGCGCACGAGCAGGACCGCGTCCCAGCCGGAGCCCTCGGCGGGCACGAGGGACGTGCCGCTGTCCCCGGCGTACACGACGCTCCCGCCGACCCGCTCGAGGTGGGGAACGATCTCGCGCGCGTAGCGGTCGTAGCTCGCGCGACCGTCCGGACGGAACCGCAGCAGGTTCACCATCACGACGGGTCCGCCGTCGTCCTCCTCGAGGTAGCGCTGGAGGTCGCGGCCGGTGGGGTCGACGGGCATGGTGCGCGGGTCCTGTCTGTCGGGCGTCGGTACTGCCGGGCATCGGGGCGACGCCGTCGTACCGATGCAAGCACATCGTGGGGGCCGTCCGCCGGGCAACGGGACGAACGTCGGGCCCGCACGGCCCGCAGCCGCTAGGTTGCGCAGATGACGTCCGCTCCCGTCCAGCCGACCGAGCTCCCCAACGGCGAGCGCCCGAGCCGGCGAGCCGTCGCAGCGTTGGCCGTCCTGCACGCCGGTCTGCTGCTGCTTGGAGGCGTCGCGCTCTCGTTGCCGGTCCCCGCTCAGGGCTGGGCGGTGCTGTGCCTCGTCGCCGCGTACGCCGCGACCCACTGGTCTCTCGCGCGGTCGGACGACCCGACTGGGCTGCGCTCGCGCTCTTCCTCGTCCCCGTCTCGCTGTTCCAGGTCCTGCCGGACTGGGTGCTGGCGGACCTCGTCGGCACGCTCGCCTTCCCCGATCGCGGTGGACCGCGCATCGACGACGTCATCCCGGTGGCGATGGCGCTCATGTGGGTGCCGCCGCTGTTCGTCGCGATCGTGCTGGCGGGGCTGCGTCCGGCGCGCGCCGCCCTGACCGCCGTCGTCCTGTTCGCCGGCGCGGAGCTGTGCGCGCCCTTCGTCGGGCTGTGGGAGCCGACCGGGGAGACGCTGCGCGTGCTGGGGATCGCCGTCTACGTCCTGCCCGCCGAGGCGGCGCTGGGCTGGGCCGCGGCGGTGGCGTTCCTCGCCACGCGAGGCCGTGGCTCCGGCGTGCGGGTCGCCGCCGCCGGCGCGGTCTCGACCTTCTACCTGGGCGCCCTCGTGCTCGCGCACTTCGTCATCGACGTCGCCGGCTGGAACATCACGGCCTGAGACCGCGACGCCGTCCGCGCCTCAGCCGATGAAGGGGTCCACGGCGGCCGCGACGAACAGCAGGGCGAGATAGGCGTTGGAGAGGTGGAACAGACGCATCGGCTTGATCACCGACAGCTCCTCGGACTCCGTGCACCGCTGCTTGAGGTCGTAGGCCTCGACGAGGAAGACGATGCCGAGCAGCAGCGCCGCGCCCGGGTAGAACCACCCCGTGCCGGCGACGGGCCACAGGGCGAGGGACGTCGCCACCATCAGCCAGCTGTACCGGACGATCTGGCGGCTCACCTCGGCCGACGTCGCGACCGACGGCAGCATCGGCACGCTGGCCGCGGCGTAGTCCTCGCGGTAGCGCATCGCGAGGGCCCAGAAGTGCGGTGGCGTCCAGAAGAACACCACGAGGAACAGCACCACCGGCGCCCACGCGAGCTCGCCGGTGACCGCGGTCCAGCCGATCAGGGCCGGGAAGCAGCCCGCCGCCCCTCCCCAGACGATGTTCTGGGTGGTACGCCGCTTGAGCAGCATCGTGTAGCCGACGACGTAGAAGACGTTCGCGGCCAGCGCCAGGGACGCCGACAACCAGTTGACGAAGAAGCCCAGCCACAGGGTGGAGACCACGCCGAGCACGAGGCCGAAGACGAGGGCCGACGTGTTGGAGACCTTGTGCCGCGGGAGCGGCCGGCGGGCGGTCCGGCGCATCTTGGTGTCGATGTCGGCGTCCACCACGCAGTTGAGGGCGTTCGCGCTGCCGGCCGCGAGCGACCCGCCGACCATCGTCGCCACGACCAGCCACAGGGGCGGGACGTCCCGCGCCGCCAGGAACATGACGGGGACCGTCGTGAGGAGCAACAGCTCGATGATCCGCGGCTTGGTGAGGGCGACGTAGGCGCCGACCACGTCGCGGGTCGTGCCGAAGCCGCCGCGCGGCGTCGACGCCGGGGCCGAGCTCGAGACGTCGTCGTGGAGGGCACTCACCCGATCAAGTCTAAGCCCACGCGAGTAGGCTCGTCGTGACGGTACGGACTTGCCCGCCACAGACCCCTCAGGAGCACGCCATCGTGACCTCATCGTCCCCCGCACTCGACTGGAACGAGACCGACGACCGTGCGGTGGACACCGTGCGGATCCTCGCCGCCGACGCGGTGCAGAAGGTCGGCAACGGCCACCCCGGCACGGCGATGAGCCTGGCGCCCGCCGCCTACCTGCTCTACCAGAAGGTCATGCGCCACGACCCGGCCGACCCGCACTGGACCGGACGCGACCGGTTCGTGCTGTCGTGCGGTCACTCGAGCCTCACGCAGTACATCCAGCTCTACCTCGCCGGGTACCCCATGGGTCTCGAGGACCTCAAGAGCCTGCGCACGTGGGGCAGCCAGACGCCGGGCCACCCGGAGTACGGACACACCCCCGGTGTGGAGGTCACCACCGGTCCCCTCGGTCAGGGCATCGCGAACGCTGTGGGCATGGCGATGGCCGCCCGACGCGAGCGGGGTCTGCTCGACCCCGACGCCGCGCCCGGCGAGAGCCCGTTCGACCACTCCGTCTACGTCATCGCCTCCGACGGCGACGTCCAGGAAGGCGTCTCGGCGGAGGCGTCCTCCCTCGCCGGACACCAACGGCTCGGCAACCTGACCGTGCTCTACGACGACAACAAGATCTCCATCGAGGACGACACCAACGTGGCGTTCAGCGAGGACGTCGCAGCACGCTACGAGGCCTACGGCTGGCACGTGCAGACCGTCGACTGGACCCAGGGCGCCGGTCACGGGTCGGGCGACTCCTACCGCGAGGACGTGCCCGCCCTGTGGGAGGCGTACCAGGCCGCGCAGCGGGTGACCGACAGGCCGAGCCTCATCGTGCTGCGGACGATCATCGCCTGGCCGGCACCCACGGCGCAGAACACCGGCGCCTCCCACGGCTCGGCGCTCGGCGACGAGGAGGTCCACGCCACCAAGGAACTGCTCGGTTTCGACCCGGACCAGACCTTCGAGGTGAGCGACGAGGTCATCGCGCACACCCACGGCGCGCGAGAGCGAGGCGCAGTGGCTCACGAGGCGTGGCAGGAGCGGTTCGACACCTGGGCCGGCGAGCACCCGGAGGCCGCGGACCTCCTGCGTCGCCTCCAGGACCGCACCTTGCCCGACGGGTGGACCGACGTCCTCCCGACCTTCGACGCCGACGAGAAGGGTGTCGCGACGCGCGCGGCCTCCGGCGACGTCCTGACGGCGATCGCTCCCGTGCTGCCCGAGCTCTGGGGCGGCTCGGCCGACCTCGCGGGCTCCAACAACACCACGCCCAAGGGCGAGCCGTCCTTCCTGCCGCCCGACCTGTCGACCGAGAAGTTCAGCGGCGACTGGTACGGGCGGGTGCTGCACTTCGGCATCCGCGAGCACGCGATGGGCTCGATCATGAACGGCATCGCCCTGCACGGCCCCACGCGGCCCTACGGCGGCACCTTCCTCGTCTTCAGCGACTACATGCGACCGGCCGTGCGCCTCGCGGCGCTGCAGCAGCTGCCCGTCACGTACGTGTGGACGCACGACTCCATCGGCCTCGGCGAGGACGGACCCACGCACCAGCCCGTGGAGCACCTCGCCGCGCTGAGGGCGATCCCCGGACTCGACGTCGTGCGGCCCGCCGACGCCAACGAGGTCGTCGAGGCCTGGCGCACCCTGCTGCAGATCACCGACCGCCCGGTCGCGCTCGCGCTGAGCCGCCAGAACGTCCCGACGTTCCCGCGCGGTGAGGTCGACGGCACCCACTGGGGTGAGGCATCCGGCACGGCCCGCGGCGCGTACGTGCTCCTCGACACCGAGGGGACCCCCGACGTCGTTCTCATCGGCACCGGCTCGGAGCTCCAGCTCGCCGTGCAGGCGCGCGAGCTCCTCGCTGCCGACGGCATCGCCGCCCGCGTCGTCTCCATGCCGTCGCGCGAGTGGTTCGAGCGACAGGACGCCGAGTACCGCGACAGCGTCGTGCCCCCGGCCGTCCGCGCTCGGGTCGTCGTGGAGGCGGGCGTCTCCTTCGGTTGGCGCGACGTGGTCGGCGACGCCGGTCGCGTCGTCGGGCTGGAGCACTTCGGAGCCTCCGCCGACTACGCCCGCCTCTACGAGGAGTTCGGCATCACCGCCCAGGCCGTCGTCGACGCGGCGCGTGAGGCCATCGAGGCTGGGCACGAGACCGGTGGTGTCCCGGTCCATGCTCGACCGAGCGGGCCGGTCCTGCCGCTGGCCGACCACTGAACCATCGACCCGGGCCGCCCCGAGTCATCGAGCAGCACCCGAACATCAGGAGATCAGCATGAACGAACGACTGCAGGCCCTGAGCGACGCCGGGGTCTCCATCTGGCTGGACGACCTCTCCCGCGAGCGGATCGAGAGCGGCAACCTCGCCGAGCTCGTCCGTGAGAGCGGGGTCAAGGGTGTCACGACCAACCCGACGATCTTCGCCGCCGCCCTGTCCCAGGGTGAGCGGTACGCCGAGCAGGTCGCCGAACTGAAGGCCGCCGGTGCCGATGTCGACACCGCCGTCTTCGAGATCACCACCACCGACGTCAAGCAGGCGTGCGACGTCCTGCGCCCCGTCTTCGACGAGACGGACGGCGTCGACGGCCGAGTCTCCATCGAGGTCGACCCCGGCATGGCGCGCAGCACCGACGACACCATCGAGATGGCCGAGCGCCTGTGGGCCGCGGTCGACCGACCCAACCTGCTCATCAAGATCCCCGCCACCGAGGAGGGCCTGCCGGCCATCGCGGCGTCGATCGCTCGCGGCATCAGCGTCAACGTCACGCTGATCTTCTCCCTCGAGCGGTACCGCGGCGTGATGGATGCGTACCTCTTCGGCCTCGAGCAGGCACACGCCGAAGGACGTGACCTGTCGGCCATCCACTCGGTCGCGTCGTTCTTCATCAGCCGCGTCGACTCCGAGGTCGACGGGCGTCTCGAGGAGGGCCACCCGCTGCGCGGCAAGACGGCCCTCGCCAACGCCCGCCTCGCGTACGAGGCGTACGAGGAGACGTTCGCGAGCGAGCGGTTCGCCACCCTCGAGGCGCAGGGCGCGCACCGGCAGCGCCCGCTGTGGGCGTCGACGGGCGTCAAGGACCCGGCGTACGAGGACACGCTCTACGTGAGCGAGCTGGTCGTGGCCGACACCGTCAACACGATGCCGGAGAAGACCCTGGAGGCCTTCGGCGACCACGGCGAGGTCCACGGCGACATGGTCTCCGGGCGCGCCGACGAGTCCCGCGAGGTGATCGCCGGCCTCGAGAAGGAGGGCATCTCCTACGACGAGGTCGTCGAGGTGCTCGAGAACGAGGGACTGGACAAGTTCGACGCCTCCTGGGCCGAGCTGCTCGACACGGTCCGCTCCGAGCTGGACAAGGCCTGAGCCGTGGTCGACGTCGTCCTCTCCGGTCCGGCCGCCGACGCGATCGCCGACGACCTCCGGACCGTCGTCAGCGACCGGGTCGCGTCCCGCATCTTCGACCACGACGCGGACCTGTGGGGTCCCGACGCGCGCGCCGAGGCGCAGGAGCGCCTCGGGTGGACCTCGCTGGCTGAGTCCTCGCGCCCGCTCCTCACCCCGTTGGGATCGCTGCGCGACCGGCTGCGCGAGGACGGCGTCGACCACGTCGTGCTGTGCGGCATGGGCGGGTCCTCGCTCGCTCCGGAGGTGATCTGCGCCGCCTACGGCGTCGAGCTCACCGTCCTGGACTCCTCCCACCCCGACACGGTCCACCGGGCGCTGGCGGACCGCATCGAGCGGACCGTGGCCGTCGTCTCGAGCAAGTCCGGCGGCACGGTCGAGACCGACAGCCAGCGCCGCGCCTACGAGCAGGCGTTCACCGACGCCGGCATCGACCCGACCGACCGGATCGTGGTCGTCACCGACCCCGGTTCGCCCCTCGACGAGCTCGCCGGCGCCGCCGGGTACACCGTCTTCCACGCCGACCCGCAGGTCGGTGGACGCTACTCCGCGCTGACCGCCTTCGGGCTCGTGCCGAGCGCGCTGGCCGGTGTGCCCGTCGTCGAGCTCCTCGACGCTGCCGGCGCCGTCGAGGGTGCGCTGCGCTCGGACGACGCGGACAACCCTGCCCTGCGTCTCGGGACGCTGCTCGGCGCCTCGGCGCGCGACGGCATCGACAAGCTCGTGCTCGACGAGGACCCCGCCCAGGCCTGGGGCCTCGGCCACTGGATCGAGCAGCTCGTCGCCGAGTCCACCGGCAAGATCGGCCGGGGCATCCTCCCGGTGGTGGTGCCCTCGGCCGCAGCGCCCAACGCGGTCACCGCGACGGCGGACTCGGTCCGGGTCTCGCTCGGGACCCTCGAGCCACCCCAGGCCGGTACCGACCGCGCTGCGGCGGTCGCCGGGGAGCTCGGCGCCCAGTTCCTCCTGTGGGAGGTCGCGACGGCCGTCGCCGGACGACTCATCGGCATCGATCCCTTCGACCAGCCCGACGTCGAGAGCGCCAAGCAGGCCGCACGCGACCAGCTCGGTGGCTCGGCAGCAGCGCAGGCACCGGACCTGCAGGACCAGGGAATCGACGTCTTCGGCGTCGGAACCGGGGCCCAGTCACTGGCCGACGCCCTCGAGCAGCTGGTGGACGCGCTCGACCCCGAGCACGGCTACGTCGCGGTGCAGGCCTACCTCGACCCGCGCTCGGACCCGCAGGCGGCTCGACTACGCGAGCTCCTCGCGGAGCGGACCGGTCGACCGGTCACCTTCGGCTGGGGTCCTCGGTTCCTGCACTCCACGGGTCAGTACCACAAGGGCGGACCCGCTACGGGCTTGTTCCTGCAGCTCACCTCCGAACCCGCGCAGGACCTCGCGATCCCCGGTCGGGAGTTCACCTTCGGGGAGTTCATCGGCTCCCAGGCCGCGGGCGACGCCCAGGTACTGCGCGACAAGGGCCGCCCGGTGCTGCGCCTGCACCTGCACGACGTGCCGAGCGACCTCACCCGCTTGGCCGAGCTTCTCGCGTGAGTCGTCGCAACCCGCTGCGCGACCCCCGCGACCGCAGGCTGCCGCGGATCGCCGGCCCGTGCAGCATCGTGCTGTTCGGCATCACCGGTGATCTCGCACGCAAGAAGCTGATCCCGGCGATCTACGACCTCGCCAACCGCGGTCTGCTCCCCCCGGGCTTCGCCCTCGTCGGCTTCGCCCGCGAGGACCCGGGCGGCCGGTCCTTCGACGACCTCGTCGAGCAGGCGGCGCGTGACGGTGCCCGCACGCCGTGGCGCGAGACCGTCTGGCGCCGGCTGTCCGCAGGGATCCGGTTCGTCCCCGGCGACTTCGACGACGACGCCGCCTGGCACCGGCTCACCGCGACGCTCGCCGAGCTGGACCGGACACAGGGCACCGGCGGAAACCACGCCTTCTACCTCTCGATCCCGCCGGGCCTCTTCCCGGTGGTCGTCGACCAGATCCAGCGGCACGGTCTTGCCTCGGAGGACGAGGGATGGCGCCGCGTCGTCATCGAGAAGCCGTTCGGCCACGACCTCGCCTCGGCGCGCGCCCTGAACGCCGCCGTCGAGCCGGTCTTCGACCGGCACAACGTCTTCCGGATCGACCACTACCTCGGCAAGGAGACCGTCCAGAACATCCTGGCCTTTCGGTTCGCGAACCAGCTGTTCGAGCCGATGTGGAACAGCCACTACGTCGACCACGTGCAGATCACGATGGCCGAGGACATCGGGATCGGCACCCGCGCGGGCTACTACGACCAGATCGGTGCGGCCCGCGACGTCATCCAGAACCACCTGCTCCAGCTCATGGCCCTCGTCGCCATGGAGGAACCCGTCTCCTTCAACGCCGAGAGCCTCAGGATCGAGAAGCAGAAGATCCTGGCCAACGCCCGGCCTGCGCCCCGCCTCGACCTGCACACGGCCCGTGGACAGTACGTCGGCGGGTGGGCCGGCGGCACCCAGGTCCGCGGGTACCTCCAGGAGGAGGGCATCGCCTCCACGTCGACGACCGAGACGTACGCGGCCGTGCGCATCGACGTCGCCACGCGCCGCTGGGCCGGCGTGCCCTTCTACCTGCGGGCCGGCAAGCGACTGGGTCGTCGGGTGACGGAGGTCGCCGTGGTCTTCAAGCGTGCACCCCATCAGCCGTTCAGCAGCCACGACGTGGAGGAGCTCGGGCAGAACGTCGTCGTCATGCGGATCCAGCCGGACGAGGGACTGACCCTGCGCCTCGGCAGCAAGGTCCCGGGCAGCGCGATGGAGATCCGCGACGTGTCGATGGACTTCGCCTACGGCGGCGCGTTCGTGGAGAGCAGTCCCGAGGCCTACGAGCGGCTCATCCTCGACGTCCTCCTCGGTGACCCTCCCCTCTTCCCGCAGGTCGAGGAGGTCGAGCTCTCCTGGAAGATCCTCGACCCCGTCATCGCCCACTGGACCAAGCAGAAGACGATCGACACCTACACCGCAGGCACGTGGGGCCCGGCCTCGGCCGACGCGATGCTGCGGCGTGACGGTCGTTCCTGGAGGCGGCC
Organism: Aeromicrobium halocynthiae; assembly: GCF_039531385.1. Lineage (NCBI taxonomy): Bacteria > Bacillati > Actinomycetota > Actinomycetes > Propionibacteriales > Nocardioidaceae > Aeromicrobium > Aeromicrobium halocynthiae. Next base: position 113,531 of record NZ_BAAAPY010000001.1, on the reverse strand, counting down.
CTGATGCGCCTGTCCCTGCCTGCCACCACGTCCTCGGAGATCGCCAAGGCGATGGTCCGCGCCCGGATCGGGGCCGGCTCGCCCGCGATGGACATGGCCCTGACGCTCGTGGTCGTCACCGACGACGAGAGCGTGGGCGAGGCGCTCAAGACCGCCGCGGTCCTCTCGCGCGAGCACCCCTCGCGCATCATCGGCGTCGTGCTCGGCGACGGACGTCGCTCGCCACGGCTGGACGCCACCGTGCGGGTCGGCGAGGACACCGCCGGCGAGTCGATCCTGCTCAGGCTCTCCGGTCCGCTCACGCGTCACGCCGAGACCGTGCTGCTGCCGCTGCTGCTGCCGGACTCCCCCGTGGTCGTGTGGTGGCCGGGCAAGCCTCCCACCCACCCGTCGGAGGATCCCATCGGCCGCCTCGGGCTGCGCCGGCTGACCGACGCCGAGGCCACGGACTCGCCCGTCCGGACGCTCAAGGCGATCGGCCGCCGCTACGCCCCCGGTGACACGGACCTCTCGTGGACCCGGCTCACGCCGTGGCGGGCCCTGCTGGCCGCTGCGCTCGACCAGGCGGGCGGCCGCGTCACCGGCGGGTTCGTCGAGGCGGGGGCAGGCAACCCCGCCGCGACGTTGCTCGTCGCCTGGCTCGAGGACCGACTCGCGGTCCCCATCGCTCGACGCCGCAGCGAGACCGACCAGATCGGGGAGGTCGTGCTGCACACCGACGACGGCGACGTGCGCATCGTGCGCCGCGACGCCTCGTCCTGCGAGTTCAGCGTCCCCGGTGCCGCGGCCCGCACCGTCCCGCTGGGCGCGCGAACGCTCGCCGAGCTGCTCGCCGAAGATCTTCGCCGGCTCGACGCCGACGACATCTACGCCGCCACCTTGACCCATCTCCTGGAGGACTCGTGACCGCCAACGGACCGAACCCCGCCGGATCGACCCCGCCCCCCACCGTGGAGCGCCTCGCGGACGAGGACGAGCTCGCGAGCACCGTCGCCGCCCGCCTGGGCGAGCGCATCGCCCAGGTGCAGGCCGAGGGCCGCCGCCCGAGGGTGGTGCTGACCGGCGGCAGCATCGCCATCGCCATCTACGAGCGGCTCGAGGCCTCCGCCGCCGACTGGACCGACGTCGAGCTCTGGTTCGGTGACGAACGCTTCGTCCCCGCGGGTCACGAGGACCGCAACGACCGGCAGGCCGACGACGCGTTCCTGACGCGCCTCTCCGTGCCCGCCGAGAACGTCCACCGGATGCCTGCGCACGGCTGCGACCTCGCCATGGCCGCCGCGGCCGACGCCTACGCCGAGACCCTGCCCGACGGTCCGTTCGACGTCGTGCTGCTGGGGCTCGGCCCCGACGGGCACATCGCGTCCTTGTTCCCCGGACTCCCCCAGGTGCACGAGAGCGAGCGTGACTGCGTCGAGGTGTTCGGCTCCCCCAAGCCACCGCCGGAGCGACTGAGCCTCACGGTGCCGGTGCTGCGGCGCGGCGAGGCCGTCTGGTTCCTGGTCAGCGGCGAGGGCAAGGCCGACGCCGTCTCCCGATCCCTCGCGGACGAGGGTTCGATCGACGAGACCCCGGCCCGTTCCGTGCAGGGTCGCAGCGAGACCACGTGGTTCGTCGACGAGGCCGCCGCGTCGGGTCTTCCGGGCTGAGCACCCGGAAGACCCGACGGGGTCAGAAGATGACCTCGCCGGACTTGCGCTTCGAGCGCAGCGACTCCAGCGCCTCGGTGAGGATCGTCGCGGCCTCGTCGTCGGAACGGCGTTCCTTCACGTAGGCCAGGTGCGTCTTGTACGGCTCGGTCTTGGGCGCGTCGGGACGGTTGCCCTCGTCGTTGCTGGCCGGCAGGCCGCAGCGCGGGCAGTCCCACGACGCCGGGGCCTCGGCCTCGACCGAGAAGTTCAGGACCGTCTGGTGGTCCTTCGCGCAGTAGTAGGTGACGGCACGGCGGGGCGCGGCCTCGCCACGCTCGGCCTCGCCCATCGGGCCCGAGCCGATGCGGCTGCCACGGATGGCGCCGGCGGCCATCAGGCGCTCACCTTCATGAGCAGGCCCAGGGCCACGACGCTGACCGCCCAGACCGCTGCGACACCGACGGTGATCCGGTCGAGGTTGCGCTCGGCCACCGAGGACCCACCGAGGGAGCTCGAGACGCCACCGCCGAACATGTCGGACAGTCCGCCGCCACGGCCCTTGTGCATGAGGATGAGGACGATCATCATCACGCTCGCGAGCGTGAGGATGACGGAGAAGAAGAGGATCACGGGTTTCCTTTCACACCGACAGGTTCGGCATGTCGTAGAACCGGGCGATGGCGGCGAACTCCTCCGCCTGGAGGCTGGCGCCTCCGACCAGGGCGCCGTCCACGTCGGGCTTCGCCATGATCGCGGCGATGTTGGCCGCCTTGACCGATCCGCCGTACAGGATACGCGTCGAGGCCGCAGCCTCGGACGAGAACCGGTCGGCGAGCTCGCCGCGGATGGCCGCGCAGACCTCCTGGGCGTCCTCGGGCGTGGCGACCTCGCCCGTCCCGATCGCCCAGACCGGTTCGTACGCGACGACGACGTCGGCCACCTGCTCGGCCGTCAGTCCGTCCAGCGAGCCGCGCAGCTGCTCCAGGGTGTAGGTGACGTGGTCACCGGCCTGACGCACCTCGAGACCCTCACCGACACAGACGATCGGCGACATGTCCGCCGCGAGGGTGGCGTGCGCCTTGGCGTTCACGATCGCGTCGCTCTCCGCGTGGTACTCGCGGCGCTCGGAGTGCCCGACCACCACGTAGGAGCAGCCGAGCTTCGCGAGCATCGCTGCGGAGATCTCGCCGGTGTAGGCGCCGCCGTCGTGCTGGGAGACGTCCTGCGCGCCGTAGCGCAGGTCGAGGCGGTCGCCGTCGACGAGCGTCTGGACGCTGCGGATGTCGGTGAACGGCGGGATGACGACGACCTCTGCCTTGGCGGGGTCGTGCTTCTTGTCCTGCAGCGTCCAGGCCAGCTTCTGGACCAGGACGACCGCCTCCTGGTGGTTCAGGTTGGACTTCCAGTTGCCCGCCATCAACGGGGTGCGGCTCATCAGCTCTCCTCCAGCACGGCCAGCCCGGGCAGGGTGGCACCTTCCAGGTACTCCAGGCTCGCCCCACCGCCGGTGGAGATGTGCCCGAACGCGTCGTCGTCGAACCCGAGGGCCCGCACGGCAGCGGCGGAGTCCCCACCGCCGACGACCGAGAGGCCGTCGCCGCCGCCGACCTGTGTGAGGGCCTCGGCCACGGTCGTGGTGCCTGCGGCGAAGGCGTCGAACTCGAAGACCCCCATCGGACCGTTCCAGAAGACCGTCTGCGCGCCGCGGACGACCTCGGCGAACCGCTCGGCCGAGTCCGGACCGATGTCCAGACCCATCTGGTCGTCCGGGATGGCGTCGGCGGACACGGTGGTGGCCGGGGCGTCGGCGGAGAACTCGGGGGCGACCACGATGTCCGTGGGGAGCACGATCTCGACGCCCTTGGCCTCGGCCTGCTCGATGTAGCGGGCCGCGACCTCGACCTGGTCCTGCTCGAGCAGGGACGAGCCGACCGAGTGACCCTGCGCGGCGAGGAACGTGAAGACCATGCCGCCGCCGATCAGCAGGCTGTCGGCCTTGTCGATCAGGTGGTCGATGACGCCGAGCTTGTCGGAGACCTTCGAACCGCCCAGCACGACGGCGTACGGACGGGCCGGGTCCTCGGTCAGGCGTCGAAGCACCTCGACCTCCGCCTCGACCAGGCCGCCGACGTACGCCGGCAGGCGGGTGGCGACGTCGTAGACCGACGCCTGCTTGCGGTGCACGACCCCGAACCCGTCGGAGACGAAGACGTCGGCCAGGGCGGCCAGGCGGTCCGCGAACGCGCCACGCTCCTCGTCGTCCTTGCTCGTCTCGCCGGCCTCGAACCGGACGTTCTCCAGCAGCGCCACCTGACCGGGCTCGAGGGCCGACGCGATGCGCGAGGCCTCGTCGCCGACCGTGTCGCCCGCGAAGAGCACGGGCGTGCCGAGCAGCTCGCCCAGTCGCTCGGCCACCGGGAGCAGGGTGAAGGAGGGGTCGGGGACGCCCTTGGGGCGACCCAGGTGCGCGGTGACGAGCACCCGGGCGCCCGCGCTCGCGAGCCGCTCGATGGTGGGCACACTCGCGCGCACCCGACCGTCGTCGGTGATCGTCCGACCGTCGAGCGGGACGTTGAGGTCGCTGCGCACCAGCACGCGCACGCCGTCGAGCGAGCCGTCGTGCTTGGACAGCAGGTCGTCGATCGTCTTCACGCGGACCTCAGAGCGAGGCGCCGACGTGGGTGACCAGGTCGACCAGCCGGTTGGAGTAGCCCCACTCGTTGTCGTACCAGGAGACGACCTTGACCTGGTCGCCGATGACCTTGGTCAGTCCGGAGTCGAAGATGCTCGACGCGGGGTCGGTGACGATGTCGGTGGAGACGATGGGGTCCTCGGTGTACGTGAGGTAGCCCTTGAGCGCGCCCTCGGAGGCGTCCTTGACGATCTGGTTGATCTCGTCGACGCTCGTCTCGCGACCGGCGGTGAAGGTCAGGTCGGTGGCCGAACCGGTGGGCACGGGCACACGCAGCGCGTAGCCGTCGAGCTTGCCCTTGAGCTCGGGCAGGACGAGCGAGACCGCCTTGGCGGCGCCGGTCGAGGTGGGGACGATGTTGAGCGCAGCAGCACGGGCGCGACGCAGGTCGCCGTGCGGGGCGTCCTGGAGGTTCTGGTCCTGGGTGTAGGCGTGGATCGTCGTCATGAGACCGCGCTGGATGCCGATGGAGTCGTTGAGCGCCTTGGCCAGCGGGGCGAGGCAGTTCGTGGTGCACGAGGCGTTCGAGATGACGGTGTGCTTCTCACCGTCGTAGAGGTCGTGGTTGACGCCCATGACGATCGTGATGTCCTCGTTCTTCGCCGGAGCGGAGATGATCACCTTCTTGGCACCGCCGTCGACGTGCGCCTTCGCCTTGGTCGCGTCGGTGAAGAATCCGGTGGACTCCACGACGACGTCGACGCCGACGGAGGCCCAGTCCAGCTGGGCCGGGTCGCGCTCTGCGAACGCGGCGATGCGCGAGCCACCCACGGTGATCGACTCCTCGTCGAAGGTGACGTCGGCGTCGAGGCGGCCGAGGATCGAGTCGTACTTCAGGAGGGTCGCGAGCGTCTTGTTGTCGGTGAGGTCGTTGACGGCGACGATCTCGATGTCGGCGCCGGCGGCGCGCACCGCGCGGAAGAAGTTGCGGCCGATGCGGCCAAAGCCATTGATGCCAACGCGAACGGTCACGGCAGGGTGCTCCTGAGTCTGGGGTGCTGGTCGCCACCAGCCTATCGACTCCGCGTCCCGGCTCCTATTCGCGGTCGACCACGGGCCCGGCCCGCACGCACCGGGTCACTCCTCGGGCAGCAGGTCCTCGGAGATGCTGGCCTCGGTGTCGGGGACGCCGAGCTCCTCGGCACGCTTGTCGGCCATCGCCAGGAGCCGTCGGATGCGTCCGGCGATGGCGTCCTTGGTCAGCGGCGGTTCGTGCAGCTGGCCGAGCTCCTCGAGGCTGGCCTGGCGGTGGGTGACCCGCAGGTCGCCGGCCAGCCTGAGGTGGTCGGGCACCTCGTCACCGAGGATGTCCAGGGCCCGTTCGGCGCGCGCCCCGGCCGCCACCGCGGCACGAGCGGAGCGGCGCAGGTTGGCGTCGTCGAAGTTCGCGAGCCGGTTGGCGGTGGCCCGGACCTCACGGCGCATGCGCCGCTCCTCCCACGCCAGCAGCGACTCGTGCGCGCCGAGGCGGGTCAGGAGTGCCCCGATCGCCTCACCGTCGCGGATGACGACGCGGTCGCCCCCGCGCACCTCGCGGGCCTTGGCCTGGATGCCGAGACGCCGGGCGGCGCCGACGAGGGCCAGCGCGGCCTCCGGTCCCGGGCAGCTGACCTCCAGCGACGAGGAACGGCCCGGCTCGGTGAGCGACCCGTGGGCCAGGAACGTGCCGCGCCACGCGGCGACGGCGTCGCACGTCGTGCCGGAGACGACCTGCGGCGGCAGGCCACGAACGGGTCGGCCTCCGGAGTCGACGAGACCTGTCTGGCGGGCCAGGGAGTCGCCGTCGCGAGCGACCCGCACGACGTAGTGGGTGCCCTTGCGCAGGTTGGTGCCCTGGACGACCATGACCTCGCTCTGGTGGTTGTAGATCTCGAGCAGGTTGGTCCGCAGGCGGCGAGCGGCCGCGCCGGTGTCGAGTTCGGCCTCGACCACGATCGAGCCGGCGACGATGTGCAGGCCGCCGGCGAAGCGCAGCATGGAGGCGACCTCCGCCTTGCGGCAGCAGGCCTTCGAGACCACCGTGCTGGAGAGCTCGGACTTGACCTGTGCCGTCATGGCCATTCGTGCATCCTCCCGCTGGTGCGACCGATCAGCGTCACTCTATGCCCGGGCCCACAACGCTGGCGAACGCCGTGGCGAGCCGGGCCGGGTCGTGCTGGTCGCGGGCCTCGTCGCGCGCGACGGGACCCGTGTGCAGGCTCGCGCCGAACCGGGCCGCGGCGGAGCGGAGGACCTGCTCGTCGCCCATCATCGAGTCGTCGACGAGGACCGCGTCGAGGCGCAGCTCGGGGGCGTGCGCCGCCAGCACCTCGAGATGGTCGGCAGGCGAGAGTCCCTCGGTCTCGCCGGGCTGCTCCTGCAGGTTCAGCACGAGGATGCGTCGAGCCGACGTCTCGACCAGCGCGCGCCGCAGCTGCGGTACCAGCAGGGTCGGCATGACGCTCGTGAACCAGGACCCCGGCCCGACGACGACCCAGTCGGCGTCCTGCACGGCCTGCACCGCCTGGGGGCACGCCGGGGGGTCGTGCGGGTCGAGGCGGACGCTGACCACCTGACCCTCGACCGTCGCCACCTCGGCCTGGCCACGCACCACCGTGAGCTGGTCGGGGCTGTCGTCGAGGTGGACGTCGGCCTCGATGTCGAGCGGCACCGCGGACATCGGCAGGACCCTCCCCCGTGCGCCGAGGAGCTGGCCGACGAGGTCGAGACCGTCGACGGGGTCGCCGAGGATCTCCCAGATCCCGGCGATCAGCAGGTTGCCGACCGCGTGACCGTGGAGCGCGCCGTCGCCCTCGAAGCGGTGCTGCAGGACGTCGGCCCACCGGCGCCCCCACTCGTCGTCGCCGCACAGCGCCGACAACGCCATGCGCAGATCGCCCGGTGGGAGGATGCCGAGCTCCTCGCGCAGGCGTCCCGACGAGCCTCCGTTGTCGGCGACGGTGACGATCCCCGTGATGCGGGTCTCGAGCAGTCGCAACGCCGACAGCGTCGCCGCCAGACCGTGCCCGCCTCCGAGGGCGACGACGCGTACGGGGCTCACTCGCGCCCCAGGTCGCGATGGACGACGAGGGTGCGGACCCCGTGCGAGCGCAGCCGGACCGCGAAGGCTTCCGACATCGCGACGCTGCGGTGCCGTCCACCGGTGCAGCCGATCGCGATCGTCAGGAACCGCTTGTCCTCGTGCAGGAAGCCGTCGGTCAGCAGGGAGACGAGCGCCTCGTAGGTGTCGAGGAACTCCTCGGCCCGCGGCTGGCTGCGCACGTACTCCGCGACCGGTGCGTCGAGTCCGCTCATGGGCTTGAGCTCGGGCACCCAGAAGGGATTCGGCAGGAACCTCATGTCGGCGACCATGTCGGCGTCGATCGGGATGCCGTACTTGAACCCGAACGAGACGACCGAGGCGCGCAGACCGTCCTCGCCCTCCTCGAAGGCCGCGCGGATGCGCTGGGCGAGCTGGTGGACGTTGAGACGGGAGGTGTCGACGACGAGGTCGGCCCGCCCGCGCAGCCTGCGCAGCAGCTCGCGCTCCCGGTCGAACCCGTCGAGCAGGCGACCCTCGATGCTCAACGGGTGCGGGCGCCGGGCCGCCTCCTGGCGTCGGACCAGGACCTCGTCGGCCGCCTCGAGGTAGAGGATCTTGGCGCGCAGTCCCCGCTCGCGCAGCTGCTCCAACGCGTCGATGGTGCCGTTGAAGAAGGTGCCGGAACGGGAGTCGATGACCACGGCGAGACGGGAGATCTCCCCTCCCTGCTCGACCGTGGAGACCGCGTCGTGCAACAGCTGGGCCGGCAGGTTGTCGATGACGTAGTAGCCGAGCTTCTCCAGCGCCTTCGCCGCGGTCCCACGTCCGGCTCCCGTCATGCCGGTGACGAGCACGAACGACGAGAGCTGGGTCATCGGTCCTCCACGATCTCCCCCGTCGCGGTGTCGACGGTCGGTGCACTGGGTTCGGCAGCGAGCGCCGCCACGATGGATTCTGCCGTAGACCGGCCGATCCCGGGCACCTGCGCCACCTCGTCGACCGACGCGGCGCGGACCGCCCGCACGGAGCCGAAGTGCTTCATGAGCGCCTTGCGCCGGCCGGGGCCGAGACCCTCGATGTCGTCGAGCGCGCTGCCGGTCATCGCCTTGGCACGGCGCTGGCGGTGGTGGGCGATGGCGAAGCGGTGCGCCTCGTCGCGGACCCGCTGCAGCAGGTACAGCCCCTCGCTGGTGCGCGGGAGGATGACGGGGTCGTCGTCCCCCGGCACCCAGACCTCCTCCAACCGCTTGGCGAGCCCGCACAGGGCGACGTCGGTGATGCCGAGTCGGTCCATGGCGGCCCGGGCGGCGGCGACCTGGGGCGGACCACCGTCGACCACCACGAGGGAGGGGGCGTAGGCGAACTTGCGGGGTCGCCCGGTGTCGGGATCGATGGCCTCTTCGACACCGGAGGACTCACCGGCGCCATCGGCCTGCTCCTGCTCGCGCGCCTTGAGCAGGCGTCGGAAGCGGCGGGTGATGACCTCGTCCATCGCGGCGACGTCGCTCTGGCCCTCGTGGCGGATCGTGAAGCGTCGGTACTCGCTCTTGCGCGGGAGGCCGTCCTCGAAGACGACCATGGAGGCGACGATCTCGCTGCCCTGGAGGTTGGAGATGTCGTAGCACTCGATCCGCAGCGGCACCTCGGGCAGCTCGAGGGCGTCGTGCAGCTCCTCCAGGGCGATGCTGCGGGCGGTGAGGTCACCGGCGCGCTTGAGCTTGTGCCTGGCCATGGACTGCTGCGCGTTCTGCTGGACGGTCTCCATGAGGCGCTTCTTGTCACCGCGCTGCGGGACGCGGATGGTGACGGGTCCGCCGCGCAGCTCGCGCAGCAGCTCACCGACCACCTCGGGGTCGCTCGGCAGGGCGGGGACGAGCACCTGGCGCGGCACTGCCTCGGCGGAGGCGTCCTCGTAGAGGGTGACGATGGCACGCTGCACGAGCTCGGCGAAGGGCGCCTCGTCGGCCTTGTCGGCGATCCACCCCCGCTGGCCGCGGATCCGTCCGCCGCGGACGGAGAAGATCTGCACTGCGACCTCGAGGGGGTCGTCGACGAACCCGAGCACGTCGGCGTCCGTGCCGTCGCCCAGGACGACCGTCTGCTTCTCCAGGGCGCGCTTGAGCGCGCCGAGGTCGTCGCGGTACTTGGCGGCGAGCTCGTACTCCTGCTCCGCCGCGGCAGCGGCCATCTTCTGCTCCAGCGACTTGGTGAACCCGCTGGTGCTGCCGGCCATGAAGGCCATGAAGTCGTCGACGATCTCGCGGTGCTCGTCGGGGGTGACCCGTCCGACGCACGGTGCGGCACACTTGCCGATGTCGCCGAGCAGGCAGGGGCGTCCGATGGCCGCGGCCCGCCGGTAGACGCCGGCCGAGCACGAGCGCATGGGAAAGACGCGCAGGAGCGTGTCGACGGTGTCGCGGATGGCCCAGGCGTGGCCGTAGGGGCCGAAGTACCGCACGCCCTTGCGCTGCTTGCCGCGCATGACCTGGACCCTCGGGACCTCCTCGCCCACGGTGACCGCGAGCCACGGGTAGCTCTTGTCGTCGCGGTACTTGACGTTGAAGCGCGGGTCGAACTCCTTGATCCAGGTGTACTCCAGCTGCAGCGCCTCGACCTCGGTGTCGACGACCGTCCAGTCGACCGACGCCGCGGACGTGACCATGCGGGCGGTGCGCTCGTGCAGGCCCGCGACATCCTGGAAGTAGGAGTTCAGCCGCGCCCGCAGCGACTTGGCCTTGCCGACGTAGATCACCCGGCCCCGCTCGTCGCGGAAGCGGTAGACACCCGGCGCGGTGGGGATCTCCCCCGGCCTCGGTCGGTACGTCGCGGGATCGGCCACGTCCCCACTCTACGAGCGCCTCCCGACATCCCCTCCTCCGATCGATGATTCCCAAGAATTCATGGGAATCGTCGACTAGGTCTTGGCTTCCCGCGCCTTGCACGGATCGCATCACCCACGAAGTGGGAGGAATCCATGCAGAGCTCGACACGACATGCGGGAGGCGTCGTCCACAGTCACGTTGTCAGCGGACGGCTGTGCACAGGGGCGAATACCTCGCCTGGAGCGAGGCTCTGCACACGACCATCCTGCCTGCATGGACGAGCATCTTCTGCTGATGGCCGAGCACAATGGGGGTTACCTCCACAGGGCTGACATCCTCGACAACGCAGGGACCGACCGACAGATCCGCGGACTCGTACGCGCCGGTCTGATCCGACGCATCAGGGTGGGCACCTACGCGCCGTCGGTGACCTGGGACGTCCTCGACCCGACCGAACGCCACATCGTGCTGGCACGGTCGGTGATCGACAAGTTCCCGTCGGGGGCAGTGGCGCTCTCGCACCACAGCGCCCTGGCCTGCCACGGAGTGGCACTGCACGGCGTCGACCTGTCGACGGTCCATGTCGTCAGACTCGATGCGGGCGGCGGACGTCAGGAATCCGGGGTGGTGCATCACCGAGCGGAACCCAGCCCGGAGTCGGTGACGGTCGTCGACGGGCGTCACTGCGTCGACGCTCCGCGGGCGGTCTGGGAGCTCGCCAGCATCTCCTCCCGGCGGACCGGTCTGGTCTCGATGGACTCGGCCGTGAATCTCGCAATGGCCACGCAGGAACAGATCATCGCGGAGGGCGAACACTGCCGACGATGGCCGGGTTCGCGCGTCGCCCGGATGACGGCACGACTCGTCGACGGCGGTGCTGAGAGTGCCGGAGAGACCTTGGCTCGACTCACCTGCCTCGATGCGCGCCTGCCGCGACCGCAGACCCAGGTGGAGATCCGCGACGCCGATGGCGCCTTCATCGCTCGTAACGATCTCGGATGGATCGAGTTGTGCCACCTTGGCGAGTTCGACGGGTTCCGCAAGTATCTTCGCGACCTGCGTCCCAACGAGGACCCGAGCGGCGTCCTCGTACGCGAGAAGCTGCGAGAGGATCGTCTGCGTTCGCTGGGCTATGGGGTGAGCCGCATGGTGTGGTCGGAGGTGCAGGTAGACACCTCCGCCGCCACCGGAAGGCGGCTGGCCCATGAACTCGCAGTCTCGGCGGACCGTCTCACGCGCGGACGGCGTCATGTCGTGTGATGGACAGCCAACTCGTGACTCGGCACGGCTTTCGTGCACTCGGCACACGGTGCAACGCCACACAGGTCCGTGGAAGCCATGACCAGACGCTGATTCCCAGGAATTCTTGGGAATCAGCGCGACGTCAGGAGAGCAAGGGGGCGAGGAAGCGGCCGGTGTGGCTGGTGGGGTGCTGGGCGAGGTCCTCGGGCGTTCCCTCGGCGATGAGCTGACCGCCGCCGCTGCCGCCCTCGGGACCCATGTCGAGGACCCAGTCGGCGGTCTTGATGACGTCGAGGTTGTGCTCGATCACGATGACGGTGTTGCCGGCGTCGACGAGACGGCCGAGGACCGCGAGGAGCTTGCGGATGTCCTCGAAGTGCAGGCCGGTCGTCGGCTCGTCGAGGACGTACAGCGCCCGGCCCGAGGTGCGCTTCTGCAGCTCGGCGGCCAGCTTGACGCGCTGGGCCTCGCCGCCGGAGAGCGTCGTGGCCGGCTGCCCCAGCCGGACGTAGCCGAGGCCCACCTCCACGAGCGTGCGCAGGTGCCGGGCGATGACCGGGATGGCCTCGAAGAACTCGACGGCCTCCTCGATCGGCATGTCCAGCACCTCGGCGATGCTCTTGCCCTTGTAGTGCACCTCGAGCGTCTCGCGGTTGTAGCGGGCGCCGTGACAGACCTCGCACGGGACGTAGACGTCCGGCAGGAAGTTCATCTCGATCTTGATCGTCCCGTCACCCGAGCAGGCCTCGCAGCGCCCCCCCTTGACGTTGAAGGAGAAGCGCCCCTGCAGGTAGCCGCGCATCTTGGCCTCGGGGGTCTGCGCGAACAGCTTGCGGACGTGGTCGAAGACCCCGGTGTAGGTAGCCGGGTTGGAGCGTGGGGTCCGCCCGATGGGTGACTGGTCGACGTGGATCACCTTGTCGATGTTCTCCACGCCGGTGACGGTGCGGTGCCGGCCTGGGATCGTGCGCGCGCCGTGCAGCTGGCGTGCCAGCGACGTGTAGAGGATGTCGTTGACGACCGTGGACTTTCCCGAGCCCGAGACGCCGGTGACGGCGACGAACTGGCCCAGCGGGAAGGTGACGTCGACGTCGCGCAGGTTGTTCTCGCGAGCGCCCAGGACGGTGATCTCCCTCTCCGGGTCGCGGGGCCTGCGCACCGCCGGCACCTCGATGCGCTCGCGCCCGGACAGGAACCGGCCCGTGGCCGAGTCCTTGCTCGCGAGGAGCTCCTCGACGGGACCGGAGACCATGACCTGACCCCCGTGCTCCCCCGCCCCGGGCCCGATGTCGACGGCCCAGTCGGCGGCGCGGATGGTGTCCTCGTCGTGCTCGACGACGATCAGCGTGTTGCCGAGGTCGCGTAGACGCTCCAGCGTCTCGATGAGGCGGTGGTTGTCGCGCTGGTGCAGTCCGATGGACGGCTCGTCGAGGACGTAGAGGACGCCGACGAGACCTGCGCCGATCTGCGTCGCGAGCCGGATGCGCTGCGCCTCGCCACCGGAGAGCGAACCGGCGGCTCGGTCGAGGCTGAGGTAGTCGAGCCCCACGTCGAGCAGGAACCGCAGACGTTCGTGGATCTCCTTCAGGACGCGCTCGCCGATGTGGCGCTCACGCTCGGTCATGGCGAGGTCGGAGAGGTAGTCCGCCGCCTCGGCGATCGACATGGCCGAGACCTCGGCGATGTTCTTGGACCCGTGCTCGACGCTCTCGATGAAGACCGAGCGGATCACCGGCTTGAGGCGCGTGCCGTCGCACTCACCACACGGCACCTGACGCATGAAGCCCTCGAGGCGCTCGCGATTGGTCTCGGACTCGGTCTCCTCGTGGCGACGCTCGATGAACGAGACCGCTCCCTCGAACGCCGTGTAGTAGGAGCGTTGCCGGCCGTAGCGGTTCTTGTAGCGGACGTGCACCTTGTCGGGGTGGCCGTGCAGCAGCACCTTCTGCACGTCCGAGCCCAGCTCCTCGAACGGGGTGGCGGTGGAGAAGCCGAGCTCCTCGGCGAGGGACTGGGTGATGCGCTGGAAGTACTCCGAGACCTGGTTGTAGCTCCACGGTGCGATGGCACCCTCGTCGAGGGACTTCGACGGATCGGGCACGACGAGCTCGGGGTCGACCTCCATGCGGGTCCCGAGTCCGTGGCACTCCGGGCACGCGCCGAAGGGGGCGTTGAAGGAGAAGGACCGCGGCTCGAGCTCGTCGATCGCGAGGGGGTGGTCGTTGGGGCACGCGAGCTTCTCGGAGAAGCGGCGCAGCCGCTGCGGGTCGTCCTCGGGCAGGTCGACGAAGTCGGCCAGCACCAGGCCGTCGGCCAGGCCGAGAGCGGTCTCGATGGACTCCGTCAGCCGCTGCTGCATGGACGTCTTGACCTGCAGGCGGTCGACGACGACGTCGATCGTGTGCTTCTTCTGCTTGGCGAGCTTGGGTGGCTCGTCGGCGAGGTTGTGCATCGAGCCGTCGACGACCGTGCGGCTGAACCCCTGCTGCTGGAGCTGGCGGAAGAGCTCGGCGTACTCGCCCTTGCGTCCGCGGATGACCGGCGCGAGCACCTGGAAGCGCGAGCCCTCGGGCATCTCGAGGATGCGGTCGACGATCTGCTGGGGCGTCTGGCGGGTGATGGGCTCGCCGCACTCGGGGCAGTGCGGGCGCCCGGCGCGGGCGTACAGCAGGCGGAGGTAGTCGTGGACCTCGGTGATGGTGCCGACGGTGGAGCGGGGGTTGCGCGACGTGGACTTCTGGTCGATCGAGACCGCCGGGGACAAGCCCTCGATGAAGTCGACGTCGGGCTTGTCCATCTGCCCGAGGAACTGGCGGGCGTATGCCGACAACGACTCGACGTACCGTCGCTGTCCCTCCGCGAAGATGGTGTCGAACGCCAGGGAGGACTTGCCCGAGCCGGACAGTCCCGTGAACACGATGAGCGCGTCCCTCGGCAGGTCGAGGGAGATGTCCTTGAGGTTGTGCTCACGGGCACCGCGCACGACGATCGTGTCGGTGCTTCCGCGACCGGTGGGGCGGGTGACCTGCTTGCTCACTGGACTCCTGTCGGATGGCTCCTACGGGCACCGCAGACGACCCGAGGACGGCCCCGCACACGGCACTTCCAGCCTAGTGGAGCGCACCGACACAAACATCTCGGCGAGCGACCGGGCACCTCGTCCGGCCCGCCTGAAGGGACCGGCTCAGCCGCCGGCGCCCAGCCGGGCCAGGTTGCCGAGCGCCCCGAGCGTGAACAGGACGGTCAGGACCGCCCCCACCACGACGAGCACCGTGCCGCCCCGGCCCGCACGCCGGCGCCGCAGGCCCAGGACGAGCACGAGCACGCCCACTCCGACGATCAGGAGGGTGCCCACCACGGCACCGAGTGCAGCTGCCGGCTCGTTCACGCTCGACTCCTTGGATCGGTTCGGTGCCCTAGCATCGCACCATGAGCTACTCGGGAGCGGTCGAGGTCGGTGGACCCGTGGACGTCCAGGACGCCGGTGACCTGCGCATCACGAAGGTCGCCCTCGGTCCGATGAGCAACAACGCCTACCTGCTGCGGTGCGGGCTCACCGGGGAGCAGGTCCTCGTCGACGCCGCGAACGAGGCCGATCGCCTGCTCGAGCTCGTCGGCGACGACGGGTTGGCGCGCGTGGTCACCACCCACCGGCACGGCGACCACTGGCAGGCGCTCGAGGAGGTCGTCGCCGCGACCGGCGCGCGCACCGTCGCCGGCGAGCTCGATGCCGACGAGCTGCCTCTCACCGTCGACGAGCGGGTCGAGGCCGGCTCCCGGGTGCGCGTCGGCTCGTGCGAGCTGGAGGTCGTCCACCTGCGCGGCCACACCCCGGGCTCCATCGCCCTGGCCTACGACGACCCCGACGGCGTCGTCCACCTCTTCACCGGCGACTCGTTGTTTCCCGGCGGCGTCGGGAAGACGTGGTCCGAGGCGGACTTCGCCCAGCTGATCGACGACGTCGAGCAGCGGATCTTCGACCGGTTCCCCGACGACACCCACGTCTACCCGGGCCATGGCGACGACACGACGCTCGGCGCCGAGCGACCTCACCTGCAGGAGTGGCGCGAGCGCGGGTGGTGATCATCGCGACACGGCGCGGGTGATGCCATCTCGCGGCGTGCGTGGTTGAATGGCCGAGCCCTGGAGGGGAGTATCCCCGCCCCGTTGCCGCCTCGTCATCACGTACATCCCCGTTCCGGGACGGCAGTCCGACCGCACAGCGATCGGACGGGAGAGACCTCCGGCGAGTGTCGCCGTACCTACTCGTTCCGGAGGAACCCCTGCATGGACGTCACCCTGACCACCTGGCTGATCACGATCGCCGTCATCGCCGGGTTCTTCGTCTTCGACTTCTACGCCCACGTGCGCACGCCGCACGCGCCGAGCCTGAAGGAGTCGGGATTCTGGTCGGCCTTCTACATCGCGATCTCGATCGTCTTCGGCTTCATCGTGTGGTGGATATGGGGGCAGACGTTCAGCGGCGAGTTCTTCGCCGGCTACGTCACCGAGAAGGCGCTGTCGGTCGACAACCTCTTCATCTTCGTCATCATCATGGCCAGCTTCCAGGTGCCGAAGGAGTTCCAGCAGAAGGTGCTCCTGATCGGCATCGCCATGGCCCTCGTCATGCGCGGCCTGTTCATCTGGGCCGGAGCCGCAGCGATCAACAACTTCAGCTGGGTCTTCTACCTGTTCGGCATCTTCCTGCTGTACACCGCGACCAAGCTGATCATCGATCACGCCAGGAGCAGCGACCACGAGGACGAGGACCGCAGCGACAGCTTCATCATCCGTCAGGTGAAGCGCGTGCTGCCGACCACCGACGAGTACGACGGTGACAAGCTGATCACCAAGATCGACGGCAAGCGGTTCGCGACGCCGATGCTGCTGACTCTCGTGGCGATCGGCCTCACGGACCTGCTGTTCGCGCTGGACTCGATCCCGGCGATCTACGGCCTGACCCAGGAGCCGTACCTGGTCTTCACGGCGAACGCCTTCGCCCTGCTCGGGCTTCGCCAGCTCTTCTTCCTCATCGGCGGCCTGCTGGAGCGACTGGTGTTCCTTTCCTACGGACTCTCGCTCATCCTGGCCTTCATCGGCGTGAAGCTCGTCTTCCACGCCCTGCACGAGAACGAGCTGGCGTTCATCAACGGCGGCGAGCACGTCGAGTCGGTGCCCGACATCAGCACGGGCTTCTCGTTGACCGTCATCCTCGGGGTCCTGGTCGTGACCACTGTCGCCAGCCTGGTGAAGACCCGGGGTCAGCGCACGAGCGACGAGGCGCGGCACGACGCCTTGTGAGTCCAGACGTGATCTGAGTCCGCTCTCGGCGGTCGGCGGCCCGGCGTCGCCCGCCGATCAGCGCAGTGACTCCGCGACGATCGTGAACCGCAGCTCGCGCGCGTGCAGGGATGACTGCCATCGCGGGTGGGAGAAGGCGTCCGGCGGCGCCGTCTGCGGCTCGACGCACAGCGCGTGGTCGGGCTCGGTGAAGATCACCCAGAAGTCGGTGTCGGCGTAGAGCGTCAGCGCGAGCACGTCGGGCCAGACGATGCGCGGTGGCGACGCGAGGGTGAAGCAGTCGTCCCACGGCGGCGCCGACGGCGGGACGACACGTCCCGTGGGCAGACCGTCGGACCCACGCTGGAGCTGGTCGAGCGGCTCGACCTCGAGTCGCGCCCGGGCTCCGTCGATCTCACGGCGGAACCAGGGGTGGAAGCCGAGCGATGCGCCCGGTCCCCCGGCGTCCCAGCGCAGCCGAGCGTGGAGCCGGTCCTCGCCGAGGGCGTAGTCCAGCCGCGCGGTGCCACTGACCGGCCACGGCTCACCGATGTCGACGCTGAACGCGAGCGGCCCGTCCTGGGCCCAGACACGGTCGCGACCCAGGCCGTGCATCGCGTGGCCGTCGAGCTCGGTGGGCAGCTCCCACACCCGACCGTTGCGCTCCAGTCGGCCGTGCCCGATGCGACCGGCCCACGGCACCATCGGGTAGCTGCCGCGCGTGATCGACTCCGGGACGTCGTCGAGCGACTCGGTGCTCAGCACCTCGTGCCCGAAGAATCGCAACGACGTGAGCCGGGCACCGGCGTCGGGATCGACCTCGACCGCGACGTCACCGTCACCGGCGGGGACCGTCACACCCCTGCCTCGAGCATGCCGCGCAGCTCCTTCTTGAGCTCGCCGATCTCGTCGCGCAGACGCGCGGCGACCTCGAACTGCAGGTCGGCGGCGGCGGCGTGCATCTGGTCGCTGAGCTGCTGGATCAGGGCCGCGAGGTCGCCGGAGGGCATGTCCGCCAGCGACGCCGTGTGCTGGCCGAGCGGGACGGGCGCACCCTTGCGCTTGCCGTCCCCGGTCGCGGCCAGCAGCCTCGTGGTGTCGGCGTCCTCGCGCGCGAGCATGTCGGTGATGTCGCCGATCTTCTTGCGCAGGGGCTGGGGGTCGACGCCCTTCTCCAGGTTGTAGGCGATCTGCTTCTCACGGCGACGGTTGGTCTCCTCGATCGCCTGCTCCATGGAGTCGGTGATGCGGTCGGCGTACATGATCACCTGGCCGGAGACGTTGCGCGCCGCGCGTCCGATGGTCTGGATGAGCGAGCGGCCCGAGCGCAGGAACCCCTCCTTGTCGGCGTCGAGGATCGCCACGAGGCTGACCTCCGGCAGGTCGAGTCCCTCGCGCAGGAGGTTGATGCCGACCAGGACGTCGTACTCGCCCATGCGCAGCTCGCGCAGCAGCTCGACGCGCCGCAGGGTGTCGACCTCACTGTGCAGGTACCGCGTGCGGATGCCGTTCTCGAGCAGGTAGTCGGTGAGGTCCTCGGACATCTTCTTGGTCAGCGTCGTCACGAGGACCCGGTCGCCGCGCTCGGTGCGGTCGCGGATCTGCGCGATGAGGTCGTCGACCTGGCCCTTGGTCGGCTTGACGAGGACCTCGGGATCGACGAGACCGGTGGGGCGGATGATCTGCTCGACCACCTCGCCGCCGGTCTTCTCCATCTCGTAGGAGCCCGGCGTGGCCGAGAGGTAGACGGTCTGGCCGATGCGGTCGAGGAACTCCCCCCACATCAGCGGTCGGTTGTCCATCGCGCTCGGCAGACGGAAGCCGTGCTCGACCAAGGTCCGCTTGCGGCTCATGTCGCCCTCGTACATGGCACCGATCTGCGGGATCGTGACGTGCGACTCGTCGACCACCAGGACGAAGTCCTCAGGGAAGTAGTCGAGCAGGCAGTTGGGCGCAGAGCCCGGTGGGCGACCGTCCATGTGGACGGAGTAGTTCTCGATGCCCGAGCAGGTGCCGACCTGCTGCATCATCTCGATGTCGTAGGTGGTGCGCATGCGCAGCCGCTGGGCCTCGAGGAGCTTGTTCTGGGACTCCAGTTCGGCGAGCCGGTCCTTGAGCTCGACCTCGATGCGCTCGATTGCCTTGGTCATGACGTCCGGGCCCACGGCGTAGTGGGTGGCCGCGCCGACGGACAGCTCGGTGTCCTCGCTGAGCACCTCTCCGGTGAGCGGGTGCAACGTCATGAGCCGTTCGATCTCGTCGCCGAAGAACTCCACCCGGACCGCCATCTCCTGGTAGACCGGGAAGATCTCCAGGGTGTCGCCCTTGACGCGGAAGGTGCCGCGCGTGGACGTGACGTCGTTGCGCACGTACTGGGCCTGCACCAGGGTGCGGAGGATCTCCTCGCGTGGCCTCTCCTCTCCCACGCGGAAGGTGATCATGCGCTCGAGGTACTCCTGGGCCGAACCGAGACCGTAGATGCAGGAGACGGTGGCCACCACGATGGTGTCCCGCCGTGAGAGGAGCGACCACGTGGCGGAGTGGCGCAGCCGCTCGACCTCCTCGTTGATGGAGGAGTCCTTCTCGATGTAGGTGTCGGACTGCGGGACGTACGCCTCCGGCTGGTAGTAGTCGTAGTAGGAGACGAAGTACTCGATGGCGTTGTGCGGCATGAGCTCGCGCAGCTCGTTGGCGAACTGGGCAGCGAGGGTCTTGTTGGGCAGCATCACCAGCATGGGCCGCTGCAGCCGCTCGGCCAACCAGGCGGTGGTGGCGGTCTTGCCGGTGCCGGTGGCACCCATGAGCACGACGTCCTGGGTGCCGCCGGAGATGCGGCGCTCGATCTCGGCGATCGCGGCCGGCTGGTCACCGGCCGGTTCGTACTCCGAGACGACCTCGAAGGGCGCGACCTGACGCTGGAGCTCCGACCGTGGTCTCATGCGATCCAGCCTACGACCGTCCTCCGACAGCGTGGTCCCCGAGCGGTCGGCGGACCCGAGGAGAGCGGTGCACCACCGGGACGGTGCACCCGGCTCCAGGACTAGACTCTCGGGCATGTCCGCGTCCGAGCGTCGGGCGGCGAGGACTCGCGAGATCCTGGCCGCCACCCGTGCCCTGTTCGACGCGCGCGGTGTGCGCGACGCCCAGATCGAGGACATCGCCCGTGCCGTGGGCATCAACCGGGCCATCATCTACCGGCACTTCAACGGCAAGGAGGAGCTCTTCGCGCTGACCCTCGTGGGATACCTCGAGGAGCTGGCCGAGGAGCTGCGGTCCCACGACAGCCCCGAGGCGGCGCCGGAACGTCGCCTCGAGGCCATCACGGAGGCCTTCTTCGACTTCGGCGAGCGCTACCCGGCGTTCGTGGACTGCGCCCAGACGCTGCTGCGTCGAAGCGGCGACGAGCTCATGGAGGAGGTCAGCGCGGACGCCATGGTCGCGCTCGGGCGCGGCATGAACGCCGCGCTGGGCCGTCTGGTCGCCATCCTCCAGGCCGGCCGCGAGAGCGGCGCGTTCACCGTCCAGGACCCCGTCCTGCTGGCCAACATCTTCTACGCGCAGGCGCTCGGCCTGCTCAACCTGCTCACCCTGCAGCTCGCGGTCCACGGGCACGAGTCCGGCATGCCGATGGTCGACACCGTCTCTCGCGACGAGGTGCGTCGGTACGCACGGCTGCTGAGCGTCTCGATGGCCCGCGGCGACCTCCCGGCATCGCCCGCGGAGTCCTGACGGCCCACACCGGGGCGCCCGCGCAGGAGCGCTGACAAGCTCTCGGAACGACGAGGCCCCGGTGGCGACGTCCGTGGGGACGTCGCCGACCGGGGCCGAGTCGTGGCCGTCCCTGGGTCAGGGCGCTTCGAGGATCGCGACGACACCCTGGCCGCCGGCGGCGCACACCGAGATCAGGCCACGCCCCGAGCCCTTCTCGTGCAGCAGCTTGGCGAGGTTCGCGACGATGCGCGCACCCGTGGCCGCGAACGGGTGGGCCGCTGCCAGAGAGGACCCCTTCACATTGAGCTTGCTGCGGTCGATCGAACCGAGGGGGACGTCGAGGCCGAGACGCTCGGAGCAGAACTCCGGGCTCTCCCATGCGGCGAGCGTCGAGAGCACCTGGCCGGCGAACGCCTCGTGGATTTCGTAGAAGTCGAAGTCCTGCAGCGTCAGGCCGTTGCGGGCGAGCATGCGCGGCACGGCGTAGGCCGGCGCGAGCAGCAGGCCCTCGTTGCCGCTGACGTAGTCCACCGCAGCCGTCTCGTAGTCGGTGAAGTAGGCCTGGACCTCCCAGCCGCGACGCACTGCCTCCTCCTCGGAGGCGAGCAACGCCACCGAGGCGCCGTCGGACAGCGGCGTCGAGTTGCCGGCCGTCATGGTCGCCTCGTCGCCGAGCTGCTTGCCGAATACCGGCTTGAGGCGCGCCAGCTTCTCGACCGTGGAGTCGGGCCGCAGGTGGGTGTCCCTCTCGACGCCGTTGAACGGTGTGACCAGGTCGTCCTGCCAGCCCTCGTCCCAGGCGGCGGCGAGGTTCTGGTGGCTCGCGGCGGCGAGCTCGTCCTGGGCCTCGCGGGTGATGCCCCACTGGTGGGTGGTGATCGCCTGGTGGTCGCCCATGGACAGACCCGTGCGCGGCTCGGCGTTGCGGGGCTGGTCGGGGGCGAGGTAGGACGGACGCACCTTGGTGAGCAGCTTGACGAGGCCCTTGCGGTCGCCCTTGGCCATCATCTGGTTGGCCTCGATGAGGATGGCGCGCAGCTTGTCGTTGACGGCCAGGGGCGCGTCGGAGGTCGTGTCCGTGCCGCCGGCGATGCCCGTCTCGATCTTGCCGAGGGCGATCTTGTTGGCCACCTGGATCGCGGCCTGCAGGCCGGTGCCGCACGCCTGCTGGATGTCGGTGGCCGGGGTCTCCGGCGACAGCGCCGACCCGAGCACCGCCTCGCGGGCGAGGTTGAAGTCACGGCTGTGCTTGAGCACGGCTCCGGCGACGAACTCGCCGGCACGCTCGCCCTCGAGTCCGTACCGCTGGACCAGCCCGTCGAGCGCGGCGGTCAGCATGTCCTGGTTGGAGACCCCGGTGTAGACGGTGTTGGACCGCGCGAAGGGGATGCGGTTGCCGCCGATGACGGCGACGCGACGGACGGACGGCTGCTGCGCACCACCCTCGACGGGGTCCTTGGTCGCGGCGGTCCTCGCCGCGGGTGCCTTCTTGGCGGGCGAGGTCTTCTTGGCCGCGGTCTTCTTGGCCGGGCTCTTCTTCGCGGCGCCCTTCTTCGCCGGCGCCTTCGGGGCCGCCGCGGCCGTCTCGGCCGACGCGGCGGTCTGGTTCTCGGGGGGCGTGGTGTCCGCCATGAGGAGCTCCTCGGTCCTGGGGTGTCGAGCACGGGGATCGTGCGCGACGATGGTGCCAGCCCATCATGTCCGGTGTCGGCGCTGCTCGCGACCGGGTCGTGACCCACGCCTCGTCGGTCGTGATGGACTCGAACTGTCACACCAAGTTACAGTTTCGCGAAAGCCTCAGATACCAGCGGTATACGAGAGATAGGACACATTCGGCGATGAGCGACCGTTACCAGGACCTGGCCCACAACCCCATCGGCAAGTTCGTGGTGAAGAACCTCGGCCTGCCGAACCCGCCCTACCTCGAGCGTTACGAGGGCGGTCCACTCGTCTCCGGGACGGTCCTGACCGGCTCCGCCACGAACGGTCCGGTCGCCAAGGCCGTCACGGCCGCCCTGAAGTCCGCCAAGATCGACGCGACCGGGGTCCGCGCCGACGGGAAGCGCTACAAGGGCCTCGTCTTCGACGCCACGGGCATCTCCGGCGCCGCCGGGCTCGTCGCGCTCCAGGAGTTCTTCACCCCCGTCCTGCGCCAGCTGCAGTCGAGCGGACGCGTCGTCGTCATCGGGCTCGCGCCGGAGTCTCTGTCGAGCGAGGACGACGTCATCGCCCAGCGGGCGCTGGAGGGCTTCACCCGCTCCCTGGCCAAGGAGGTCGGTGGCGGCTCGAGCGTCAACCTGGTCTACCTCGTCAAGGGCGCCGAGAAGGCGATCGGGTCCACCCTCGGCTTCTTCCTGTCCCCCAAGTCGGCCTACGTCTCCGGCCAGGTCGTACGCATCGGCAGCACCGGCATCACCAAGGCGCCCGCGGTCTCGAGCATCGACAAGCCGCTGGCCGGCAAGGTCGCTCTGGTCACCGGCGCCTCCCGCGGCCTCGGCGAGGCCGACATGCGGACCCTCGCCCGCGACGGCGCCACCGTGATCGGGCTCGACGTCCCGCCGCTCGAGGCCGACCTCAAGGCGCTCGCCGAGGAGCTCGGCGGCGGCTACATCGTGGGCGACATCACGGCGCCCGAGGCCCCCGCGACGATCGCCGAGTACGTCAGGACCCACCACGGGGGTGTCGACGTCGTCGTGCACAACGCCGGCATCACCCGCGACAAGCGCCTGCGCAACATGACGGCGGAGAACTGGCAGCTGGTGGTCGACATCAGCGTCGGCGCTCCGCAGCGCATCACCGACGAGCTGCTGGCCCAGAACCTGATCAACGAGGGCGGCACGGTGATCGGCATCGCCTCCATCGCCGGGATCGCCGGCAACAACGGCCAGACCAACTACGCCTCGGCCAAGGCCGGCGTCATCGGCTGGATCCAGTCCCTCGCCCAGCGGGTGGCCGAGGACGGCATCACCGCCAACGTGGTCGCTCCGGGATTCATGGAGACCGAGATGGTCAAGACCATACCGCTCGGCATCCGTGAGGCCGGTCGGCGCATGAACTCCATGTCGCAGGGCGGCCAGCCCGTCGACGTCGCCGAGGCCATCGCCTGGTTCGCGAACCCGGGCTCGGCCGGCGTCAGCGGCAACGTGCTCGGCGTCAACGGCCAGATGCTGCTGGGTGCCTCGTGACCACGAAGACCTTCGACGGCGCGCCGTCGACCCTCCCGCTGATGCTCAAGGCGGCGCTGCCCGCCGTCCCCGTGGTCGGGTCGTTGCCCGGCGTCCGGCACGCGTCCGCGAGCGTCCCGGACCTCACGCTCGAGCGGCGCGGTGTCGCGACCGATCGCGAGCACCTGGAGTCCTACCTCGAGGTCTGCGGATTCGGCCGCGCGGACCACCTGCCGGCGACGTACCCGCACATGGCGGCGTTCGGGCTGCACATGGCGCTCATGACGGACACGTCGTTCCCGTTCGCGCCGATGGGCCTGGTGCACCTGCGCAACAGCATCACGCAGCACCGGCCGATCGGCCTCGAGGAGACCTTCGACGTGTCGGTGCGGGCCGCGGACCTGCGTCCGCACCCCAAGGGCCGGCTCGTCGACCTCCTGACGACCGTCACCGTGGATGGAACGACCGTCTGGGAGGAGGTCACGACGCTGTTCTCCCGCGGCTCCGGTCGTGGGGAGGAGACCACCCCGGCGCCGCTGGCCGACGTCGACGCCCCGCACGGCGTGGTGCACTGGCGCCTCGGCGGCGACCTCGGTCGGCGCTACGGCGCGGTGTCCGGAGATCGCAACCCGATCCACCTGCACCCCCTCACGGCCAAGGCGTTCGGCTTCCCGCGCAACATCGCCCACGGCATGTGGACCAAGGCCCGCAGCCTCGCCGCCCTGCAGAACCGGCTGCCGGACTCCTTCGTCGTCGACGTCGAGTTCATGAAGCCCATCCTGCTGCCCGGCACCGTGGTGTTCGGGTACGACCGCAGCGGCGACGGCACGACCTTCGGCGTCCGCGCGCAGAAGAAGCCGTCGGTCCACCTGGTGGGTCGCGTCAGCGCACTCTGACAGGAACCGGGGGTGTCCCGGCGGTCCGTCCGGCGCGATACCGGCGAGTAACCTTCTGCGTCCCGTGTCGTTGGTCACAGCGAGCGAGGGAGCGTGCAAGAGGGTCGTCGTTGTTCGTCTTGCCGTGGTCGTCCTGGTGGCCGCCGGACTGCTGGTGCCCGCCGGTGCGGTCGCCGAGGAGGCACCGACCGGTACCGGCTGGCAACCGAGGGGTGAGGACTTCCCCGGCGTCGTCACGACCTCGGACCTTCGCGTGCCGGTCTCCGACGGCCTCGAGCTGCTCGCCGACGTCCGTCGTCCCGTCGACGCCGAGGGACGCGTGGTCGAGGAGCCGCTGCCCGTCCTGCTGACGATCACGGCGTACAACAAGTCGATCCTCACGACGCCGTTCGGGTCGGTCCTGGCCGGTTCGGACCCCGACTACCTGGTCAAGCGCGGCTACGTGCAGGTCACCGTCGACGCTCGCGGCACCGGCACCTCGCCCGGCGTCTGGGACGTGTTCGGGGCCCGGGAGCAGCTCGATGCCAAGGAGATCGTCGAGTGGGCGGCGCAGCAGCCCTGGAGCGACGGCCGCGTGGGCATGCGCGGTCCGTCGTACATGGGCATCAGCCAGCTCTTCGCCGCGGGACAGCGGCCCGAGGGCCTCCGGGCGATCTTCCCGCAGGTCCCGACCGCCGAGGTCTACCGCGACGTCGTGGCCTCCGGAGGACAGCTCGACGCCGGCTTCATGCCGCTGTGGCTGGGTCTGGTCAACCTCACCGGCCTCTACCCGGCCACGAGCGGCGCAGTGACCCCCGAGGAGATGTTCCGCACCTTCACGAGCCGCCTCACCGAGGGCGCTCCCGGGTCGCTGTCGCTGCTCGCGTCGGCGGTCACGGGCGGGGAGAACGCCTACGACGGGCCGTTCTACGAGGAGCGCTCCCCCATGCTGCGGTCGGTGCCGACGATCGACGTGCCCACCTTCCTCGTCGGCGGTCACGACGACCTCTTCCAGCGCGGCACGCCCGAGGTCTTCCAGGCCCTCGACGACCGAGGCGTCGACGTCAAGATGATCCTGGGTCCGTGGAACCACCTCCAGGCCTCCGCCGGCGAGGGCATCGAGGCGGCCGGCTACGGCTCGCTGGGTGAGCTGCAGCTGCGCTGGTTCGACAAGCACGTGAAGCAGCTGCCCGATCCCGCCCTGGACGCCGACATCGCCGACTTCACCCTGATCGAGCTCGGCAGCGAGCAGGTCGTCCGTCGAGAGACCTACCTCGGCGGGCAGCGGGCGCGGTCCTTCTCCCTGTCCGGCACGTCGTTGCCCGTCCTCGGTGGCGGTCGCCTCACGGAGAGTCCGGCCGGCACCGGCAGCTCGACCATCCTCCCGGTGCCGGTCGCCGGGTTGTGCTCACGCTCGACCTCGCAGTGGACCGCCGGCCTGCCGGCGGCACTGCCGATCACGAACCCGTGCGACGTCGACAACCGCGTCAACGACCTGACCGGCGCCGTCTACGACAGCGATCCTCTGACCGAGGAGCTCGCGGTCCTCGGGCCGATCAACGCACGACTGCACGTCTCCAGCACCACCGGGGACGGTCTGCTGTCGGTGCACGTCTCCCGGGTCACGCCCGACGGTCGGGTCCGGCGCCTCACCGGCGGGTGGCAGGTCATCAGCCTCGCCGATCTCGACGAGAGTCGCTCGATCACCGTCGACGGCGAGATCGTCCGGCCGTGGCACCCCTTCACCCAGGAGTCGCGACGCGTCCGCGCCCCCGGGGAGATCACCCCCGTCGACGTCGAGGTCTTCCCGACCGGCGCGAGGCTCTTCCCCGGGGACCGGCTCCGGATCTCGGTGCAGTCCTTCGACATCCCCCACCTCCTGCCCCCGTTGCCGCAGGCCCTCGGCTCCCTGGGCGTGACGACCATCCACCACGGACCGGAGCACGACTCGCGTCTGATCCTGCCGGTCGTCGGCAGCGGCAGCGACGACGCGATCGTCGACGCCGTGCGCGACGCGCTGGGGGGCGAGGTCCCCGACCAGGGCGAGCAGACCTCGGCCGAACCGACCGGGACGACGCCGCCGGCACCTCCGGCGACCGCGGTGCCCAACTCCCCGCTCGCGTCGTTGCTGCGGCTCCTCGGGCTCGGCTCGTTGCTGCGGCTCTGAGGCAGGTCAGTCCTCGCGCGGCGCGACGGGGCGGATGAGTCCCTCCTGGGCGACGGTCGCGACGAGCGTGCCGTCCTCGGCGAACACCCGTGCCGTCGACAGCCCGCGCGCCCCGGACGCGGACGGCGAGGTCTGGTCGTACAGCAGCCACTGGTCTGCCTTGATCGGGCGGTGGAACCAGATCACGTGGTCCAGCGAGGCGGGCTGGACCTTCGGGCTGCCGATGATGATGCCGTGCGGCAGCAGCGAGACACCGAGGAGGCTGAAGTCGGAGATGTAGGTGAACGCGGCGTTGTGCACGTCCTGGTCGTCGGGCAGCGTGCCGTCGGCGCGGAACCACAGCCGTTGCACCGCCGGCACCGCACCGCGGGTCGTGTCACCCTCGGGACGGTTGTCGCCGACGTAGCGCAGGTCGAAGGAGGACCACTCACGCTTCCAGTCCGGCAGCCGCTCGGGACTCACCGACTCGACGATCTTCAGCAGCGGCATCGTCTCGTCCGGAGGCGTCACCTCCGGCATCGCGTCCTGGTGGTCCCAGCCGTCCTCGTGCTTCTGGAACGAGGCCGTCATGTAGAAGATGATCTGACCGTGCTGGCGGGCGGCGACACGCCGCGTCGTGAACGAACCTCCGTCGCGGACGTTCTCGACGTCGTACACGATGGGGATGGACGGGTCGCCACCCAGGATGAAGTAGACGTGCAACGAGTGGATCTGCCGGCCCTCCGGCACCGTGCGCTGCGCGGCCATCACGGCCTGGGCCGCCACCTGACCCCCGAACACGCGCGTGAGCGACGACTCGGCGGGTTGGCGACCGCGGAACAGACCGACCTCCAGCTCCTCGAGGTCCAGCAGGTCGACGACTTCGTCCAGGGATGCGGGCACGGACCGATGCTATCGGTCCGCGGCCGCGGACCGATGGGTCAGTCCCCGTCGTCCTTGCGCTCCCGGGCGAGGAACTGCTCGAACTCCTGCGCGAGCTCCTCGCCGCTCGGGATCTCGGAGTCGTCGGCCAGCAGCGACTGCGCAGCACCGCGGGTGAAGGCGTCATACTGCGCCTCGAGGCCGTTCAGGACGTCCTCGCCGTCCTGGGCCGCGATCTGCTCCTCGATCTGCGCGATCGCCTCCGCCTGCAGGGCCCGGAGCTCCTCCAGGTCGAGCCGGAGCCCGAGCCGGTCGGTGACGGCCTCGAGCAGAGCCAAGGCCGCCTGCGGGAACTCCATCTGCGCCAGGTAGTGCGGCACGTGCACCACGTAGCCCGCTCCGTCGAGACCCTGCTCGGCGAGCCGCCACTCCAGCAGCGACTGCATCGACGACGGGACGCGGACCTCGGCCTTCCAGAGGTTGGTGCGGTCGACCAGCTCCGGTCGGGTGCCGTGGGCGGTGATCATGGGCGGGCGGGTGTGCGGCACACCCATGGGCACGGCGCCGAGGCCCAGCGTGAGCGAGACGTCCTGGTCCTCCACGACCTCCAGCAGCTCCTCGACGAACGCCTCCCAGCGGAAGTCGGGCTCCGGACCGGACAGCAGGAGATAGTCCTGTCCGTCGAGGTCGGTGTGACGGACGACCTCGAGGCGGGGGTCCTCGTAGTCGGTGTAGTGATCCTCGCGGAACGTGATGAACGGTCGTCGCGCACGGTAGTCGTAGAAGTCGTCGAGCTCGAAGCGGTGCACGACCTCGCCGGTGCCCTGCGCCAGCTGGTCCGCCGCGATGCGCGGGGCGCCTCCGGCGTTCAGGAAGCCGTCGAGGGCGTGGATGAGCACCGGACCCGTCCGGGGCCGGTCAACGGGGTCAGGGCGACTGTTTCGTGAAGGCCACACGCAGCGTCAGCGCCTCACGTGCCGCTAGTATTCCGGGCCCAGGCCGCGAGCGTGTCCTGGGCGATCGCGTCCGGGGTCAGGCCGAGTCGTTCGAGGATCACGGGTCGCTTGGCGTGGTCGAGGAACTCCTGCTCGATGCCGTGCACGCGCACCGGCACGTCGCTCTCGACGTCGCGCAGCGCCTGGGTGAACGCCGCCCCGACGCCTCCAGCGCGGCCGTTGTCCTCGATCGACACGACGAGCCGGTGCTCGGCCGCGAGGGCGACCACGGCAGGGTCGAACGGCTTGACCCAGCGGGGGTCGACGACGGTGGCGTGCACCCCGTGGACGGCGAGCCTCTCGGCGAGCAGGAGACCGCACCCGGCCATCGAGCCGACGGCGAGGACGAGGACGTCGTCACGCTCGCCCCGCGCCAGGACGTCGGCCGTGCCGACGGCCCCGACCGCGGGGATGTCGGCTGGGACGGCCCCCTTGGCGAACCGCACCACCGTGGGCGCGTCGTCGACCTCGACGGCCTCGCGCAGGAGCTCGCGCAGCCGGCTGCCGTCGCGTGGCGCGGCGAGCCGCAGCCGAGGCACGAGCTGCAGCATCGACATGTCCCACATGCCGTTGTGGCTGGCGCCGTCGTCGCCGGTGACGCCGGCCCGGTCGAGCACGAAGGTGACGCCGCACTCGTGCAGGGCGACGTCGAGCAGGACCTGGTCGAACGCGCGGTTGAGGAAGGTGGCGTAGACCGCCACGACGGGATGGAGTCCGGCCATCGCCATGCCGGCGGCGCTGGTGACGGCGTGCTGCTCGGCGATGCCGACGTCGATGACGCGGTCGGGGAACTTCTCGGCCATCGCGTCGAGTCCGACGGGGTAGAGCATGGCGGCGGTGATGCCGACCACGTCCTCGCGCGCATCGGCGATCCGGACGATCTCGTCGCGGAAGACCGACGTCCAGCCGGCCGGCGCCACACTCACGGCGTCGCCGGTAGCACGGTCGAAGACCGGGGCCTGGTGCATCTGGTCGAACTCGTTCTCGACCGCGATGTCGTACCCCTGGCCCTTGGTGGTGAGGGCGTGGACCAGCACCGGTCCGCCGAAGCGCTTGGCGGCGGTCAGGGCCTGCTCGAGCGCCTCGAGGTCGTGACCGTCGACCGGACCGATGTACTTGATGCCGAGGTCCTCGAACATCCCCTGCGGCGCGAGCACGTCCTTGAGGCCCTTCTTGATGGCGTGCAGAGCGTCGTACGCGGCCGGTCCCACGGCGCGGGTCCGGTTGAGGCGGTCGCGGATGGCGTTGAGGGTGGGTTCGTACCTCGGGCTCGTGCGGATCTCGGTGAGCCGGTTCGCCAGGCCGCCGACGGTCGGCTGGTAGGAGCGTCCGTTGTCGTTGACGACCACGACGAGCGGACGGTCCTGGCCGGCGGCGATGTTGTTGAGGGCCTCCCAGGCCATGCCACCGGTGAGGGCGCCGTCACCGATGACGGCCACGACGTGGTCGTCACGTCCCAGGGTCTGGTTGGCCCGGGCCATGCCGTCGGCGTAGGACAGGCTGGTGGAGGCGTGGGAGTTCTCGACCCAGTCGTGCTCGGACTCGGCGCGGCACGGGTAGCCCGACAGGCCACCCTCCTGACGCAGCCGGTCGAACGCGGTGGCGCGGCCGGTGACCATCTTGTGGACGTAGGCCTGGTGCCCGGTGTCCCAGACGATGCGGTCACGCGGGGAGTCGAAGACGCGGTGGATGGCCAGCGTGAGCTCGACGACGCCGAGGTTCGGTCCGAGGTGGCCGGCGTTCGCTGCCACCGCGTCGATCGTGCGCTCGCGGATCTCGTGCGCGAGAACCTCCAGCTGCTCGGCGTCGAGACCCTTGAGGTCGGCGGGACCCTTCAGGGAGTCCAGGACTCCGGTCAGGTCTCGTTCGCTGCGTCCGGCCATTGGGTCAGTCTAGCGAGCAGGAGCGAGGAGCGACGGGGACCTACCGACCTGCCGTCCGCGTCGGGCGCACGAGCGAAGCGGTGGTCGCGCCTAGTGCTGGAAGCGCCCCCGGACGTGGGCGAGTGCGTCGCCGCCACCGACGTGGACGTGCTCCACGTCCCCGGCCAGCACGGGGAACCACCCGGCGCGCGCGGGGGCCGCGTCGACGACGCGGATCCCGATCCAGCCTGCGGCGTCCGCGAGCACCGGGCCCCATCGGGAATCCGTCCACTCCCCCTGCGTGAAGGGGCCGCCGGGCGCAGGAGCCGTTCCCGCGAAGACCTCGGCCAACCAGGCGTGCGTGGGTCCGAGCACGTTCACGACGATCCGCTCCGGTTCCGCGGCCCAGACCTCGGACTCCTCGTCCAGCAGCGCGAGCACCTGGGCCGGCTCTCCCTCGGCCAGGAGCACCGAGGAGACGGTGTGGCCGACCCGACCGCGTCCGCTCCCGGCGGTGAGCACGGTGACGGGAGCCGCCATCCTGCCGCGCAGGCGGCGCAACGGGTCCCGCTCGTCGTCCGCATGCCAGAAGGGGTGCTCGGAGTGGATGGTCACGCCGTCCAGCCTAGACACCGGGCGATGCCGTCGGCACTCTCGACGATGCGATCCTTGACTTCATTCAGATCTCGTATTAAATACATCACATGCCCCTCGTCCTCGGAGTCGACTCCTCCACCCAGTCGACGAAGGCGGTCCTCGTCGACGCCGACGACGGGACCGTCGTCGACCAGGCGACCGCCCGCCACCCCGAGGGCACCTCGGTCGACCCCCGGGCCTGGCTCGCCGCCTTCGACGAGGCAGCCGGCCCGCTGCTGCCGCGCGCGTCCGCCGTCTCGGTCGCCGGTCAGCAGCACGGCATGGTCGCCCTCGACGAGGCGGGCCATCCGGTCCACGACGCACTGCTCTGGAACGACACGCGATCGGCCGACGCCGCGACGCAGCTCGTCGAGGAGATGGGCGGTGCGGCCGCGTGCGCGAAGGACGTCGGGAGCGTCCTCGTCGCCTCGTTCACCGTGACCAAGCTGCGGTGGCTCCGCGACCACCAGCCGCGGGCCGCTCACGCGGTGCGCAGGGTCCTCCTGCCGCACGACTACGTGTCGTGGCACCTCACGGGTCGACCCGCCGAGCCGTTCACCGACCACGGCGACGCGTCCGGCACCGGCTACTACTCGCCCGCGGCCCGCAGCTGGCGCCCCGACCTCGCGGCCGCCGCCCTGGGGCACGACGTCGGCCTCCCGCGCATCGTCGAGCCGGGCGAGGAGGCAGGACGGACCCCCGACGGCGTGCTCGTCGCCGCGGGCACGGGCGACAACATGGCCGCTGCGCTCGGACTCGGTCTCGCCGATGGCGACCTCGCGCTCTCGATCGGGACCTCCGGTGTCGCCTCCGGCGTGAGCGTCGCCGCGCCGAACGACGCCACGGGAGCGGTCACCGGCTTCGCCGACGCCACCGGGAACTTCCTGCCGATGGCCACGACGCTCAACGCGGCGCGCATCCTCGACCTGCAGTGCCGCCTGCTCGACGTCGACCACGCCGAGCTGGCCCGCCTCGCCCTGAGCGCCGACCCCGGTGCCGGTGGTCTCACCCTGCTGCCGTACTACGGCGGTGAGCGGACGCCCAACCGGCCCGGTGCCAGCGGCACCTGGCACGGGCTGCGTCCGGAGACCACACGGGCCGACCTCGCCCGGGCCGCCGTCGAGGCCCTGCTGTGCTCGCTCGCCGACGCCCTCGACGCCGTCGTCGCACAGACCGGCAGTGCCGTCGAGCGTGTCCTGCTGACCGGCGGCGGCGCCCGCAGCGACGCCGTCCGTGCCCTGGCGGCGAGCATCGTCGGCCACCCGCTGACCCGGCTGGGCGACGGCGAGTACGTCGCGCTCGGCGCCGCGCGCCAGGCCGCCTGGACGCTCGCCGGCAGCGCCTCGCCCCCCGTCTGGCCCCTCGACGTCCGCGAGACCCTCACGGACTCCCCCGACACCTCCGTGCGTGAGGCCTACGCACAGCTGCGCGACCGCACCCGGTCGTGGTCATGACGAAAGGCAGTGCCATGGGTGTGCCCACCCGCTCCCCCGCCGACAAGTTCTCCTTCGGTCTGTGGACCGTCGCCTACGCCGGTCGCGACCCCTTCGGCGACCCGACCCGCCAGCCGATGGACCCGGTCCACGCGCTGGAGAAGCTCGCCGAGATCGGCGCCTACGGCGTCAACTTCCACGACGACGACCTCATCCCGTTCGGCAGCTCGCCCGCCGAGCGCGACGCGATCGTCGAGCGCTGGCGCAAGGGCCTGGCCGACACTGGTCTCGTGGTGACCACCGCCACGACGAACCTCTTCGGTCACCCCGTCTTCAAGGACGGCGGCTTCACCTCCAACGACCGCGACGTGCGCCGCTTCGCCCTGCGCAAGGTGATGCGCAACCTCGACCTCGCCGCCGAGCTGGGCGCGGAGACCTACGTCTGCTGGGGCGGGCGCGAAGGTGCCGAGTCCGGTGCCGCCAAGGACGTCCAGGCCGCCCTCGACCGCTACAAGGAGGGCTTCGACCTGCTGACGCAGTACGTCGTCGACCAGGGCTACGACATCCGCTTCGCGATCGAGCCGAAGCCCAACGAGCCGCGCGGCGACATCCTCCTGCCGACGATCGGCCATGCGCTCGCCTTCATCGAGACGCTGGAGCGCCCCGACCTCGTCGGCGTCAACCCCGAGGTCGGTCACGAGGAGATGGCAGGTATCAACGCCGCTCACGGCTACGCCCAGGCCATGTGGCAGGGCAAGCTGTTCCACATCGACCTCAACGGACAGACCGGGCCGCGCTACGACCAGGACTTCCGCTTCGGCGCGGGCAACGCGCGCGGTGCCTTCTGGGTCGTCGACACCCTGGAGCAGGGCGGCTACGACGGACCGGTGCACTTCGACTTCAAGACCCCCCGCACCGAGGACGAGGACGGCGTGTGGGTCAGCGCGGCCGCCTGCATGACGAACTACCTCGTCCTGCGGGACAAGTCCCGCGCGTTCCGTGCCGACCCCGAGGTCGTCGAGGCGCTCGCCGCGGCACGTCTGGACGAGCTGGCCCGACCGACCCTCGCCGACGGCGAGACGTGGCGCGAGCTGCTGGCCGAGAGCGACCCCGACGTCGAGGCCCTCGGCGCCCGGGGAGCGGCCTTCGAGCACCTCGACCAGCTCGCCCTGGAGCACCTCTACGGCGTGCGATGAGCCTGGCTCCCGTCGGCACCGAGACCCTCCGCCGTCAGAACACCGCCCGGGTGCTCCGGTCGCTGCGCGAGGAGGGTCCCGCCGGGCGTGCCCGGTTGGCGGAGCTGACGGGACTGTCCAGGGCGACGGTGGGGGCCATCGTGGCCGACCTGACCGAACGCACCATCGCGACCGAGGGCAGCTCGCGGGCGCAGGGACGGGGGCGACCGGTGCGTCCGGTCGCCCTGCGGCCCGGCGCCGTGCTGGGTCTCGGGATGGAGGTCAACGTCGACTACGTCGCGGCGGCGGCCGTCGATCTCGCAGGACGGGTGGTCGCCACCCGGACTCGCCCGTCGGATGTCGACGGCGCCGTGGACGGGGTCGGTCGCCTGGGAGCCGAGCTCGTCGAGGAGCTCGGGGAGGACCGCTTCGTCGGCGCATGCCTCGCGGTGCCGGGCCTCATCGAGCGGGACCACCGCACCGTCGCCTGGGCGCCGAACCTGCGGTGGGAGGGCGTCCGGCCGAGCGAGTCCCTCCGCCGCCACCTCGGTCCGGACCTCGGGCAGGACGTCGTGGTCGAGAACGACGCGAACCTCGCCGCGCTCGCCGAGGCCCACCACGGTGCAGCGCTGGACCACCAGCACGCGCTGTACCTCACCGGCACGATCGGTCTGGGTGGTGGGATCCTGGAGAGCGGCCGGCTCGTCCGCGGCGGTGGAGGGTTCGCCGGGGAGATCGGGCACCTGCCCTTCGGCGACCGCGACGCCGAGTGCGGGTGCGGCCGCCGTGGCTGCTGGGAGGCGTCGGTCGGTCTGGAGGCCATGCTCGAGCTGACCGGCGAGCCGGCCCACGACGACCCGGTCGCGGCCGCGGCGAGCGTCGCGGCCCGTTCCGACGAGGCGTCGGTGCGAAGGGCCCTCGAGGAGCTGGGTCGTCGAGTCGGTCTCGGCATCGCCTCGCTGGCCTCGATCCTCGACCCGGACGTGGTCGTCCTCGGCGGCTACTTCGCCCCGCTGTCCCCCTGGCTGCTGCCGTCAGCGGACGCCGCCCTCCTCGAGCGTCTTCCCACGGCCGGGCGACGACGTCCGACCCTGCGGGCCGGTGCCCTCGGGATCGACGCCGCCGCCCTCGGCGCGGCCGAGCACGCCCTCGGAGCCGTGCTCGACGGCACGGCGGCACTGCCCGACCCGTCCGTCGTCGCCTGAGCCACGCCGGTCGTCGCCGGCACGCTCAGGCGACGAGGGCCGCCTCGACGTCGCGCAGCGACCGCGC
Organism: Aeromicrobium halocynthiae; assembly: GCF_039531385.1. Classification (NCBI taxonomy): domain Bacteria; kingdom Bacillati; phylum Actinomycetota; class Actinomycetes; order Propionibacteriales; family Nocardioidaceae; genus Aeromicrobium; species Aeromicrobium halocynthiae. The sequence continues at coordinate 78,691 of NZ_BAAAPY010000001.1, read as the reverse complement.
CAGACCCGCCACCGGGTCGGCGAGCAACCCCGCGAACGCCACCTCCGCCGCGCCGACGAGGACACTGTCCGCGCCGAGGGACGGCAGGGCGAGCCGCACGTGCTCGTTCGGCGCCACGAGGGCGCGCGACCGCACGGTCTCGTCGACCTCCGCACGCACGAGCGGGTAGAGGGACCGGAAGTACCCCCCGAGCACGACGACCTGCGGGTTCAACAGGTTGACGGCACTGGCGATGCCCGCGCCGAGGTCACGGCCGACTGCGCGCAGCGCGTCACCGGCGTCCTGCTGGGTGTCCAGCACCTCCCCCAACGCGGCGACCCGGTCGTCGGGGCACCCGATCGCCTCGGCGATGGCCGGTGCGCCGACCTGCGTCTCCCAGCACCCGCGGTTGCCGCAGTGGCACAGTCGACCGGCGGGGTCCATCTGCAGGTGACCGATCTCGCCGGCGTAGCCGCCTCCCCCACCGACCGGCCGGCCGTCGACCACCAGCCCGGCACCGACGCCGACCTCCCCCGAGAGGTAGATCAGGTCGGCGTCGTCCGTGCCGGCACCACGCAGGTGCTCCGCGAGGGCCCCGAGGTCGGCGTCGTTGCCGACGGTCACGTCGACGTCGAGACCGAGCCGTCCGGCGAGGATGGTGCCGATCGGGACGTCGACCCATCCGAGGTTCGGGGCGAGCCGCACGAGGTGGTCGGCACTGCGCACGAGGCCCGGCACGGAGATCCCGAGCCCGACCAGTGGTGAGCCCGACGGTGACTCCCTCACGACCAGGCGCAGCAGCTCGACCACGGCCTCGCACGTGCTCTCGGGTGTCCGCGAGGTCGGGATGGACGCCGTCGCGCGCGACAGCACCCTGCCGGCGAGACCGACGCGTGCCACCGCCAGACCGGCGACACCGATGTCGACGGCCAGGACGTAGGCACCGTCGGTGGCAGGGACCACGTCGGGGGACGGACGACCGGCCCCGGTCCTCGCCCCGGTCGGAGCAGCCTGCTCGGTCAGCCCGAGCACCTCGAGCTCGGCGACCAGGCCGCCGATCGTGCTGCGGTTCAGACCCATGGCGCTCGTCAGCTCGGCTCGTGAGATCCGTCCGGCCCGGTGCACGTGGGCGAGCACCGTGCCGAGGTTGTGCCGCCGGACCGCCTCCTGGTTGGTGCCGGCGCCTGCCCTGACCACGGGGGTCAGCCCAGCCCGGAGGCGGAGCGACGACGTCGCGAGACCGCGTCGACGCCGGCCGCGAGCAGGAGCACCGCACCCGTCACGAGGAAGTTGATGTAGCTGGCCTGGTTGAGCAGTCCGAGCCCGTTGGCGATGGTCGCGATGACGACGCCGCCGATGACGGCGTCCCGTGCCTGGCCCTTGCCGCCGAAGAGGCTGGTTCCGCCGATGACGGCAGCGCCGACGGCGTAGAGCAGGGTGTTGCCGGCGCCCGAGGACGGCGAGACGCTGCCGGCGTTGGACGCGGCGATGATGCCGCTGATGGCGGCCATCGAGGAGCCGATCACGAAGACCGAGATGCGGATCCGGTCGACGTTGATGCCGGCACGTCGGGCCGCCTCGCGGTTCCCACCCACGGCGTAGACGTGACGTCCGTAGCGGGTCCGCGTCAGGACGAAGGTCCAGAAGATCAGCAGCAGGGCGACGAGCGGGAGGACGTACGGGACGCCCTCGATCGGGAAGTTGGGGTTGCGGCTGCGGTTGACGCTCAGCACCGCGGTGACGCCGAGGACGATCACGGCCATGCCGGCGATCTTCAGCGCGATGACGCCGAGGGGTTGGTGCTGGAGGTCGCGGGCGACCTGGCTGCGGTAGCGCAGCAGCGTGAGCGCGGCGAACCCGACGACGATCACCACGGCGACGACCCACCCGGCGAGGACGGGGACGTTGGTGATCGTCAGGCCACGGATCACCGGGTCGTCGACGCGCACCGACCCACCCTGGCCGATAAGTCGCAGGGTGACGCCCTGCAGCGCGAGGAAGAACGCCAGGGTCACGACGAAGGACGGGATGCCGACCTTGGCCACGAGCAGGCCGATGGCCAAGCCGATGACCATCCCAGCGACGACGGCCGCGAGCACGGCCACGTACCAGGGCAGGCCCTGGTCCCTGATGGCGAGCGCCGCGATGGCGGCGGCGACGGCACCGGCGACCCCGGCCGAGAGGTCGATGTCGCCCATGAGGAGCACGGGGACCAGGCCCATGGCGAGGACGCAGATGGCGCCCGCCTGGGTGATGAGGTTGGCCATGTTGAGCGCGGTGAGGAAGGAGCTGCTCGCCAGGCTGAAGACGACGAAGAGGACGATGAGTCCGAGGACGGCCGGCAGTGCGCCCATGTCGCCGCCGCGGATCCGGTTGCCGTAGGCGGTGAACGCCTGGCCGACGGTCGCGACCTGACGCGAGTCGACGGCGAAGTCGGTCTCGGCGAGGGAGCTGCTGGAGGTTTCCGTGGAGGTCATGTGGCTGCTCCGATCAGGCGGTCGTGCCGCTGGTGGTGAGGCCGAGGTCGCCCGAGCGACCGGCCGTGATGAGCTCGACGACCTGGCTGTGGGTCACGTCGGCCGTGGCGACGTCGGCAGCGACCCGGCCGAGGTAGAGCGCGGTGATGCGGTCGGCGACCTCGAAGACGTCGACCATGTTGTGGGAGATCAGCACGACGCCGAGACCCTGGTCGGCGAGGCGTCGCACGAGATCGAGCACCTGGCGGGTCTGGGCGACGCCGAGAGCCGCGGTGGGCTCGTCGAGCAGGACGACCTTGGAGTTCCAGAGGACCGACTTGGCGATGGCGACCGTCTGGCGCTGACCACCGGACAGGCTCGAGACGCTCTGGCGCACGGACTTCACGGTGCGGACCGACAGCGACGCGAGGGTCTCGCGGGCACGCGCCTCCATGGTGTTCTCATCGAGCACGACGCCGCGCATCTGCTCACGGCCGAGGAACATGTTCTGGACGATGTCGAGGTTGTCGCACAGCGCGAGGTCCTGGTAGACGACCTCGATGCCGAGGTCCGCGGCGTCGCGGGGACCGTTGATGGTGACCGGCAACCCGGCGAAGTACCGCTCGCCGGACTCGGCGGAGTAGATGCCCGCGATCGTCTTGACCAGGGTGGACTTGCCGGCGCCGTTGTCGCCGACGAGTGCCGTGACCTGGCCGGGGTACACGGCGAAGTCGACGTCGTGCAGGACGTGCACGGCACCGAAGCTCTTGTTGATGCCGCTGAGCCGCAGCAGTGGTTCGGGCAGGCCGGTGGTGGTCATCGTCGGTGCTCCTGGTCGGCGGGTGTGGAGAAGGGGGCCCGGGAGCAGCGGCCACGGTGTGCCACTGCTCCCGGGACGGGACCTCAGGAGATCCCGGCGTCCTCGCACAGGGCGGCGAAGTCGCCCTGGCACAGGTCGTCGGCGCTCACGCCGCCGTCGTCGACGACGTCCTTGACGTTGTCGGCGGTGATCGACTGCGGGTCCAGGAGGATGGACGGGACCTCGCGGCCACCGTCGGCGTCCTCCGTCGTGCCGTTGGTCTCGGCGTCGTCACCGTTGACCAGCGCGATGGCCGTCTCGGCGAGGGCGCCGGCCTCGAGCTTGGCGGACTTGTAGACCGTCATGCACTGGTCGCCCGCGAGGATCCGCTGCAGGCCCTCGACCGTGGCGTCCTGACCGGTGACCGGCACCTCCCCGGCGCGACCGTTCTTCTCCAGGATGGAGACGACCGACCCGGCGAGACCGTCGTTGGCCGCGTACACGCCGTCGACCTCGCCGTCGGCCTGGGTGTAGAGCTGCTCGAAGATCGTCACGGCCTGCTCGTTGTCCCAGTCCGGGACGGCCTGCTCGCCGACGTTGGTGTAGGTGTCGACGGCGTCCAGCACGCTGTGTGCGCCCTCGGAGAAGAGGGTGGCGTTGTTGTCGGTCGGCGAGCCGTTGAGGAAGATCAGGTTCGCCTCCTCGTCACCGAGGCACTGCGCGAGGCCCTCGCCCTGCAGCTCGCCGACGCGCGTGTTGTCGAAGGAGACGTAGTAGTCCGCCGAGCCACCGAGGGTCAGCCGGTCGTAGTCGATGGTGCGCACGCCCTGCTGAGCTGCCTTCTCCTGGATGGCGGCACCGGAGTCCGAGTCGAGGTTGACGATCGCCAGGACGGTCACGCCGTCGGCGATCATGCCGTCGGCGATGGTGGCCATCGTGTCGGCGTTGCCCTCGGCGTTCTGGATCTCGTACTCGACGCCGGCGTCCTCGAACGCCTGCTGCAGAGCGGGACGGTCCGCCGCTTCCCATCGGACGGAGGACTTGGTGTCGGGCAGGATCACACCGATCTTGCCCTCGGCACCGTCGCCGCTTCCGCCGTCGTTCCCCGAGTCGCTGCCACATCCGGTCAGGATGAGGGCGGTGCTCGTCGCTGCTGCCAGCACCAGATTGCGCGTCCGCTTCACGCGAACCGCCTCCTTCTCCTCGTGCGACGCGCTGGCGAAGGGATCCGCCGGTCGTGACGCAGAAATTGTTGTTTGAGCGAACGTATAGCGTGACTGGAGTCACGTCCAGCATTTCGCGCATGTTTCTCGTCGCAAACAACAAATACATCGAAACGTCACCGAGCACGGGGAGCGCGCGGCCGTGGGCAGCATGACGACGGCCCCGGACCGAGGGGGTCCGGGGCCGTTCTCCACGCTGGTCAGTCGAGCAGGCTGCGCAGCACGTACGGCATGATGCCGCCGTTGCGGTAGTAGCTCGCCTCGCCCGGGGTGTCGATGCGGACGACCGCCTCGAACTCGACGCCATCGGCCGTGACCGTGACCGTGCGCGGGATGTCGCCGTCGTTCAGGGCCGTCACGCCGGTGACCTCGAACGTCTCCTCACCGGAGAGGCCCAGGGACTCGGCGTTCTCACCCTCGGGGAACTGCAGCGGCAGCACGCCCATGCCGATGAGGTTGGAGCGGTGGATGCGCTCGTAGGACTCGGCGATGACGACCTTCACGCCCAGCAGCGCCGTGCCCTTGGCCGCCCAGTCGCGCGAGGAGCCCGAGCCGTACTCCTTGCCCGCCAGCACCACGAGGGGCACGCCGGCCTCGGCGTACGCCTCGGACGCCTCGAAGACCGTCGCGACCTCCCCGTCACCGAGCAGGTCGCGGGTGAAGCCGCCCTCCGTGCCCGGAGCCAGCTGGTTGCGCAGCCGGATGTTGGCGAAGGTGCCGCGGATCATGACCTCGTGGTTGCCGCGCCGCGATCCGTAGGAGTTGAAGTCGCGGGGGTTCACGCCGTGCTCGGAGAGGTACCGACCGGCCGGGCTGTCCTTCTTGATGGCGCCGGCCGGGGAGATGTGGTCGGTCGTGACGGAGTCGCCCAGCTTCAGCAGCACGCGTGCGCCGGAGATGTCGGTGACGGGCTCGGGCTCCAGGCCCATGCCGTCGAAGTACGGCGCCTTGCGGACGTAGGTAGAGTCCTCGTCCCACTCGAAGACGTCGCCCTCGGGGGTGGGCAGGTTCTGCCAGCGCTCGTCGCCGGCGAAGACGTCGGCGTACTCGGAGCTGAACGTGTCGGCGTCGATGGAGGAGGCGATGACGCGCTCGACCTCGCTCGGCGACGGCCAGATGTCACGCATGTAGACGTCGTTGCCGTCGGAGTCCTGGCCCAGCGGGTCGTTGAACAGGTCGACGTCCATCGAGCCGGCCAGCGCGTAGGCGATGACCAGGGGCGGGGACGCCAGGTAGTTCATCTTGACGTCGGGGTTGATCCGACCCTCGAAGTTACGGTTGCCCGAGAGCACCGACGTCACCGCGAGGTCGGCCTCGTTGACCGCTGCGCTGACCTCGGGGATGAGCGGGCCGGAGTTGCCGATGCACGTCGTGCAGCCATAGCCGACGAGGTAGAAGCCCAGCTTCTCCAGATACGGCGTCAGGCCGGACTTCTCGTAGTAGTCGGTGACGACCTTCGAGCCGGGGGCGAGCGTCGTCTTGACCCACGGCTTGCGCTCCAGGCCCTTCTCGACGGCGTTCTTGGCGAGCAGCGCCGCGCCGATCATCACCGACGGGTTCGAGGTGTTGGTGCACGAGGTGATCGCCGCGATCGTGACCGCACCGTGGTCGATCTCGAACTCCGTGCCGTCCTCCAGCCGGACGCGCTGCGGGTTCGACGGGCGACCGCCGTCCGCGGGGGCGCAGCTGAGGTAGTCGCGCGCGGGCGTCTGGCCGTGGGCGTCGGTGTTGGCCGGCGGGTCCGAGGCGGGGAAGGACTCCTCCAGCGACTCGTCCCACTCGCCGTTGACCGTCTCGGCGCCGTCGGTGACGTACGCCGACAGGGCTCCGCGGAAGCCGGTCTTGGCGTCGGCGAGCGCGACGCGGTCCTGCGGACGCTTGGGCCCGGCGATCGAGGGCACGACCGTGGAGAGGTCGAGCTCGAGGTACTCGGAGTAGCGCGGCTCGGCCTCGGGGTCGTGCCACAGGCCCTGGGCCTTGGCGTAGGCCTCGACGAGCGCGATCTGCTCGGGGCTGCGGCCGGTCAGCTCCATGTACGTGGTGGTCTCCTCGTCGATCGGGAAGACCGCGATCGTGGAGCCATACTCGGGGCTCATGTTGCCGATGGTGGCGCGGTTGGCCAGCGGGACCGCGCCCACGCCGGAGCCGTAGAACTCCACGAACTTGCCCACGACGCCGTGCTCGCGCAGCATCTCGGTGATCGTGAGGACGAGGTCGGTCGCGGTCGCGCCCTCGGGAAGCTCGCCGGACAGCTTGAAGCCGACGACACGCGGGATCAGCATGCTGATCGGCTGACCGAGCATCGCGGCCTCGGCCTCGATGCCGCCGACGCCCCAGCCGACGACGCCGAGCCCGTTGACCATCGTCGTGTGCGAGTCGGTGCCGACGCAGGAGTCCGGGTAGGCGACGGTGGAGCCGTCGGCGTCCTTGGTGAAGACGACGCGCGCCAGGTGCTCGATGTTGACCTGGTGGACGATGCCGGTGCCCGGGGGCACCACCTTGAAGTCGTCGAACGCGCCCTGACCCCAGCGCAGGAACTTGTAGCGCTCGCCGTTGCGCTCGTACTCGATCTCGACGTTGCGCTCGAAGGCGTCGGGGGTGCCGAAGACGTCGGCGATGACGGAGTGGTCGATGACCATCTCGGCCGGGGCGAGGGGGTTGATCCGGCTCGGGTCTCCCCCGAGGTCGGCCATGGCCTCGCGCATGGTGGCGAGGTCTACGACACAGGGAACGCCGGTGAAGTCCTGCATGATCACGCGGGCCGGCGTGAACTGGATCTCCTTGCTGGGATCGGCGGAGGCGTCCCAGCCGGCGAGTGCCTCGATGTCGGCCTTGGTGATGTTGGCCCCGTCCTCGGTGCGCAGCAGCGCCTCGAGCAGGACCTTCAGGCTGAACGGCAGGGAGGCGACGTCGAGACCGTCGCCCGTCACCTGGTCGAGGCGGTAGATCTCGTAGGAGTCGTCACCCACCTTCAGTGACTGCTTGGACTGGAAGCTGTCGACGCTCATGATGTCTCCTTCGCGCGGGTCAGGATCCATCCTGCCCAGACACCGCGGTCGGCGCCACGTCAGGTGATCCTAAGTCGGTCGAGACGAAAGTCTCTTGATGTCAAGATACATGACGTCGAGAGTCCTGACGAGCGACGCGCGACCTACCTCAGCGACGGCAGCTGCCAGATGAGCGGCCAGAAGAAGGCTACGTATGCCAGGCACACCGCGAGCACGCCGACGACCCCGACGACGTCGAGCACCGCGAGCGCACGACGGCGGCGCGGGCTCGTGCGGTCGTGGCTGCGCACCACACGGGTGCGCAGCAGCAGGTCGGGGACCGTGCGGGCGAACGGCAGCAGGGACACCACGACGAGCACGACCGCGACGTAGGCCGCTCCCCCGACGTGCCACTCCTCCGGGGTCAGACGGCGCAGCACCGTCGGCAGACCGACGGGCACGGCCGCGAGGGCGAGGTCGAAGAGCCCCACGACGACCAGGCCCCGGGCCAGACCACGGACGACCCCGACGGGCCGTCCCGATCCGACCGCGACCACGCGCAGGCCCGAACGGTGCTTGCCGACGCTGTGCCCGCGAACCCCCTGGCGCAGACCGTTGTTCCAGAGGACGAAGAGCTCGCCGGCGACCAGGCCGCTGAGCAGCAGGTCGTCGCTGAGACCGGCCTCCCACCCGAGCGGGTCGGCGGCCAGCAGCAGGTGACCCACCAGGTAGAGCACGGCGCCGCCGCTGAAGGCCACGCAGAACAGCAGCACGTCCTGAGCGGCGGCGGAACGCCGGAGGTCGCTGACGCTGCGCGTCGGCTCGACCTCGTCGACGTCCTCGCCCACGGTCGGGTCGCCGGCCGTCTCGCTCATCGCATCGCTCCCACCCAGCGCACCGCAGCACGCCCGTCCTGGACACGTCGTTCCCACGTCACGCCGGTCACCAGCATGGCAGCACCGGCCACGGCGATCAGCACCCACCGCGGCAGGCCCCAGGCGTAGGGGCCGACATTCGTCAGCACGATCGCCGCGACGACGAGGGACCCGGCCACGAACGGCGCCTGCCAGCGGGCGACGATCCCGGCGGCCATCACCGCGAGGGCAGCCAGGCCGAGCAGCAGGGCTCGCAGGCTGGTCGGGTCCGCGAGTGCCAGCGGCAGGCTCGGGGCGAGGCACAGCAGCAGACCGGGGCCCAGGGTCACGACGGTCCGCCCCGTCGGGCCGGGGCGGTCGTCGGGCCGACGGGTCGCGACCACGCCCGCGGCGAGGAGCAGGACGCCGAACGGCAGGGTGTAGGCCTCGACGATCCCGACGTCGCTGGCGACGAGCCTCAGCACGTAGGCCACCGCGAGCGCCACGGCACCGATCCATCGGTACCAGCCGCGGTCGCGATCGAGCAGGGAGAGCGTCGCCGTCGCGGCACCCACGACGGTCAGCAGCAGCGCGACGTGGGCGGGCCCGGTCGACTCCGCACCCAGGAGGACGCCGGCGGAGGCCAGCAGCGCGGCACCGACCTCGACGCCCGGTCCGCCGCGCGGGGTGCGCAGCACGACGACGGCGAGGGCCGCGAGGACGGCGGCGACACCCACCAGCGAGAGGGTCGTCACCGTGACGTCCCACTCGGCGGAGTCCGCGACGGGGGCGACGCAGGCACCGGCGAGGACGGCGGCGAGTCCGGCGAGGACCTGGCGCCACCACCCCGGGACGCGCGCGGCACCGACGGCGACGACGGCCGCCGAGGCCGGCCACGCCCACAGGGCGGTGCTCGTCTCCCCCACGCTGCACACCACCGACAGGCCGGCGGCGGCCGCCCCGACGAGGGCGTACCACCAGCGGCGCCGCACGAGCCAGGCGAGCGTCGTCGCGAGTGCCGCGAGCAGCACCGCCACCACCGCGAACGTCACCGGGGCGAGGGCACCGGACGCGGCGACCACGGCCACGAGGGCGGCCAGACCCCCGCCGACCTCGACACCGGACCCACCTCGGGCCGGCCCGAGGACGCGGTGGGCCACGGCGACCGCGACGGCGGCCGTGACGAGCGACGCGCACGAGACCAGCAGGTCGTCGGCCTCCACGAGCCGCAGGAGCGGCAGGACACTCATCGCGAGCACGAAGGCCGCCGAGCCGGCGACACCGTCGCGCCACCACCCTGCGAGGGGACGCGCAGCCGCCACGAGCAGCAGACCGGCCGCGGGCCAGGCCCAGGACGCGACGTCCTCGGAGCCGAGCGTCGCCCCGACAAGGGACCACGCCAGGGCCGCAGCGAGGAGGGCGTACCAGGGGCGGCGCGGCACGCGCCACGCCAGCGCGACGACGAGCAGGCCGGTCGCGACCGCCACGGCGACCCCGTGGGGCAACGGCAGCTCGGCGACCGCCACCGACAGGCCCCAGGCCGCGAGCACTCCGGCAGCGACCTCGGCGCCGACGGACCCGGACCGCCCCACCGCCCGGGTGAGGACGACCCACGCCAAGGCGGCGGCCGCCACGACCAGCGCCGCCGCCTCGACCACCACCGGGAGACCGAGCAGCACGACCGGGGGAAGGACCGAGGCCCCGGCGAGGAGGGCCCCGGTCCCGGCGAGGACCTCGCGCAGGACGCTCGCGGGCGCCCTGCGCGACGCGACGAGCACGACCGCGGCGGCCACCGGCCAGAGACCGGCGGCCCACTCCCAGAGGACCGGACCCGTCCCGCCACCCACCAGGACGGCCGCGGTGACGGCCGCGATCGAGCCGACGACGGCGTACCACCAGCGCTCGGCCGTGCGGTGGCTCAGCGCGACCAGGACGGCACCGGCCGCGAGCAGCACGACGGACTGCTCGGCCACTCCGAGGGTCGCCGAGAGACGGTCGAGCGCGACGAGTGCACCCGCCGCCGCCGCGACCTCCACCCCGGCCCGGCCGGTGCGGGCACCGAGTGCCAGGACCGCCACGACGAGCAGGGCGAGCACGGACGTCGTGAGCACGTAGGTCGCGACCGCCGGCTCGACCCCACCGGCGGCGAGGGCGGCGAGGAGGCCCGACAGTGCCCAACCGGCGGCGCCCCCGCCGCTGACGTCGCGCCAGCGCGCCACCGGGACCCGCGCGGCGAGCAGCGCCAGGCCGCCGGCCGTCACGACCGACACGATCGCCGTGGCCCACCAGGAGCCAAGTGCGGCGAGAGGGCCGGCAGCGGCCAACGTCGCGCCGAGCACGAGGCGCACGGTGAGGGTCCGTCCGCCGAGGAGGCCGACCACCAGACCACCGGCGACCAGGACCGCGGACATCGCGAGCGCCGTCGGACCGAGCAGCGCCGTCGTCGTGCCCGCCCCGCCCAGGGCGAGCAGCAGGGCGACGGTCAGGGCGTGGGTCCGGTCGACCGTGCGGGTCGTCGCGGCGAGCCGGAGCGTCGTCGCGGCCAGCAGGAGCCCGACCACGCAGGCACGCCACGCGTCGCTCGTGAGGGCGAGGCCCGGCTCGATGCGTTCGTCGAGCGCGAGGCGGCCGGCTCCCTCGACGGAGGTGCCGGCGACGACGAGCACCGCCACCGCGTCGACGACGAGCCCGACGAGGGCGATGCCGACCGGCACGGCGGCCGCCCAGCGGACGCCGTGCCGCACGGGCCCGGATCCGGCCGTGGCGAGCACCAGCAGGAGTCCGAGCGTGGCGTGCAGGACGAGGACGCCGGTCGCGAGCCACTGCTCCCCCACAGGCAGCGTCACGAGCACGACCGCGCTGACGGTGCCGGCGGCGGCGAGCACACCGGCGACGGCCGCACGGCTGCGCACCACGAAGGACCCGGCGAACAGACCCAGCGCGACGAGTGCCAGCGGGAGTCCCTCGGCACGCAGCACCAGGTCGTCGAACGCCGGGTTCGTCACCGCCGTCCCGTAGGCGACCACGACGCCGACCGCCCCGAGCACGCAGGCGGTCACGGTCACGATGACGGCTCCGAGGCGCAGGCCGACCCTGCGGAGCAGGAGCGCCGCGGCGAGCGAGACCGCAGCGACGAGAGCGAGCGCCCAGAAGGCCCGCAGGCCGACGTCCGCGAGGTCGGAGAGCCGTCGGGGCAGGGCGAAGGCGACGGCGAGCCCGGCGAGGACGGAGGGGGCGACCAGCTCGACCGGCCGCCGGACGGCGCTCGTGAGGTCGACGTCGCGGTCCTCCACCGGCGGCTCGTCCTCCACGACCGCGTCGTCCTGCGGGTCCGGGCCGGGGTGCGTCGTCGCAGCGCCGGTGGAGCCGACTGCCGGCAGGTGCCGCCGACCCAGACCGACGACGAGGGCGCCGAGGACCACCATGACCGCCGCCCAGGTGAGCTCCACCGGTGCGGCCGGTGCCGTGTCGAGCCCGAACAGGCCCTGGTCGCGCGACAGCAGCCAGTCCAGGGACAAGAAGGCCAGGAAGACCGACCACAGGGCCTCGGCCGACCCACGGAGGCCTCGTCGGGTCACGACGACCCCGAACCCGCCGATCAGCGCGGTGACGGCGAGCAGGACCGCGGCCCGTCCGAGGATGCCCATGGGCCCCCAGTAGACGGCGATGAAGATGATCGCCGCGACGACGAGGGAGAGCGCGCCGAGCGTGAGGAGCACCGTCCCGACCGACAGTCGACGCCGAGGGGTCCGGGAGGCGGACGCCGCGGGCGCACTCGTGCCCGCACCGCCGGACGACGCCTCCCGCTGGGGAACTCCCACCGCGGGAGCAGGCGGTGCCGCTGCCTCGACGAGCCCCTCGCCGCCGGTCGGGGCCGGGGGGTCGTCGTGACCGACGGGGGGTGTGGCGCTCGCGGCGGCCTGCGGAGCGAGGTCGGGGACCTCGACCACGTCGACCGGCTCCGCCGGGGCGGGAGACGGCACGGGGACCCGGTGCCGCCGGGCCTCGTCCAGCCACGCGTCGGCCGACCGGAGAGCGGCCCAGAGCTGACGGGCCGCATCGCTCGTGAGGTCGAGGCGGCAGTTCGGGCACGACGACCCGCCGTCGAGGACGGAGGCGCAGTCCGGGCACGCCGACGGGTCCGCGAAGGTCATGGCCGTCACCCTGCCGGGCCGCGCGGGCGCTGACAAGCGCCCACACCGTGCCTGCGGGCGCGGGTCCGCTCAGGCGCGGTCGAGCGTGGCGACGCACTCGACGTGGTGCGTCATCGGGAACAGCGCGAAGGCCTGCAGGCCGCTGAGCTCGTAGCCGCGGGCGCGCAGCGACGACACGTCCCGCGCGAGAGCGGCGGGGTCGCAGGCGACGTACACGATCCGGCGGGGTTCGAGGGCGGCGATCGCGGGGATCGCCCGCTTGGCACCGGTGCGGGGCGGGTCCAGCACGACCACGTCGGCCGTCGCGACCCGGCCCGAGTGCAGGGCGCGCTCGGTGGTCCCCGGGACGACGTCGACCTGGGAGAGGTCGGCCAGGTCGTCGTGGGCGAGCCTCGAGGCGGTGCGGTCGGCCTCGACGCTCACGACCGAGCCGTCCGGTCCCACGGCCTCGGCGAGGAACCGCGTGAACAGCCCGACCCCGGCGTAGAGGTCGGCGACGACGTCGCCGGGGCGGACCTCGGCGCTCGCGAGGACGGCGTCGACGAGCGTCGTGGCGGCCGCGGGGTGCACCTGCCAGAAGCCGGTCCCGGCCACGCGGAACGGTCGGTCGTGGACCAGCTCGTCGAGGGTCGCGACGCCGTCCGTCGTCCGCCCGTCGGCGTCCGCGACGACGTCCACCTCCAGATCGTGCGGTACGGGGGCGTCGGCGGCGACGAGCCGTTGCCCGACGGAGGTCACGACGGCGTCGACGCCCTGCCCCGTCCAGCGGTGCCCGAGGACCGCGGGGAGGTCGGGGTGGGCGATGGGGCACTGCTCCAGTGGGACGACCTCGTGGGAGCGGTGTCGGCGAAGCCCGGGGCGGCCGTCGGGGTCGACGGCCCATGACATGCGGGTGCGCCAGCCCAGCACGGGGAGGACCTCCTCGACGACGACCTCGCGGTCGATGCCCGCCAGGCGCCGCAGCTGTTCCTGGACGACGTCGCCGAGCAGGCGTCGCTGGACGGCGGGGTCGACGTGCTGGAAGTCGCAGCCGCCGCAGGTGCCGGCGACCGGGCACGGTGGCGTGACGCGTCCGTCGGCGGCGCGCAGGACCTCGACGGCGTCGGCGCGCAGGTAGCGGCCGGCGTCCTCGGTGACGCGGATCCTCACCTGCTCGCCGGGGAGGGTGTGCCGGACGAAGACGACCTGCCCGTCGAGCCGCGCCACGCAGTGGCCCCCATGAGCGACGGGACCGACCTCGACCACGGGCAGGACCTCATCCACGGCGGGCCCCGTCGATCATGCGTGCGCGCAGCGCACCATCGGCACGTCGGGTGGCCGGGCGGGCACCGGTCCTCACGGCGCGGGCGGGGTGTCACGACGCCGCTGGAGGGGCGTCTTGTCCCGGCTGAGCACCCAGGCCATGGCGGCGAAGGTGGCGACCTGCACGGGCCAGCCCAGGCCGATGCGCACGATGCCGAGCGCGACGACCTGGTCGGTCGCCCAGAGGGGGTACTGGATGACGACGCGCAGGATGCAGGGCACGGCGAGGATCCAGGTCAGGGTCGAGCAGAGGGAGACGAGCCCCTTGTCGCGGCGCCACTGCGTGAGGTCGCCGGTGATGCTGCCGATGATGAGGCCGACGAGCGGCCAGCCGATGAGCACCGATGTGACGAGCACGACGGCGTAGGCGCTGTTGTAGAGGATGCCGGGCAGGAAGACGTCGCGCGCCTCGCCGCTGCGGGAGGCGAAGAGGGCGGCGATGGCGATGCCCATGAGCGCGGTGATCGCGAACTGGGGCGTGCTGCGTTGGACCAGACGGACGAGCAGCAGCACCACCGTGAGCCCGATGCTGATCGTGAGCGACAGCCGCAGGTCCCTGGTGCTGATCCAGCCGATGGTGAACGCCACGGTCGGCACGGCGCTCTCGAGGACGCCGCGGCCGCCTCCGAGCGCCGTGGACAGCTGGCGACGCACGAGCTGCTCGACGGTCTCGACGGCGTCGAGATCGTCGGGGTCACCTCCCTGGGCCGGTCGTGGTCCGCGCTCGTCGTCCGGGGCGGCGGGCTGGTTCACGTCCCGGCCTCGGTGGGCCCCTCGGGCTTCGCCTTGCCGACGAGCCCGTTCGGGACGAGCGACAGCGGTTCCCTGGAGGTCCGAGGCTCCGGGCCCCGGTTGACGATGGTGTCACGCAGCGACTCAGCGAGGACGCCGTCGTCGCTCGGCTCGAGACCGGCCTGGCCGAGGAAGGTGGCGCGCAGCATCCAACGGGGTCCCTCGACGGCGAGGATCCTGCTCGGCTGGACGCCGGGCTCTCCGTCGGGCGTCGTGGCGGGGAGCCGCACGAGCAGCTCGGTGCCGTACGGGCCTTCGCGCTCCTGGACCTCTCCCCCACGCTCACGGGCGTTGTCGGCGAGCTCGGGGCGGATCTCCTCCCACAGGCCGCCGCTGCGCGGTGCGGCGAAGGCGCGCAGCTCGAGCCCGGCGTCCGAGGTCAGGAGGATCACCGCGTTCGACGGGCGGTCGCCGTCCTTCGGCAGGCGCAGGTCGATGCCGAGCCGGGCACGGACGAGCAGCGACCCCAGGTCGACGTGGCGGTCCGAGGGCTCGCGCTCGGAACGGTCCCAGGGGCCGTCGGGTCGACCCGCCGGGCCGGCGGGTGCGCCGTCGTCGGGGGTCGCGCTCGCGTCGTCCGGCGAGCCGGGGGCCTCGGACCGGGCGTCCTGGCCCTGGCGGCGGCGTCCGAACATGTCACTCCTCCTCGTGGGTCACCGACGTGACTCCCGTGGAACCGTAGCCGCCGGCCCCTCGGGCGGATCCGGGCAGGGCGTCGACCTCGACGAGGCGGACGTGGTCGACCGGCTGGACGACGAGCTGGGCGATGCGGTCGCCTCGGGCGACCCTGACGGAGTACTCGAGGTCGTGGTTGATGAGCAGCACCTTGATCTCGCCGCGGTAGCCGGCGTCGATCGTGCCGGGGGTGTTGACGACCGAGAGTCCGTGGCGCAGCGCCAGGCCCGACCGCGGATGGACGAAGCCTGCGTGCCCGGGTGGCAGCGCGATCGCGATGCCGGTGGCGACGAGCCGACGTTCCCCCGGGGCGAGCTCGACGCCCTCGGCGGCGTGCAGGTCGAGCCCGGCGTCGTCGTGGCGTGCGTAGGTCGGCAGGGGCAGGCCGGGGTCCAGGCGGGTGATCTCGACGTCCAGCACACCACGACCCTACGTCGGTCGGACCGGTCGCGTGCGGCAGGCTTGGTGCTCGTGACCGGTCACCGTGAGCGTCTTCTGCCCCCGCCGTCGTGGTGGGTCGGTGGCCTCGCCTTCGCCCTGGTGTGGGGCTGGCTCGTGCTGGTCCTCTCCGGACCGTCGGCCGCAGTGCTCACGACGGCCGGTGTGGGCGCAGGCGTGGCTCTCGCGCTGTGGAGGTACGGCGCCGTGACCCTCGTGGTCGAGGACGGCGCGCTGCGAGCCGGGCGGGCCCGCATCGACGTCGAGCACCTGGACGGCGTGGAGGTGCTGGACCGCGACGCCATGAGACGCTGGCACGGCCCCGACGCGGATGCTCGAGCCTGGCTCGTGCACCGGACGTACGTCGCCGGCGGGGTGCGGGCCACGGTGTCCGACCCCACCGACCCGACGCCGTACTGGCTGCTCAGCAGTCGCCGACCGGACGATCTCGCGAGAGCCTTGACCTCGCAGGGAGTTCCGACAACGACATCCCCGGACGAAGGAGACCCCGATGGCGCGACGTAGGACCACGCACGGCACGGGTCCGTCGACGACCACCGCGACGACCTCGAGTCGGCGCAGCCGTCGGTCCGGCCGCGGGACGTGGAAGGTCCTGGACCGGACTTCCACGGTGGCCGCCGGCCTGCTGGCACGCGAGGTGGCACAGCGCGTGTGGCGCATCACGACGGGTCGCAAGGCGCCGGCGTCGGGCCGTCACCCGGAGGTCGAGACCAAGGAGGCGGTGGCCTGGGCGATCGTGGGTGGGGCCGTCGTCGAGCTGGTGAAGATGCTCGTGAGCCGTTGGGTCACCGGCTACTGGGTCCGCTCGACCGGCAAGCTCCCGCCCGGCGTCAAGCCGCTCAAGACGACGAAGGAGCCGGTCCCCGGAGGGGATCCGACTCCTGCGAGCTCACGACGCTCCTCGCGCCGCGGGCGGTGAGGCCCTGGGGGTCACGGACGACGTCGGTCGGTCCGGGCGCCCGTCGTGCTCAGTAGGCGCAGTCGTGGCAGACCAGCTGCCCGTTCTTCTCGCTGGCGAGCTGCGAGCGGTGGTGCACCAGGAAGCAGGACGAGCAGGTGAACTCGTCGGACTTCTTGGGCACGACCTGCACCGCCAGCTCCTCGTGGGAGAGGTCGG
Source organism: Aeromicrobium halocynthiae (assembly GCF_039531385.1). Taxonomy (NCBI): domain Bacteria; kingdom Bacillati; phylum Actinomycetota; class Actinomycetes; order Propionibacteriales; family Nocardioidaceae; genus Aeromicrobium; species Aeromicrobium halocynthiae. Next base: position 61,894 of record NZ_BAAAPY010000001.1, on the reverse strand, counting down.
CGCCGGGCAGCTCGAAGGACTCCGCCGCCTCGACCTCGTCCTCGTCGACCTTGCCCGAGTTCTTCTCGTGGCGACGCGCCTTCAGTTCCTCGATGCTGTCCTCGGACTGCTCGTCGTCGGTCTTGCGAGGCGCGTCGTAATCGGTAGCCATGAACCCTCCGTGTCTGGATGAACCGGCGTGATTGTGCCACATCCGGGCACCGGTTTCGCCGTCAGAACCCGCAAGTCCGAACGAGAGAGAAATATTCCTCGCTGACGGCCGGGTGCGCAGCCATGACCAGTCTCACACCAGCGGGCCCGTCGAGCCCCGCGAGGGCCATCCCGGCCTCTGTCGCGACGAGCCCGCCGGCGGCCAGGTCCCACGGGTGCAGGCCCTGCTCGACGTAGGCGTCCAGACGGCCGCTCGCGACGGCGCACAGGTCCAGCGCCGCGGCACCCAGACGACGGATGTCGCGGACGTGCGGCAGCATCGCGGCGACGGCGCGTGCCTGTGCGGCGCGGACGTCGGGCTCGTAGCTGAAGCCGGTCCCGACGAGCATCTGCGACAGCGGTGGTGGCTCCGGTGCCACGACAGGTCGACGCTCGTCCCCGTGCCAGGTCCAGGCTCCGCCACCGCGGACCGCACCCCACTGCTCGCCCGTGGCGATGTTCACGACCACCCCGGCGGCGGCGACACCGTCGACCGCGGCGGCGATCGAGACCGCGTACGAGGGGATGCCGTAGACGAAGTTCACCGTGCCGTCGATCGGGTCGACGATCCACGCGACCCCGCTGCCACCCTCGTGGTCGTCGCCCTCCTCACCGATGATCGTGTCGTCCGGCCTGGCCGCCAGCAGGCGCGAACGGACGAGCTCCTCGCACGCACGGTCCAGCTCGGTGACCACGTCGGTCGGGCTGGACTTCGTGGCGGCCACGTCGACCCGCCCCTCGGGTCGACGACCCGCGACGAAGACCGCCGCCTCCACCGCGACCGCTCGGGCGAGCTCGACGAGCTCCTCCGGTGGCGTCGGACCGAGGTCGACCGGTCCGTCGGGGAAGAGGTCCGTCACCGCACGGCCGGGATCTCGCCGCGCGGGTTGGCGCAGCAGTCGATCGGGCAGGTCTGCGGGTTGGGGGCGCACCGCCCGACGGTCGGACGCTCGACGTCGGGGTCCTCGTCCATGGCCATGCGTTCGGTCAGCAGCTCACGGACCATGGCGACGAAGTCCGGGTGGCGGTCGGGAGTCTCCACGCGCACGAACCGCAGCCCGAGACGCTCGGCCGTCTCCTTGGCCTCCGTGTCGAGGTCGTAGAGCACCTCCATGTGGTCCGAGACGAACCCGATCGGCACGACCGCCACGGAGGTGATCCCACGACCGGCGAGCTCCTCGAGGTGGTCGTTGACGTCGGGCTCGAGCCACGGCGTGCGCGGCGAGCCCGATCGGGAGCAGTAGACGAGCGAGTACTCGCCGGCCCCGGCCCCCTCGGCGACCAGCCGAGCGACCTCCTCGTGCTGCGTGCGGTAGGCGCCGACCCCTGGGCCCCCGCTCGCGTCGTTCATCGTGTCCGGGATCGAGTGGGTCACGAACACCGTGTGCGTGCCCTCGGGCGCCTCGGCCAGGGCCGCGCGCGTCGCCTCGGTGAAGGGCCCGACGAAACCGGGGTGGTTGAAGTAGAGGCGCAGTCGCACGAGGTCGAGGTCGAGCCCGTTGACGGCCTCGGCGAGGTTCTCCCGGTACTGCCGACAGCCCGAGTACGACGAGTAGGCACTCGTCAGGAAGAACGCCGGTCGACGGATGCCGTCGGCGACCATCTGCTCCATCGCGTCACGCAGGTACGGGTCCCAGTTCCGGTTGCCCCAGTACACGGGCAGGTCGACGCCGTGGTCCGCGAGGTCCTTGCGGATCGCGGCGAGGAGCTCGCGGTTGAGGTCGTTGATCGGGGACTTGCCGCCGAACAGGTAGTAGTGCTCCCCCACCTCCTCCAGGCGTTCGCGGGGGATCCCGCGCCCAGCCGTGACGTTCTCCAGGAACGGCACGACGTCCTCGGGCTTCTCGGGACCTCCGAAGGAGACCAGCAGCAGGGCATCGATCGGACGCTCGTTCATGGGCACCATGGTCCCATCCCGGCGCCGGGACGCACGACACCTAGGGTGGCCCTCGGCGCCACGGTGGCGCCGAGCGGGAGGAGCGTCGATGAGGTCCTACGTCGCCGTCCTCCGCCTGCCCGGGGCCGCTCGCTTCAGCGCGACGGCGCTGGTCGCCCGGCTGCCCAGCTCGATGGCGGCGCTCGGCATCGTGCTGCTCGTCCAGGAACGCACCGGCTCCTACGGGCGGGCCGGCCTCGTGTCGGCGGCCTACGTCCTCGCGCTCGCCCTGTTCGCCCCTGTCCAGGGCCGGTTGGCCGACCGGTGGGGCCAGGGTCGAGTGCTGACGGTGGCCGGCGGCGTGTTCGCGGCCGGGATCGTCCTGCTGCTCGGTGCCGTCGAGTCCGGGCTGGGCGGGCCCTGGACGCATGCGGCCGCGGCGCTCGCCGGCGCGTCGACGCCGCAGGTCGGCGCGATGGTCCGCAGCCGCTGGGCTCACGTCCTGCGCGACGACCGCGACCGGCTCCCCACGGCCTTCGCCCTCGAGGCCGTCCTCGACGAGGTGGTCTTCATCGTCGGCCCGGTCCTCGTGACCTTCCTCACCCTCAGCCTGCACCCGCTCTCCGGACTGGCCGCCGCAGGAGCGGCCGGGACGCTGGGCGGTCTCGCACTGGCGGTGCAGCGGCGGACCGAGCCGACCACCAGCGGCGCCCCGATCGATCGCAGCGTGCCCATGGGCTGGTCGGTCCTCGCGCCCGTCATGGTGGCCGCCGTCGGCATCGGGACGATGTTCGGCTCGACGGAGGTCGTCGTCGTGGCGTTCATGACCGACCTGGACCTGCGCGGCTGGTCCGGCGCCGTGCTCGCGGTGTGGGCCGCCGGCAGCCTCGTCGCCGGCGTCCTCACCGGTGCTCTGCCACCGCCCACCGAGCCGGTGGTGAGGCTGCGCTGGACGACCCTCGTCCTGGCCGCGTTCTTCGTCCCGACCTTCGTCGTGCCGGGAGCAGGGTGGTTCACCGCCGTGATGTTCGCGGCAGGCTTCATGATCGCGCCGACGCTCATCGCGGCGATGACCGTCATCGAGCACCACGTGAACCCGGTCCGCCTCACCGAGGCCATGGCGTGGACCATCACCGCCCTGTCGGCCGGGGTCGCCCTCGGCGCCTCCGTGGTCGGCATGGTCGTCGACGAGATGGGACCCCGCGCCGGGTTCACCGTGCCGCTCGTCGCCGCCTCCCTCGCGGCCGCGGTCGCGTGGACCTTCCATCCCCGCCCGAGGGTCGACCGCGCCCTCGTCCCCGACCCGTCGACGCACTAGCCTGTAGGGGCCATGACCGAACCTGAGCTCGCTGACCGCAGCATCGCCCTCGTCCGCTCCTGGATCGGTCCGCACGGCGCCTCGCGCCGTCGCACCGACCGCGCCGCCCGTCAGCTCGCGGAGCTCCTCAAGGACCCCGACGGGCTCGACTTCACGATCGGGTTCGTCGACCGCGTCGTCCGGCCCGAGGACCCTGCCGTCGCCGCGGCCAACCTGCGGCGACTCGCGGCGCGCACCCCGCGGTTCCTGCCATGGTCCCAGCGACTGCTCATCAAGCTCGGCGCGCTCGTCTCCCTCGTGATGCCGGCGCTGGTGGTCGGCACGGCTCGGGCCACGTTGCGCCGACTCGTGGGCCACCTGATCGCCGACGCCCGGCCGGAGAAGCTCGGGCCCACCATCTCCCGGCTGCGCAAGAAGGGCGACCGGCTGAACATCAACCTCCTCGGCGAGGCCGTGCTCGGCGAGGCCGAGGCCACCCGTCGGCGCGACAACACCCTGGAGCTGCTGAGGCGGCCGGACGTCGACTACGTCTCGGTCAAGGTCTCCGCCGTCGTCAGCCAGCTGTCCCTGTGGGCCTTCGACGAGACCGTCGAGAGGGTCGTGGACCGCCTGCTGCCGCTCTACGAGCAGGCCGCCGAGGACGGCTCGTTCATCAACCTCGACATGGAGGAGTACCGCGACCTCGACCTCACGCTGGCGGTCTTCTTCGACGTCCTCGACCGCTTCCCCGACCTCGAGGCCGGCATCGTGCTGCAGGCGTACCTGCCCGACGCCCTCGGAGCGATGCAGCGCATCCAGGAGTGGGCTGCCGCCCGACGCGCCGCGGGCGGGGCGCGGGTCAAGGTGCGGGTCGTCAAGGGAGCGAACCTCGCCATGGAGCGGGTCGACGCCATCATGCACGGCTGGCCGCTGGCCACGTGGGGATCCAAGCGGGAGACCGACACCCACTACAAGCGCGTCCTCGCCTGGGCCCTGACGCCCGAGCGGGTCGACGCCGTGCGCATCGGGGTCGCCGGGCAGAACCTGTTCGACCTCGCCTACGCGTGGGAGCTGGCCGGCGATCGCGGCGTCCGCGACGCGATCGACTTCGAGATGCTGCTGGGCATGGACTCCGGCCCCACCGCCGGCGTGCGCGACACGGTCGGTCCCCTGCTGCTCTACACGCCCGTCGTCCACCCCGGCGAGTTCGACGTCGCCATCTCCTACCTGGTGCGTCGGCTCGAGGAGAACGCCAGCGACGAGAACTTCATGTCCGCGGCCTTCGACCTCGCTGCCGACGAGAGCGCCTTCGACCGCGAGGCCGAGCGCTTCCTCGCCTCCCTCGAGGAGCTGGACGTGCAGGTGCCGGCCCGCCACCGCGTGCAGGACCGTCACCGCGAGCACGTCTCGGAGGTCTCGCGCGGGTTCACCAACGTCGCCGACACCGACCCGTCACTTCCGGCGAACCGGGAGTGGGGGCGCCAGATGCTGCACCGCTCCACCTACACCCAGCTCGGCACGCGGACCATCGAGACGAGCACCGTGCACGGACCTGCGTCGCTGGAGACCCTCGTGCGCCAGACCCGCCGCGCAGGTCAGGCGTGGGCCGAGCGTGGCGCCGAGGTCCGGTCCTGGATCCTGCACCAGGCCGCCGGGGCGCTCGCGGCGCGTCGGGGCGACCTCGTCGCCGTGATGGCGGCCGAGACCGGCAAGACCATCGCCGAGGCCGACACCGAGGTCAGCGAGGCGATCGACTTCGCGCACTACTACGCCGAGTCGGCTCGGCGCCTGGAGGTCGTCGACGGCGCCCGGTTCCGGCCCGCCGCACTGACGGTCGTCACTCCCCCGTGGAACTTCCCGGTCGCCATCCCGGCCGGGTCCATGCTGTCGGCGCTCGCCGTCGGCAGCGGGGTCATCGTCAAGCCGGCGCCCCAGAGCCCGCGGTGCGCGGCCGTCGTCGTCGAGGCCCTCTGGCAGGGCGGTGTCCCCCGCGACGTCCTGCGCTACGTCGCGATGGACGAGGGCGATCTCAGCCGTTCGCTCATCGCCCACCAGGACGTCGACCGGGTCATCCTGACCGGCGCGTGGGAGACCGCTGCGCTCTTCCGTTCCTGGCGCTCGGACCTCCCGCTGCTGGCCGAGACCAGCGGCAAGAACGCCCTCGTCGTGACCCCGAGCGCCGATCTCGACCTCGCCGCGGCCCACCTGGTCCAGAGTGCGTTCGGCCACGCGGGTCAGAAGTGCTCCGCGGCGAGCCTCGGGATCCTCGTGGGCTCGGTCGCCACGTCGGAGCGGTTCAGGCGCCAGCTCGTCGACGCGGTGGAGTCGCTCGTGGTCGGGTGGCCGGAGGATCCCTGCTCGATCATGGGACCGGTCGTCGAGGAGCCGCGCGGCAAGCTGCGCGGGGCGCTCACCGAGCTCGCCGAGGGTGAGGAGTGGCTCGTCGAGCCGCGTCCGCTCGACGACTCAGGTCGGCTCTGGTCCCCCGGTGTCCGCACCGGTGTCGCTCCCGGCAGCGAGTTCCACACCACCGAGTACTTCGGACCGGTGCTCGGGCTGATGGCCGCCGAGGACCTCGACCAGGCCATCACCTGGCAGAACGCCACCGACTTCGGTCTGACGGCCGGCATCCACTCCCTGGACCCCGACGAGGTCTCCACGTGGATCGACCGGGTCGAGGCAGGCAACCTCTACGTCAACCGCGGGATCACCGGAGCGATCGTGCAACGCCAGCCGTTCGGCGGCTGGAAGCGGTCGTCGGTGGGGGCCACCTGCAAGGCTGGCGGTCCGAACTACCTCGCCCACCTGGGCCACTGGCACGCCAAGGACCCGCGCACGAGCGACCACGGGGTCGAGCTCAGCGACGGCGTCCGCGAGGTCGTCGCGACCGTCGAGGGCTCGCTCGACGAGCACCAGCGCCGCCTGCTGCGCGCGGCCCTCGGCTCCGACGAGGTCGCCTGGCAGCGAGAGTTCGGCATCGAGAAGGACGTCTCCGGGCTCGGCGTGGAGCGCAACGTCTTCCGCTACCGGCCCACCGACGTCCACGTGCGGGTCGGTACCGACCTGCTGCGCACCGCCCGGGTCATCGCCGCGGCGCGCCGTGCCGGGGCGACGATCACGACGTCGGGCCCGGTCGAGCTCCCGGCGGCCCTGGCGCCGACGCACATCGTCGAGACCGCCGCCGACTGGGTGCGTCGGATGGTCGAGGCGCGACCGGCCCGGATCCGACTGCTCGAGCCCCTGGCCGCCGAGGTCGCCGACGCCGTCGGTGGCGACCCCGACGTCGCGATCCACGCCGACGACGTCACCTGGTCCGGCCGGGTCGAGCTGCTGCCGTTCCTGCGCGAGCAGTCCGTCACGATCACCACGCACCGCTTCGGCAACCACGACGCCGCGTTCGACGCCGTCCTGCCGCGGCACGCCTGACCGGTCACGCGCACGTCGCCGGACGGCCTCGACGCGGCAGGACGTCAGCCACGGTCGATGCCCGGCGGCAGGGGCGCCTTCCACCCCCGCCACAGCGCCAGCAGCCGCCACACCAGGCAGACGCCGGCTGCGACGCCGTAGGCCCACGCGCCGAGGTCGAGCTCGACGGCCGCGACCGCGAGCAGAGCACCGGCGAAGGCCGGGGTCGCGTACAGCTCCTCGCGAAAGATGACCGGCACCCGGCCGGCAAGGACGTCGCGCATCATGCCGCCCCCGATCGCCGTCAGCAGGCCGCACAGGGCCGCCGGGAGGACACCGAGACCGAACTCGAGCGCCTTGACCGCACCGGTGACGCAGAACAGGGCGACGCCGACGGCGTCGAGCACGCCGATCTGCTTCTCCATGCGTCCGATCGTCGGGTGGAAGACGAAGACGAGGATCGCCGCGACGAGCGGCGCGACGAGGTAGGTCCACTCCACGAGGGCGGCCGGCGGCACGGCGCCGATGAGCAGGTCGCGCACCACGCCCCCGCCGAGCCCGGTGATCGCGCCGAGGACGATGGCCCCGAAGACGTCGAGCTCCTTGCGCACGGCCACCAGCGCCCCGGTCGCGGCGAACACGGCGATCCCGAGCAGGTCGAGGACCACGAGGACGACGTCAGGCACCCGACGACGCTAGTCGATGGGCCCGTCGCCCCTCGCGGTGGCTCCGCGCGTGTCGGCCGGGATCACGGGTCGGTAGTCCCTACGATGGAGGGAACGACGTGGGAGGCGACATGCGCGATCTCGGTCCTGACCGACTGAGCGAGGACGGGCGCTACCTCCTGCTGCGCGACGACGACGGCCGCGGGACGTATCGCGTCCCGATCGACCGACGCCTGCGAAGCCTGATCGAGGCCGCCGCCAGCACGCGGTCCCGCACGCCCGGCCAGATGGAGTTGACCATGCAGAGCACGCTCAGTCCCCGCGACATCCAGACGAGGGTCCGACGTGGGGAGACCGTCGCGCAGGTGGCCGAGGCCGCCGGCGTGCCCACCGAGCAGATCGAGGGCTTCGCCGGGCCGGTCCTGGCCGAGCGCGCCTACATGAGCGAGCAGGCTCGGTCCTCCGCCGTACGACGCAAGCACGTCGACGGCTCGGCCATGGCCCTCGGCGTGCTCGTCGAGCAGGCCGCCGCGGACGACGGCGCCAGTCCCGACGACGTCGGCTGGGACGCGTGGCGTCGCGAGGACGGCCGGTGGAGCATCAGCGTCGTCGTGCCCGGCCGCGACCGCGCCATGTTCCTGTTCGACCACAAGTCGCGCTTCGCGGTGCCCGCCGACGAGGCCGCGCACGAGCTCGTGCGCGACGTGCCGACGGCCGACGCCTCGGCGCAGATGGCCATCGCCGACGCTCTCCAGGCGCAGGAGCCGGTACCGGCCGCCGAGCCGGAGGTGACGGCCTCGCCGGAGGCGGTGGCCGCGTCGATCTCCTCGTTGAAGGAGGCACGTGATCGTCGCGCCCAGGAACAGCAGCTCTCGTTGCAGGACGTCGACGAGGACGCCGAGGTCGAGCACGACGACGTCGCCCACGACGTCGCGCTCGAGGAGGACGACAGCGTCCGCGAGCACGGGCGCATCGCCGTGCCGGACACCGGCGTCACCCAGCGCCGCAAGAAGGCCGAGCGCCGGCGCGTACCGAGCTGGGACGAGATCATGTTCGGCGGTCGCGAGGACTGAGGCCCCGGCCCGCCTCGTTCACTCGAAGGGCAGGACGTCCGGCGAGAGGGCGGCGGCCGCTGCCGTCGCCGCCGTGCGTCGACGTCGGTGGTGACGACGGCACAGCACCTCGTACCCCACGGTGGGAGCCGGTCGGCCCTGCTGCTCGACGTCACCCACGACGATCACCTCGCCCTCGGTGACCATCTCGCCGTCCTCGGTGCGGGCGTTGTGCGTCGCGCGTTCTCCGCACCAGCACAGCGCCTCGACCTGGAGGGTGTGGACGCGGTCGGCGAGCTCGATGAGTCGCGCCGAACCCTCGAACAGGCGCGTGCGGAAGTCGGTGAGGATGCCGAAGCAGAAGACGTCGATCCGCAGCTCGTCGGTGACCTTTGCGAGCGCCTCGACCTGGCGCCGCGTGTAGAACTGGGCTTCGTCGCACACGAGGTAGTCGATCCGGCCACCCTGGGTCAGCTCGCCCACGACGTAGTCCCAGAAGTCGAACCCGTCGCTCACCTCGAGCGCGTCGACCGCGAGTCCGAGCCGGCTCGACAACCGCGACTCACCGGCCCGGTCGTGGCTGGTGAAGACGCGACCGACGCGGCCGCGGGAGCGGTGGTTGTGGTCCACCTGCAGGGCCAGCGTGCTCTTTCCGCAGTCCATCGTGCCCGTGTAGAAGTCCAGAGAAGCCACGGCGACATCCTCTCAGGCCCCGGGGGCTCACTCCGGCCCCAGGTGGCCCGTCCGGAGGGGTCCTGGCCGCCTTCAGGGCGCGATCAGCAGCGGGACCGACCGCTCGACGTCGGTGACGGAACCGTGGAAGCCGACCATGTGCAGCTCGATGGCGAAGTCCCGCGAGGAGAACACGGCGAAGTCGCCGAGCGCAGCCACCACGACGTCGCCGATCCGTGGGCGGACCCGGTCCTCGATCGGTCCGAACCAGTCCTCGAGTCCGTCCTGCGTGCGCACGAGGGCCCGCTCCCCCAGCACGGCGCGCCAGCGCTCGGCCACGTCCTGCTCGGCGCCGGCGCGCGTGTAGAGGTGGCGGAAGCGCGCCTCCCCCGCGACCAGGGTGACGTCGTCGCGCAGCGCTGGCAGCTCCTCGAGGTCGAAGCGACCCTCGAGGGGCAGGTCGACCATCCCGTGGTCGGCGGTCACGACCAGCGTCGTGCCCGCGGGGAGCTCGGCGTGCAGGTCGGCGAGGTCGGCGTCGATGGTGGCGAGGGTCTCGCGCCACTGCGCGGAGCCGCAGCCGTACCGATGACCCGTGTGATCCAGGCGGGACTCGTAGGCGTAGACGACGCCGGACGCCATGGCCTCGACGACGTCGAGGACCGTGTCGGTACGGGCCCACAGGCTCTCGATGCCGTGGAACGCTGCACCGCGCTGGCCGCAGAGCGTCAGCCCGCTGTTCTCGAAGGCGGCGTCGTTCACGACGGCGGCCTCGACGCCGGCGTCGGCAACCTGGCCGAGCACCGTCGGGTGGGGCTGCCACTGCAGCGGGTCCACGTCGTCGGACCAGGCGAGGGAGTTCAGACGTCGGCCCGACGCCGGCTCGCGGCACGTGTAGCCGACCACGCCGTGGCTGCCCGCCTCGCGTCCGGTCCCGAGGGACGTCAGGCTCGTCGCCGTCGTGGACGGGACGGGACTGCGGACGCCGTCGCGGCGCTCGAGCCCGGACAGGAACGGTGCGAGCTCGGCATGGGTGTCCAGGAGGTCGGCTCCCAGGCCGTCGACGACGAACAGGACGTACCGCGGCGACCGTGGCAGGGCGAGGACGTCCTCGAAGCCGGTGACGCCGAGACTCGCGGCGACGGACGGCAGGACGTCGTGGAGACCGGGCATCAGGTCCGGGCCCGCGCGCCGGACGCGGAGGGCCCGTGGGTGGTGGCGGCCGAGAGTCGTCGGGCGAACTCCAGCAGACGCTCGAGCGCGGCACCACCGTCGGCGGCTGCACTGAGTCGCAGGGAGAAGTCGTCGCCGGTCAGGTTGCCGGTGTAGCCGTGATCGGCCTCGCAGTCCGGGTCGCTGCAGCGGGCCGGCTCGAGGTCCAGGTGCGAGACCGCACCCCAGCTGACCGTCAGGACGGCCTCCTGCAGGGACTCGTCCTCGGCGGAGACCATGCGCGTGACGACCACCGAGCGCACCTGGTCGACGGCGACGGCCTCGCTCGTCGTCGAGGTGTACGGACGCGGGAGGAGGTCGTCCGGGGGGTGCTCGTCGGTGTGGACGAGCACGACGCGCGAGTCGGTGAGGACGAGCACCGTCATGTGCCGGCGGATCTCGTCGCGGTCGAACGTCGGCTCGTGGTGCAGGACGTAGGCCCTGACCTCCTCGCCGGCGAGGGCGTCGCGCAGGCCCTCGGAGACGATCTGGGGGTAGTAGCCGCTGCGCGAGATCTCCTCGAAGACCCCTCCGGACCGTTCGCGTCGCATCACGCGAGCGTATCGCCCGAGGCGGCACGGCTCAGACGCCGCACGTACCAGTCGCCGCGCCGGTCGGCCGTGGGGACGACCTTCGCGCGGGCGCTGAGCACCGTCATGCTCGTGTCGCTGACCAGGACGGGCTCGAGGTCGAGCTCGGCGATCTCGGGCAGGTCGTCCTTCATGGCCGCGAGGCGGAGGATGAGGTCCTGGATGGCGGCGACGTCGACGGGGTCGCTGCCCCGGTAGCCGTAGAGCAGGGGCGCCGACCGCAGGCCGGAGACCATGGCGGCGGCGTCGGTGTCGGTCAGCGGGGGGATGCCGTAGGAACGGTCCCCGAGCAGCTCGCTGGGCGCGCCGGTGAGACCGAAGGAGACGAGCGGACCGAACAGGGCGTCCTCGGTGACGCTGAAGGACAGCGGGATGCCGTCGGTGGCGTTGCGCTGGACGAAGAACCGTGTGTCGGCCCGCATCCCCGCCCACCCGGTGAGGTTGTCCCACGCCTCGGCCATGTCGTCGGGGCCGAGGATGCCGCGCCAGATGTGCGCGAGGTCGGGACGGGCGCGCAGATGCTCGCTGCCGGCCTTGAGGACGACGTCCCAACCGAGCTTCTCGCCCGCCGCGATCGCCTCCTCCTTGGTGTGGACGTTGATCCACGTCCACATGTCGATGCCGTAGCACTCGAGGATCGCCTGCGTCTGCTCGGTGGAGAGCACCGCACCACGGGGCGCGAGGCGCAGCACGTCGCGGACGATCGCGCGGGCGTCGCCGGTGCGCAGGTCGGGGAAGGTGACGAACTCCCCCGCGTCGCTGGCGACCCACTCGGCGTAGTTGACGACCCGGGCCAGCGCCCGGACCGCCGACTCCGGCGCAGGGTAGGACGGCACGGACCCGCGGCCTGCCGAACCGCCGAGCACGTCGGTGACCCGCAGCAGCTCCGGGACGCCCTCGGTGCCGAGGAACGTGGAGGCGATCGGCTTGTCGGACTGCTCCCCGATCGAGGCGAGGACGTCGGCGACCTCCTCACCGCTGGTGTTCAGCGGCGGCACGTAGACGACGACGAGCGCGTCGATGCCGGGGTTGGCGAGCGCCTGCTCGACCGCGACCTCGAAGTCGTCGGCTCCGGCGTCGGCGCCCAGCGAGACAGGGTCGGCGACCTGCAGGCCCGACGCCGCGGCGGCGTCGGCGATCAGCAGGCCCATCGCGTCGGAGTTGCCGACGACGCCCATCCGGTTGCCGGCCGGCAGCGGCTGGTGGGCCAGGATCTGCGCGACGTCGAACATCTCCTCGAGCGTGTCGACCTGGATCACGCCGGCCTGGCGGAACATGGCGTCGACCGCCGCCTGCGGGGCCGTCGAGCGCTTGACGGCGTGTCCCATGGGGACGCCCTGGGTGGAGCGGCCCGACTTGACCGCGACGACCGGCTTGACGCGCGAGACGCGTCGGGCGATGCGCGAGAACTTGCGCGGGTTGCCGATGGACTCCAGGTACAGCAGCACGACCTCGGTGGCGTCGTCCTCCTGCCAGTACTGCAGGAGGTCGTTGCCGGAGACGTCGGCGCGGTTGCCCGCCGAGACGAAGGTGGACAGGCCGAGCCCCCGACGGCCGACCGAGTCGAGGATCGCGGTGCCGAGCGCGCCGGACTGGCAGAAGAAGCCGACGCGACCCTGGGGCGGCATCGCCGGCGCCAGGGAGGCGTTGAGCTGGACGCTCTGGGTGGTGTTGATGATGCCGAGACAGTTCGGACCGATGAGGCGCAGGCCGTAGGAGCGGCAGAGGTTGAGCAGCTCGCGCTGCCGGCGTCGGCCGGCGGGCCCCTCCTCGGCGAAGCCGGCGGAGATGACGACCAGGCCGTGCACGCCCTTGGCGGCGCAGTCCAGCACGACCTCGTTCACCGACTCCGCCGGGACGGCGACGATCGCGAGATCGACCTCGCCGGGGATGTCGGTGACGCTCTTGTGCGCCGGGAGCCCCGAGACGGACTCGGCCTGGGAGTTGACCGCGTGCACCGCACCCTTGTAGTCACCCAGGACGAGTCCGCGGACCAGCGCGAGGCCGATCGAGTCGGCGCGCCGGCTCGCGCCGACCACCGCGATGCTGCGAGCACTGAAGATCCGCTCGATGGACGCCGCCTCCGCTCGCTGCTCTCGCGAGCGCATGACCCCCACGGCCGACTCGGTGGGGTCGATGCGGAAGGCGAGCGTCTGGACGCCGTCCTCGACCGAACCCTCGACCTCGTACCCCATCTCCCGGAAGACCTGGAGCATGCGGGTGTTCGACGGCAGGACGTCGGCGGTGAAGCGCTGGATGCCGCGCTCGCGACCGGCCTGGGCGAGGTGCTCGAGCAGGAGCTGGCCCACGCCGCGCCCCTGGTGGGCGTCCTCGACGAGGAAGGCGACCTCCGCCGCGGTGTCCGAGACGGCGTCGTAGCGGCCGATGCCGATCATCTCGTCGTGCAAGGTGACGACGAAGGCGACCCGTCGGTCGAGGTCGACCGTCGTGAACCGCTCGATGTCGCGCGGCGACAGCTCCGGGTACGGCGCGAAGAAGCGGTAGTACTTGGACTCGTCGGAGACGCGGCTGTAGAAGGCCACCAGCTTGTCGGCGTCCTCGGGCTGGATGGGACGCAGCTGGGCCACGCGGCCGTCCTTGAGCAGGACGTCGGCCTCCCAGGCACCGTCGAGGGTCGGCGTTGCCGAGGGATCGGAGTCCACGCGACCAATCTACCGAACCGGCCCGCCGTTCGACCCGGCGTGGCGGCGGTGACCCGCACGACACCGCGGGAGAGAATGGACCACCGCCTGACCCAGGAGAGGACCGCATGGCCCGCAGCAGCACCCCGAGCCCCCCCGAGGAGTTCGACGAGCACATCATCGACACCGACATCACGGACGAGATGAGTGCCAGCTACATCGAGTACGCCTACTCCGTCATCTACTCGCGCGCCATCCCCGACGCGCGCGACGGCCTCAAGCCGGTGCAGCGCCGCACGCTCTACACGATGGACGACCTCAACCTGCGGTCCGACCGGGGGCACGTCAAGAGCGCCCGCGTCGTCGGCGAGGTCATGGGCCGGTTGCACCCGCACGGTGACTCCGCGATCTACGACGCCCTGGTGCGGCTCGTGCAGCCGTGGTCGATGCGGCTGCCCCTGGTCGACGGGCACGGCAACTTCGGCTCGCCCGACGACCCGCCCGCCGCCATGCGCTACACCGAGTGCCGCATGGCCACCTCCGCGGAGGCGATGACCGCCTCCATCGAGGAGGACACGGTCGACTTCCGCGCCAACTACGACGGCCGGGAGCTGGAGCCGTCGGTCCTGCCGGCCGCGCTGCCCAACCTGCTCGTCAACGGCGCCTCCGGCATCGCCGTCGGCATGGCGACGAACATCGCCCCGCACAACCTCGTGGAGGTCGTGCAGGCCTTGCGGCACCTCCTGGACCACCCGACGGCCGACCTCGACGACATCATGCGCTTCGTCCCCGGTCCGGACCTGCCCACGGGCGGCAAGATCGTCGGCCTGGAAGGCATCCGCGACGCCTACGCCACCGGCAACGGCTCCTTCCGCATGCGCGCCACGGCCCGGATCGAGAACGTCACGGCGCGCCGCAAGGGCATCGTCGTCACCGAGCTGCCCTACAACGTGGGCCCGGAGAAGGTCATCGAGGCCATCAAGAAGCTCGTGCAGGCCAAGAAGCTGCAGGGCATCTCCGACATCAAGAACCTCACCGACCGTCACAAGGGTTTGCACCTGGTCATCGAGGTCAAGTCCGGCATCGTGCCCGAGGCACTGCTGGAGCAGCTCTACAAGGCCACCCCGATGGAGACGTCGTTCGGCGTCAACGCCGTCGCCCTCGTCGACGGCCAGCCGCGGACCCTCGGGCTCCTGGAGCTCCTGCAGGTCTTCCTCGACCACCGTCTGCAGGTCGTGCGCCGGCGCAGCGCCTACCGCCGCAGCAAGGCCGCCGACCGGCTGCACCTCGTCGAGGGCCTGCTGGTCGCCATCCTCGACATCGACGAGGTCATCCAGCTCATCCGCAGCAGCGACGACCGCGCCGAGGCACGCAGCCGGCTGACCTCCGTCTTCGACCTCACGGAGGTCCAGGCCGACTTCATCCTCGACCGCACGCTCGGCAGCCTGACCAAGTTCTCCCGCATCGAGCTCGAGCGCGAGGCCGACGAGCTGCGCGCCACGATCGAGCGGCTCGAGGAGATCCTGGGTGACGACGCCGTGCTCCGTGCGGTCGTCGGCGAGGAGCTGGAAGAGGTCGCCCGCACCTTCGGCACGCCCCGTCGCACGGTCCTCCTGGAGTCGGCCGGCCGCCAGGTGAGCGCCGCGGTCCCCTTGGAGGTGGCGGACGACCCCTGCTGGGTGCTGCTGTCCGGCACGGGCCTGCTGGCGCGCACGAGCGACGCCGAGCCGCTCGGCCCGCCGCAGCGCCGCGCCAAGCACGACGTCGTCGTCTCGACCGTCCGCACGACCGCCCGGGGCGAGGTCGGGCTCGTGACGGCCGACGGTCTCGTGCGCCGGGTCAGCGTCCTGGAGATCCCGGCACTACCGCCGACGGCCGGCTCGCCCCACCTGCAGGGGGGCGTGCCACTGCGCGAGCTCCTGGACGTCTCGGCCGAGCCCGTGGGTCTGATGTCGCTCGACGACACCGGTCCCGGCATCGCCCTCGGCACCCGGCAGGGCGTCGTCAAGCGGGTCAGGCCCGATCACCTCACGCGGGACTCCTGGGAGGTCGTCAAGCTGGCCGACAATGACGCCGTGGTCGCCGTCGCCACGCTCGAGACCGGCGAGGAGGAGCTGGCGTTCGTCACCTCCGACGCCCAGCTGTTGCACTTCAGTGCCTCCCTCGTCCGTCCGCAGGGTCGCACGGGAGGTGGCGTCGCGGGCATCAAGCTGGCCGCGGGGGCCACCGTGGTCGGCTTCGGCGCGGTCCGCGACGTCGGCTCCGCGCACGTGCTCGGCATCGCCGGGTCGGCCGACGCCCTCCCGGGCACCGAGGCCGGCTCGGCCAAGGTCACTCCGCTCTCGCTCTACCCGGCCAAGGGGCGTGCCACCGGCGGGGTGCGGTGCCAGCGTCTGCTCAAGGGCGAGGTGGGGCTCGTGCTCGGGTGGGTCGGTGACGGCCTGCCGATGGCGTGCGCTCGCAGTGGGTCGGCGGTCGACCTCCCGGACCCCGTGGACCGTCGTGACGGGTCGGGCACGCCGCTCGCGCAGCCGGTCGCGGCGGTGGCGTCCGCGCCCGCGGCGCAGACGCTCGGCGCCGGTGCGAGCGTCACGGATGACACCGCCGACGAGGCCTGAGCACCCCGATGCGACGACCCGATGCGTGTCACACTGTGCGCGTGCGCCTCCGTGTCCTCGCCCTCGCCGCCGCCGCTGCCCTGCTGTCCTCGGCCTGCACGGGAGGTGACGACGAGCCCGCCGCCGACCCGGCCGCACTCGCCGAACGTCTCAGCGCCGCCAAGGCCGTCATCGACGCGGCCGAGAGCCTCGACGTCGCTCTTGCCACCAACGAGCTGCCCCGGGGCGTCACCGGCCTCTTGTCGGCCGAGGGGCGCGGCAACGCCGACCCGGCGTTCGAGGGCGACGTCTCGGTCGTCGCCGGCGGCACCAGCCTGGCCGCCGAGGTCGTCTCCGTCGACGACGAGCTGTTCGTCAAGACCGGGTTCTCGCCCGTCTTCGTGCGCTTCGACCCCGAGTCGCTCGGCGCCCCGGACCCGGCAGGTCTCCTCGACCCGGACACCGGCGTCGCGACCATCCTGGAGCGCACCGACGACCTCGCCGAGGACGGCCAGTCCCGCGACGGCGACGACGTCCTCACGACGATCACCGGCACCCTCGCGGGCGAGGTCGTGGCCGAGTTCCTCCCCACCGCCGACGCCACCGGCACCTTCCAGGTGCGGTACCGGCTCACCGAGGACGACGAGCTGCGTGACGCCACGATCGCCGGCCCGTTCTACGAGGGCGCCGACGACGTCACGTACCGGCTGCAGCTGACCGCGTCCGACGAGCCGGTGACCATCACGGCTCCGGAGCGCACCGGCGGCTGAGCATGACCCCCTCGGCCGGGACCCGGGCAGCGCCTCGTCTCCTGCTCGCCCTGGCGGCCACCGCGATCGGGTTCGCCGCGATCGACACGTACGTCGTCGTCCTCGCACTGCCGGACATGATGACGTCGGCCGGTCTGTCGATCGACGAGCTGCAGCGTGCCGCGCCCATCGTCTCGGGGTTCCTGCTCGGGTACGTCGGCATCCTGCCCCTCATCGGGCGGATCTCGGACCTGCGCGGGCGGGTACCGGTGCTGCTCGGCTCCCTCATGGTGTTCGTCGTCGGCTCGCTCGTCACGGCCGCCGCCTACGACCTGAACAGCGTCGTCGTCGGTCGGTTCCTGCAGGGCGTCGGGGGTGGCGGCCTGATCCCGCCGACGCTCGCCCTGGTCGCCGACCGCTGGCCGCCGGAGCGGCGAGGCCTCCCGCTCGGGATCGTCGGTGCCGTGCAGGAGCTGGGCAGCGTCCTCGGACCGCTCTACGGTGCCGCCGTCCTGGCGTTCGGGTCGTGGCGTGACATCTTCTGGCTCAACGTCGGCGGCGGGCTGCTGATCGCCGCCGCGATCTGGCCGCAGCGGCGGCAGGAGCGCCCCCCGGTGCGTCGCGACGGTCCTCTCGACGTCGTCGGCGGCCTGCTCGTGGCGGTCGCTCTCGTGCTGGTGACGCTCGTGATGCTCGAACCCGCGCGGCTCGCGAGCGGTGTCACGTCGGGGCTGGCGTTCCTCCCGGTCGTCGGCTCGAGCCGGTGGCTCACCCCGCTGGCCCTCGGGCTGTACGTCGTGGTCGTGCTGCTGGTGCTGCGCCTGGCCACGGCCCGCCGTCCGCTGCTCGCGTGGCGAGGCTGGGGTGAGCTGGCGCGAGAGACCGACCTCGTCGGCGCGGGCCTGTTGACCGCGAGCCTGGCCGCCGTCATCGTCACGTTCGCCTCCGCGGAGCCGGAGTCCGCCGCCCTCTCCCCCGCGGCGCCGGCGCTGATCCCTCTCGCGCTGCTCACCGTCGCCGGCTTCGTGTGGCGTCAGCGCACCGCTGCGCGTCCGCTCGTCCCGCGCGGGGCGCTCGGCGACCGGGTCGCGTGGGGTGCACTCCTCGTCTCCTTCTTCATCGGGGCGAGCCTGATCGCCGCGCTCGTCGACATCCCCTTCTTCGCCCGACTCACCATCGCGCCGAGCTCCCAGCTGGACGCCGCCCTCGTGCTCGTACGGTTCCTCGTCGCACTGCCGGTCGGCGCCCTCCTCGGCGGCTGGCTCCTGCGCTTCGTCCCCGCGTCCTGGCTCACCGCGGGTGCGATGCTCATGAGTGCCGCCGCGTTCGCGCACATGGCGACGTGGGACGCGCAGTCGCTGGAGAGCGGGTGGGAGACCCTCTCGCTCGTCGCGGGCGGCCTGGGATTCGGTCTGGCGATCGCGCCGGTCAACGCCGCGCTGCTGGCCCACACCGCGTCGGCCGTCCACGGGCTGGCGAGTGCGCTGCTGGTGGTGGCACGGATGGTCGGCATGCTCATCGGCATCTCTGCCCTGACGACGATCGGGCTCCGTGCGTTCTATGCCGCGGCGGAGCGTCTTCCCGACGCCGCCGACCTCTGCGACGGGGTCGCCACGGCCTGTCCGGCCTACCGGGACGCGGTGCGCGACGCGGGCATCGCGCAGCTGCACGCGGTCTTCGTCGGGGCTGCCGTCTGTGCGGTGATCGCGGCCGTCCTTGCGCTCGTGCTCCTGCGTGAGGGACGTCGCGGGGCCGAGATGCCCCACGCCCGATAATCTGCCCCCATGTCTGAGAACGCCTTCGACGATCTGCTCGCCGCGAACCGTGACTTCGCCGACCGCTTCGACCTCCACGGCTTCGACGGCGTCGCCCGTGCCGGCGTCGCGATGGTCACGTGCATGGACTCGCGCATCGACCCACTCGGCATGATCGGCCTCTCGCCCGGTGATGCGAAGATCCTCCGCAACCCCGGCGGCCGCGTGACCGATGCCGCGCTCGTCGCTCTCGTCCTCGGCGTCAACCTCCTCAGGGTGACGCGGGTCCTGGTGGTCGAGCACACCCGCTGCTCCATGGCCTCGTCCTCCGAGGAGCAGCTCCGCGCGAAGCTCAGCGACGCCTCGGGCGTCGACGCCTCCTGGATGAGCCTGGGTGCCGTCGTCGACCAGAAGACCACCATCCGCACCGACGTCCAGCGCGTCCACGCCCACCCGCTCATCGACTCCTCGGTCGAGGTGGGCGGGTTCATCTACGACGTCGACACCGGCCTGCTCGAGCAGGTCATCTGAGGGTCCTCGGACCTGATCAGGCGTCGATGGTCTCGGCGTCGACCTCGTACGCGCTCTGCACGATGAACTCTTTGCGGGGGGCGACCTCGTTGCCCATCAGCAGCTCGAACATGTGCGTGGCGCGCTCGGCGTCGTCGACCGTCAGACGTCGCAGCGTGCGCTGACGGGGGTCCATGGTGGTCTCCGCCAGCTGGTCGGCGTCCATCTCGCCGAGGCCCTTGTACCGCTGGATGGGGTCCTTCCAGCGCAGGTTGCGGCGCTTGAGGTCGGCGAGCATGCGCTGCAGCTCGGCGTCGGAGTAGGTGTAGACGTACTTGTCCATGCCCTTGCGCGGGTTGGTGAGCTCGATCCGGTGCAGCGGCGGCACGGCGGTGAAGACCCGACCCTGCTCGACGAGCGGACGCATGTAGCGGAAGAACAGCGTGGCCAGCAGGCAGCGGATGTGCGCGCCGTCGGAGTCGGCGTCGGCCATGAAGATGATCCGGCCGTAGCGGGTGGCGTCGACGTCGAACGTGCGGCCCGAGCCCGCCCCCACGACCTGGATGATCGAGGAGCACTCGGCGTTCTTGAGCATGTCGCCGACGCTGGCCTTCTGGACGTTCAGGATCTTGCCCCGGATGGGCAGCAGTGCCTGGAACTCCGAGTCGCGCGCGGACTTGGCGGTGCCGAGCGCGGAGTCGCCCTCGACGATGAACAGCTCGCTGCGGTCGACGTCGTTGGATCGGCAGTCGGCAAGCTTGGCCGGCAGGGCGCTGGACTCCAGCGCGTTCTTGCGGCGCTGGTTGTCGCGCTGCTGACGGGCCATGAGCCGGGTGCGGGACGCGCCCACGACCTTCTCCATGAGCAGGCGCGCCTTGGCCTTCTGCGCCGTCTTGGTGGACGTGAGGAAGGTCTTCAGCTCGGCGGCGACGACGCGCGAGACGATGCGGGTGACCGCCGGTGTGCCGAGGACCTCCTTGGTCTGACCCTCGAACTGCGGCTCGGCCAGGCGCACCGTCACGACGGCCGTCATGCCCTCGAGGACGTCGTCCTTGATGACGTCGGGGTCGCCGGACTTCAGCAGGCGGGTGGTGCGCAGCGTGTCGTTGAACGTCCTGGTCAGGGCCCGCTCGAAACCCTGCACGTGGGTGCCGCCCTTGGGTGTGGCGATGATGTTGACGAAGGAGCGCACGGACGTCTCGTAGCCCGTGCCCCACCGCAGCGCGATATCGACGCCGAGCTCGCGCTCGACCTCCTGCGGACTCATGTGGCCCTTGGAGTCGAGCACGGGGACGGTCTCGGTGAAGGTGCCCTCACCCTGCAGCCGCAGTACGTCGGTGACGGGCTCGTCGGGACTGAGGTAGTCGCAGAACTCGGTGATGCCGCCCTCGTGCAGGAACGACTCCTCGCGGGGCTCCTCGCCGCGCAGGTCGGTCAGGACGATCTTCAGGCCCGGGACGAGGAAGGAGGTCTGCCGGGCGCGGGCGACCAGCTCGTCGTAGGCGAAGGTGGCGGTCTTGATGAAGATCTGGGGGTCGGCCCAGTAGCGGACGCGGGTGCCGGTCTGGGTCTTCTTGACCCGGCGCCGCTTGTGCAGCGTGTTGTCGGCGGTGAAGCCGGCCTCCGGCTCGTCACCGTCGAAGACGCCCGGCTCCCCGCGTCGGAAGGACATCGCCCACGTGGCACCGGCCTTGTCGACCTCGACATCGAGGCGGGCCGACAGGGCGTTGACCACGGAGGCGCCGACACCGTGCAGACCGCCGGTGGCGGTGTAGGAGCCGCCGCCGAACTTGCCGCCGGCGTGCAGCTTGGTGAAGACCACCTCGACGCCGGACAGGCCGGTGCGCGGCTCGATGTCGACGGGGATGCCCCGGCCGTCGTCGGCGACCTCGACGGAGCCGTCGGGGTGCAGGGTGACGTCGATGCGGCTGCAGAAGCCGCCGAGGGCCTCGTCGACGGCGTTGTCGATGATCTCCCAGAGGCAGTGCATGAGTCCGCGGGTGTCGGTGGAGCCGATGTACATGCCCGGCCGCTTGCGGACCGCCTCGAGCCCCTCGAGGACGAGCAGGTTGCGCGCGTCGTACGTCGACACCGAGGGGACCTCCGAAGGTTCGATGGGCAGGCGAAACGCCTGTGCGTCCAGCCTAGACGCGCGGCCCCCGGAGCCGTCGGCGGACACGCTCGTGCCCGCGCGGCGCCGCCGGTTTGGCACCGCCGGGGAGTATCCATGACGTAAGTCACCCAACCCAGCACGGAACACCACACCGTGGTTGGATGTTGTCACTGACGACACCCGCTCCGAGGAAAAGAGGTCACCATGGCAGCCACAGCCGAGCTGCGCGGTCTCAACGCGACCGATCGCTGCGACCGTTGCGGAGCACAGGCGTACGTACGCGTCGAGCTCGACGGCGGAGCAGAGCTCTTGTTCTGCGCCCACCACGCCCGCGAGCACGAGGACAAGCTGCGTGCTGTCGCCGTCGCCATCCACGACGAGACCGGACGTCTGGGCACCACCGACGTCTGAGTCACCCCCGATCCCTACGACCTGACGAGGGGCCGACCGGTTCGACCGGTCGGCCCCTCGTCACGTCCGGGCCCCTCCTCCCGAGGGCGGCTCACTCACAGCCGACGCCGTCGCCGTCGCGGTCCAGGCGACGGGAGTAGCCGGGATCGGCGGCGGTGATCGGTGCTGCCCCGGCGGCGCGGACGGCGTCGCAGCTCGCGTACTCGACGGGAGCGGAGCCCCGGCTCCCGCGGGTCGCCTCCGTGGTCGGCGTCGCGCGGGAGCGAGGGAGCGCCGCCTCCGTGGGGGCGGGGCCGGGCTCCACCCGCGGTTGCGCGGGGCACGAGGTCAGGACGCGGCTCATGGCGTCGCGCTCGGCGGGCGTCACGGCGATCGCGTACTTGGCCTTGACCGCCACCTGGCGCGCGACGAAGGCACACCGGTAGGAACGATCCGGCGGCAGCCAGGTGGCAGCGTCACCGTCGCTCTTGGCCCGGTTGGCACCGGCATCGACGGCGAGCAGGTTGACGGGGTCGTTGGCGAAGGCGAGCCGCTTCTGCGGCGTCCAGGACGCCGCCCCCTTCTGCCACGCGTCGCTGAGGGCCACGACGTGGTCGATGTCGATCTCGCTGGCCCCGCCGACCTCGAACCGCACCGGTGCCCCGGTGTAGGGATCGGGCTCGAGCGACCCGGCCAGCACCTTGCACGCGTTCTTCATCGTCGTGCCGACGAGGTCACGGCGAAGGATGTCGTTGCGGGTGTCGCAGCCGTTGCGGTCGGCGTCGAACCAGCCGGGTCCGAACGCGTCGCGCGAGTACCCGGTCTTCGGTCCCCGGCCCTTGACGACCAGCTCGTCCAGCGCTGCGAGGGCCGTCGCGGTGTCAGGGGACGGTGTGGGCGTGACGGGGGTTGCCACCGGGGACGGAGTCGGCGCCGGCGTGACCGGCGCGGTGGCCTCGGTGACGACCGGCACGGTCTCGGCGACCGGAGCCGGCGCCGCGCATGCAGACGACAGCAGCAGCCCACCGGCGACGACGGTGACGGCGGCACGGCGCGCGACGAGCATGGAACCCCCTGGGGACGACCGCGTCAGCCTAGGGCGCGAGGTCGCTCGTCGTCCGGAGAATCGCAGGGTTGCGCCGCACCGACCGACGAGCCGACGTCGTCGCGGAGCACGGACGCGAAGCGCTGTCGCCCAACACGTGGAATCGAACCTGTGATCTACTGTCGCCATGGTGCTCCGGCCTCGACACGTCTGGGTCTTCCCGGCACGGGCGAACGGGGACAGCCGGCCCGATCCCGGGCTGCTCATCGAGTGGCAGAAGCGTCATGGACAGTGGTGGGCCCACGTCGCGATCGTGACGGCCGATGGTCACATGGTTCTCACCTGGCGGCACGCGAGCTCGCTCCGCCCGCTTCGGAGCTGACCGGCCTGCGCCGCCGGCCCTCACTCGTTCGCGGACGCCCTCGTCCGTCGAGTCGCTCGCCGCCAGAGGAGCTCACCGCAAGCGATCATGATCCAGAGTCCGATGGCGAAGGCGATCCAGCCGCCGACGTGCTCCCACGTCCGCGGCCATCCGAGACCGCTGTAGTGCGTGAGGCCGAAGGCATGGATCAGCATCCCCGCCGGGAGGAGCAGGGCCGCGACGACCGTCGACACGCGCACACGACCAGGATAGTTCCGAGCCGGCAACCGCGTCCGGAATCAGTCCAGGTAGTCGCGCAGGACCTGCGAGCGGGACGGGTGGCGCAGCTTGCTCATCGTCTTGGACTCGATCTGGCGGATCCGCTCGCGGGTGACGCCGTAGACCTTGCCGATCTCGTCGAGCGTCTTGGGCTGGCCGTCGGTGAGGCCGAACCGCATCGAGACGACGCCGGACTCGCGCTCGCTGAGCGTGTCGAGCACCGCGTGCAGCTGCTCCTGGAGCAGCGTGAAGGAGACCGCGTCGGCCGGGACGATGGCCTCGGAGTCCTCGATCAGGTCGCCGAACTCGCTGTCGCCGTCCTCGCCCAGGGGTGTGTGGAGGCTGATCGGCTCACGACCGTACTTCTGGACCTCGACGACCTTTTCCGGCGTCATGTCCAGCTCCAACGCCAGCTCCTCCGGGGTGGGCTCGCGGCCCAGGTCCTGCAGCATCTGACGCTGCACTCGGGCGAGCTTGTTGATGACCTCGACCATGTGCACCGGGATGCGGATGGTGCGGGCCTGGTCGGCCATGGCGCGGGTGATGGCCTGGCGGATCCACCACGTCGCGTAGGTGGAGAACTTGAAGCCCTTGGTGTAGTCGAACTTCTCGACCGCGCGGATCAGACCGAGGTTGCCCTCCTGGATGAGGTCCAGGAAGAGCATGCCGCGACCGGTGTAGCGCTTGGCCAGCGAGACGACAAGACGCAGGTTGGCCTCGAGCAGGTGGTTCTTGGCGCGTCGCCCGTCGACGATGATCCAGCGGAGCTCCTCGCGGGTCTTCTCCGAGATGCGGCCACCCTTGCCGACCTTCTCCTCGGCGAACAGACCGGCCTCGATGCGCTTGGCCAGCTCGACCTCCTCGCCGGCGGTGAGCAGCGAGACCTTGCCGATCTGCTTGAGGTAGTCCTTGACCGGGTCGGCCGTGGCGCCGGCGACCAGCACCTGCTGGACGGGCTCGTCGGACTCGTCGGCGGCCGACAGGGTGAACGCCGCCGACTCGTCCTCCTTGATGGTGGGGTCGGTCTTGACGTCCTTCTCGAAGACCTCGTCGCTGATGTCGGGAAGGATCTTCTTGCCCTGCGCGTCACGCGCGGTGCCGTCACCGGCGGGAACGTCCAGCGCCTCGGCGATGTCGACGGGCGCGGCAGGCTTGCCGGCGTCGACCGCCTTCTTGGCTGCCGTCTTCTTGGCAGCGGTCTTCTTGGCCGCAGGAGCCGCCTTCTTCGCAGCGGTCTTCTTGGCCGCCGTCGTCTTGGCGGGGACCTTCTTGGCGGAGGCCTTCTTGGCGCTCGGAGGAGTCTTCGTCACAGTCTCTTCAGATCTCACGGAGGGGGTGGACAGGAACGCATCGTGCGGGGCGGACCGGGATCAACCGGTGCACCGTGCTGCGGGTGGTTCGGCGACGACCGGGCGGCGAACGAGCGGCGTCAGGGATGTTCCGGAACCGCAGTCCCGACCTTCACCAGCGACGCAACTCACCGTGTCGTCCACCTCTCGGTCGGGTATCTGGGCGCAACAAAGAGGCCTGTGGTCAACCTCTGTCGATCATTGTGCCACGGCCCCCAAGACCGTCAGGCGGTCCCCCGCACGTGGCGGTCCAGCCGACCTGACAGGGTCAGCCGCGCGGCCACTCGTGGACGGGGAGGTTGGCGTGCATGTTCTCCTCGTACGCCAGAGTCGCGGCCCGCAGCGCCTCCACCCGGTCGGCTCCCGCGTCGCGACGTCGGGTCACCTCGTCGATCAGCCAGGAAGCGCCGTTGACGCCGGTGACGCACCGGCGCTCGATCACGTCGAGCAGACGACCCGAGACCTCGCCGTCCATGCCCATCTGCTCCAGACCCGCCGCCGCCAGGGGCAGGAGGTGGCGCAGCACGAGCTCACGCGCCGGCACCGTCCCGACCGAGGGCCAGTACAGGTCGGTCTCGATGCCGGTGCGCGCCGCGGCGTGGAAGTTCTCCTCGGCGGCCCGGAACGAGAGCTGGGACCACAGGGGCCGCTCGCTCTTGCCGATGACGGTCGTCAGTCCGTAGAACAGGGCGGCGTTGGCGAGGGTGTCGACGACCGACGGACCGGCCGGGAGCAACCGGTTCTCCACCCGCAGGTGCGGACGACCGTCGGCGATGTCGTAGATGGGACGGTTCCAGCGGTAGACCGTGCCGTTGTGCAGCCGCAGCTCCTCCAGCTCGGGGACACGTCCGGCCTCGAACGCCTCGAGCGGGTCCTCCTCGCTGACGATGGGCAACAGCGCCGGGAAGTACCGGACGTTCTCCTCGAACAGGTCGAAGACCGACGTGATCCAGCGCTCGCCGAAGAACACCCGCGGACGCACGCCCTGGGTCTTGAGCTCCTCACTGCGGGTGTCGGTGGCCTGCTCGAACAGCGGGATGCGGGTCTCGTGCCACAGCTGCCTGCCGAGCAGGAAGGGCGAGTTGGCACCGACGGCGACCTGCACGCCCGCGATGGCCTGGGCGGCGTTCCACATCGGGGCGAACTCGTCGGGCTCGACCTGCAGGTGCAGCTGGGTGCTCGTGCACGCGGCCTCGGGGATGATCGTGTCGGCCGTCGTCTCCAGGCGGTCGACGCCGTCGATGACGATCGCGATGTCCTCGCCGCGCGCGTCGAGGATCTGCTCCGACAACAGGTGGTAGCGAGGGTTGGGCGACAGCGACTCGGCGGCGAAGTGCTCGTCGCGCAGGGTGGGCAGGATGCCGATCATCACCAGCTTGGCGCCGACGGTGGCCGCCTTCTCCTGGGCGTGGTTGAGGTCGGCGCGCAGCGTCTCCTCCATCACGGTCAGGCCGTCGTCGGCAGCACGACTGGGTGGGACGTTGATCTCGACGTTGAAGAGCCCGAGCTCGGTCTGGAAGTCGTCGTCGGCGATGACGTCGAGCGCCTCGGCGTTCTTCATGGCCGGGTCGCCCGCGTCGTCGATGAGGTTGAACTCGATCTCCACGCCGACCTGCGGGTGCTCGACGGAGAAGTCGTGCTCGCCGAGCATGCGCGCGAACACGTCGAGACAACGCCTGACCTTGGCCCGGTAGGCCGTGCGGTCCTCGCGGGTGAACTCACGGCGGTCGACGTCCTGGCCCATGCGGGGAGCCTAGTCCAGCACGGGCGTCGCAGCGCGTTGCCGGACGAGCGCGCACCGTCCCTCGCGGTGGAAGACTCACCGCCCCGGGCTACCGGTCGACGCCACCCTGGAGGACGCCCGCGAACACGCTCGGTGGCACACCGTCCTGCAGCAGTCGAAGGACGATGTTCGCGAGCTCGTCGCGCGGCTCGGTCGTGAGCGCTCGCTCCAGCGCGACGAGGGCCTGTGCACCGTCACCGCGCAGGTAGGCCGAGCAGGCCGCCAGCGTCAGCGGCGCGACCGCGAGCTCGGGCGGGGCCAGGCGGGCCACGTGCGCCCACAGCTCGAGCAGCGAGGCCGCCGTCTCCGTGTTGACGAGGCTCAACGCGAACCCTCGGACCGGCTCGCAGGAGGTCCAGACGATCAGCTGGGCGAGGTCCCCGGTCGAGGGCGTCCGACCGATCAGCGCCGCCTGGAGGATCGGCCCGACGACGCCACGGCCGACCTCCCCGGGATCGTTCGCGCGGTGGACGATCCCGGCCACCTGTAGCGCGACGGCGTCGACCGCTGCGCCGACCCAGCGGGCGCGTTCGGTCCGCTCGGGCTGGTAGCGCCGCTCGAGGGCGGCTCGGTCGGGCAGGATCTCCTGTCCGGCGAGGACTGCCTGCACCACGGCCCGGTGGTGCGGGGAGATCGTGTAGGCGTAGCCGTCGGGGTCGCAGTCGTCGAAGGTCGTCCAGTAGCGGTCCTTCGTGGCCCACGCCGAGACCACGGGCCGGATCTCGCCCAGGGCCAGCTCGGTGGCCCAGACCGCCTTCCCCGCGAGCTCGGGCCGCTCGGACACGCCCAGCACGATCGCTCCGTCGCAGTCCTGGCGTTCCAGGTGAGCGACGACGAACCTGCTCAGTGCGTCGATGTTCTCCTCCTCGGGCAGGTCGACCCGCATGCTGAAGCTGAAGCGGTGGCGGGGTCCGCGCGTCCCGATGACGCACAGTGACTCCTGCGGCACGAAGCCGAGCTGGCCCGGCAGGGCGGCGAAGAGGTCGGGGATGTCGTGGGCGGTGTACACCGAGTCGGTCGTCATTCCTCGAGCATCGGGTGGATGGCTCGGCGACGACACCGCCTCGACGACGGCCTGTGGACACCCTGGTCCGGACCGTCGAGCCTGTGGACGCGGCGCGACCGTCGGGGGCGGGCGCCCGGTCTAGGCTCGACGCATGCGGTCCACGGCGTCGGTCATGCACCTCGACCTCGACGCCTTCTTCGCCTCCGTCGAGCAGCGCGACAAGCCGTCGTTGCGCGGCCGACCCGTCATCGTCGGCGGTCTCGGCTCCCGGGGCGTGGTGTCGACGGCGTCCTACGAGGCGCGCACGCACGGCGTCCGCTCGGCCATGCGGATGGCCGAGGCACGGGCCCGGTGCCCGCACGCGGCCTTCCTGTCGGGTCGGTTCGAGGCGTACCGCGAGGCGAGCGCCGTGGTCATGGGGCACCTGCGGGAGATCTCGCCGCTGGTGGAGCCGCTCTCCCTCGACGAGGCGTTCGTCGACCTCGCCGTGGCCGACGTCGACGTCACCGACCTCGACGCCGTGCGCGATCTCGTCGCCTCGATCCGGCGCGAGATCACCGCCCGCACGCACGGCCTGACCGCATCGGTGGGCGTGGCGTCGTCCAAGCTCATGGCGAAGATCGCCAGCGAGATAGACAAGCCCGACGGCGCCCACGTCGTCGCCCCCGGCACCGAGGCCGACGTGCTCGGTCCCATGCAGGTGACAGCCATCCCCGGTGTCGGACCCGCGACGGCCGAGCGCTTGCGACGCGTCGGCATCACGACCGTCGAGGACCTGCGCGAACCGAGCGAGGACGAGCTGGTGCGCCTGCTCGGTCAGGCCTCGGGCCGCTCCCTGCACCGGCTCTCGCGCGCCCAGGACGACCGCGCCGTGGAGGCCGAGCGCGAGACCAAGTCCGTCAGCGTCGAGGACACGTTCACCACCGACGTCACCGACCGGCACCGCCTCGGCGCCGAGATCGAGACGATGGCCCGTGCGGTGGCGGCCCGCCTCGCCTCCGCCGGCCTGTCCGGACGCACCGTCACCCTCAAGCTGCGGCACCACGACTTCGAGACCCACACCCGCTCGTCCACCCTTCCAGGACCCACGGACTCCCCCACGACGATCGCCGCGACCGCGCGCCGCCTGCTCGACGACGCCGACCTGGGCGGCGGACTCCGCCTGATCGGCGTCGGTGTCAGCGCCCTGGCCGACTGGGTGCAGGACGACCTCTTCACCACCGAGACCGCACCGCTGGACCCTGCCGACGAGCAGCCTCGCGACGACGTGCCGACTCCCGCCACCGATTGGAGTCCCGGGATGGACGTCCACCACGCCACCCACGGCGACGGCTGGGTGTGGGGGGCCGGTCTGGAACGCGTGACCGTGCGCTTCGAGACCCGGACCACGCCCGCGGGCCCGGTCATGACCTTCCCCGCGAGCGACCCGCTGCTTCGTCCCGGGCACGCGCGCGACGCCGAGGACCTCACCGACGACCGCACGGGGACCGCCGTCCGGGGCACGGTCGAGCAGGAGGGGTCGGGCGCTACGGTCGAGCCATGACGACCCCTCCCGTCGCCCCCCGGCGGTCCCACCTGCGCACCCACCACGGCGACGAGGTCGACGACCCGTACGAGTGGCTGCGCGACGTCGACGACCCCGAGACGAGGGCCTACCTGGAGGCGGAGAACGCGTGGACGCAGGAGCGGACGGCCCACCTGGCCGACCTGCGCTCGACCATCGTCGAGGAGATCCGCTCCCGGACCCAGGAGACCGACCTCTCCCTGCCCACCCGTCGCGGCGACTGGTGGTACTACAGCCGGACCGTGGAGGGTCAGCAGTACGCGATTCGTTGCCGGTGCGCCGTCGACGACCCCGACGACTGGACACCTCCGACGCTCGAGCCCGGCGTCGACGTCCCGGGCGAGCAGGTGCTGCTGGACTCCAACGCCGAGGCAGAGGGTCACGAGTTCTACTCCCTCGGAGCCTTCAGCATCAGCGACGACGAGCGCTACCTCGCGTGGTCCGTCGACACCGTCGGCGACGAGCGGTACACCCTGCGCGTCAAGGACCTGCAGGACGACGTCGTCCTCCCCGACGTCGTCGAGGGGATCGGCCACGGCGCCACGTGGTCGGCCGGCGCGACCCACCTCTTCTACTCCCGCGTCGACGACGCGTGGCGCCCGCACGAGGTCTGGCGCCACGCGCTCGGCACCGATGCCGGCGACGACGTCCTCGTGCACACCGAGACCGACGAGCGGTTCTTCACCGGCGTCGGGCGCACGTCGTCCGAGGCGTACCTCGTCATCGCCGCGTCGTCGAAGATCACCAGCGAGTACCGCGTCCTGGAGGCCGACGACCCCACCGGGGAGTTCCGTGTCGTGATGCCCCGACGCACCGGCGTCGAGTACTCCCTCGACCACGCCCGGCTCGGCGAGCGCGACGTGTTCACCGTGCTGCACAACGACGGCGCCGAGGACTTCGAGCTCGCCGTGGTGCCGGCCGAGGGTCCGTACGACGCGCCCGAGACCGTGATCGAGCACCGCCGGGGCACCCGCCTGGAGGACGTCGACGCGTTCGCGCACCACCTCCTGCTGTCCTACCGGGAGGGTGCGATGGCCCGCGTCGCGGTGCTCCCGCTGTCCTCCGACGGCGTCGGCGCGCCGGTCGAGATCGACTTCGGCGAGGAGCTCTTCACCGCCGGCGTCGGCGCCAACGCCGAGTGGGACCCGCCCGTCGTGCGGGTCGGGGTGAGCTCGCTGGTCTCCCCCACCACGGTGTACGACTACGTGCTCGCCACCGGCGAGCTCGTCGAGCGCAAGCGTCAGACGGTGCTCGGAGGCTACGACCCGTCGGACTACGAGCAGCACCGCACGTGGGCCACCGCCGAGGACGGCACCCGCGTCCCGGTCTCGATCGTCTGCCGGGCCGGCACGCCTCGCGACGGATCCGCACCGGGCCTGCTGTACGGCTACGGGTCGTACGAGGCCAGCATGGACCCGGGCCTGTCGATCCCACGTCTCTCCCTGCTCGACCGGGGCTTCGTGTACGCCATCGCCCACGTGCGTGGCGGCGGAGAGCTCGGCCGGCACTGGTACGAGGACGGCAAGCTGCTGGCGAAGAAGAACACCTTCACCGACTTCGTCGCGGTCGCACGTCACCTGGTCGACGAGGGGTGGACCTCTCCCGACCGGCTCGTCGCCGAGGGCGGCAGTGCCGGCGGCCTGCTGATGGGGGCCGTGGCCAACCTCGCCCCCGACGCGTTCGCCGGGATCCTCGCGGCCGTCCCGTTCGTCGACAACCTGACGACGATCCTCGACCCCAGCCTTCCCTTGACCGTGATCGAGTGGGACGAGTGGGGCAACCCGCTGGAGGACCCCGAGGTGTACGCCTACATGAAGTCCTACTCCCCCTACGAGAACGTCGCTGCGGTCCGGTACCCGTCGATCCTCGCCGTGACCAGCCTCAACGACACCCGGGTCTCCTACACCGAGCCCGCCAAGTGGGTCGCACGGCTGCGGGCCACGGCCACCGGTGGGGACGTCCTGCTCAAGACCGAGATGCACGCCGGGCACGGTGGCGTCAGCGGTCGCTACAAGGCCTGGGAGGAACGCGCCTTCGAGCTCGCCTGGATCATCGACGTGGCCGGCGCGGACCGCGGTCCCCACCCGTCCTGACGTCGCGGGCCGGCACCTAGGGTGGCCGGGTGATTCGCCTCGCCACCGTCAACGTCAACGGGATCCGCGCCGCGCTGCGCAAGGGCATGGTTCCCTGGTTGGAGCAGAGCGCTCCCGACGTGCTCACGCTGCAGGAGGTGCGAGCACCCGACACACTCGTGCACGAGCTGCTCGAGCCGTACGGCTACCACGTCGTGCACACCGAGGCCGAGGCGAAGGGGCGGGCCGGGGTGGCCGTGCTCAGCCGCGTCGAGCCCACGGGTGCGCGGGTCGGGGGCGACGACGACTACTTCGCGGCCGCAGGCCGATGGATCGAGGCAGACGTCCCGCTGGCGGACGGCGGGACCCTGAGCGTCGTGTCCGCCTACGTGCACTCAGGGGAGCTCGGCACGCCGAAGCAGGAGGACAAGTACCGCTTCCTGGAGATGGCGGCCCGGCGACTGGCAGCGCTGCGCAGCCACGCCGACCACGCGGTCCTGACCGGCGACCTGAACATCGGGCACACCGAGCGCGACATCAGGAACTGGAAGGGCAACCTCAAGAAGGCGGGGTTCCTGCCCGAGGAGCGCGCCTACCTCGACCGGTTCACCGGCGAGCTCGGGTGGGTCGACGTCCACCGCTCGCTCAGCGGGGACGTCGACGGCCCGTACACGTGGTGGTCGATGCGCGGCCAGGCGTTCGACAACGACACCGGCTGGCGCATCGACTACCAGATCGCCACGCCGGAGCTGGCCGGGCGAGCGACGCAGGCCACCGTCGACCGCGCTCCCAGCTGGAGCGAGCGGTGGTCCGACCACGCGCCTCTGGTCATCGACTACGACGTGTGAGCGTTCCTCGCTGGTCACGATGAGGTGCGCCACATCGTCCGCGCCCGAGTTGCGACGGAGCGCCGGTGCCCTTGACTGGAACCACGCCGCATCAGTGCGGACATCGATCACAGGAGGTTTCCATGGGACTCGACGACAAGATCAAGAACACTGCCGACAAGATCACCGGCGGCGCCAAGGAGAAGTACGGCGACGCGACGGGTGATGACGAGAAGAAGGCCGAGGGCAAGAAGGATCAGTCCAAGGCCAACCTGAAGGACGCCGGCGAGAACGTGAAGGACGCGTTCAAGAGCTGACGTCCCCGCACGACCTCGGCGATGCCGTCCCCGGACCGGGGGCGGCATCGCTGCGTCCGGACAGCTACCGCGGTCGCCGTCCGTGCGAGTCCCGCCTTCCCGACACCCTCAGAGGTGGCCGCTCTCGTCCCAGACGTGGCGGGCGAACGAGCCGGACGGCGTGTGCACCGGTCGGACGTCGGCGGCCGGTCGATGGGTGACGGGCCGGTGCGGGAAGCGTCGGCATCCCTCGGCGAGCTGTCGCGGGTCGATGTCGAAGGCGTTCTCGTCCATGAACATGACGCTAGCCTCATGTTCGTCGTGGTTCCACCCCTACGCATCGGTAGTCTTCGCTCGCCCGTCCGGTCCGCCCCGCGACGCCCGACGGGGAAGGTCCCGATGGAATGCACGGGTGCGCTCGGTGGTTGTGCACCACGACACCCGATTCCTATCTAGGACGTGATCTTCGTGAGCACCGTCGAGCTGACCACCGAGAACTTCGAGAGCACCGTCACCGGTGAGGGCATCACCCTGGTGGACTGGTGGGCCGGCTGGTGCGGCCCGTGCAAGCAGTTCGCGCCGGTCTTCGAAGCCGCTAGCGACCAGCACGCGGACATCACGTTCGGCAAGATCGACACCGAGGCGCAGCAGCAGCTCGCCGCGATGGCGCAGATCTCCTCGATCCCCACGCTGATGGCGTTCCGCGACGGCGTGCTCGTCTTCAACCAGCCGGGCGCCCTGCCCAAGGAGGCACTGGACGAGGTCATCACGGCCGTCCGTGACCTCGACATGGACGAGGTGCACCGCCAGGTCGAGCAGGCGCGCGCCGCCGAGGGCGAGAACCCCACCGCCTGATCCGATCCACCACCGTCCGAGCACCTACCTGAACCAGGAGCACACCCACACATGATCTTCATCGTCGCGAAGTTCGAGACCAAGCCCGAGTGGACCGATCGCTGGATCGAGCACGTCCGGCCGTTCACCGAGGCCACCCGCGCCGAGCCCGGCAACCGGTGGTTCGAGTGGTCACGATCGGTCGAGGAGGAGAACACGTGGGTCCTCGTCGAGGCGTTCGACGACGACGCGGCCGAGGCACACGTCACGAGCGACCACTTCCGCCAGGCGCAGCAGGACCTGCCCCAGGCGCTCGTGCGGACGCCGCGCGTCATCAGCGAGAAGATCGCTGCCGAGGACTGGGCCGAGCTGGGCGAGATGAGCGTCGACTGAAGGCCGTCGGGCATCGGCAGAGCCGTCGGGGGACAATGCTCTGATGACCATCTCGACGGAGCTGCGCCTGCTGCTGCGCCATCCGGTCGACTTCGAGGTGGCCGACGAGCCCACCGAGTCCCGCTTCGTCTTCGCCACGCCCGAGGGCGAGCGGCGTGCTCGGGCGAGCGAGGCAGTAGGCGCCCTGAGCCAGGGCATCCGCACGACCCGCGCCGACCCAAGCGTCCGGGCCTGGGCCACCCCGGCCATCCTGGCGCTGCGGCTGATGGCCCGTGGCGAGCTGACGACTCCTGGCGTCACCGAGCGCAACCAGCTCCAGGACGCCGCCCGTGCGGTCGACCCCGACCCGGTGGCGGCCCGCGAGAAGGTCGAGGGCTTCCTCGCCGCCCTGGCGCAGGAGTCACCGGCCGTGGCCACCACGCCGCAGAACGGCATCTCCCGGCCGGGCGACGCCCCGCCCGTCGTGCCACGGGCCCGTCCTCGTCAACGCACCGTCGCCGCCCGGCTGGACGTG
This sequence comes from Aeromicrobium halocynthiae, assembly GCF_039531385.1. NCBI lineage: Bacteria > Bacillati > Actinomycetota > Actinomycetes > Propionibacteriales > Nocardioidaceae > Aeromicrobium > Aeromicrobium halocynthiae. The sequence goes on along the minus strand of NZ_BAAAPY010000001.1, from coordinate 27,858 downwards.
CGCTTCCTCCCGCACGAGCCGGCGTCCGACGACCGCGTCGACGAGGCGGAGGACCCGCCGGTCGCCGAGGTCACCCTGCGCGTCAAGCCCACCGACACCGGCTGGGGCTGGGCCGACGCTGCCGACCTGTGGCGACGCGAGGACCACCACTTCGGTGCCGGGTCGCGCGAGTCGGTGCAGCTGTTGCTGGGCCGCGTCTCGGACGCCTGGGCACCCCTGGCAACACTCCCCCGGCTGCTGGCCGCGCAGGCCCCCTTGCAGGTCACGGCCGACGAGCTCGCCGAGCTCGGCTCGTCGCGGACCACCGCTCGGCTGCAGGCGGAGCGGATCGAGGTGGACTGGCCGGCCGAGCTCGTCCGCGAGCTCGAGACGCACGCGACGGTGCGTGCCGACACCGCGCGCGACTCCGGACGTCCACGCTTCTTCGACGCCCAGACGCTGTTCCGCTTCGACTGGGAGGTCGCCGTCGGCGGCGACGCCCTCACCGCCGCGGAGCTCGACGAGCTGGCCACGTCACAGCACGGTCTCCTGCGACTGCGCGACCAGTGGGTCTTCGTCGACCCGAACCGGTTGCGGCGGGTGCTCGACGAGCGCTCCCGAACGATCACTGCCGTCGAGGCGCTGCGCGCCGCCGCCACCGGCACCCTGGAGGTCGACGGGCTCACCACCGAGGTCACGACGGTGGGTTGGCTGGAGGAGATCCGCCAGCGACTGGCCGCGCGCGGCGAGCAGCAGCCCGTGGAGCAGCCAAACGACCTGCACGGCGAGCTGCGGGACTACCAGCTGCTCGGGCTGCGCTGGATGGTGCAGCTCGTCGAGCTCGGGCTCGGCGGCATCCTCGCCGACGACATGGGACTGGGCAAGACCGTCATGCTCATCGCACTGCACCTGCACCGCACCGAGCAGGCCCACCGGCAGGGGCACGCGTCGGCTCCCACCCTCGTCGTGTGCCCCGCGTCGGTCCTCGGCAACTGGGAGCGCGAGATCGGGCGCTTCGCTCCCGATGTGCCGGTCAGGCGGCTGCACGGCTCCGGGCGCACGCTCGAGGGCGCGGACCAGGGCTTCGTGCTCACCACCTACGCGACGATGCGTCGCGACGTCGAGTCGTTGCGTGAGCACCCGCCCGGATGGGGGCTGGTCGTCGCCGACGAGGCACAGAACGTGAAGAACCCCGCCTCGGGGACGGCCCGTGCCCTGCGCACGATCGGATCGGAGGTCAACCTGGCGCTCACCGGCACGCCGGTGGAGAACAACCTCGACGAGCTCTGGGCGCTGCTGGACTGGACGACTCCGGGACTTCTCGGCGGGCAGCAGGAGTTCCGCTCGCGCTGGTCGCGCCGCGTCGAGGCCGGCGACGCCGATCGCGCGGCGCGGCTGGCCGGACTCATCTCCCCCTTCGTGCTGCGGCGTCGCAAGAGCGACCCGGGGATCGCGCCGGAGCTGCCGCCGAAGACCGAGACCGACTACCGCGTCAGCCTGACGCGCGAGCAGGTCGGGCTCTACGAGGCGGTGGTGCGTCGCACGATGCGCGAGGTCGAGGCGGCCACGGGAATGGCGCGACGCGGACTCGTCGTCAAGCTCCTGACCCAGCTCAAGCAGATCTGCAACCACCCGGCCCAGTTCCTGCGCCAGCCCGACGCCCCACTGCGCGGACGCTCGGGCAAGCTCGTCGTGCTCGACGAGCTGCTCGACGACATCGTGCCGAGCGGCAGCGCCGCGCTGCTGTTCACCCAGTACGCCCGGATGGGCGACCTCCTGCAGCGTCACCTGCAGGAGCGGAGCATCGGCTCTCAGTTCCTGCACGGCGGCGTGCCGCTGCGCCAGCGCGAGCAGATGGTCCGCCGCTTCCAGGACGGGGAGGTGCCCGTCTTCGTGCTCTCGCTACGCGCTGCCGGGACGGGCCTCAACCTCACCCGTGCCGACCACGTGATCCACGTCGACCGCTGGTGGAACCCTGCCGTGGAGGACCAGGCCACGGACCGCGCCCACCGCATCGGCCAGACCCAGCGCGTGCAGGTCCACCGGCTGATCAGCGAGGGGACGATCGAGGAGTCCGTCGCCGAGCTCATCACCGCCAAGCGCACGTTGGCCGATGCCGTCGTCAACGCCGGTGAAGGGGCGTTGACCGAGCTCAGCGACGCCGAGCTGGCCGACCTCGTCCGTCTGCGCTCCTGAGCAGGGCCCGGCGAGATGGCGTCAGGTCGAGCGGGCGTTCTGCACCGCGAGCCTGACCCGCGCGAGCAGTGCACGTCGGCTGCCGACCGGCAGCGACCGGGAGAGCTCGCGGCTCACGTAGTCGATGAACGCGAGCTGCGTGCGGCGCTCGGGAGCGGCCGTGGCGAGCCAGCGAGGTCCGGCGAACTCCGGGAGGCACTGTAGGAGCTCCCGGGGGCCCAGCACCCGCTCGAACGCGCCCTCGGGGCGGTGGTCCCGCTCGACCTGCAGGGTCGCCGCAGCCGCCGGGTCGAGCAGCCCGTCGAGGTCGGCGACGTCGAGGAAGACGCGCAGGTGGGCGAGCACACGACGGTGCCGGCTCTCGGTGACCGCCGACCGGCCGAGCGTGGCATCCTCGACCAAGCGTTCCAGCACGTCCGTCAGCGTCTCGGACGGTTCGCTGACGAGCAGGGTGAACATGTCGACTCCTCGGTCGTTGCCCTGAACCTAGATCGGACCGGACCGACGCGCACCTCGAGACGACCCCGTGTACGTCGCGCGGTCGTCGTGAGACGGTGAGGGCTCACCCGCCGACCGTCGTGAGGGCCCATGGACACCATCGAACCGGTTCACGGCACCGCCGTCCTGCTGCTGATCGCCGCAGTCGCCGTCGCCGTGCTGCTGACCCTGATCATCGTCGTCAAGCTGCACGCCTTCATCTCGCTGGTCCTCGTGAGCCTCGGGACCGCTCTCGCCGCCGGGATCCCGGTCGCCGACGTGCCCGACGCCCTCACGAGCGCCTTCGGCTCCACGCTGGCATCGGTGGCGCTGCTGGTCGCGTTCGGCGTCATGATCGGACGGCTCCTGGAGGTCACCGGCGGGGCGCAGGTCCTCGCCGACACCCTCGTCTCGAGGTTCGGCGAGCAGCGGGCTCCGCTGGCCCTCGGTGTCGCAGCGCTCATCTTCGGGTTCCCGATCTTCTTCGACGCCGGCCTCGTCGTCTTCCTGCCGATCATCCTCACCGTCGCGCGTCGCTTCGGCGGGTCGGTCCTCGCCTATGCGCTGCCCGCCGCCGGCGCCTTCGCCGCGATGCACGCCCTGGTACCGCCCCACCCGGGCCCGGTGGCGGCCGGTTCGGTGCTCGGTGGCGACATCGGCATCGTGCTCCTGGTGAATCTGCCGATCGCCGTCGTCTCCTGGTACGTCGGCGTCATGCTCGTCTCGCGTGTCCTGGCCGCGCGGATCATGGTGCCGGTGCCGGACCTGCTCTTCGGTCCCAAGAACGGCGGGCGGTCCGAGGGGTCGGGGCACGACGACCGACCGCCGCCGTCCTTCGGGCTGGTCCTGTCGATCCTGCTGCTCCCGCTCGTGCTGATCTCCTTCAACACCGTGCTCACCACGCTGCGGACCGACGGCCTCGTCGCCGAGGAGGGCCTCGTCGTCGACCTGCTCGTGCTGCTCGGCAACACCCCCGTCGCCCTGCTCATCACGCTGCTCGTGACGATCGGCGTCCTCGGGACCCGCGGCCGGACGCTCGCGGAGACGACGAGCCTGCTCGACGAGGCGCTCGCCCCCATCTGCTCGATCATCCTCATCACCGCCGCGGGCGGCATGTTCGGCGGCGTGCTTCGCACCAGCGGCATCGGCGAGGCGCTCACCTCCTCCCTCGAGGGCGTCGGCATCCCGCTGCTGCTGCAGGCCTTCCTGATCGCCACGGCGCTGCGTGTCGCGCAGGGGTCGGCCACGGTCGCTCTCACCACGGCGTCGGGGCTCGTGGCCGGGCAGGCGGCCGACCTCGGCGACCTCCAGATCGCCCTGCTCGTGACGGCCATCGCGGCCGGCTCGACCGTCCTGAGCCACGTCAACGACTCCGGGTTCTGGCTGGTCAGCCGGTTCTTCGGGATGGATGAGAAGACGACGCTGAAGACCTGGACGGTGCAGGAGACGACGCTCGGTCTCGCGGCCTTCGCCGTCGCGGCGATCGCCTGGCCCCTGGCTGGTGCCTTGTGACGGCCGAGCAGACAGTACCCGGCGACATGCCGCGCAGCAGCCCGTCGGGGCCACCGCTGCAGGTGGTCGTCATGGGGGTCTCCGGCACGGGCAAGACGTCCGTCGCCTCCGCCGTCGCCGAGGCCGGTGACTACGACTTCGTCGAGGGCGACGTGCACCACCCGCGCGCCAACGTCGAGAAGATGTCCGCCGGCATCCCCCTCACCGACGAGGACAGGAAACCGTGGCTGGAGATCCTCGCCGGACTCCTCGCCGAGCACCGCGAGCAGGGTCGCGCCGCCGTCCTGGCCTGCTCGGCGCTGAAACGCTCCTACCGCGACATCCTGCGCGGCGACGCACCGGTCGACGCCACCTTCTTCCTGCACATCGACCTGCCGTACGACGTCCTGCTCGACCGGATGGAGAAGCGCGAGCACTTCATGCCAGCGTCGCTGCTGCAGTCGCAGTTCGACACGCTCGAGCGCCTCGACGACGACGAGCACGGCGCGGTCCTGGACGCCGACGAGCCGCTGGTCGACGTCGTCGAGCGTGCGATCGCGGCCGTCCGCGCGGCAGGCCACACGGACTGAGGCGTACCGCCGCACGGTCACCGCGGGACGAATTGACGAGGGCTCGCGAGTCCAGCAGAGTCGTCATGCTCCATCCGCCGTCTCGAGGAGTTCCCATGACCGACCCGTCACCCGACGTCCGCCCCGACGAGGGCGACCCCGGCCGGACACAGCTCATCGACGGTGCCTGGCGCGGCGCCTCCGACGGGGCGACCCGCGAGATCCGCTGCCCGGCTGACGAGTCGCTGGTCGCCACCGTCGCCGAGGGCACGGTCGACGACGCGATCGACGCCGTCCGCGCCGCACGTCGGGCCTTCGACGACGGACCCTGGCCGCGCACCCCCGCGCCGGAACGTGCCGCCCTCCTGCACCGCGTCGCGGACCGGCTCACGGCCGAGAAGGAGCGGGTCGCCCGGCTCGAGGCCCTCGACACCGGCAAGCGGATCGTCGAGGCACGGATCGACATGGACGACATCATCGGGGTGTTCCGTCACTTCGCCTCGCTCGCGCAGGCCGACGCCGGACGCGTCGTGGATCCGGGCATGCCGGACGTCCGCAGCCGGATCGTGCACGAACCGGTGGGGGTGTGCACCCTCATCACGCCGTGGAACTTCCCGCTGCTGCAGACGTCGTGGAAGGTGGCACCGGCGCTCGCCGCAGGGTGCACGTTCGTGCTCAAGCCGAGCGAGCTCACGCCGTCGACCGCGATCTGGCTGGTGCGCACGCTCGCCGAGGAGGGTCTGCCCGACGGCGCCGCGAACCTCGTCCTCGGCGCGGGAGACCGCGTCGGTGCGCCGCTCACGGAGGCACCCGAGGTCGACCTCGTCTCCTTCACCGGGGGTCTCGTGACCGGACGTCGCATCATGGCTGCAGCCGCGCCGACGGTGAAGAAGATCGCCCTCGAGCTCGGCGGCAAGAACCCGAACATCGTGTTCGCCGACGCCGACCGCGAGGCGGCCCTCGACAACGCGCTGACGGCGATCTTCCTCGACTCCGGCCAGGTGTGCTCCGCGGGCGCGAGGCTCGTCGTCGAGGACTCCATCCACGACGAGTTCGTCGAGGAGCTCGTCCGACGGGCCGCGTCGATCCGTCTCGGCGGGCCCGACGACCCGCAGGCCCAGACCGGACCGCTGATCAGCGCCGCGCACCGGGAGAAGGTCGAGGCCTACGTCGCCGCCGGCGTCGCCGAGGGTGCCGTCTTGCGCGTCGGCGGCGAGCGCCCGGACGGCCCCGGCTACTTCTACCCGCCCACGATCCTCGACGGGTGCAGCGCAGACATGTCGTGCGTGCAGGACGAGTCGTTCGGTCCCGTGCTGACCGTCGAGACGTTCACCGGCGCCGACGGCGACGCGCTCGAGGAGGCGGCCGTCTCGATCGCGAACGACACCGTCTACGGTCTCGCCGGCGCCGTCTGGACCCAGGACGCGGGCCGCGCCGAACGCGTCGCGTCGCGGCTGCGGCACGGCACGATCTGGATCAACGACTACCACCCGTACGTGCCCCAGGCCGAGTGGGGCGGGTTCAAGCAGAGCGGCATCGGTCGCGAGCTCGGGCTCGCCGGTCTCGAGGAGTACCGCGAGGCCAAGCACGTCTGGCACAACACCCGTCCCGCTCCCTCCGGCTGGTGGGACTGAACCCGCTGCCCGCCGCCGTCATGTCCTCCACCGTCACGCAGACAGGAAGTTCCACGTGAAGAAGTACGACTACGTCATCGTCGGCGGCGGCTCGGCCGGTTCGGCGCTCGCCAACCGACTGAGCGACGACCCCGGCACCTCCGTGCTGGTCCTGGAGGCCGGGCGCAGCGACTTCCGCATGGACCCGTTCATCCACATGCCGGCGGCGCTGCCGTTCCCGATCGGCAGCCGCTTCTACGACTGGAAGTACGAGTCCGACCCCGAGCCGTACATGAACGGACGCCGCGTCTACCACGCACGCGGCAAGGTCCTCGGAGGGTCCAGCTCCATCAACGGCATGATCTTCCAGCGCGGCAACCCGCTCGACTACGAGCGCTGGGCCGCCGACCCCGGCATGGAGCAGTGGGACTACGCGCACGTCCTGCCGTACTTCAAGCGCATGGAGACCTGCCTCGCCGGGGCCGACGCCTGGCGCGGCGGCTCCGGACCGTTGGCCCTGACCCGCGGACCGGCGACGTCGCCACTGTTCGGGGCGTTCCTCGAGGCGACCGAGCAGGCCGGGCACCCCCGCACCGACGACGTCAACGGCTACCGCCAGGAGGGCTTCGCGCCGTTCGACCGCAACGTCTACCGCGGCCGACGGCTCAGCGCCGCCCGCGCCTACCTGCACCCGGTGCGCAAGCGGCCGAACCTCACCATCCACACCCTGTCGACGGTGACGGGCCTGCGGATGGACGGCACGCGAGCCGTGGGCGTCGACTACCTGCGAGGCGGCCGGCAGCCCCGCTCGGTCGGCGCCGGCGAGGTGATCCTGTGCGGCGGAGCGTTCAACTCCCCCCAGCTGCTGCAGCTCGCAGGCATCGGCAACCCCGAGCTGCTCTCGTCGGTCGGGGTGCGGCCGCTGGTCGACCTGCCCGGCGTCGGGGAGAACATGCAGGACCACCTCGAGGTCTACATCCAGCACGAGTGCAAGCAGCCGGTGTCGATCGGTCCGTGGTTCGACTACTGGAAGGCCCCCCGCATCGGTGCGGAGTGGCTCTTCGCACGCTCCGGCGTCGGCGCGTCCAACCACTTCGAGGCCGGTGGGTTCATCCGCAGCAACGACGACGTCGCCTACCCGAACCTGATGTTCCACTTCCTGCCGATCGCCGTGCGCTACGACGGCTCGCAGACCGCCGCCGAGCACGGCTACCAGGTGCACATCGGACCGATGTACTCCGACGTCCGCGGCCACCTGCGGATCCGCTCGCGCGACCCCCTGCAGCACCCCAGCCTGCAGTTCAACTACCTCTCCACCGAGAACGACCGCCGCGAGTGGGTCGAGATGATCCGCGCCGCGCGCGACATCCTCTCCCAGCCGGCCTTCGACGCCTTCGACGCGGGCGAGCTGTCGCCCGGGCCCGGGGTGGAGACCGACGAGGAGATCCTCGACTGGGTGGCCAAGGACGCCGAGACCGCCCTGCACCCCTCGTGCACCGCAGCGATGGGCACCGGCGACATGAGCGTCGTCGACCCGGCCACCATGCGCGTGCACGGCACGCAGGGCCTGCGCGTGGTCGACGCCTCCGTCTTCCCGTACGTCACCAACGGCAACATCTACGCCCCGGTCATGATGGTGGCGGAGAAGGCCGCCGACCTCATCGCGGGCAACACTCCCCTGGCGCCGCTCGACGTGCCGTTCTACCGGCACGGGACCGGCATGCCGCTGTGGCCCGAGGGCGACCCGCGCAACGACGCGGCGCCGGGCACCGTCCACGCCTGATGGCGCACCTCACCGCCGAGGCAGCGGTCCGGTGGCCGTCCACCGAGGAACGCGCCATCCACTGGGCCACCGCGCTCGCCGAGCTCGAGCAGGAGCTGCCCATCGACGAGGACGGCTACGTCGTGCTCCACGACGATCCGTCCCAGGCGACGCCCGACGACCCTCGGGTGCGCCTGGTCGCCGGGCACCGCCTCGACATGGGCGCCCGGTACGTCCTGGAGTGGCCCGGCATCACGATGCTCTCCTGCGCCATCGGCATCGGTGGGGTGGCCGGTCGACGTCTCGTCCACCTGAGCCTGCGCAACCACCACCACTCCGGCAGCCTGCGCGTCGACCTGGACTCGATGGACACCTTCACCGAGCTGCGCGCCGTCAGCGACATCGACCACGCCAAGGGCGAGGTGGTCGTGCGTCCGGACGCCCCCACCCCGTTCGAGTGCGACGTCAGGCTGGACTGGTTGCGCTGCGAGCTGACCGCCGAGGTGGTCGGTGCCGGTGACGCCCAGCGACTCGTCGTCTCCGCGCAGGTACGCGGCCGCTGGCGATGGCGGCCGGTGCTGGCGCCGCTGCTCACGATCGGTCGCCCCCTGCTGAGGAGGGCGCTGCAGCAGGCGGTCGACGCGGCTGCCCGCACGCTCACCGAGATCTCCGACGACCCGGTCACCGGTCCGCTGGACGAGGCTGCCCGCCGCCGACGCGACGTCGAGCACGCGGCGGCGTTGATGCGTCAACGCGCGACGCTCGTGGCCTCGCAGATCGCCGGGCGGCCGTGGTGGCAGCGTCGCCGTCCGCGTCACTGGCTGGCGGTCCTCACCGAGCTCGGCCCTGCGCCCTGGCCTCCGCACGAGATGTTCGAGAGCTGGCCGCGACGCGAGCGCGGCCTGCTGCGCGAGTACGTCGGGCACCACCGCCGCGAGGATCCGTCGTGGGTCGGCGACGAGCTGGTCAGACAGGAGCAGGCTCGAGTCGTGACACGGGCGGGTGGCGCAGACGCGGACGGCGCCTCCTCGGGACTCGGGCCCACCCCGGTCACCACGACGGGGCCGGGGGGCGCGGTGCCACCCCCGCCGACGTACGAGCCGATCCGCGACGAGGACCTCGACCTCAGCTTCCTCTCGAGTCCGTGGACCCTCTACCGCAAGCTCGTCGGCGACCCGACCGGCACCGACGCCGAGGTGGCCGCGCAGGTCGCCGAGCGGCTCGAGGACGCCGCACGCCGCGATCCCTGAGCACTGTCCCCGACGTGCCCCGCGACGGTCCCCGAGACCGCAGGATCGTCGCCGTGCCGCAGGCGTCGTACTACCGTCAGGCCACCCCCACCAGGAGAACATCGTGAGCGCACCAGCCGCCGAACGTCCCACCGAGGACACCTCGTCCGAGCCCGCGTCGCGGGTCAACCTGACCGTCCTGATCGGCTCGAGCACGATCATCCTGGCCATCACGGCCTGGGCCCTGTTCGCGCCCGTCGACGCCTCCGAGGCTCTCGGGACCCTCGTCGGCTTCGCCACCGACTGGTTCGGCTGGTTCTACGTCCTGCTCACCACCAGCGTGCTCGTCTTCGTGGTCGTCATCGCCGTGTCGCGCTTCGGACGCACCAAGCTCGGGCCCGACCACTCAGAGCCGGAGTTCAGCACCTTCGCGTGGGCGTCGATGCTGTTCGCCGCCGGCATCGGCACGGACCTGATGTTCTTCGCCGTGGCCGAGCCGGTCACGCAGTACCTCGCGCCGCCGAGCGTCGAGCCGGAGTCGGTCGAGGCCGCGCGCGAGGCCACCGTGTGGACGCTGTTCCACTACGGCATCAGCGGATGGGGCATGTACGCCCTCATGGGCATGGCGCTGGGGTACTTCGCCTACCGCCTCGGGCTGCCGCTGGCGGTCCGCTCGGCGCTGACGCCCGTCATCGGCAAGCGCACCGAGGGTCCGGTCGGCGACGCGGTCGACCTCGCGGCGGTCCTCGGCACCATCTTCGGCGTGGCCACCACGCTCGGGATCGCCGTCGTGCAGCTCAACTTCGGTCTGAACATGCTCTTCGACGTCCCGATGGGGCTCACGGCGCAGATCGCGCTGATCGTCCTCGGCGTCGCGATGGCCACCTTGTCGGCCGTCTCCGGCGTCGACAAGGGCATCAAGTGGCTCTCGCAGGCCAACGTGGTCCTCGCGCTCTTCCTCGCGTTCTGGATCCTCGTCACCGGACGCACCACCTACCTGCTCGACGCGCTCGTCCTCAACGTCGGCGACTTCGCCCGACGCTTCCCCGACATGACGATGCAGACCTTCGCCTTCGAGGACACCGGCACCTGGATGGCCGACTGGACGCTCTTCTTCTGGGCCTGGTGGATCGCGTGGGCGTCCTTCGTCGGGCTGTTCCTCGCGCGCATCTCGCGGGGGCGCACGATCCGCCAGTTCGTGGCCGGGACGCTGATCATCCCGTTCATGTACATCCTCATGTGGATCTCGATCTACGGGAACGCAGCGATCGACCTGATCCGCCAGGGCAACACCGACTTCGGCGAGCTCACCGTCAACGCCCCCGAGGAGGGGTTCTACTCGATGCTCGCCGAGTACCCCGGGTTCGTCTTCATCGCCTCCATCGCGACGTTCGTCGGCCTGCTGTTCTACGTCACGTCGGCCGACTCCGGGGCGCTCATCATGGCCAACCTCTCCTCGCGCATGCGCGACGTCCACGCCGACGCCGGGCGCCGCCTGCGCATCTTCTGGGCGGTGGTGACCGGTGCGCTGACCATCGCGCTGCTGTCCATCGACACCGAGGGCAGCGGCATCGCGACGCTCCAGTCGGCCACGATCATCATGGGCATCCCGTTCGCGATCGTCATGGTGCTCGTCATGATCGGTCTGTGGCGGGCCTTGCAGGTCGAGGGCCACCTCGAGCGGGCGAGGTCCGGCGTCCAGCACGGGGTGCTCTCCAGCCGCAGCAGCACCGAGCGCGGCAGCGGCCACTGGCGCGCGCGCCTGCGCCGCGTGACGAGCTTCCCGAGCCGGGAGAAGGTCGACGAGTACCTGTCGACGGTCATCGACCCGACGCTGCGCGAGCTGGCCGAGGAGCTGACCGCCACCGGGGCGCAGGCCGACGTCCGCGAGTGCACCGACGACGAGGGTCGTCCGTGCGTCGAGCTGACCGTCGCCGTCGCGGAGTCCACCGAGTTCGTCTACCGCGTGAGCCGACGCGAGGTCCCCATCCCGGTCTACAGCGGCAGCCTGATGCCGACCTCCCGCGACTACTACTCGCGCCTGGAGGTGCACCTGCAGCACGAAGGCGGTCAGGGCTACGACGTCATGGGCTACTCCCCCGCCCAGGTCATCGACGACGTCCTCGACGCCTACGAGCACCACCTGGAGTTCCTGCGCATCGAGCAGACCGGACCCGTGTGATCGGCGACCGTCCCGCAGCGTTCACCCGCTGGCCACCTACGGGATCGGAACCTCGGACCGACTTCCTCGTTGACGATGCGTGAGCATGTTCCAGCACGGGATCGCCTCGGGCGATCCGCTACCCACCGCCGTCGTGCTGTGGACGCGCGTCAGCCCGACCAAGGAGGCCACGCCGGGCTCCGGTAGGGGTCCGCGGACGACGGTCCGGTGGACCGTGGCGACCGATGCGCGCATGCGGTCGGTGGTGTCGAGCGGCACCACGACCACCACGGCGGCCCTCGACCACACGGTCAAGGTGGACGTCCGAGGGTTGCGCCCTGCCACCACGTACCACTACCGCTTCAGTGTCGGTAAGGTCACGTCGGCGGTAGGCACCACGCGCACCGCGCCGGCGCCGACCGCGAGGCCCGCGCGACTGCGCTTCGGGGTCGTGTCCTGCGCGAACTACGAGGCCGGCTTCTTCAGCGCCTACCGACACCTCGCCGGCCATCGTCTGGACGCCGTCCTGCACCTCGGCGACTACCTCTACGAGTACGCCACCGGCACCTACGCGATGGGCCAGGCGAACGCCGTCGTGCGCAAGAACGATCCGCCGCACGAGATCGTGACCCTGTCCGACTACCGCCGTCGCCACGCCCTCTACAAGCGGGACCCCGACCTCCAGGCGCTCCATCGGCGGGTGCCGTTCATCTGCACCTGGGACGACCACGAGAGCGCCAATGACGCCTTCTCCACCGGAGCGGAGAACCACGACCCCGCCACGCAGGGATCCTGGTCGGCACGTCGCCGGGCCGCCTACCGGGCCTACGACGAGTGGATGCCGGTTCGACTGTCCGGCACGGCGAAGGTCGGCGACGGCTCGCAGATCTACCGCCGCTTCACCTTCGGTCGCCTCGCCGAGCTCTCGATGCTCGACCTCCGCACGTACCGCAACGCGCCCGGCGGGACGTTCACCCAGGTACCCAACCGCGATGCCGCGTCACGCTCGATCGCCGGTCCGGAGCAGCTCGGATGGCTGGAGAAGGGGCTCGCCACCACGGAGTCGCAGTGGAAGCTGGTCGGCAACCCGGTGATGATCGCTCCGGTGCGGGTGCCGCCGCTGCCGAACAGGATCCGAGACGCCATCGAGGACACCGAGGGGCTGCTCCCGGCCGAGGGGGTCGCGTACAACACCGACCAGTGGGACGGCTACACCGCCGAGCGCCGCCGCGTCCTGGAGTTCCTCGCCGACCACAACGTGACCGACACGGTCTTCCTCACCGGCGACATCCACTCCGGCTGGGCCTGTGACCTCCCGACCAACGCGGGGCTCTACCCGCTGAGCACGACCGTCGCGACCGAGCTCGTGTGCACGTCGGTCACCAGCAACAACCTCAAGGACATCCTCGGCGTCCCACCCCGGACGCTGTCGACCCTCGTCGAGACCGCGATCTTCGGCGCGAACCGGCACGTCCGCTACCTCGACTTCGACAGCCATGGCTACTCGATCCTCGACGTCACGCCCGCGCGGATCCAGATGGATTGGTACGCGATCTCCGACCGTGCCCGCAAGGACGCCACGTCGCAGTGGGTCCAGTCGTGGGAGGTACCGGCGTCCTCCCAGCGGGTCCGGCAGGCTCAGCGTCCTTCGGAGGGTGCGGCATGAGCGGCCAGGAGGTCTCGCGCGTCACCCGGCGGACGTTGCTGAAGGGGGCCGCCGCCGGCGGTGCCGTCGTGCTGTCCGGGGTGGCGGGGGCACCCTGGGCGCAGGGCGCCTCCGTCTCGGACCGACGCGTCTACGTGCTGGTCATCGACGGTTGCCGACCCGACGAGATCACCCCGGAGTCCACCCCCAACCTCCACCGGCTCCGGACGGCGGGTCGTTGGTTCCCGAACGCCCGCGCCATGCCGATCGCGGAGACCCTGCCCAACCACGTCATGATGATGACGGGCGTGCGACCCGACCGCGGTGGCGTCCCGGCCAACAGCGTCTACGACCGCGCCACCGGCGCCGTCCGCGAGGTCGGCGAGTCCACCGACATCACCTTCCCCACGATCCTCGAGCGGCTGCGCGAGCGGAAGCTCACGACGGGAACGGTCCTGAGCAAGGACTACCTGTTCTCCGTCTTCGGCACGAGAGCGACCTACCGGTGGGAGCCGTTCCCGCTGCTCCCCGTCACCGACCACGCTCTCGACCAGTTCACGATGAGTGCGCTTCGCGCCATGATCATGAGGGCCGACCCCCACATGGTGTTCGCGAACTTCGGCGACATCGACCGGTTCGGCCACAGCGACCTGACCGGGCCGAACGTCCAGGTCCTGCGACGTACCGCCCTGGCGTCGACGGATGCGCACATCGGGCAGTTCGTCACGTGGCTCAGCACCCGACCACGATGGTCCTCGACGACCGTCATGGTGCTCGCCGACCACTCGATGGACTGGAGCCAGCCCGACCGCTTCATCTCGCTGACCAAGGCGTTCGCGGGCAACCCGGTGCTCTCGGGTGCGTTCGCGATCGCCGACAACGGTGGAGCCGACGTCCTCACGTACATCGGTCCCGCGGCCCGGCGCGACGCAGCGATCGCCGAGGCGCGGCGGGTCGCCGCGGGTGTCCCTGGCGTCCTGTCCACGCGGACCACCGCGGAGCTGCGCCTGGGGGCGAAGGCCGGGGACCTCGTGGTCTTCTGCAAGTCCGGCTATCGCTTCTCGGACCCGCAGGTCTTCTCCAACCCGATCCCCGGCAACCACGGCCATCCCGCGACCGAGGCCATCCCATTCTTCCTCACGGGCGGAGCCGTACGACCCGCCGTGCTCAGCGACCGCGCGGCGACCCTCGACGTCGCACCCAGCGTCGGCGCGATCTTCGGGTTGCCGGCCCCACGAGGCGGGTACGACGGCGTCTCGCGGGTCTGAGCGTCACCAGGTCCCGACGACGGTCGGGTAGGCCACGAACAGCACGCCCGCGAGCGCTGCCCCGGCCAGCAGGACGGTCGAGGAGAGGATCCGTCCGACGCGCAGCCGGAACCGGGTGAGCGCCCACCAGGTCATGAGCGCCGCCGCCGCCGGCATCAGCACCCAGGCGAGGGTCCACCCGTCGTCGAGGCTGCCACCCGGGGTGGCCAGACCGAGCTCACCGGAGAGTGCCACCACCGCGAAGGCGTACCAGGGGAACAGCATCGGCACGGAACCGACGAACGCCGCGAACGCCACCGTCCGCACCGACCGTCGCAGGTCACGGTCGACGGTCGAGGGACGCGGCTCGCCGACGTCGGGCCCCAGGATGCCGTCGATGACGGCACGACGCCTCCGGCCGAGCACGAGGACGGCCGCCACGGCCACGGCCACCGCCCACCAGAGGTCGAACGTCCCCATGGAGACCGGTGCGGTGGTCCAGACGGGGACGAGCTCGACGCTGCCCCACACGAGGCTCGGCACGACCGTCAGCACGAAGGCGACGAGCGCGAGGCCCGCACCGATTCGCTTGGCGCGGCTCCAGCGCGTGACACCGGGTCCGGGGGGCCGTGTCGCGAGCGGGTGGACCGCGCTCGGTTGCGGGTCCGGACGCCGCGGCTGCTGCGCAGGCCCGGGCCCCGGGACGACGGCCTGCGTCGGTGCCGTCGGCGGACCCTGGCTCCCGCCGCCGTGCTCGGTGTCGACCCGGGCGAGGGCGGCCTGCATCGACGCGACGTCGGGGTAGCGGTCGTCGGGGTCGATGGCCATGGACCGGCGCACGATCGTCGACAGGGCCGGATCGAGGTGGGGGGCGTGGGCACGCGGGTCGGGGCGCTCGCGCGTGCGGTGTGCCATGAGCTGCTCGGCCATCGACCCCTCGAACGGGGGCCGGCCGGTGAGGCACTCGAACAGCAGGCAGCCGACCGAGTACACGTCGCTGCGCTGGTCGGCGCGTCCGTCGTACTGCTCCGGAGCCATGTAGTGCGGCGTCCCCGCGACGGTCGCCGTGGCGTCCGAGGCGGCACGCGCGATGCCGAAGTCCACGATCTTGACGCCCCCAGAGCGGGTCACGAGGACGTTCGCCGGCTTGATGTCGAGGTGCAGGATGTCGGCGCGGTGGCAGGCGGCGAGACCGTCCAGCACTCCTCGCACGGCGACGACGGACCGCGGGCTCGGACCGTGACGTGCGAGCAGGTCACGCAACGACGTCCCCTCGACGAGCTCCATGACGAGGTGCGGGGTGATCTCGCCGTCGCCGTCGGGCAGGTGGACGAGGTCGTGCACGGTGACGACGTTGGGGTGGCTCACGCGGGCGAGCGACGCGACCTCGCGGGAGATGCGGCGCATGGCTCGTGGGTCGTCGGCCAGGTAGTGCGAGAAGCGCTTGATGGCGACGTCGCGGTCGAGCTGCAGGTCGCGCGCGCGAAAGACGACGCCGTGGTTGCCGGCCCCGATGCGCCCCCTCAGCTCGAAGCGACCGTAGGGGTCGAGCGGTGCCGGCGGCACGACGTGCGGACGCTGCGGGGGCGCGTCGCGGCGGATGGTCCCGCCAGGCACCTCGCCCGTCCGGTCGGGGCGGTTGGCGGGATCGACGCGGACGGTCCGGTCGTCGCGCTGCGGCACCGACGGGGGCGGGTCCGCGCGCTCGACCCGCTCGGTGGGACGGTCGTCGGAGGCCACGCGGAGCCTCCTGTCGGGTCGTCGGTCCCGGACCGCTGCGCCGGGGGTGCCGACCCCATTGTCCCTACGAGGCCCGAAGATCGTCACGACACTCCGTCCTCGGCCCGTCGTCGAGCACGTCGACCCGCACGCCGGCGAGCTCGAGCACCGAGCCCGGTCGCACGGTCGTCCACTCCCGGGCCGCGACGGCCACCCCGTCGAGGTTCGTGCCGTTGGTGCTGTCAAGGTCGCGCACCTGCCAGCGTCCGGCCCGCCAGCAGAGGGCGGCATGACGGGAGGAGACCTCCCCGTGCTCGAGGGCGAGCGGACTCTCCGCGTGCCGGCCGAGCACGACCTCCGAGCGGCCGTCGAGCGTGACCGTCGTGCCGCCCGAGCACAGCCGCAGCGGCGGGACCTGCGGCCGGATCGACGTGGGGCGCCGCGTCGAGCCGTCTGGACCGAGCGCGACCGTGCCCGTGTCGCGGGCCGGCCCGTGCAGGAAGTCGGGCAGGACGCTCACGGTCGGTCGGTCGTCGACGACGGCGAGCATCGGCTGCTGACGGGCCGGGCTCGAGGGACCGGCGGTCGAGGTGGGGGCCGTCGTCCCCGCGCGCCCGGAGACCCGGTCCCAGTCGAGGTCGGCGGAGGTGGGGGCACTGCGGTGCGGTGCCGATGAGGGCGTGCCCAGGAGGCCGACCGGTTCGCGGCGCCGGGTCCCACGGGCCGGTGGCACCCAGCCCGAGCGGAGAGCGGGGTCGACCTCGACCGTCACGGTGACCTCCTCGGGCAGCGCCCAGCCCTCGCGCTCGGCGTGCGTCCGGTACAAGCGTGCCGCGTCCTCCCCGAGCCGGTCGAGGTCGCCGTCGGGGTCGAGACGCTCGAGGTCCTCCGGCGCGACGCGTACCGTCAGCTCGCTCAGCGCGAGCCGCTCACCGCTCGGCATGACCACGTGCTGTCCGACGAGCGCGCGGACGAACCGTCGACGCAGGACCCCGGACGAGCCCGTCGGCAAGGTGACGAGCTTGGCGGCCGCCTCGGTGGCCGTGGCCCGGGGCCCGCTGGTCCCGAAGATCCCCTGCGCCACCCGCAGGGCGATCGCGATGACCGCAGCGGTGACGAGCAGGCCGAGCAGACTGGAGACGAGGGCGGTGGGACTCATGGCATCATCGTCGGCGACCACCAGGTGAGCCGTCGAGACGACGCGGAACACGTTCCAGGAGGCCGACTTGCTGCGCATCGAGTGGTCCGTCCGGACCGGCCCGGAAGGCGGCACGTCGGCCGGGACCGAGCAGGTCGCGCCCGGTGGCAAGCTCGTCGTCGCACGTCGGATGACCTTGCCGCCGGCTCGTCCGGTGCTGGTCGAACGGCTGGACGGGTCGGTCTACGTGTTCGTCGCCCTGCCCTACGTGAGCGACCCGGCGCTCGTCATCACCGCGACCGACGGTCAGCCCGTGCTCTACCGCGGCCAGCGCGCCAACGGCGCGGTGGTCGAGCTCGTCGCCCCCCGCGGGCCGGCGTCGAGCCCGGAACCCGGGCAGCGCGTCTCGGTCACCCAGCCGGGCACCCGCGTCGACCTGCGGTTCCCCGACCTCACGGTGAGCGTCACGATCGACTTCGACCGACCGCAGGCAGCACCGGCCGGATCGGGCACGGAGCAGCTCGGCGTCACGGCACTGGAGGGCGACGACCTGTGGCTCGTCGGCGCGCTGGCCGTGGCGCTCTCGCCCGAGCACGGGGTCGTCGCGCACGGTGACCTCAAGGCAGCGTTCGCCCGGTGGCGAGGCGTGCCCGAGCCGAGCGCGGGGACCTTCGACCGGACGATTATGCGGCCGGCGCTGGAGCAGCGCGGCATCGAGCTCCCGGGACCGCGGCTGAACAAGATCGTCTACCTCGTGGAGTGGTCACGCCGGACGTCGGAGTTCCCGGAACGGATCCTCGACGACGTCCGGTCCCGGCTCCGGCGGTCCTGAGCGGAACGCCGGCGTCCGGACGCACGTCGCCCGCCCGGGTGCAGTCCACTCAGGGGGCACCGGGGCGGGCGACGAGGCTCGAGCGGCGGTCAGTCGTCGACGACCTGCACGGTGACGTCGATGTTGCCGCGCGTGGCGTTGGAGTACGGGCAGACCTGGTGCGCCTTGTCGGCGAGGGCCTGCGCCTCGTCGTGCGGGAGGTCGGGGATGACGACCTCGAGCGTGACGGCGAGCTCGAACCCGCCCTTGCCGTCCGAACCGATGCCGACGTGGGCGCCGACGCTGGAGTCGCCGAGGTCGGCCTTCTCCTGGCGCGCGACGGCCTGCAGCGCGCCGTGGAAGCAGGCGGCGTAGCCGGCCGCGAAGAGCAGCTCGGGGTTGGCTGCGCCACCGGCGCCGCCCATCTCCTTCGGGACGGCGAGGTCGAGGTCGAGCTGCCCGTCGCCGGTGCGGACGTGGCCGTTGCGTCCGCCTCCGGTGGCGAGGGCTTCGGCGGTGTAGAGCGGATCCATGGTTCGCTCCTTGGTCGTCGTTCGGTGTGACGCGGTGTCACGCCGTCTCACGTGGGGGGTCAGGCAGGGGGTCGGTCGGGCAGGCCCGCGACGGTGCGGGCCAGCCGCCGCAGCTCGGCGGCCTCGGCCGGCTCGAGCTGTAGGTTCTCGTGGACGCAGCGCTGCACGTCGACGATCTCGGGGCCGAGTCGACGTCCGTCGTCGCTGAGCCGGACGTGGACGCGACGCTCGTCGACGGTCGAGGCAACCCGCTCGACGAGCCCGCGCACCTCCAGTCGTCGCACGAGCGGGGACAGGGTGCCGCTGTCGAGCCGCAGGCGGTCGCCGAGCTCGCTGATGGTCTGCTCGTCCTGCTCCCACAGCAGGAGCAGCACGAGGTACTGCGGGTAGGTGATCTCGAGACGGCGCAACGGCTCGCGGTAGGCGCCGGTCATGGCGCGCGACGCGGCGTGCAGCGCGAAGCACAGCTGCTCGTCGATGCGGATGATGCCCACACGCGAAGCATTGCACACAACTTGGTTGTGCACAATCCAATGCCGACGATCGGTACTCGCACCCCGAGCCCGGCCTCAGGACCCGCCGAGACGGGCCGAGAGCCTGCGGGCGATGCCGCTCGCCCGCGCCGTGCGCCGCTCGACCGCCCGACGGATCGTGTCCTCGTCGGCGACGACGGTGAGTCCGCCGCGGGTGCGGGTGATGGCGGTGTAGAGCAACTCGCGGGTCAGGATCGGCGAGTCGTCCTGCGGGAGCAGGACGGTGACGTGGGCGTACTCGCTGCCCTGGCTGCGGTGCACGGTGCTGGCGTAGGCGGTCTGCACCGCGGGCAGTCGCGACGCGGCGACGCTCCGACCGGTGTCGAGCTCGACCACGAGACGGCCGTCGCGCTCCACGGTCAGGCCGGTGTCGCCGTTGTGGACCCCCAGACCGGGGTCGTTGCGGGTGACCAGGACGGGCCGGCCGACGAACCACGGCCGGCTCGGGTCGGCGAAGCCGCGCACCTCGCGCTCCAACGCCTCGTTCCAGGGGCGCAGTCCCCAGGGTCCGTCCCGGTGGGCACACAGCAGGCGGTGGGATCCGAGGGCGACGAGCCCCGCGGCGGCGTCCCCGTCCGCGGCAGCGGCGGCCAGGGACCGCGCCTGCTGCACCGGCAGGCCCGCGACGACGTCCTGGACCGCGTCGTGGTCGACCAGGCGCGGAGCGCCGGGATCGTCGCTGCGCAGGAGGGCGAGCGTCGCCTCGGCGTCACCACCGACGACCGCCGAGGCCAGGGCTCCGACCGCACCGGTGAACCGGTGGCCCGTCCGCAACGTCGCGACGGCGGGGTGCGGTGCGGCCTGCAGGCCCTCGGCGACGTCACGCAGCACGGCGCCGGCCTCGACCGAGGCGAGCTGGTCGGCGTCGCCCACGAGGACGAGCCGCGTGTCGGCGGAGGTGGCCTGCACGAGGCGCTCCATCATCAGCAGCGAGACCATCGATGTCTCGTCGACGACGACGACGTCGTGGGCGAGCTTCTGTCCGGCGTGGTGGACGAACGAGGAGCGCGAGTCGGGGCGGGGGCCGAGCAGCCGGTGCAGGGTGACGGCGTCCAGCGTGGCGAGCCACTCCCGCTCGGCGGGCGTGAACACGTCGGCCTCGGCCGCCTGGGCCACGGCCTCGCGCATGCGGGCGGCCGCCTTGCCGGTGGGCGCGGCCAGCGCGACCGACAGCGGACGCTCCCTGCCCTCTCGATCGGTCCCGTGCTGGCCCGCGAGGGCCGCGAGCACACGGGCGATCGTCGTCGTCTTGCCGGTGCCGGGCCCGCCTGTGACGACCGACGTCGAGGATCGCGCCACGAGCTCGGCCGCGGCGCGCTGGTCGGCGAACGTCTCGGCCTCGAACAACCGGTCGAGGTCGGTCCCGAGGCGCTCGGTGTCCAGCTCCGGCACGGGCGCGACGGCTCGAGCGGCCAGCCGGTCTGACAGGGAGACCTCCAGGCGGTGGTAGCGCTGCAGGGTCAGCAGCGGCGCCTCGGCGACGAGGACGGCGTCGGGTGAGGTGACGAGTGCACTGGCGACGACGCGGTCCCACCAGCCGTCGGGCCACAGGTCGGCGGGCCACTGCTCGCGCGGGACGTGACGCTCGAGCTCGGGACCCAGCTCGGCTGCGACCGTCTCCAGCCGCAGGCACGAGGAGCCGAGCCGAGCGGCACGCACGGTCAGCGCGAGTGCGAGGACCGCGGCCTCGTCGCCGACGTCGAGCAGGGCGCTGACGCGTGTTGCGACGTGGACGTCGGCCGCGGCGAGGATGTCCGCGGCGTTCAGCAGCGCCAGGACGCCCGAGGCGCCGCGGACACGCTCGGCGCCGTGAGGGTCGGGCATGGGAAGGCCGGCCTCGACCGGTGTCTCGCTCATCGCTGCTCCCCTGGGTCTGCGGTTCGGTCGACTCCTCGGCCGTCGAGGAGGTTGCTGAGCCCGAGCACGAGGGTCGATGGCGGCCGCCAGGCGAAGACCCCGTGGGGCAGCCCGTCCTCGGTGGGCGCCCCGGGCCCGGCCATGCCGCGCAGGAAGAGGTAGAGCACGCCGTGCAGGTGCACGTCGGGGTCGTAGTCGGGCACCCGCCAGCGCAGGAACCGGTGCTGGGCCACCGTGTAGAGCAGCGCCTGCAGGGGGTAGGTGGTGGCGAGCATGGCGTCGGCGAGGCGGGACGGCGCGTATGCCTCGAGGCCCTGCCCGGGCGCCTCGAGGCGGTTGGTCTTGTGGTCGCACACGATGGTGCGACCGGCTCCGTCGCGCAGCAGGACGTCGATGGAGCCGGTGAGGTAGCCGTGCAGCGTGCGGCCCGCGAGCGTCGGGACGCGCAGCCGGGGGGCGAAGGCACGGAGCGGGTCGTCCGCTGCCAAGTGGGTCTCCATGAGGTCGGCGACGTCGGCGAGCGTGCCAGGACCGCCCGTGCGCCGTCCGTCGCCCACCGCGCTCGCCTGGTCCCCACCGGCCAGCGGCAGCTCGAAGTCGAGCTCGCGCAGGGGTCGGAGCCGCAGGGCGTCGGTGAGCGTCAGGCCGTCCATGAGGGGACCGAGCGGCGTGTCGAGGGACAGCAGCAGCGCCTCGACGAGGGCGTCGGAGGAGACGTCGAGCGGACGACGCTCGAGGTGGTGCGTGACCCGCTCCCGGACCTGTGACGGCAGGTCGGGCTGCTCGGTGTCGACCTCCTCCAGGACGGCGTGCACCAGCGTGCCGAAGGCCGCTCCGCCGGCGAGGTCGGCCCACGGGGACGGGACCGGTGAGGCGACAGGGGTCGCCGGTGGCACGGCTGCGACGGGGTCCTCGTCGTCGCGCACGCCGGCCGGTGGCTCGCTGCCGACGGAGGTCTGGTCGTCCTGGCGGACCAGGGCCGTGTACGAGGTGCGGCGCCAGGTGGGGTCGAGGTCGCGCGTGAGGGAGCGCGCTCGCAGGTCGTCGCCGGCCGGCGGCGGCGCCGACAGGTGGACGGGCGTGGTGGTCATCTGCTCCAGCCACGGACCGCCGCGGTCGGCCCACTGCCGCAGGCGTGCGACGACCTCCGCGTCCGGCGGACAGCCCACCCGGTCCGGGACGTGGGCGCCCTCGGGGTCGGGCCGGAACAGCAGGCGGTGCAGGCCGGCGTTCGCGGAGTCCTTGGTGGGAGCCCAGTGCAGGACGAGCCCGGACTGGGCACGCGTCAGCGCGACGTACAGCAGTCGCAACGACTCCCCGGCCCGCTCGCTGGCTGCGAGGCGCACGTGCTCCTCGTGCGAGGGGCCACCGCGACCGACGTCGAGGCTGCGCCGTCCTGCCGTGTGCAGGCGCAGGACCTCGCGCTCGGCGTCGTAGCGGTTGAACAGGAACGGTGCGTACACGACCGGGTACTGCAGCCCCTTGCTGACGAAGGTCGTGACGACCTGGACCGCCTCGGCGTCGGTGTCGAGGCGACGTGCGCGTTCGGCGGCCCGGGCGCCGTCGGCGCGTCGGTCGAGCAACCAGCGCAGCAGACCGGCACCGCCCAGTGCTTCCTCGCGCGCGACCTGCTGCAGCACGTGACCGACGTGCTCGAGGTCGGTGAGCAGGCGACGTCCGCCCTCGCGGCCGAGCACACGGGCGACGACGTCGGCGTCGGCGACGACTGCCTCGACGAGCCCCGCGGTGCCCCGGGCGCCATGGAGGTCGGCGAGGTCACGGAGCCTGGTGGAGACGGCGTCGGTGAGGCTCTCCCCCACGACGCCGTCGAGCTCCTCGGCCCGGTGCCCGAAGAACGGTCCGATGGCGGCCGCGCGCACGACGCCGGCTCGGTCAGGAGCCTCCAGGGCGCTGAGCAGCGTCAGCCAGTCCTCGGCAGCGCGGCTGCGCAGGACGTCGGCACCACCGCCGCGCACCGCCGGAACGCCGGCGGCGGTCAGCTCGGCGTGGACGAGCTCGGCCTCAGCGTGCCGCTCGACGAGCACGGCGACGTCTCCTGGGCGCACCGGACGTGGACCGCCGCCGTCGTCGAAGGTGGCGGATCCGGTGAGCAGGCGCGCGACGTCGGCCGCGACGTCGCGCGCGATGGCCGTGCGTGCCGCGGCGATCGCCAGCTGCCCGTCGGGAGCGACGCCCGCGTCGTGGCGCAGCACGGTGCGCAGACGGAACGGGTGGGGCCGGTCGGGATCGACCAGGCGGGAGCCCGTCTGGGCCGAGCGGGCGGCGCGCACGACGATCTGCTCGTGCCCGAGCGCCGTCCCCCGCAGCAGGACGTCGACGGCATCGACGAGGGAGGCGTCGCTGCGGTGGTTGAGCACGAGCGTCCGCCGGGTCTCGGCCTGGGCGGCGGCGTGCAGGTAGGTGGGGACGTCTCCTCCGCGGAAGCCGTAGATGGCCTGCTTGGGGTCGCCGACGAGGACCACGGTGGCGTGCCCGACGAAGGCGCGCTCGAGGATCTGCCACTGGACGGGGTCGGTGTCCTGGAACTCGTCGACCAGCACGATGCGCCACCGCTCGCGCATGAGCGCGCGGGCCGGTGCGTCGGGTGCCTCGAGCGCCTCGGCGAGCCGCTGGAGCAGGTCGTCGTAGGACAGGGTGCGCAGGCGCCGACGCCGCCGGCCGACCTCGTCGCGGACGGCGCCGGCGAACCGGCGTCGCAGGTCGGGTGCGGAGTCCGGCTCGGCGTCGACCGGCAGCAGCGTGGCCGCGGGGTCGCCGACGGCGCGCATCCCGAGCTCGCGGGCCTCCTTGGGATCGAACGGCAGCGTCCGTCCGCCGGCGGCGTAGCGCAGGTAGAGGTCGGAGGCCGCCTCGGCGACGAGGTCGGAGTCGTCCTCGACGAGGCTCGCGCCGGGCTCGACGTCGCCGGTGGTGCCGAGGCCGCGCAGGACGGTGTGGCAGAACCCGTGGGTGGTGGTGACGGTGGCCTCGTCGAATCGTGCGGCGGCCGTGCGCAGCCGGTCGCGACGCCGTCGCCGCTCGTCGGAATCGGCCACCAGCACGAGGGCGAGGAGCTCGTCGGCGGACCGGTGGTCGGAGGACGCGATGCGTTCGGCGTCCTCGTCGCTGCGCAGCGAGGCGTCGAGGACCCGCTCGACCTCCACGAGCCGCTCGCGCACGCGGTCCTTGAGCTCGGCACTGGCGGCTCGACCGAAGGTGACGACGAGGAGGTCGTCGACGGTCGCGATCCCCTCGGCGAGGTAGCGGGTGACGAGCGCGGCGATGGCCCACGTCTTGCCGGTGCCGGCGCTCGCCTCGAGCAGGGTCGTCCCCTCGGGCAGCGGATCGCTGATGCTGAACTCGCGAGCCTCGCTCGGCCGGGGTTCGCTCATGTCGACTCCCGGTGCTCGAGCAGGGGGGTCCAGAGCCGCAGCGCGTGCCGGTCGAGTCCGCGGCGCAGGAGGTCCTCGACGGTGCAGTCGGGCAGTGCGAGCCGGTGGTAGCCGTCGTCGGCCTCTCCGGCGATGTCGCGGTTGCGGTTGCCCTCCCACTCGCCGCGCGCCGCTCGCTCGGCGCGGGCGAGGTCCTGGGTGCGCAGCAGCGTGGTGGCGACCGGCTCGGAGGTCTTGATCGGCAGCGGGAGCGGTCGGCGCAGTCCCTCGGCGCGCAGGTCGAGCAGGTCGGTGAGGATCCGGTCGGCCTCGGTCGACGACGGGGCGCGCAGCGTGATGGTGCCGGGGTGCTTGCGATACCCGTTCGGCACCCGTCCGACGATGCGCGCCGGGGCGGTCCGGCCGGCCGCGCTCAGCGCGAGGAGGTCGACCCACGGTTCGGTCAGCTGGCGACCCTTGAGGGTCGACGCGGTGACGGTGAGCAGACCGGTCGACCGCACCCCGGTGACGGTGCCGACGACCCTGCGACCGTCGGGCAGGAGGTGGTCGACGTCGACCGCCGAGGCGGGTTCGTCGCGCCACGGCGCGGCGATGCCGAAGAGCGCGATGACGAGGTCGTGCGCCTGCTGCAGCGCAGGGCCCGACAGGGGCGCCGGGGGCAGCAGGCCGGAGCGTCGGGCGTCGGCGTCGGCCTGCTCCCCCGTGGCCCCGGCGAGCACCGACTGCAGGAGCTGCTCGTTGAGCTTCCACTGGGCGAGGCCGTCGAGCTGCAACGGGATGCCGGACTCCTGCGGGTCGCTCTCGTACGGCAGGCGGACACCGAGACGCTGGCGGACGAACGCGCGGACGGGGTGGGCCACGAAGTCGCGCAGGTCCTGCAGGGACACGACGTCCTCGTCGACGGGTGGCAGCGAGGACGCGACCAGCGGCGGGACGGGCGCCGGTGCGCTCCTGGCGGCCCGTGCTCCGGCGAGGGCGGCGGTGTCGAAGCTGAACGGCTCGTCCGTGACGATCGCCCCGGGTGTGAAGGCGCTCTCGTCGAAGGCCTGCAGGGGGTGGCGGGTGACGACGCGCTCGCGCAGGGTGCGACCGTCCTCGCTCGGGCGTCGCTCGAGGACGGACCGCTCGAGCTGGTCGAGCAGCTCGCCGACGGGGGTCGCCGGCGGAAGGGTGCGTCCGGAGTGCTCGCTGGCGCCGGTGTAGGTGATGACGAGGTGCTCGGTGGCCGACATGACGGCGTCCAGGAAGAGCTGGCGGTCCTCGCCGGCGACGTCGCGCTCGCCGACGCGAGGGGCGAGGGAAAGGACGTCGTCGCCGAGCGGGGTCGTGACGCGAGGGAAGGCATCGGCGTCGAGGCCGAGCAGGCAGACCACGCGATGGGGCACCGAGCGCATCGGCACCATGGTGCAGACCGTGACGGCCCCCGTGCGAAAGCTCGTGCGCGACGGTCGTGGGGCGAAGGCGCGGTCGAGGACGGCGACGACCTCCGACGGTCCGAGCGCGTCGGACGCTCCCCCGGTCGCTGCGGTGGCCTCGCCCGGCCCGAGCGCGGCGATGGTGCGCAGGACCTGCTCGCGTTGCCACGCGTCGTCGCCGGTGACGTCGGTGAGGGTCTCGACCGCCGTGGCGAGGGCGTCGCGCCACGTGCTCGTCTCCCCCGCGGCGAGCGCGTCGACCACGCCGTGGAGGCGCTCGAGCAGCTCGTGCAGGCGGCCGACGAGGCCGATGTCGGTGCTGGAGAGGTCGTCGAGCGGCAGGACGTCGCCGGGCCGGATGCCGTCAGCGGCGTCGCTGACGACGCTGACGGCCAGGCGGTCCAGGCCCGCGGCCCAGGTGTTCTGCGCGAGACCACCGAGCCCCCAGACCTGCCGGGCGTCGGCGTCGAAGCCCCAGCGGACCGCGGTGTCGGCGGCCCAGGTCTCGATCTGCTCGAGGTCGTCGGCGCTCAGCCCGAAGCGCCGTCGGACCGGGGCGAGGGCGAGGAGGTCGACGACGTCGACCACCCGGGCCCGGCCTTCGGCGGCGATCGCGGCGACGCGCTGCAGCACCTCCGCGACGGGGTTGACCGCGGTGGTCGCCCGGTCGGCGAGCCGGACGCGCAGGCGGTGACCGGGGTGATCGACGCCCTCGACGTCCTCGAGGCCGAAGGCGGCGTGGATCAGCGGTGCGAAGGTCTCCACGTCGGGGCACATGACGATGACGTCGCGCAGCTGCAGGCTGGCGTCGTCCTCCAGCAGACCCAGCAGGACCTCCCGCAGGACGTCGACCTGGCGGGCGGGACCGTGACAGGCGTGCACCTGCAGGGACCGGTCGGTCTCGGCGACGCGTCGCGCCGGGTCGGCGGGCGCCAGCTCACGGTCCTCGACGAGGTCGGTCTGCAGCAGCCCCAGCAGCGTGGCGGGTCGCTCCGGAGGCGCCAGGTGCTCGACCCGCAGCGACGTGGACCGCTGGTCGGTCACGGCCGACAGCGTGTGCTGCAGCTCGGCGGCGTCGCGGCCGCAGGAGGTGAGCAGCAGGTTGCCCTCGCCCGGCGCGTCGACGGCGCTGCGCGGGAGCGTCGTGCCCGTGTCGCCGGTGGACGCCGGGGTGGCTACGGCCGTCCGTTCCCACCGTCGCTGCGAGGGGTGCGGGAGCCACAGGTGGACGTCACGGTGCAGGCCGAGGGCGGCGACGACGTCGAGCTCCGCTCGTGGCATGCGGGTGTGGCCGACGAAGGAGAGGCGTCCGGCGAGGGCACTCGGGACCTGGCCGGCGCGGAGGAGTTCGGCGGTCTCGGCGAGGCGTCGGTCGGGCGAGGGGTGCGGCGCGAGCCGGGGCACGAGCCGTCGCCACAGCTCGGCCTGCCACCGGGCGGACTCGGGCAGCAGCTGACCGTGCCCGTCGGTGTCGTCCCCCGCCTGCCACGCCGCGACCATCTCGGGCCGCTGGACGGCGTAGGAGTGCAGCAGCGACGCGACGCGACGCGCGGTGCCGAAGCGGCGAGCGCGACGCAGCTCGGCCTCGTTCGTGGGGTGCCCGGCGCCGAGGTGGCGGGCGACGACCGCCAGCCACGGCTCGGCGAGGTGCGTCTCGAGGAGGTCGAGCACGGCCCAGGTGAGGCGGTCGGGCGCCCACGGGTCGTCGACGTCGCGCTCGGTGAGCTCGGAGACGAGGTGCGCGGGTCGACGGAAGTCGACGCCCGCGCAGATGCCGTCGTCGCGACCGTCCTGCGTGCCGAGCCGGTGCGACAGCCGTTGCGCCACCCACCGCTCCACGCCGGCCGCGGCGACCACGACGACGTCGAGCGCGAAGGGATCGTCCGGCGGCTCCTGGAGCAGACGCGCGAGCCCCTCGACGAGCACGTCGGCTCGGTCGGCGCGGTGGACGGTCAGGGGCACGAGTTTCTCCTATGTCAAGCCGCGGCCGGAAGGCAAGCCCGGGCGGCTGTGTGGTCGGTGGTGAGGTGGTTGAAGACGACACGTGCTAGACGGCGTTTGAGGCAGCGCAGGGCTTCGGGGGTGGACATG